>CAXXEO010000009.1:137500-206671 GCA_963664585.2 Oscillospiraceae bacterium | reverse complement strand
AGTACTTTTGTAGGGCAAGCTATATTGATGCGTTCAAAACCGGAGCCCTCGTCGCCAAATATGTATCCTTCATCGAGGAACAATTGGGCCTCTTGCTGCATAAAATGTTCAAGATCTTTTGTATCCATGCCCAACTTGCGGCAATCCAGCCACATCAGATAAGTTCCTTCCAACGTTGAAACTGTAATTTCGGGAATATTTTGAGTGAAAAAGTCTTCGACCAGATGCTTATTGACCTCAAGAAGCTCATGAAGCTGTTGGAACCACTCATCACATTGCGTATAAGCAATTTCACCGATTTTATAAGCAAAAATATTCAGCACAAATCTGCCTGTTTCTTCGTTGTATTTAGATAAAGTTTCACGAATATTATCATTTGGGATAATAATATTCGATACTTGAACGCCACCAAGGTTATAGCTTTTGCTAGGGGCGGTACAAATAATGGAATTTTGGGCAAATTCATCTGAGATTGAAGCAAATATCGTATGCTTATATCCGTCGGACACAAAATCAAAATGAATTTCATCAGATATAATCAATACGTCGTTGTCAATGCAAATGCGACCCAGTTTGATTAACTCGTCTTTTGTCCAAACGCGGCCAACCGGGTTGTGAGGGCTGCAGAGAATTAAAAGCTTGTTTTCAGGCTGTTTAGCTTTTAATTCTAAATCAGCGAAGTCAATGGTATATCGGCCTTCATCACAAATTAAGCTGTTTTTGACTAGCGTTCTGCCGGAATTTTGAACTGCCGAGGTAAAGGGATAATATACGGGGGACATGATGATAATGCCATCATTAGGTTTCGTAAAAGCTTTTACAATGTCATACAGAGCAGGTACGACGCCGGGCGATACTAAGATCCACTCTCTCTTAATTTCCCAGTTGTGTTTACGCTTTAAATAACTACATACAGAATGATAATAGTCGTCGGTGGCCCCCGTATAGCCTAAAACGGCTGTATTCAGATACTCTTGCAGTCCCGAAATGATTTCGGGTGGGTTTTTTAATTCCATATCCGCTACGGAAAAAGGAACAATGTCGTCTCCAACATCAGGTTTAACCTGTTTCATCAAATCCCACTTCAGAGCGCCTGAATTATTTCGGTTAACCACGGTTTCGAAATCATAGCACATATTTAGTTATTCTCCATTTCATGGTATCAAATTGCAAATATTATTTAGATGCTAAACAATAGTTTTTTTAATTATATATTTGCCTTCATAATTTGTCAATAATTATATATACTAAGATTTATGCCTGTATATTAACATTTTTCACAATTAACATGAATATAGTCTAGGCTTTTTGGAATATATATGATTGATTTAATATATATTTACATTTTTAACATATATTGTTAGTGATAAATAAACAAAAAAGACGCTATAAATTCAATTTTAGCGTCTTTAAACTAATTCAATATGGTATATATGATAAACTATATTCAATCATTGTAATATAGTTTAAACATTTCTAAATATGTGTTAGCAACTCTATAAAAAACATCTATTTCTTCCATCGTATGTTTTTTAAGAAGATATTCCATGCCTTTCGTAAGATCAATGGCATCGCTTGTTTTATGTGCCTTGCTGAGAGTCTTTCCGCTTTCGGTTGGAAACAGCAACACGGTTTTTGCGTTTTCGGGTAGTTTCACTTTGCTGACGAAGCCTTTTGACGCCAACTTAGTTACAGTCTGGGATACGGCGCCCTTTGTCTTGTTCCATGTCTTCGAAATTTCAGTTACGGTGATGCCTGGATTCTCTTCAATGGCCGTCAGCGTATGAATTTCCACCATGTTCATCAGTTGACCTGTGCCATAATCGTTTGCCTTGGACATGTAATCACTAAGCCACATAACAAGTCGATAGAGGATATCGGCCTTGGCATTTAGCCTATGAAAAATCTCATCGATAGATTCGTGTTCTCCATTATCTAACACAGAAAGCTCTCCTAACTACTTGTAAATATAAGAAAAGAATAGCAAAAAACTGTAGCTGGGTCAACAAGCACTCGTGAATTAGGTCCAATCTTAAACATCGAACGGCACCAACCCAACATACGCGCTTGTGGGTAATTGTCTTCACAAACGCGATAAAAACACAATTGGGGAGAGCATATCGTTCACATTCGTAAGGTCAAGAGTTCGATCCACTTTGTCCCCACCGTAATTTATCAAAAAGCTTTTTGAGCACCGAAAAAACAAAAAACATGATCACAAAAATCGCCAGCAGTTTAACTGCTCCCATGTCAGTATTCAATTTGCCCCTTCTATATGTATTTCTTTCATAAAAATGCGGTGGGGTGCTGCCTGCCCACCACTGCATTTTCATTTTGTAGGGTTGATAGACCAGTGCAACCTAACAACCAAGCTTTATAAAAGTTCTCAACTCTTTGTTACATGCACCTTTCCAGTCTTGTAACGATACGCACAAAAGGCCAAGAATGCTACCAAAGCGCTGCAAGACCAAACCAACATGCTCATGCTGGTTGTCTTTAAAGATCTCCAAATCAGGACTTTTTTAGGGATTGGACTACTTCAAAAAATTGCCTAAAGCTTCTATTTTATGGTTTCAATTGTTGCTTCAGCGAGCGCCTTTTCAGACAGCTCATTTCCGATACCCGGCAGCTCGGGAATAGAATAATACCCATCCACAGGCTGATAATCGTAAATGCATAAATCAGCGACATCTTTTAGAGTATCCACCGTATGATGCTCGTGAATGATAAAATTGGGAATGGCAGCTTCCAAATGCAACGACGTCGCTATGCTGATTGGCGTATTGCATGTATGGGTCTGGACAGTCACGCCAAAAGTATTTGCTAAATCACAAATTTTTCGGCCTTCGGTTATGCCTCCGCAGTTTCCCAGATCGGGTTGAATCACAGAAAGGCTGCCGTTTTCCAATAGTGGCAAGAAACCCCAACGCAGGTAGGACCGTTCACCGGTTGCTATCGGAATATCCAGTTTTTCGGAAATGCGTTTGTACTCCAAAGGACTCATCGGATTTGCGGGCTCTTCAAGGAACATAATGTCATACTTCTGAGTTGCCAAGCCAAACTGGATGGCGGTATTGGCAGAAGTAATGCAATGGTTTTCCATGATGATATCAATGTCGGGTCCGACCGTTTCCCTCACCATTTCAACACGTTTGACAAACTCATTCATCCACTGTTTCGGAATGTAATTTTTCATCTCAGTACGGTCAATAGGTGTACCGTCCAGTCTCTTGTTGATAAAGTCAATCTTAATAGCGTCATAGCCATCATCAAGCGCCGCCTGACAAGCCTCTTTGAGGAAACCAAGGTCGCCGGGGGCTGTCATGAAATTTTGGTATTTCCAACCGCTTTGGAGCTGACTGGCATAGCAACGCAGTTTATCCCTGTGTTTGCCCCCCAGCAGCACATAAAGCGGTACATTAAAGTACTTCCCCTTGATATCCCAGAGGGCGGTATCAATCGCGCTAATGGCAGCCATGATCACACCGCCATTGCCCTGAGCCCAGAAACTCTGCGATAAACTTTCCCATATGACATCAATGTACAGAGGATCCTTGCCGATGATTATTTTGCTGAAGATTTTTAGCAGCGCATAAGAACCCAGGGAAAAATCCATGATAGATACTCCGGCCTCTCCATAACCATATATGCCCTCATCCGTATTGATACGGCACAAGACGGGAGTTTGGGCACTGAAAGACTGGCGTTTGCAGGCAATGACATCAACAGATGTGATCTTCATTTATATACCTTCCTTCTCAAAAATGTTTCTGGTCTTGTACATATTATCTCTCTCAAATGTTTAAGCCGATAGCAACACCTTTCCTCTCAAACTCACAACACATAGAATGAGAGATGTTATTAATTAATATAATAATACTTACATTTTTTTACAATTTCAAGGTAATTATTGATCAGTTTAAATTTAATATATATATCACAAATAAACAAAAATAGTAGTATAGTAAATAATAGCGTACTTTCAGTATTTCAATAACATTTGTGAATGAAATTGTTAGTGTTTAGTTCGACATTGAGTAAGATTTTGAGAATATTATGAAGATAAATAGGCATCAAAATTTACATGGCTTCTCATAAAGGACAAACAAAAGGACTTCAACCTTCGTGGTTAAAGCCCTTTTGCTTTTGTAATCTGTTGTTTTCCAGTGAAGATCAACCGTTTGCATTGATTTCGTTGGGGTTAGCTCCGTACCAGTTGTACTTTTCTACATCATACATGTAGTACAACGCAACATCTTAAACTTGTATATTTAACCCATTGATATTATAAGGTATTAGCTGTAAATCTCATATCAGAGCTTTTTCATTGCAAATTTCCTTTTTTTCACTTTTTGCAATTTCAAAAACTTCCGTCGCGGATATTTCAAGCATTTTATTCCACAGGATACTAATTCCATCGGTAGTAGCGCTTTCAAACAGTTTTCTGTCTCGAAGCGCCGAAAAACGGATCGTATGCAGTTTGTTTTCCAGATTTAGAATCACAATGCTGCCGTTTGAAAATTCTACTTCCATTCGATAGTTTTCCATGGGACGGATACATATAATTGTGGGCATGCCATTTTACCTCCTTTGTACCTGATACCCGCACTCATTGCCTTTTTACAAAACAAGCTGTGCGGCATATCCCTGCAAAAAACGAATCCCGTAAGAAGAAAAAGCAGTGTGGCTCATACAATAAACAGCCCGCCGCCAGTAGTCCCGTGCGACAAAAAAATCAGCTTTATTTTGGTGATTTAGCATAAATAGCACCAAACATGGCTGCTCCCGTAAGCAGAACAGCCATGATCGCATAAGAAGTAGCACCTACAGTGCGTCTTCCTTAATCAGATGCTATAACTTCATGCTGACATCCTCTTTTTTTGAGGAATCCATGTCAAAAAATGAATGCTCTTTGAGCTTTAGGCACCCTGCAACCAGACTGTCAGGGAAGCTCACCAGCTTTTGATTGAAATTGGAAACATTCGCATTATAAAGACGCCTTGCGGCTTGCAAATGTTCTTCCACATCGGCAGCAGAAATTTGGAGCTGTTTAAAATTATCGCTAGAGCGAAGCTGCGGATAAGATTCTGCGATGAGCTGGAGTCTGCCTGCAAGTTGTTTCATGTCACTGCTTGCCTGACTTCTTTCGAGCATAGACATACCTTGGCGCAGTTTTACGATACCTGTTAAAGTTTCGGTTTCGTGTAAAGCATACGCCTTTAAAATATCAAGCATCTTGGTCAGTGTGTCAAAGCGCTTGGTTAACGCTACTTCAATATCAGAATCAGCTTCCTTAATTTTTACAAGAAGTTGTTTCAATCCGTTTCCTGTGGTGATCCACCAAATAGCAATAAGGACGACGACTATTGCTGCAACAATAGGCAGAATCATATCTTTTTCTCCTGTTTTAAAAGCGCATTAGTGCCCATGACAAATATATTTTTTTCTAAACTCATAAGATCAATAAAATCAGTAATGATTTTGATTTCCTGTTGTATTTTGCACTGTTCATTTATAATGGTAGTTCCATTTAAAATCTTCGGCTCCAGTGAATCCTTCTTGTGATAAACTGCCACGAATAGGGTATTATCCTTGAAAGCGAGCGCAATGTTGTTATTATAGACCTTGGATAGATGTGTAATAGCATCTATGATAGGCGGAGTCAATAGATAATAAGCCGAATGAGGATCTGCGGCGAGAACCTCAAAATTCTTATTAAACTCATCAGATTCCATCATGACCTTTTTCCTTGAAGTGTTATTTTGGAATCCTCTGGTGAGCTTTCCAATCACGCCATCCGACGAACCTCTGTTAAAGTGTTTTCCAACTACCTGCACAGGAGCGGTCGTTGCTTTGTTAAATGTAAATAGGATCAATCTACCTTTGAAATATTGCTGGATGTCAGCGACTTCGTTTCCGTTCGGATCGCGGGTAGTGGTATGATCTTGAATAGAAATATCTGCCTGCCGAAACTCCACGTTTTTATATTTGGCGTGAATCAAGTCGTTACTGTCATAATGATTTCCCTGCATAAAAAGCTCTGACTTTTCGATCATTTCACGCCCAATGCCGTTGTTGGGGTCATACTCCAATTCTGAAAAAACGTTTTCCAGCGAAGCCTTAACCACATTGGCTTTAAAAGCCACTTTGTAATCTGACACAATACGGCGCGTAACAAAGAAGTAGAGTGCCAAAGCACCAATTACAGAAATCAATTTGAAAAAAGGAACAAACCAAAAAGCAATCAATACGGCGTTAAGTACACTGATCGTCCTCGCTTTTTGACGCATTTTTTCAAGTTCCGCAATATTCATGAGAAATCCGACCTTTCAATATTTAAGCTAAAATTCTCGTATTCGCAATCGGTCACTTTAAAATACACCGTTTCGCATTTCTCATCCTTAGAAGGCTTGTTGGTGCATCCTGCAAAGACTGAAAAGTCCCATGCACAGGGGCAAATTTCAGTCCGCAAATTTTCCCATGAAGACTCTTCACCTAGCTGTGCTTAGGCGACTTTTTTCTTTAACAGACGCCGAACAAGAAGTACAACTCCCGTCACTGCACCAACGGCTAGGAGAAATAAGACCGCAAGAATGGCGATGTCGCCTCCGTCCAGCTTGGTATCGGAATCAGTGTTATCTGTAGCCGCATCGGGCAATTTACTGTTTTCGGCGAGAGGCTCGACCCCGCCAAATGACAGTTCAAAAATCTTTTGGGCATCGTCAATTGCTAACTTGACGATGATTGTAGCTTGCCCAGCACTTTTAGCTGTAATGACACCGTCTTTGCTTACTTCTGCAATTACACTATCGGAGCTTGTCGCTTCCAGTGTATAGGGAAGATTGCCCGGCATTGTTACTGCGATTTTAGCTGTTTGCCCCACGTTGACCGCTTCTTGCTCTGATACTGCAGACACATAGAAAACGGAATAAGGTACTTTTGCAGTTTCATCGTTTTGATTGCCATCCTCAGCCTGTGTATCTTTGTCTATATCATGCGAAGGGGTAACCATATATTCGGCGTCCATCAGCGGTTGTGCAGAACCATAAATCAAAATGGGCTTATCGGTATCTACACGATAGACTGCACTCATATCCTGTGCTATCCAAAACTCGCCTATAAGCGCCTTGGTATCCGTAAAGTTGGCCTTTACGTCATAAAACCAGCCGCCCACCATTTCATCCGCATAAGTCAGGGCATATTCTCCGTTGTTGTGGTTTAGGCTGGTGGTAGCAGTAGGCAGAAACTCTAAAATTTCTTTTGCGGCCTCATCCGAAACCTCGATGGTCGGCTCCTGAAGGGTGTATGAACCTGCTACATCAACAGGGAGATTGCCTTCCTGTGTGACAACAACTTTTTCCGCTTTCAAATCAAATTTTAATCGTAAGCTCTCATTTTCATCCGCAGATTCATAGTCGGCTGATCCGTCATCGTTTGAAATCATGACACCGGCAAAAGAAAAGTTAAAAGCTGAATTTTCGCTTTCGCTGCCCTTCATCATCTTGAACTCAAACAAGGTACAATCATTATCTAGATACATGAGTTTCAAAATGCCGTTGTTAAACTGACTGTTGTCCTCACGTGCATATGTGCCTTTGATGTTCTGCCATTGCTCCGGACTGGCGGCAAAGGCTGTTGTTGCAGATGACAGAAGAACAACTGTGACAAGAAGCAGGAATATTCTTTTCAATAAATGTTTCATAGCCATCCTCCTTAAAATTGCACCGCAAATTGTCTTTGCTGCCATGCACCGTCTCCGATTTTGTACTTGACTATATAATTGCCGCCGCTGACCCTCAGGCCATTATCGGGAAAATAATCCCACACATATTTATAAGTCCCGCTTGCGTTTTTAAGTTGATATTGATTGGTTTTTAGCAGCTGACCTTTTGCGGTGTAGATCTGCAACGCAACTGTTTTCCCCAAGCCCTGCGTGAAATTAAAGCGGAAACTGTGGCCGTATCCTTTAGTGCTATCTATGCGGCACATGGCTTCGTCTAAAATGCTTAGTGTTGCTTGAGGATTGTTTTTGATAGTGGCCTTCAGGGTTGCCGTTGTTTTGGGAGAGATGCCAAGCAATTCACCGGTTACGACCATTGTATATTGGCCAGCAGGCAGCTTATCGTAATTTTCCCCGAAGGTAACGACGGGATTATTTTGGCTGCTGCTTAACAAGGGTTTCCACTGCAAAACCGTTTTTCCCGCCGAATTTATTAAAATGGCTGTAACCTTGGCTTGATTATAGCTTTGGACTTGAAATGACATATAGAATTTTCCTTGATAGTTAAAGCTTTTAACTTTCGTAATAGTTAAATCGCTCGCAAACGTGGTTGTTTGCAGGATACTCAGCGTCATAATCAATGTTATCAGCAAACACGCAATTCGTTTTACTTTGAACATAATTCATCAATCTCCTTTATTATTAAAATGTGCGAAAAGAACGGGCCATGCTCATAGTTCTGTGATGCGTCAACAGCAAAATATCCTTGAGCTGGCTGGCTTTCATGGGGCTTCTGGTTGCAAATGGCAAACTTGTAAACAGTGCAAAAAAGGTCAATGATACGCAGCTTATTTTTTCTATGTCATCCTAGCGCCTCCGTTGTTTTTTTGTAATTTCCAACCACTGATTTATAGTTGGCCGAAGGGAATGCTTTTACATTGATGACAATATCGTTCAAATTCATCGTAAAGGTGACATCAGAACTCTTACTGACGATTGTGTATATATCATCAGCGGTTGGAGTTTCTGTGATTGTCAGAGTCGATCCCGCTTCTGGTCTGAAATCCAATACTATACCCTCAGATGTTACAGCAACTGACAACGTGCCTTTTATGCCGTCCTGGGACGAATCGCGTTTATAATCGCCCTCCCAGAGCATTACCTTTTCAAAAGTCTCAGCTTCTTTCTCTTCTTCCTTCGCTCTTATTGTCTCATCGTATATATAAGATTGTGCGCCATCCTCTGACACAAACACATCTACCTCGCCATCCATGCTGCCTGCAACAAAGGATTTTTGTGGTATAAACGTAAATAAAAAACCATAAACGTCCAGGATTGTATAATCCGTGGCATGCCGCATTTTATATTCTTCTGTAGTACCTTGCTTTTTTAAATAGGCGGATAAGACCTCCTTTGCTTTTGCAGTATGCTGTTCATAGGCTGGGGTTTTGACTGTTGTAGTAGGCGGTTCAGCGTTTTTTTGAGAAGAGGATTCTTTCGAACTGGTCGGCTCATCACGAGGTTTATCTCCATTAGAGCAGCCAGCTAGAGCGCAGATCAACAAAAAGATAGTGGCGATCAGAAGCGCTATCCATTTTCTGCTTCTTAACATAATGATTACCTCGTTTCATCACTTAGGTATTTTGCGAAAATAAAAACAATCCACCATACAAAAATGTACAGTAGATTGTTTTTGCTTCACAGTACCCGTTGGGTACTCTTGGTAGATTTATACTAAACTTTTTGGGAAAAGTCGTTCCTCCAGTTGCGCACGTGACTTGACAGACAGCTTTTCATAAACACTTTTCAGCCTTGCTTTAACAGTATTTTCTGTAATAAAAAGCGTTTTCCCAATGGCCTTATTGGAAAGGCCTTTCGCCGCAAGTCCCGCCACCTCCTTTTCACGCTCGCTGAGAGAAGTAGGAACGACTAAAAAGAAGCTTTTCTGAACGGCCGTCGTCGCTTGATTGAAAACTCCATTCAGTTTTCGAAATTGAGCGCTAAAGGAGGTGTATGTCGCCGAAATTCTTGGGTCCTCAAACAGATCGCAAATATATTTTCCGTTTTCAGCAAAGGGCATATACAGCTGATCTGGTACAGCAATCGCAAGGGCATTTTTCAGACATACAATCGCCTCATCACGGTTAAAAAGCTTTTCATAGACTGCCGCCAGATGAATATGGATATAAATATGGCTGAGCAGGTTTGGAAAAATGCTGGCCATCTTTAAAAATGTATTAGACAGTCCGATGAGCTTTGTGTATTTCTTGTTTTCCAAAAGAATACGTCCATAAACCATTTGAAGTGCCGGAAGGGCTGGCATAAGCATCTTTATATCCGAAAGCTCCCCCTGTAAAATCCACTCAGCACTCTTTTGGGGTTGACCCACTAACACTTGGATATAGGCTTCACAGATGTCTACGGTTCGTAAAAGTGTATATCGTTTTTGTGTTTTCAAAGTCTCTCGCATGTTTTTAAGCAATGTCGCTGCTGCTGAATAATCTCCTTGTATTAACGCAATGCGCGCGAGCAAATAATCCGCGCATAGAAGAATGCTCCATTGCGCTTTGCTCTGGGCGCTGGGAATACATTTGTATACTGAGATTTCTGCATTTTGAAACTCACCCCGCAGAAAATAGGCTTCTGCCTCCATGAGATATTCCGCGCCGGATCCATGTCCGTCTGTCGCCTGGTAATAATAGGACATTGCCTCTTTTAAACGTTCCACATCTTCAGAAAGTTTGCCGCTTTCCCTATAAAACATGTATAGAACAGAGGGTGAGCCAAAAGTCCAGTTTGGTATGTTATCAAAAATCCCAGAGGGGGTTTTAAAATAAAGGCACGCTTTTTTTGAGTGCTCCAACATTTTAGAAATACTATTATACGACGCGAAGTTCATCACAATTTCATATTCTCCCAGTAGAGTATCCCTTGCGTCGGGCTCAAGGCTCTGATCCATTTCTATGTTTCTGCGGACCTCAGCGCAGGTTTTTCCAAAAAGCTGGTGTTCGTTCATGACAAACAAACGCCGTGCGTAAAACAGCAGTGCGTAATGATGTTTCACTCGTATCTGTTCAGGACACGAAGAAAAGTATGAAATCAATTTTTCCTTATACTCACCATCAGATCGGTAGCTTTTATCCTTTTCAAACGCGCATAGCATTTGATCAAAATCCATGGATTTAAAATAACAATCCATGGCGGCAACGTGATTTTGATTTAGAAAATGCCACTCTCCGGCTCTCTGCCACAACTCTCTTTGTGTGCTTTCCGATAACTTTGTAAATTCTTCTCGGATACAGATGGTGAAGATGTTGTGCAGATGATACTCATCTGTCAGTCGATCCCTTGTAATAAAGGCATTACAGGTCTGAAGTTCAAAAAGGAGCGTTGGGGCATTATTCTTTGGCCACATACATTGTGCCTGCTTAATGCTAAAGCTATCAAACAGGCAGATATAATTCAGAAAAGTTTTGAGTTCATCATTGAGAGGAAGGTACACTGTCTGATATACCAACTCCCGGATATCAGAAACCGGAGTAAAGGCCCCTTTGGCTGTGTATTCCAACATGAAAAGGTACAAGGCGGAAATCCAGCCCTCACTGCGAGTATAGAGAAGATCCCGCTCTTCCTCAGTGAGGGTAATCCCGCAAAGCCTGTAATATTTTGCAATATCAGAAGGAGAAAGCTCAAGCTCTTCAGCGCCAATTCGATTGACAAAGCCTTTAAGCTGTAATTCGGAGAGGTTCTTTAAAAAGGCAGTGCGAGATATGATAACAATATGCAGCTTTTCTGGAAGATTTTTTAGAAAAAAGCCTAAGAATTCACTCACTTCTGGCGCTTTAATAAAATGGCAGTCATCGATTACAAAAAATGTAGGTTCGAAAATTTTCAGATTGCGTAACAGGGTTACCGCTTCATGCCGAAGGAGCATATCGGTGGGTAGCCCAATCTGCTGCAGGCTGCCCGCAATATTTTTATCCAGTTTCGAAATAAAGCTGCAAAAACCCAGCCAGAAAGCAGCACTATCTCCATCATAAATGGTTTGCCATAACACCTTAGCATGGGTGGAATGGAGCGCTTCTCGAACTGCTGTGGTTTTGCCATAACCCATAGGTGCTTCCACCATAGTACAAGGGTAATCGGAAAGCAGTTCCATGCTATCACGCAGTCTGTCGGTAAAATATAATACGCGAGTATTATATTTTTTAGGTCTTGGCGTTCTAACCACCTCCTAAAGCAAAAATAAATAGATCAGAATTTGTTTGTGTTTCTTTTTTGCCTGTTGGCTTTATACAACTATGGATTGGGTCATATTGGGAATATATAGCCAATTAAATTAAAAACTGGCTATATATAAAACGTCATTTTCTTCCCCCGCCTTCGGCGGGGGAAGAAATCACAAGCTTGTTTTCAAATTAATCAACTATAACAGAAAAATGCGGCAAGCCTGTATTGAATGTAGCCTTGCCGCATTAATAGTATAACACAAGGAGGAGGAAATTTTCACCACCTTTACGCTAACATTTCCTGAGGCACCATGAGGAATGAGAAAAACAGCAGGCCGGTACGAACCGGCCTGCTGTTTTTGAATACAGTGCATTAAAATCTTATTTCCCTGGGTTTCTCGGTAAAGGATGCAATGGTTGCTGTGGCGTCCTTGAGACAGAGTACCTGCGTATTGCCATCGTCAGCTTTGTACATGGCCTGCAAACTCGGATATGCATCGAGCATATGTTGCCTTGCTTCATTTCTGTCATCTTCAACAGCAGTAGCTTCTACACGAATCCAATGATCGCCATTGAACGCGCAAATTTCAATTTTGGAATTTGCGGCGATTTGCTTGGATACTTTCTTTGCTTTACCTGTTTGAATATAAAGCTTGTTTTCAAATAAATCGATTGTACCAAACGGGCGCACCCTTGGTTGGTTGCCTTCCACTGTCGCAAGGTAGTAGGTCCCGCACTTTTTCAGAAAATCATAGACTTCTTTCATAAACATAGCCTCCATTTCGATTATGCATTGACTTTCAATCTCTTCGACGATACAATTTTAACATGTACAATATTTTAATCAAGTACGATTTTTTAGTATAGTAAGTATCTAATACGATACTATTGGAGGCAACATGGAAAAAGAATTGTTTGGAGTCTGTCCGTTCGTGACTGCTCAAAAGATACTGACGGGGAAATGGACGCTGCTCATCCTGCACCATCTAAGTGAGAAGACAATGCGCTTTAACGAGCTGCAAAGAGCGCTTCCCAATCTGACGCAAACGACATTGACCAAGCAACTACGCATGATGGAGGAAAATGGCCTCGCCGTCCGAACTGTGTACAACCAGATACCACCCAAGGTTGAATACTCTTTAAGCAAACTTGGAAAGCAATTCATGCCGGTTTTAGCTTCACTTGAGACATGGGGAAACCATTATATCGATTACCTGGAAAGCCAGGAGTAAGTAATACCTTACTGAAGGCTCTTTTGTTCACCATCTATATGTTTTGTTTGTTGATTATAAAACAGATATCAGAATACATATTGTAAAATCTTAGTTGTGTGGTTTTGCCTTGTGATTTTTTCTTATCTGGTATCATTAAAACCCTCCACTAATACACCAGACTTTAACTTGATGCTATAATATAGAAAAGATTGGTGGAATGATTGAATGGGTACCTATAAGACAGCGGAAATTGCAAAACGTATAGGAATACATCCAAATACTGTTCGGCTTTATGAGAAGCTTGAACTAATCCCCAAACCCGAACGGAAAACAAACGGATATCGCGAGTTTACCAATTTCCATATGGAGCAATTCAGATTTGCAAGAACTGCCCTAAAAATTGAAGTTTTACAAAATGGCCTACGAAAAAAAGCGATTGAAATAATTAAGATTTCTGCTGCCAGAGATTTTGAAAAGGCTATTTATCTGACTGAGAGCTACATCCAACAAATCAAAAAAGAAAAAGAAAACGCAGAAGAAGCCATAGAAATCGCAAGTCAGCTATTATCAGGCAGTAAACAGACTACAAACAAATTGTTTTTCACAAGAAAAGAAACGGCTGATTATCTGCAAATAACTATGGACACTTTGAGAAACTGGGAAATGAATGGCTTACTGACTGTTAAACGTAGGCAAAATGGCTATCGAGTATATACTGATGAAGATATTAGCCAGCTCAAAATTATTCGTTCCTTGCGTTGTGCTAATTATTCACTTGCAGCAATTTTGCGGATGCTCTGTGCGCTTTCCTGCAATCCCCAAGTAAATATACGGACGGTGATTGATACCCCAAGCGAAAATGATGACATTATTTCTGTATGTGATAAGCTGCTCACATCATTGCAACATGCCGAGAAGAATGCGCAGGGTATGCGAACTCACCTTGAAAAGATGAAAAAACAATTCAGTACAAACCCTACACTTTAACACCAGACTTATATCTGGTGTTATTTTTATATAAAGAAAAGGAGGAATTTTATAGCATGGAAACAACAATCAAGGTGAAAAATCTGAGCAAGTCCTATGCTGGTATCAGAGCAATTGAGAATGTGAATATTTCAGTTGGCCATGGTGAGATATTCGGCTTGCTTGGAGCCAATGGCGCAGGCAAAAGCACTACCATTGAGTGTATTTTAGGTACTAAGAAGCAAGATCGCGGAGATGTATCCATTTTGGGGATGAACCCTCAAATAGACCGCAAGAAATTGTTTGAAAGGGTCGGTGTTCAATTTCAAGAGTCCAATTACCAAGATAAAATAACGGTGTCCGAGCTTTGCGAGGTAACACAATCTCTTTACACAACCTCTATGGATTACACAGACTTATTAAAACAATTTGGCCTTTCTGACAAACTCAAAAGTCAAATAAGCGAGCTTTCTGGAGGGCAAAAGCAACGCTTATTTATCGTCCTCGCATTGATTCCCAATCCAGAAGTCGTATTTTTAGACGAGTTGACAACATGGCTGGATGCAAAAGCCAGACGTGATGTGTGGAAATACCTTTCCGATCTGAAAGCAAAAGGCCTTACTATCCTATTAACCTCTCACTTTATGGATGAGGTTGAAGTCCTGTGTGACAAGATAAATATCCTAAAAAACGGGAAAACAGTATTTAGTGGAACAGTACAGGAAGCGATTGCATCCAGTCCTTTCGAAAAATTTGAGGATGCTTACCTTTGGTACACAAACGAGGAGGAAAAAGAGAATGAAAGCATTTAGCACCTTATTCAAAACTGAATTCAAGCTGTCTCTGCGCGGCATGGATATGATCATTTTCGCCATTTGTATGCCCGTTGCAATTGTGGTAATCCTGGGGATTATTTATGGGAACAAGCCTGCTTTCGATGGTGCAGGTTACACATTTCTGGATCAGTCCTTCGGGGCGGTAGCGACAATTGCCATATGTGCGGGCGGCGTCATGGGCCTTCCTTTGGTCGTATCCGATTACCGGCATAAAAAAATCTTAAAGCGATTCAAGGTGACACCGACCAGTCCTACCCTCATTTTAGTGGTACAAGTTACAATTTACGCGCTTTATTCGATTGTTTCGCTCATCCTGGTTTATGGCGCAGCAACAGTTTTCTTCGGTTATCAATTGGGCGGTTCGTGGCCCCTTTTCTTAGGCACATACTTTCTGGTCATGCTATCAATGTTCAGTATCGGAATGATGGTGGGTGGTATTGCGCCAAATATAAAAACCGCAAATCTATTGTGCTGTATATTGTATTTTCCAATGCTTATTTTCTCGGGTGCAACCTTGCCCTATGAGATTATGCCTTCAACTCTTCAAAAAGCAGCCGATATTTTACCGTTAACCCAGGGAATAAAACTGTTAAAAGCTGCTTCACTTGGTTTGCCTGTTGACAGTGTTTTGATTCCCATTATCGTAATGATCGCACTTGCGGTAATATGTATAGGCATTTCGATTGGTTTTTTCAGATGGGAATGATTAGTATGCCATTTTATAGTTGTCAATATATACGATCGGTTACAGCCAATTAACTTAAAAACTGGCTATATATAAAACGTCATTTTCTCCCCCCGCCTTCGGCGGGGGAGAAATCACAAGCTTGTATTCAAGTTAATCAACTATAATAGAAAGACGGATTATAAATCACAAAAAAGCAAACTTGAATAGAAGCCATCACATAATGAACTGCACCTCAAAAGTTTGCAAGATGATAATTGCGACTTATGAGTGATACAGTCAGTTTTTCCGAAGGCCCTCGAAAATGAATTGTTTTCGTTGGCCTTCGATCATTTTTTAAGAATATTATTCGTTTCAAAAAAGTTCAGAATAGCGTCCTTATTTTCCTTCAATCATTTACATGTTTTTGCAGCAGAAGGTATTATATTTGGTGAACAAAATAAAACAGCCTAATATAATACCAGTTTTTTCCGATATATGTATATATCCATTATTCATATAAGGATGGAGTTTTTGTGATAAAATCAAAATCCACATTCTATAAAATACTAATTGTTGGGGCGATATTATTTGCGTTCTATTTTATTGCTTCAGTTTTTGAGTCGGAATTTTGGTGCAATATTCTGTCACCGCTGAATGCCGGAACGGCTACAGGAGTTTTAATTTATGCATATATTAATTCCGATCATAGAAGTTTGGTTAGTATGGTTTTGCCAATATATTCTTTTGCTTGTTTTTCGTGGACCGTTGGTGATATTCTTTGGGCAATCAGTTCTTTTAGCGGAGCAAATCCGACAAAAAACCTCTTCATTTCATTTATGTATATGCTTACTAATGTATTTATTGCCACTGCTGTTTTAAAATTTTTATTCTGTCAATTCAATAAATGGGACTCTTTTCAATTGCTACTTGACACACTGGTGATCAGCTTTTCAAGTGTTATGTTAATTTGGATCGTATTTTTCAATAAATCAAACGCATGGATTAAGATCCTATCGCAAGATGGAATCGTTTCGACTTTCCTAATTATTCTCGATTTTCTAGTCATAATAGGAGAACTTATATACTGGTTTTCTGCGAGGAAAGGAAAAATACCAGCTTATATTTATTGTTTTGGGTTAGGGATTCTTTTATATTCAGTAAACGATTTACACTACTTTTACACATACGCAAATAGTACTTATATTCTAAATTCATTGACTGATTCTTTTTATATATTTGCACTGTTATTAATTGCATTTGGCGCATTATGGAGTACTTTCGCCGATACCCATGAAAGTCGTGAAGATTTTAGCAATATAGGATACAGCCTCAAATGGATATTATTGTTTTTTTTCCCTCTGACAGCCTTTATGAATGAAGGATTTGTAATAGCGGATATCGTTATTTATTTTCTAGTTGTGGTGATTTATGGAATATTAAGCGCACAGGTTCAGTTGGCAATCAGAAACGGTGAGCTCTATCAGAAAGAACTAAATCTAAACAGTATTCTCGAAAAGCGCGTTGAGGAACAATTTAGCGAGCTCAAATTTTTAGCAAATCATGACACAGTTACAAAGCTTCATAACAGACGATTCTTTATGAATTCTCTTGATGAGTCAATCGAAACGTTGCCTACTCACGAAGTACTAGCAGTATTTTTAATTGATGTAGACCGTTTCAAAATAATTAATGATAGTTTAGGGCATGATGTTGGTGATGAGGTTTTGATCGAAATATCCAGCAGAATGCTTAATTGTAATAACGGTGCCATTTTAGCAAGACTCGGCGGAGATGAATTTGCATTATTATTTCGAGGCAAATATACCCATAAAGATCTTTCGGAATTTGCTGAGCAGATTATCGAAAGTTGCGGCGCGCCAATTATGATTGGTGAACATATATTGCGCGTAACGATTAGTCTTGGCATTTCAATTTTTCTTACAGATGCCAACGACAGAAAAACTCTTATAAGGAATGCTGATATCGCTATGTATCGCGCGAAGTCTCAGGGTTTTAACAAATATGGTTTTTTTGATCCCTTCTTTAAAGAAAGTGATGAAAAAAAGAGTGAAATTGAAGTTCTCTTAAGAAACGCCAACATAGAAAAGGATTTTGAATTGTTTTACCAGCCTCAATTCAGCTTGCCCGACAACAAGATAATCGGGGCAGAGGCATTGATCTGCTGGAACAACACCGAACATGGCTATATTACTCCAAATGAATTTATTCCTGTTGCCGAAGAAATAAACTTTATCATCAAAATGGGAAAATGGGTAATGTTTGAAGCGATCAAGCAGATTATCAAGTGGAACACAACATATTCCCTTGATCTCAAGATGGGTATCAATATTTCTCCTAAAGAACTGAAAGAAGATGACTTTATCAGTACTTTAAAAACTCTTATTAGCGATGAACATTTCAAAACCACATGGATCGATATGGAAATAACAGAAAATATAATGATTGAAGATGGAAGCAAAGTAAACGCAATATTTGATCTGTTCAAAGAATTAAGTGTATCTGTATCGATAGATGATTTTGGATCTGGATATTCCTCATGGGGTTATTTAAACAAATATCCTTTTGACCGGATAAAGATAGACAAAACACTTATAGAGCAAGTTTCATTAAATAATAGCAAGGGTATTCAGGTAGTAAAAGCCGTCATATCTATGGCAAATGCTATTGGCGTAAAAACAATTGCAGAAGGCGTTGAAACGCAAGAACAGCTTGATATTTTGATGGGTTTAGATTGCAATCAGGTGCAGGGTTTTTTGCTTGGCCGGCCTGTCTCTGCTTCGGTGTTTGAAGAAGTATTTATTAAAAGCATGATTGCATAAGAGTAGGCGATGCAGGTAACTGCACCGCCTACTGTTTTAAATTATACGTATCTGCCAATTGTCTTTGCCTTTTATAGTTGATTAACTTGAAAACAAGCTTGTGATTTCTTCCCCCGCCGAAGGCGGGGGAAGAAAATGACGTTTTATATATAGCCAGTTTTTAAGTTAATTGGCTATAATTCACATGTATGGCAGCAAATCGAAAATACGGGGCTCACGGGTCGTTGGCTTGTTCTGAATTTAAGCCTTCCACGTTTTTAGTATAGTCAAATGTTTCTTTAGGGAATACGTTCTGAATGGAACCATAGGTATTCCAGCAGATATTGTCAAATTGATACGGCGAAAGTTGCCGTATCAATTTGACATTTTGCTTATTTATGCTCAAATATGGTTAATCTCGCGGACGAAATGGCAGGCGACGAAGTGAGCAGGTAAAACTTCTTCGATCTCCGGCTCAACCTTCGTGCACTGTTCTTTTGCGTAAGGACAGCGCAGAGCAAAGCGGCAGCCGGGCTTTGGATTGATCGGTGAGGAGAGCTCGCCTTTGAGCAGCATACGCTCCTTGCGGGCGCCAATCGTGGGGATTGGAATCGCAGACAGAAGCGCCTTGGTATAAGGATGCAGCGTGTTTACAAAAAGCTCGTCCGACTCGCACTTTTCCACGAGCTTTCCGAGATACATCACCAGGATGTCGTTGGAAATGTGTTTCACGACCGAAAGATCATGGGTTATGAAGATATAGGTCAGGTTTTTATCTCTCTGCAAATCCTGCATCAGATTAAGAATCTGCGCCTGGATAGAAACGTCCAGCGCTGAAACCGGTTCGTCGCAGACGATAAACTTCGGGTTTAATGCGAGTGCGCGGGCCACGCCGATCCTCTGCCGGCGTCCGCCGTCCAGCTCATGCGGATACGAATACGCCAGCCTTTGGGCCAGTCCCACCGTATCCATCAGCTCCGCTACGCGCGCATCAAGCTCTTCCCGCGTCTTGCAGATGTTGTGGATCCGCAGTGCCTCGGCAATCGTGTCGCTAACACTCATACGCGGATTCAACGAGGAAAACGGATCCTGAAAGATGATCTGCATCTCCTTGCGCAGCGCGATATACTCATCACCCTTGTTGATACCGGTAATGTTCTTTCCCTCAAACCAGATCTCCCCTCCGGTAATGTCCAAAAGATTCAGGATCGTGCGTCCAAGTGTCGACTTGCCACAGCCCGATTCACCCACTACGCCCAGCGTCTTGCCCCGCTCAATCGTAAAGCTCAGCCCGTCTACCGCATGAAGCATGCCCTTCGGGGTCTTGAAATATTTCTTTAGATCCTTTACTTCTAATAATTTATCCATTCTTCTCCCTGCCTTCCTCAGTGTAAAGCAGACACTTGACATAATGACCCGGCGTTACCTCAAACGTATCGGGATCCTTGCTGTCACACTCCTTCATCGCATACGGACAGCGCGGATGGAATGGGCAGCCGGAAGGCAGATTGGTCGGGTCTGGCATCAGACCAAATATGGGGCTTAAACGGTCAACCTTCTTGTCAAGGCTCGGGATTGAACCGAATAATCCCTTCGTGTACGGATGCTTTGTTTCGTTGTAGATCGCCTCAAGCGTTCCAAACTCCACAATCTCACCCGCGTACATGATCGCTACTTTATCGCAAATCTCCGCAACAACACCCAGATCATGCGTGATCAGGATCATCGATGTGTTAAAGTTGATCTTTAAATTGTTCATCATCGTCAGTACCTGGGCCTGTATCGTTACATCAAGAGCTGTCGTCGGCTCGTCTGCGACCAATAATGTCGGATTACAGGCCAGCGCTATCGCGATGACAACCCGCTGTTTCATACCACCCGAAAATTGATGCGGATACTCATTCATCCGCTCTTGGGGTATGCCCACGATCTCAAGCATCTCAGCTGCTCTGCAATGCGCGTCGGCTTTTGAAAACCCTTTGTTGTGAAACTTGACCACCTCGGCGATCTGATCCCCTACTGTCATAATCGGGTTCAGTGCCGTCATCGGATCCTGAAAGATCATCGTAATGTGATTGCCACGAATCTTCCGCATCTCGGCTTCGCTCTTTGCGAAAAGATCTTCGCCTTCAAATAGGATGCTGCCTTTTATGATTTTTCCCGGAGGGTCCGGCACCAGCCGCATGATCCCCAGCGCCGTCGTCGTTTTCCCTGCCCCTGTCTCGCCGACAAGGCCCAGTGTTTCTCCCTTTTCTATCGACATCGTTACGCCATTGACTGCGCGCACCGTGCCGTCATCGGTCACATAGTGGATATGTAAATCCTTAATTTCAAGTAAGCTCATTTTCGTCACCCCTCGTTCTACTGCTTCAGTCTTGGGTCAAGTGCGTCGCGCAGTCCATCGCCCATCAGGTTGAGTGCGCATACGGTCGTCATAATCGCTAAACCCGGGAAGGTGACAAAATGCCAGTGATTTCGGATAAATGCTCGACCCGCCGACAGCATCCCGCCCCATTCAGGCGTTGGTGGCTGTACGCCAAGACCGATAAAACTCAGGCTCGCCGAGGTCAGAATCGCACCCGCTACGCCTAATGATGCCTGTACGATCACCGGCGCCATTGCGTTCGGTATGATGTGCTTTACAATAATCCTTCTATCTTTGGCACCCAGGGCATGCGCCGCCTCAACAAACTCCTGCCCTTTGACCGTCATGACCGACGCCCTTACGACACGCGCATACATCGGTATTGAGGTTACACCTACAGCCACCATCGCATTGAAAAGCCCGGGGCCGAGCGCCGCCGATATTGATATGGCAAACAGCAAGCTTGGCATTGCCTGCATCACATCAAGACAACGCATGATCAACATGTCGGTCCTTCCGCCGTAAAATGCAGCCAGCGTTCCCAGAAATCCGCCTATTGAACACCCGATGCCCACTGATACGAAGCCAACAATCAGTGATATTCTCGCTCCATAGACCACTCTGCTGTATATATCACGGCCAAAGTTGTCTGTGCCAAACCAATGCGAGCCTGTCGGACCCGAAAGTATGTTTTCCAGATCCTGCAGGTCATACGGATATGGCGCGATATAGTTGGCAAAAATCGCCATGAACGCTAGGATCATCAGAATGATCATGCCGATAACGGCCGCCCTGTTCTTTTTGAACCGGCGCCATATTTCCTTTATGTTTCGATTTTTCTTCCGCTGCACCTCTTTGGCTATCTCTGCTTGTGTTTTATTCTCAACCATTATGCCGCCGCCTTTGCAGTTTGGCCTTTTGCTGCATCGCTCTTTTTCTTTCTGCCACCATACTGTGACTTGATGCGCGGATCAATAAATGCGTACAGAATATCCACCAGCAAATTGATCAAGCTGAATGTGATCGACATCAGCAGTACGCCGCCCTGTACGACCGGATAATTTCTCGCCTTAATCGCGTCAATCATCAGCTTGCCAAGTCCCGGTATCGAAAAAATGGACTCAATTACGATCGAACCGCCCAATGCGCCGCCAAAATGCAGACCCACGATTGTGATGACCGGTATCAGCGCATTCATTAATGCATGCCTCCAGATAACGGTATGCTCTGCCGCCCCCTTCGCGCGCGCCGTCCGGATGTAATCCTGACGGATCGTCTCAAGCATGCTTGACCGCGTTGTGCGCAGAATGGCCGACGAGCTGTGTATTCCAATCGTAAATGCGGGTAATATCCAGTACAAAGGCCCATAAAATCCCGTCGCCGGAAGCCAGTTCAGATTGACTGAAAAGACCAATATGAAAACAAGTGCTTGCCAGAACGACGGCATCGAAACGCCTATCAGCGATACCAGCCTTGCCACTGTATCAATCAACTGGTTTTGATGCGTTGCCGATAGAATCCCCAGCGGGATTGCTATGACCACCGCCACAGTTGAACTTAGAATCGCCAGCAGCATCGTCGTCGGGTAACGCGCCACGATTTCTTTTGTAACAGGACGCCCCGTTAAGTATGATACGCCCAAATTGCCTTCCAGTACGACTTTCTTGATATAGGTCCCAAGCTGTACGATATATGGTTGGTCCAGCCCCATCTTAACACGCAGCTCTTCAATTTCTGAATCGGTTGCATTTTCGCCAAGTATCGTAACCGCCGGATTGCCCGGCGTCAGATACAGCATGGTGAATATCAGTACCGTTACGCCAAACATGACCGGGATCATCATGAGCAGTCGGCGTAATATGTATTTGCCCAATCTCTTCACTCCTTGCTTTGGTTTTTACTATTTCTTTTCAATTAAGCAAGCCTCTGACGAGGAAATATAGATATGGTTTAATAATGTTTTATATGGATTAGCTCGCGGTTATAGCCAATTAACTCAAAAACTGGCTATATATAAAACGTCATTTTCTTCCCTCGCCTTCGGCGGGGGGAAGAAATCACAAGCTTGTTTTCAAGCTAATCAACTATAACCCATCCATTATGTTCATATGTATAGCTATCGGCGGCGTAGTTGCCTGCGCCGCCAACAGCCTTAGATTTGCGTGTAATCGCTATTATATTACTTTGCGTATACGGTCATTGTGTTCCAATACCAAGTATTAGAAGGATTGAATACAAAGCCTTCTACGTTTGTACGGTGGGCAAATACATTTTTAGGGAATACGATTGGAATATTATAAAAGGTGTTATAACAATATTCCTGAAGTTCCTTATAGATGGCGGCGCGTTTTGTCGTGTCGAACTCGCCAAGGCCCTTTACCATCAGCTCGTCGATATGTGCATCGTTTGGCTGCATGGATCCGCCAGCAGCGGTATTCCACATGGTCATGGCGTGGTCGGGGTCACCTGTCATCGCTGTATAGTTCATACGGCTTAAGTTAACCTGGCCTGCTGCGGAACGTGTACTTAAGGTTGCCGCGTCATAGCTGGAAATCTTTACGTCGATTCCGGCCTCTTTCCACTGTGCCTGTGCAATTTCCATCATCGCCAAGGTTTGTGCACTTTCAGAAAGTTGAATCTCCGTTTTTAAACCGTTAGGGAAGCCAGCCTCGGTAAGAAGCTGTTTGGCAGTTGCTACGTCACGCTTAATCGGTCCCAGCTTTGTAAATCCAAAAATCTTATCGCTGAACAGACCGGTGGCTTGTGCGCCAAGATCGCCGTAAACAGCCTTGACGATTGCTGCCGTATCAAGGGCATAGGCCATCGCTTTGCGGACGCGAATATCCTTGAACTCGTCACATTTCATATTAAAAGTTATGTTTTCAAAAGTATAGCCGACATCTGCGTATACCTTTAAGTTTCTTATTAGCAACAAGACGCGGATAATCTTGTGGAGAAACTGAGGCTGTGGCATCAATTCCGCCGGACTCAAGCTCCATTGCTGCTACACTATTGTCAGTTATGAACCTTAAAACAAGATTCTTGTAAGAGGGCTTTGTTCCCCAATACTTGTCAAATCTCTCAAGGACAATGCGATCGCCCTTGTGTCCAAGAAACAAATTTGAATGGGCCCGAGCCAACGGGCGCTTGACCGAATTTATCATCGCCCATTGATTCAACAGCCTTCTTGGAAACGATGCCACCGCGCGGAGTGGCAAGATAATTGAGCGCTGCGGCGAAGGCATATTTAAACTTGACCTGCACGGTGGTGGCGTCAATTGCTTTGGTGTTCTCGCCGTCAAACGCTTTAAAAAATGTTTTGTTACCGCTGGATTTGCATGACCTCTGAATCGAAAATGCGACATCCTCTGCCGTCATTTTTTCCCCATTGTGGAAATAGACGTCATCACGAAGCTTAAAAATCATTGTCGTAGGGTCTTTCTGCTCCCATGATTTTGCCAGACACGGTGCATTTTTGCCATCTTTGTCGGCCGGGAAAAATTAAAGTGTCATACAGGGCTCTCGCTACCTGGTGTCCCACCATAAGACCCTGGTCTCCACAGTCCAGTTTGTTGACTGTGTTACCAAGAGCGTAGGTTAGTGTGTCTTTCAACGCTCTTTGTGATGATGCACCACTGCTGCTTGCCGCAGTCCCGCTGGAATTTCCGGTACTGCTGCTTCCGCAAGCTGTCAATACCAACATCAAACTAAGAACTAGAGCACTTATCCTGCCAAGTCTTTTCATTTGCCTTCCTCCTAAAAAATACTTATTTTATGTAGCGTCTAGCCACACGGGGTACATATTGAACTGGCCATGATTCCCCAAATTTGACTACGTTTAAATTAAGTAGTATTTAATACAAGAAGATAACATAAATGGGCAAGACTTGAATGGATACTGAAACTGCAATAATACCGGTCTTATAACTAATCTGTATGACAAAGCGAATCCTAATCGCCCTCACCCGCCAGTGTTTTTCGTCAAACGGAGCCTTTTTTCGTGTTTAAATCTCTCTATAATTAAAAAGAGGCGCATAAAATCTATGCGCCTCTTTTCCTATACCGGAAAGATTCTGCCAAAACAATCGGCATTGCCTCGTAGGTACTCTAAAAAGAGCTTTCCAGAGTTATGGACAGTACCCGGTTCTTTTTACCTGAGAGTTTACGCGCTGTTTCCCCTTCGGCGCCGCATCAAAGCAGTCTCTCCCGGACAAGTCCCCTTATTCAGTTGTCTTCATCTTATTTAGAAAGCCATATGTAAATCTTTCATTAAATACAACATTTAGGGCAAAAATGAATTTTCAGTCCTTTATATGCATCAAATTTCTCGAATTACCGCATTCTACGCATGACATTAAAAATGTAATGGTATTACTACAGATGACCAATTATATCATCAATAATAATCTTTTGCTTATTAATTGTCAATGAAGTAGAGTGTTAAAAAAAATCAACTCGACCTGTTTAATTTGCACATTCATTACAATTAATGTATAAATATTTTACAAATATTTGTAATACTATATGTTAAAAAGATATACTTAAAATTGACATCTATCTTATTTTATATTTCATATATTTTATAATTTGGATATTTTTTTGGCAAATAAACGATTTTTGACTCTTAATTAAATATTAATTGAAATTTATATACATTCATAAATTCAAATTCTCATCATAAAAAAACAATAAAATACCAAGCCGCGTGTCGATATTCGACCTGCAGTTTGTTTATCTGGTTAACTATAATCCTAAATACCTGGTTGATACAATTTCAAGTATATATACTACACCACAGCACAGCGATACTTGTAAATAGCGGAATTTTTGCATATTGAAATAAGCAAATATTGTTTTTTCTTCGTGCAAGTTATCCGTATAAATACTGCAAAGTGACTAGTTGTCGAGGTGTGGTGGAATCGAACGGTTAGAAAAGGCAAGAAGGTCGTCCATATCACCATCAAATGGCGTAAAGGGTATTTCGCCATCGTGCTTTAAGAATGCAATAGCATAAGCTACATACAGTATGATTCCATAAGGCATACCATTTTCGTCAAGGTCAAAGCCGGGATTATGGCCACCAACTGTCATGCCTTTTTCTTCATTGCCTGCACCGACACTAGCAATAACACTTGGATAAAAAGCAGTGAGAGTTGAGAAGCTTTCTGAACCCATTTTAGGTTCATGATATGCAATAGAATCCAACCCAATAACAGCCCCTACTGCCTCTTTTCCGATTTCGGCACACTTGTCATTATTAATAGTGGGAATGCTCGGTCCCGCAAAGTCCTTATACTCGACCGTGCATTCATAGAGTGCGGCGTTTATGCTCTATGACATCTCGAAGTTTTTGTCTAAATACACGTCCTGATTCGGTGTCATAATAACGGCATGTGCCGGCAAAAGTCAGTGTCTCAGGAATCACATTGCGCTTTGTGCCAGACTGTACAACGCAGACTGAATAGGTAAGTGGCGAGGATGGGTGTATGTACTTCATACGCACGTCTTTTATTCCATTCATAATGGCAACAAAACAGTCGACGGGATTATTCGACATATCGGGACGCGAGCCGTGTCCACCCTTACCGATAATTTCCACCTCAAAGCTGGATGCACCTGAGTTGATTGGACCACCTTGTATACTCACTGTACCGGCAGGAAACTTAACTGAAATATGATTCCCCCAGCAACTGTCAATCTTGATACCCTTTTCTTTTATATGCTTCATCACATAATAGATACAGCCTCCACCCTCTTCGCCCCGTTCAAACAGCAGAATCACACGACCTTGGAGCTGATCCTTATTGTCATTCAAAATTTTGGCAGCGGAAAGGAGCATGGCAACATGCGAATCATGTCCGCACATGTGAGCCGCGTTATCATTTTTGCTGACACAGACTTTTGGACCCTTGGCGTTATTTGGAGACTCCTTCATGCCCAGCGCGTCACAGTCAGCACGTAGCAGGACTGTTTTGCCCTCATGCGGTCCCTGAATATATCCCAGAACACCTCCGTCAGGTATATTCTCATAGGGGATTCCCATCGTATCAAGCTCACTCATAATGTACTTTATGGTTTCAAGCTCGTACGAAGTTGGCTCAGCATTGACATGAAGATGACGTCTCACCTTGATAGCATAATCGAGCATCCCTTTACTTTCTTTTAAAATATCCAACATAATTTAATACCCCTTTCAAAATTTACGCATCAGAAAAAGCTTGTACCATTTCGTCAGCTCAAACAACGAATTTTTTTGTTAAATATACTCTAAAATGGTAAACAATACTTATAAAATTGGTAAAACATATCATTCAAATAGTATTCTACCTTGCAAAAATTGTCAATAGAATATTGTATTAGAACAAAACCATGATTTTAGTATAAACTGCATAACGCGTTTAATAATGTCCGTCATCCACTAGTCATATTTAAAAATACACATTGCGTACAGATGACTTAATCTTTTATGAATTTTAAAGTTTCAGTTGCCTTTTTGATCATCTTTTCTAAGCTTTGTTCGTGTGAGCGGCATATCCTTTTGAGACCAAAATAGATTTTCAGGTTTTTTAGTAATCAACATTTAGGCCAAATTTGCAGGAGAGGCTTGCTTTAAATCCTAACTTCTTTAATATGAGATCAGTATGTTTACTTGATCTTCCATATGGATATGTAAAAAGTATTTGGCAACTCCCCTGTCAACAACAATATTTGCTCTTGAAGCATGCCGATATCATCTTTCATTACCTGCTCATAATGATCTAATGATTCGCCTGACTTCTGCATGCATCCAGTCCTGTCCTTAGTGATGCTGTGGCAAATTGTATGTTATGATTCTGAATTTCGACATATCCTGAATGATACATTTGACTCAGCTGGTCCCACGTAACATGTGAATAGTCAAGATTTTTCAATCCGGTACTCTCGTAAAAATCATCCGTATTTTTTCCGATTACTGAAAAGTACAATTTTCATTTTGTATTTTTTTAGAAGTGGCCAAACATACTCATAATTATTCAGATACCCATCATCAAATGAAAGAATAATTGAATTTTGAGGAAGAGCTGTATTTTTTTCAACATAGTCCGATTAGTTGAGTCATGGATATTGGTCCGTATTAGTGATTCAGACTTAAATATTTTAAATCACTTTCAAACTCCTCGGGGGTAATCACGTCTTTCCCTGTTTTATATAGTTTTACCTCAGTGATACATAACGATAGGTAGATATATAGATTTCTCTTTGAAAGGAACAGTTGTCAGTGCGGCATTACTCTTTATAGACACACAACAGTATGGTTACGACGAATATGCTTAGAAATACTGTAATTATAATTTTATATCGTAATTTTATGGACCATTGGAATGCCCTCCTGAAAATTTATATTCATTCTATTGAAAATAGATTCAAATTATGAAAATAATTCTTTAAATTAGTACTAAAAAAAAACAAAAATCAATTTGTATATTTCTCTCTAAAAATAGTTATGCTAACGGCGATTGAGAAGAAAAAAGAAACACCTCTCCGCAATAATTGGTGAGAGCGGCAAAGGAAAGTTGAGGTTAAATGACAGTAACACTTACAGATTTTGTACATCAGCTTATTTCGAATCCGGCACTAATGGTGACAACTATTCTAACCTTAGGCGTAATATTTGTGAATGGTTGGACAGATGCTCCCAACGCCATTGCCACCTGTATATCAACGCGTTCAATGAGCCCAAGGGCTGCTATTTTGATGGCGGCAGTTTTTAACTTTCTCGGCGTTTTTTTCATGACCATGGTCAATGCAACGGTTGCGCAAACCATATACAATATGGTGGACTTCGGGGGAAATACGCACAATGCTTTGGTAGCCCTCTGCGCCGCGCTGTTTTCGATTGTCCTTTGGGCTACGGCTGCCTGGTGGTTTGGGATACCAACCAGTGAAAGCCATGCACTGATCGCCGGTATTTCTGGTTCGGCTATTGCTCTTCAGGGCGGCATATCCGGAATTAACCCATCTGAATGGATGAAGGTTATTTATGGCCTTGCACTTTCAGCCGCTATGGGCTTTTTCATCGGTTGGCTTGTAGTAAAAGCTATTGAACTGAGTTGCAAAAGTTTTAACCGAAGAAAAACCTTTTTGGTGTTTAAAAATGCACAGATTGCAGGCGGTGCAGGTATGGCCTTTATGCATGGCGCACAGGATGGGCAAAAATTTATGGGTGTATTTATGTTGGGTATGTTTTTGGCTCAGGGACAAGGTTCAGTAACCAAGTTTGTCATTCCAATCTGGCTCATTTTTCTTTGCTCTGGGGTCATGGCTTTAGGTACTTCCATCGGTGGTTATAAAATTATTAAAGCCGTTGGTATGGATATGGTAAAATTGGAAATGTATCAAGGGTTTTCTGCCGATGTGGCAGCTGTTATTTGCTTATTAACTGCTTCCATTTTTGGATTGCCGGTAAGCACAACTCACACAAAGACGACTGCTATTATGGGTGTGGGCGCGGCAAAACGCATGTCATGTGTTAATTGGGGCGTTGTCAATGAGATGGTCGCAGCATGGGTGCTCACCTTTCCGGGATGTGGACTCATTGGCTACTTGATGACACTGTTATTCATGAAAATTTTTTAGTCGCGCTACTTAAAAAACAATCACAATTATAAATGAATCAGAAAAGGATAAAATTATGGCTCGAAAAAAAGATGAAAATTATTTTAACTCTTTTGTGCAAATGGCGGAATGCTCCTGTCAGGCCGCGAATTTATTAAATGACATCATGAGCAATTTCCATCCAGAAGAACTGTATGATAAGATGAAGGACATGCATAAAATTGAACACGGCGGAGATACATTAAGGCATGTCATGATGGAAAAACTTGCAAAAGAATTTATAACCCCCATTGAACGTGAAGATATTATGATCATGGCAGATGCCATTGATACGGTGACCGATGCTATTGAGGACGTCTTAATGCATATGTATATGCTCAATATTACGTCTATACGTGAACATGCATTGAAGATGACACAGATCATTGTCAGATGCTGCGAAGCATTAGTGCTTGCGCTCAATGAGTTTCATGATTTTCGTAAATCTCGTATTTTGCATGAACTGATCATTGAAGTCAATCATTTGGAGGAAGAGGGCGATATGCTCTTCACAGAAGCAACAAGACATTTATATGTAAACTGTAAAGATAGTATTCAAGTGATGGCCTGGGATCAAACATTCCACTATCTTGAAATATGCTGTGACGCCTGTGAAAATGTTGCTAACGCGATTGAGAGCGTCATCATGAAGAATTCCTAGTACTTTTCCTGCTGATTGATTTGAATCTGATACTTAAAGTAATAAAAGTGTAAAAGAGTCCAGACTCTACAGTCTGGACTCTTTTTTATATGATTACGGCAATTCATCTTCATTTGTTAAATTCCTTGAGAATTGGATCGCATTTTCTCACAAGCTTGCCATAGAAGTTTTGACTGTGTTGTGCTTCAATTTTATGCTTTTCGGCTAACATATAACCTCATTTAAGAATAAATGTATTAGTAAAGTAGCACATAGCATTATTGAACGTATTATAGTAAGAGAAACTTTGCACTTTTAGCAAGACTTATATTTGTACTATTGATATGGAGGATTTGACAATGGATTCAAATGGATATTTCAGATACTCGCCATGGGAAAGGGAAGATGATTGCGACTGCCTAAATGAGAAATATTATATACATTATCATTGCTGTGACTGCAAGAATTGTTGCGATTACTCGCGCTGGGATTGTCCATCTTGTATTGGTCCGACAGGACCGATGGGCGATGCAGGGCCGATGGGTGACACCGGACCCAAGGGCGACACCGGACCTAAGGGTGATACAGGGCCGATGGGCGACACCGGACCCAAGGGCGACACCGGACCTAAGGGTGATACAGGGCCGATGGGCGAGACAGGGCCGATGGGCGAGACAGGGCCGATGGGCGAGACAGGGCCGATGGGCGATACAGGACCGATGGGCGATACAGGACCGATGGGTCTTGCAGGGCTAGCAGGTACTGGAGTTACAATATATGGTTATGTATATCACTTGGCCACAACAGAGGGGAACATCATTGCCGGTGGAGCTGATATCCCATTCAGTAGTAACGGACCTCTAAGGGAGATGCTACACACAGCCGAAACCACAGGGGTAACGATTCCCACTACCGGCAACTATCTAATCCACTATAAAATCATTACTGCTGCAGGTGTCCCTTCTGCGTTATCAATTGCGGTCAATGGTATTGTAAACGCATCCACTACGGTTGGCATTTTAATGGGTGCTGGTGGAAGATCAGGGACTGCTATGCTATCGCTAACTAGCGGTGATGTAATTACGCTTAGAAACGATTCTTATCATGCAATCGCACTTGATATTTCACCAAATATAGGCGCTCAATTAATCATCATGCTTTTGGGTTAATATTGATTGTATGCAAATGCATTCGGTTAATTAAATCCGGATGACCTTACATTAACAAAATTGATATATTTTTTTATATCGGGACCGAAGACCACCACTTTGGCTCCACGTGTGTTTAAACACTGCACAAATGATATAGGTGTGATATTGTGAAACGGAATAAAATCTGAGTATATACCCTGCAAGAACGAGGAACGGATTGTCGACAGATGGCTAGATTCTATGGGCGAAGTCGACTATATAAAGCATTATTATTATGTCTCTTTCCCTTGCCGCAGGCAGAGAAAGAGACATGGATTAATTTTCTATGGATGCTAAAGTTTGAGGCTTTTTTCTACGAATGGCGATCACGCGTCACGGCTGCCGTTATTTTTGGTTTACCCATCTTCCAAAGAAGCTGCCCCAGTCCAAGAGCTCCCAGCATCAGAAGCACCGCCAGCATATCAATAGCAAAAACATATCCCGGCCAACCAAACAACTTGTCAAGCGTCTCTATCACCGTACCGGGCGGCGCTGTCATAATGTAAAGATAATTGGTGTGAAGAGCACTGTTGACCCAATAAACCGGTACAAGGCACAGACTGCCGACGAAGGCAAGAGAAGCACAGGCTTTGAAGGTCGGTTTCATATGCAGTACGAGCACAAGATAAACGGCTCCAATGACAAGCATCATATGACTCATAATAAACAGGACCGCCCTCGGCATTCCGGGTGCGGGATGATGGGTTCCAGGAAATAACGCCACAGAAAGCGCCGTTGGAATTCCAATCAAAAAGCAATATTGGAACAAAGATTTTCGGGGCCTGATTAGACAGGCAACAAGTAAAATTAGATCTATATGGCAGATATGTAAAGAAATCAGGTCTGTCCACTCGAAAACACCATAATAGATGTCCATCATGTAGCGGGCACCTCTAATCAAAACAATCAGCGCAGCAAGAAACAGGCGTTGATTTCTTAACTGTGCATCTGATTTTACGCATAAGCCATATGCGATAAAGCCGACGCCCAGAAGCACAGGAACCAGCAGGCTGGCCAAATGGCAAAAACCGAATAGTTCAAAATTGGTAATCATAGACTACTTCACCGCAATCCGGGAGATTGCGGATGGGATTTTGCCCTTCAATTGAAGTTCACCGTTGCTGACCTGTAAAAGGTCATAGTTTGCCCCTGATTTAGCAGTAGTGGTTTTCAAATAAGCATTTGTTGTGCTTATCACAAAAGCACTTGCATCCTGTGAACCTAAAATGCTATTTGGTACGGGTATGCCCATAACGCTTACCTTTTCCAGTGTCAAATCCTTCGTTTTATTTTCCTGTATACTGCCATCAAGCATACAGTAAACATTGACATGATCCGGCAAAAGTCCCAGCATTGGCAGTGCCCTTTTGGCATCTTCCTCGTTGTATTGCCCTCCAAGGATTACGTCGAACAGATAGGAAGTGTCCAGCGTTGCAGACGCTTCCACCGTATTGTCGGGGTTAATACGGACCTGAACATTTTTGAGGGCGTAATAATCCGGACGATTTTCACTCAAAAATGAAGTGATTTCCTCGCTGCTAAGAGATGTTTGCACCTGTTGTGACTTGCCATATGCAACCTTGTAATCGGTGGCAGATCCTATGGTCGGTGCTTTGTCCTTAGTGAGATTCATCTTCTTTACAGCACTTTGATAGGATTCAGCCGAGGACTTTATGCCCAGATCGTTCGGTCTTAATAAGCCCGGTACAAGAAAATAAGCTGACAATGCAGCGACGCTTGCAATCGATATAATGATTAGTAACGCAGTCAGCAAGCCGGACTTCTTTTTAATTTTCGCTTTTTTAAGGGGGGGCTGTGGCGCATGGCTTTGTGACTCATTTGACTGTCCCGTAGCCGAAGCCTTCAACGGTTGGGGGGGTGATGCCTCCGACCCAAGACGATTCGCGCCGCAGGAAGGGCATATAGAGGTCTCTTCATTAAGCTTCTGGCCGCAATACTTGCAAAACATGAAAAATCACTTCCTCCATATAAAATTTTTGTTTAACCCGGATTAAAGTGCATCTTCTGAATGAGGCTGCGATTTAATGCCTGTCACTGACTAAAAATTACATATCATGGCCAACGTTTTGTTGCTTATTGAGTGAATGACTCGCTTTATACTGTAATCATCTATTTTGCGAACCATATAGTCAATCTTCAAAAGCCTACCTGTTAAAACTTTTAGTGCATTAAAATGGCACGCTTTTATCCGTCATTATACGGCATTTATTCTGATGACACTTTTCTGCTGTGTCTTTTTTTTCCTGCATTCATCACTTTAATCAGAAAACAACCAACGCCAATATATAAAAGTTGGCCTATACCCGGTTTTGTATCCTCTTCTAGCGCACAGAGTTCAGGAAAAAACGAAAAATATCTCACCGGAATGGTTGACCTCCCGTTTGCTTTTATATAAACCGCATTGCCAATTTTTGTCGAAAACGCGTCCACATTTTTGCCGTCCGGCAAAGTAAAACAGTAGCTTATGATATAGGTATATTGGTTTGGGTAAGTACCGTTGTGCCGGCCCCCCTGCCGTCTGATGTCCGTAATCAAAGCAAACTCCTGCTCACCTGCGACCGCAAGCAGCAACAAAAAAATACCCCTTAGAATAAATCCCACACCCAACAGCGTAAGAAGGATTTGCATGATCCAGTCTACGTTTTTTTTCTTTGGCATATTTTCTCCCTTCAATTGGCTGTAAGGTTAAGATTTCCCCGCCTTCGGCGGGGAAATATACAAAAACATTAACCCATTATCATATAAGATTTAGATATTACAAGGTACTAGAATAACTAAAAAACATAATCACGAAGGTGAATTCACAATCGAAATTGATGATATTAGTGATTTCACTTTTGAAAGCAGACTTTGATATTAAAACAAAGACTACTTCCTATTCATCTTTAAGAGCCGGCACGATCCCTGTCTCATAGCGAAACCTCTTCATTAAATTTTCAAGTTCCTCGCTGCCGACTGCGCCGTGAAGAATACATACCGTTTGTGATTTTTTTTCTCTGCCATAGGACAGGTTGATGGACTCATGCCCGATTTCAACGCTCGTAAGATGAATACCATCCATATTGAACCTAATCACCTTCGTATCCAGAAGAATTCCGAAGCAGGAAATATACACTTCGATACCACCAGATGTAAGCACTTTTGTGGCTCCCTCCGTAGTGGCCTCTTCAATTGTTGCCGTTTGTATATGCATGATTTTATTTTCTTTAATTAAAATCGCCGTTTTGTATTTTCTGTATTCCCACATCAGAGCCCCTAATGAAAGGATGCCTAGTATAGCCGGCGTCCATAGGAGCACCAAACGCTTTTGTAAAAAACACCAGAAAAAGGCTGCCATTCCCACAGTACTTATGGCGGCAAAAAGAAAAAGTCTTCTTCGGATCGTTTGCAAAACTCTTCCCTCCTTTTTCACAGGATTCTTCTTTTATAGCCAATTAACTTAAAAACTGGCTATAGTTAAAACGTCATTTTCTTCCCTCGCCTTCGGCAGGGGAAGAAATCACAAGCTTGTTTTCAAGTTAATCAACTATATCATTTTAGAAGATACGCCCCAAAAAGTCGTCACCCATATCAGGTGAATTATCTGAAAAGCCCCTCACCTTTTTCGGGTGAGGGGCTTGACGCATTTTATTCTATTATCTTACTTATCTCGATGAGGAATGTTCGGTTTCCATCAGCAGATGAATCAGTTCTGTCTTACTTTGAATGTTGTATTTTGCATAAATATTACGAATATGTGTTTTAACAGTATTTTCGCTCAGAAACAGTTCTCCAGCTATCATCTTATAGGTTCTCCCCTTTAAAAGAAGAGATGCTATTTCGCTTTCACGCTCTGTGAGTTGCGCTAAGACTGTGAAGCTGCCGATTTTTTGATTACGTTCAGCTGGCAGCATTTCTGACATCGCAACAAGAAATGTGTGATTTTTCAGCAGCTTCGAAAGCTGACTGTGAAGCAATGGAAGAATGATAATCGTGATAAACACAATCGCAAGCGCCAACACCGATGAATTGTAGCCTCTGGCATCGGTGGCAGCAATTACAGAACCAAGAAGGCCACCCAGTAGCACACCCAACACATTGGCAGAAAGTCCGATACCGAGGATCTTAGCCGGATTTTTATCCAAGTCCAGCATTTCCCCCAAAATACTCCACCAGAAGAGATCGTATACGCCACAGGCCCCCAGCATCAGTGTATCGACCGCCAGATAGCTTGCTGCCGACCGATCCATGGTCATAAAGGCAATAAAAGATAACCCAATCATAGCGATGGCAACATAGAGTATGTATGTCCGGTTTGTCTTTTTAGGAAGGTTTTTCACAATATACAGTGTTATGATATAGGGCACCGCCCAATACCAGCTCACCAGCCACTCGTGGTGGGCAAACGCCGGGTTGACCACCTGATACATAAGTCCTGAATTAATAGTGATTACTACGATAAATAAGCACAAAAAAGCGAGCGGCTTCATGGGACTTACAATTTTCACCGTTTGTGATATGCACATTGGTGTCTGTGTGTAACTGTCGTCAGGCAATCTGGATGCCCCCCAAAAAGCGCCGCCAAGCAACAGGATCGAAAAGGCTAAACCGACATAAGGGGATAAATGTATAGCCATCATATTCATCAGTATCATCAAGATGTTAGAATAAATCAATCCGTCTGCAGTCGTTTTAATTCGTTCATTTGGCGGGGTGGCGCTTTTGAGATAATAACCCCATGCTGCCACGCAAGTTCCCGCCAGAAAGGAGCTTGACAGCAGAAATATATACCAAAGAACTGAAGGGGCAAAAAAGAACACGAAGCAGCCTGTGATGCAAAACAGAATAGAAAACTGCATCAACCATTTTGCCGCTTTCATGGTCTTAATCAAATAACCACAGCTAAACAAGCCCAAAAAGTGGGCTGTGATCGACCCAAAGATCATTTGACTGACTTCTACACCCCATTTGTCAGCAAGAGCATATAAAACCTGCCCCTCAAAAGGAAAGGCCAACAGCCATGAAAAAAACAAAGCAAACACAAGGATGGACAATTTCCGCTCATCCATAGACAAAATATCTTGGCTCTTCTGTTTGCTCATCAACGCTTCACGCCCTTTATAAAAATCTGTATACTTGTTTTACTTTATGACTTATATTGAAGTGTTAAGATGTGCATTTTTGATGATATGGGTTAATATCATTGCACCCGTCACCATGATATTTTAACTTCTATTATACTTGTTCTGTAGGATATTTCAAGCGACCAAATGCTGCAAATTGCTATAAGTTCTCTTTTCCCCGCTTACGACGTAGAATAGAGAACTAATAAACGCTCTTTTATCTTTAAAATAGTAAGGAGTCATTGATCTGGATATGAAAATGAAAGAATTGTTTGTTTTCGCGTCCAGTATAAATATACTTTATTTAATGCGTAATTGTTTATATTTATTACAATTCTCAATATGTATCTGATGCAATTAATGTATATATAAACGATATATTTACATAATTAAATATTTTTCTTGACTTATTCAGAATATAGTGTATATTTAATGAATAAATATTACTTATATCGGAGGCGCGCATATGCATAAAATATTCATAGATGGTAATGAGGGAACTACAGGACTTCTGATAAACGAGAGATTTTCGAATCGTGAAGATATTGTTTTACTCAAAATAGATCCAGACAAAAGAAAAGACCTCGCGGCAAGGGTTGAAATGCTCAATTCCTGTGATATTGGTTTTTTGTGTCTGCCTGATGCAGCCTCAAAAGAAATTGCCGGTCTGGTACATAAACAAGTCAAGCTTCTTGATACCTCTACCGCACACCGCACCAACACTGAATTTGCCTATGGTTTCCCGGAGCTGTCACAGAAACATCGGCAAATGATTGTTTCCTCCAACCGTGTAGCCGTTCCCGGCTGCCACGCCAGCGGTGCGATCGCGATTCTGTATCCAATGATTGCTCACGGTATAGCTACACCAGATTATCCTTTCTGTATCAATTCAATTACAGGATATAGCGGTGGTGGTAAAAAAATGATTGCCCAGTACGAGGACAGCGATCGTCATACAGAGTTTAACAGTCCCAGACAATATGCTCTGTCTCAGTCCCATAAACATATCCCGGAAATCATGTCCGTCTGTTCGCTTCAAAACAAACCCGCTTTCAATCCGATCGTAGCCGATTTTCCCCAGGGGATGGTAGTGACCATACCCATTCACACAAAGCTGCTAAGCAAGAAAGTGACACCAGAAGCGCTTCGTGACCTTTACAGCTCACATTACGCGAAACAGCCTTTTATCGAGATAATGCCGGATGGCGAACCAGAAAGTGGCTTTTTGGCATCTAACACGCTTGCGGGAAGCAATGTGCTTCAAATCTTCGTAAGCGGAAATGATGAAATTATTAATGTGGCAACCCGTTTTGACAATTTAGGCAAGGGAGCCTCCGGAGCTGCGGTGCAGTGCATGAATATCATGCTTGGATTGGATGAAACTATCGGTTTAATATAGGAGTGTAAAAAATGATGCAGATGATTAATAATGGCGTATGCGCACCTAAAGGCTTTCGCGCCTCGGGTGTATACTGCGGAATTCGCAAGAATCGTTCAAAAAGTGATTTAGCGCTGATTGTCAGCGATACCGTATGCAGTGCGGCAGCGGTATTCACCCAAAATAAGATTAAAGGCGCACCCATTTTTGTGATGCAAAAGCACCTCGAAAACGGAACAGCCCAAGTAATGATCTGCAACAGTGGAAATGCCAATACATGCAATACGGGCGGTGTTGAGCTGGCTGAGCAGACCTGTGAGTTAGTTGCCAAGCAATTGGGGATCGTAACGACTGACGTCATGGTTGCTTCGACAGGGGTTATCGGCGTACCGATGACGATCGAGCCTTTTGAAAAGGGCGTACCGGAAGCGGTACAGTCTCTGTCGTATGACGGCAGCGATCTGGCAGCCCTTGCGATCATGACAACCGACACCGTGAAAAAGGAACTCGCAATTGAGTTTGAAATTGGTGGTAAAATGTGCCACATCGGTTCCATCGCTAAGGGTTCAGGTATGATTAATCCCAACATGGCAACAATGCTGTGCTTTATCACCACCGATGTGGCAATCAGCGCGTCTATGCTTCAAAAGGCACTTTCTGCCGATGTGCAGGATACCTTTAATCAGATCAGCGTGGATGGCGATACCTCTACCAATGACACCGTTTTTATTATGGCAAATGGTCTGGCCGGCAATCATACGATTACCAAAGAAGGCAAAGATTTTGACATCTTCCAAACAGCACTGCATATCATCAATGCCGCACAAGCAAAGCTGATCGCAAAAGACGGTGAGGGTGCCACGAAAATCATCGAATGTATGCTCAAAGGCGCACCTGATGTTCAAACAGCAAGAACGATTTCGAAATCGGTAATCAATTCCAGTCTGGTCAAGACGGCAATGTTCGGTGAGGACGCCAACTGGGGAAGAGTTCTTTGCGCAATGGGTTATGCGGACGCAGAATTTGATATATCAAATTCTGATGTTTTTCTCAAGTCATCAGCAGGAGAAATTCAAGTTTGTCAAAACGCACAGGGAGTAAATTTCAGCGAAGAAAAAGCAAAGGAAATCCTTTCACAAAAAGAGATCATTATATCCATAGATTTAAAATGCGGCACTGCAAGCGCGATGGCCTGGGGCTGCGATCTCACCTATGACTATGTAAAAATTAATGGCGATTATCGCACTTAGGAGGATAAAGAATGGAACAGTTGATAAAAGAAAACGCAAAGCAGTATGTTGGAAAGACGGTTGTTGTCAAATATGGCGGCAACGCAATGACCTGCCCCGATTTAAAAAAGATGGTGATGCAGGATATTATCGCTCTCAAGGACTTGGGCATCAATGTTGTCTTGGTGCACGGCGGCGGTCCGGAGCTGACTGATTTGCTCAAAAAGATGGGTAAAGAGAGTAAGTTTGTCAATGGCCTGCGCTATACTGACGAAGAGACGATGGACGCCGCTCTGATGGTGCTCGGCGGCAAGCTGAATAAACAGCTCGTATCGCTGCTGGGAAGTCAAGGCTGCAAGGCTGTTGGACTGTGTGGCATTGACGGTGGCATGATGATAGCAAAAAAGCTTGAGTCAGGCGTGGATCTAGGTTTAGTTGGTGAGATTGTTGCGGTCGACACCGGCATTCTGGACACAGTGATGAATACGGGATGCATTCCGGTCATCTCCAGCATTGCTGATGACGGCAAAGGCACTATATACAACATCAATGCCGATACGGCAGCGGCAGCAGTCGCTGTAGCGGTTGGCGCCGAGGTCCTTCTGATGATGACCGATATTGCAGGATTGCTTCTGGATAAGAAGGATGACTCTACCCTCATTGGCGAGGCTACCCTTTCCGATTTGGAAAAATACAGTGCACAAGGACTCATTGACGGAGGGATGATTCCAAAAATTGACTGCTGCACGACAACAGTCAAGGGTGGTGTGAAAAAAGCCGTCATTCTGGACGGAAGAAAGCCGCACTCGATTATCAACAGCCTGCTGTTGGGCCAAAAGCTCGGCACGACTATTATGGAGATGTGAATATGAATAAACGACAAATACAAGAGCTTGATCAGAAGTACGTCCTTGGAAGCTATTCAAGGTTCGACTTTTACCCTGAGAGCGGTAAAGGCGCTGTTTGTGTGGATTGCAATGGAAAAGAGTACATTGACTTTTCATCCGGTATTGGTGTTAATTCTCTGGGCTTCTGCGATGATGAATGGGTCGCGGCAGTATGTGGACAGGCAAAAAAGCTGGCACACCTCTCAAATTATTTTTATACGCAACCATGTGTACTTGTCGCAGAGGAGCTTTGCACGAAGACAGGCATGAGCAAAGTGTTTTTTGGTAATTCAGGCGCCGAGGCCAATGAGTGTGCAATCAAAGCTGCCAGAAAATACAGTTTTGATCACTATGGAGAAGGTCGGCATGAAATCATTACCATGGTGAATTCCTTTCACGGAAGGACAATGGCAACGGTTACTGCGACAGGCCAAGATGATTTTCACAAATATTTCTATCCGTTTTTAGGCGGGTTTTCTTATGCTGTTCCCGATGACTTAGCTGATTTTAAGGCAAAAGCAACCGACAAAACCTGTGCCGTCATTCTCGAAATGGTGCAGGGCGAAGGCGGTGTTGTCCCGCTGAACGCCGACTATATTCATTCAGTGGCTGAATTTTGCAAGTCGCACGACATTCTGTTAATCATTGACGAAGTTCAAACAGGAATCGGCCGTACTGGAAAACTGTTCGCATATGAGCACTTTGGTATTCATCCTGATATAGTCACTTGTGCAAAGGGACTAGGAGGGGGGTTGCCAATTGGCGCAGTGTTGTTTGCCGAAAACTGTTCCACAGTATTGGGCCCCGGCGATCACGGCACCACCTTTGGCGCAAACCCTGTTGTATGCGCCGGAGCACTTGCAGTTCTGCAAAAAATTACCCCTTCTTTTTTACAGGAGGTTGTCCAAAAGGGCACTTATATGAAAGAAAAGCTGATGGCTATAGATAGCGTTTCGGGTGTTGACGGTATGGGCATGATGCTGGGAATTACGCTAAAAAGCAAAAAGGCAAAGGACGTCGTGATCCAATGTCTGCAAGAGGGCTTGATTGCGCTGACTGCTAAGCAAAAGGTCCGTTTTTTGCCCCCATTAACCCTAAGCTATGCCGAAATCGACAAGGGACTTGAAATTTTCGCCTCTGTCGTGGATAGCAAAGTTGAGTAAAAAATAGTTTTACTATCTTCTCGTCTCCATGTACTTATTCGTGCGAGCCAAAAACAAAACACCGAAAAGCAACTTGCTTTTCGGTGTTTTTATATTGTGAAAACAACCACCGACTATGTCGGTGGAGCAAAAAAAGCTTTAGCGATGAAGCGGACCAAAAAACTCCTTTTGATGTAGAATAAACTTGCGGTCTGGCAACTGCAAGAGTACATCAAAAGGAGGACATTCGAAATGAATGACAATAAAAGTCTAGCACATACAACGTGGAATTGTAAATATCACGTCGTGTTCGCGCCAAAATACCGCAGGGAAATATTTTATGGTGAAAAGCGAGAAGAAATCGGCAAAATTCTAAGAGAATTGTGTTCCTGGAAAGGTATTAACATTATTGAAGCAGAAGTTTGTACGGATCACATTCACATGCTGGTGGAAATCCCGCCGAAGATGAGCGTTTCAAGCTTTATGGGATTTCTCAAAGGCAAAAGCAGTCTGATCATACATGAACGACATGCGAATTTAAAGTATAAACATGGCAACCGATCTTTTTGGTGTCGTGGATACTATGTGGACACAGTGGGGAAAAACACCAAAAAGATCGCTGAATATATCCAAAACCAATTAAAAGAAGATAAGCTGCAGGATCAGTTGACATTCAGGGAATACGAAGACCCTTTCAAGGGTAGCAAGTAATAAGCTTTTGCAAATGTCAGACCGTAATATGCCATTGCAATGGCAGCCAGTAACAGCGGGTTATACCCGCATAAGAAAAGCCGCCGGCTAAGCCGGCGGATGTTTACTTGGCGATTCCACAGTGCAGATCATTTTATGCAGCATTAAATGAAAACAATATAACACGTAATCTTTTACCGTTCTCACGGGAAGCAGAATCTCAGGCAGTTATTTACCCAAATCACAAATCACTCTTGCAGATGCCTTGATCCCTTTAAAGAAGCAGTCAAGACTCATATTTTCGTTAGGCGCATGATTTGTTTCATCTGGATTACCGTAGGGCACAAGAATAAAGGGTGTCTTTAATATTTTCGTCCAGATATAATTGGGAAGGCTTCCTCCTGTTGCCGGTATCTCAACCACCCTACTTTCGAATGCATCTTCCACAGATTTTACGATGGTCCGGCAAATGGGAAGGTCTGGCGAGGTTTTTGCGGGAAGCATCCCTTGTTCCAATCTATTTACAGTCACCTTGCCCCGAACATCTTGTTTATTGATATGATCTACGATCCTCTGATAAATGGTATCCCCGTCCTGGTCGACAACAAGCCGGATATCCATTTTGGCTACTGCTTTTCCGGGAATAATCGTCTTATTCACTGTCGGTTCCCCGCAGCCAAAGCCATTAATGGTCAAGGTTGGTCTGAATAAAAGGTTCATAAAATAATCCCTCTTGCCATTGTATATCCTGTTGACACCAAATATTTTTGCAATTTTCTCTGGTTCAAAGGGGAGATTTTTAATCAGTTCCTCTTCATATTTCGTTGGTGGAATGACTTCATCATAAAATCCATGGATCAGTACATGTCCATCCCTGTCGAGCATTGTGCTAAGAAGTCGATTAAGCTCCCATCCGGCATTGGGGATGACTCCCCCCCTATTGCCTGAGTGATTATCCTTGACTGCGGTTTCCACCGTAATGGAAAACATAATTATGCCCCGGTTACCATAAGAAATTCTCGGAGCGCCCGATTCATGAATTGCTCCATCCGAAACATAGACAATATCAGCCGCTAACAGCTTACTGTGTTGAGCGACAAACGCTGGCAAATTTGTGCTTCCGCATTCCTCTTCGCCCTCCAGAATAAACTTGACATTGGTGGGGAGCTGACCATCAGCTTTTAAATAGGAATTAACAGCCAGTATATGCGCTAAATGCTGACCCTTGTTGTCGGCGGTACCTCTGCCATACATTTTACCATCCCTGATCTCCGGCTTAAAAGGCTCGCTGAGCCATAGCTCCAGCGGTTCCACAGGCTGAACATCATAATGTCCATAAAAAAGCACCGTTTTTGCATCAGCCTTTTTTGAGTTGACCTCACCATATACAACCGGCTGACCCGCCGTCTCAAAAAGCTGGGTTTTGATTCCTATTTCGTCCATCATATTTTTGATGAGTGCAGCGCAAATTGGCGTTTCAACCGGATCGGAACTGATGCTTGGCTGTGCGGAATACTTTCTAAGCAGTTCTATGTACTGTTCTTTGCTGTTTTCGATGTGCTCCTCTACTTTATGAATCACCAGTGTTCCCTCCATTTTTCAGTATTAAATTATAGGATTATACTCGATATTTAATTATTTAATGTGATAACCACTTTTACGTAACTAAATTGTTAAGGCTTATACTTGGTATTTCCAATTTGCATCCTTAGCATGTTGAAGCCCGAGCCAATGGTCCTCCAACAGATATGCTCACCAGAGCGTTTAAGGCGGCCAATAACCCCTTATAACAAAAATCAAGTAAAGATAAGCCTTTCCGCCACAAATAGCCCTATAGCCGGAATGTAAGGTTGTACGAAGTAGGTAGAGTAAATTTCTCTCCTGCATCCTCACTATCCCTACTAATAATAATTTTGCCAAGTAATATCTCTTACCAAGAAAAATCATTAACCATCAGCCTGTAGTCAGGATGGAAATACAGCCCCTTCAGTCCCACGCGGGCAAAAATAATGCCATTGCTGGCGGCCAGCGGAATGAGGGGGACCTCTTCCTTGACAATTTCGCTAACCTTTCCATATAATGCATATCTTTCCTTGGATTCTCCGGATGCCCTTGCCTGATCCAGAAGCTTGTCAAGTGATGTGCTCTTAAATTGAGAAAAGTTATTACCTCTGTTAATTAAGCTGCTGTGCAAGCGTCTGCTGCAGACATAGTCAGCATCGTGTATGGTAGCGTTGATTGCATATAAGGTAATGTCATAGTCGCATTTATCACAGACTTCAGTGAGATAGATCGCTTTTTCGATCGGCTGGAGCTCAAGGATGATGCCGATCTTACCAAGCTGTTCTTTCACTATCTCAGCTGGCTTTGTAAAGGTGGTGGACTGGTTGACTTTCATCCTGACAATAAAACCAGTGGGATAACCAGCCTCTGTAAGCAGAGCTTTTGCTTTTTCTGGATTGTACTCAAGAGGCCGAAATTCTTTCTGATAGCCAAAAACAGATGGTGGTATCGGGCAGGTGACGGGAATAGCATAGCCATCAAATCCGCCAGTGATGATATCCTCTCGATTGATGGCATAAGCAACTGCCTGTCTGACCTTCTTGTTGCTGAAGTATTTGCTCTGCATATTAAAGGAAATATGGTAATAGCCTACGTCTGCGCCTTCTTTAAATTGGAGTTCCTTGTTGGCCTTTAGCTTTTCTCTATCGCTGGACTGGTTTCCGTAATACATATCAACCTCACCCTTTTCAAGAGCAAGGGTACCTCTTGTGGGATCAGTAATAATTGTGTATGTAAGCTCCTTAATGTCAGCTTTGCCTCTGTAATAGTCGTCATGTCTGGTGAGTACAATCTTTTCACCGTTCTTCCACTCAGTCAATTTATAAGCACCTGTTCCGACCGGATTTCTTCCGAAGTCTTTTCCCGCCTTTTCAGCATCCTCAACCGCCCTCTTACTAACTATACCAAAGCTAGCGTTAGTCATACAGTTCAGTATAGGTGCATAGGGATATTTAAGAACAAGTTTGACATGGGTATCGTCAACCTTTTCAAATTTCTCCATCGCACCATTGATACCCGATGTAAAGCTGGAAGTTAAAGATCTGTTTAATGAGAACACCACATCATCAACATTCATTGTGTCGCCGTTATGGAACTTTACGCCCTGTCTGATCTGAAAGGTAAGTGATTTATTATCCGCTGAAAACTCCCAGCTCTCGGCCAGGCCTGGTTTCAGCGTGCAGTAATCATCGGGAGTCTCTGTAATCAAGGCATCTACAACCTGAAATAAGACCGTATGTGTAATAGTATCCTTCGTGTTGGCGGGGTCCAATGATTTCGGCTCGGCATTGATACCTATGTTTAAGCTGGACTTCACTGAACCTGCAGAATCACTGCTGTCTGTAAGATTATCTGCTGCTGACGCACTTTTGGCATCTGCGCAGCTTGTCAACAGTATCACTAGTAGCAGTAAAGTCAAAAGGCCTGAGGTTTTCCGGCTCATACCATTTCCTCCTTTTTTCACTATAATAGAAATAATGGTGATATTAAAGACCCAATTTCCTAAAGGTTAGGGTTTTAGACAGCAATTGTTTTAGGAAGATATCACTAATAATATAACACCTTTGAAAATTATCAACAACATCTAAAAGTATTTAAGTATTTGTCATTTTTCTCATCATGATCGCTAATTAATGAATTTTCTATAGGATGCATCCGTCTGAGACTGACAAACAGAAATACTTATAGCGTTATCAGTTAATGGGGGCAGTTTGATTATAAAAACGTTTCCAAAGACGCCAAAAAACCCACATAGTGATTCACTATGCAGGTTTATGATTGGAGCTGTTGATGCGATTCGAACGCACGACCTCTTCCTTACCAAGTGTTCTTTTTGCTTTTTCTATCTTTGGCTATCTTATTCTAAACGGCTATTTCACTGGCTTTTTTAAACCCTAGTTTTACTGTCTTGTCCTATCTTTTAGTCACTATCTGTAGTTTTAGTGTACAAAAAGTGACCGAAATATACGGATGTCCGCTTGATATATAATAGAAAATTTATAAAATATATCTTTATTTTTACATGCAAAAAGAATGGCATATGTGATTGCCGTAAATTGGATTATATTTAATTAATGGACCAGTCAAATTCCTTGATTTTTCGCCGAGTATTCTTTTAATATTTTCGTCTTCAGAGAATACTCGAGAATCAATAGTGATTGTATCAGACTTATTAACCGCCGGGAGGATTGCTTTTCCTGACCTAACTACAACTTTTGAATGACCAACGAAAAATTCACACCCATTAGGCAGATTGATGGCTATAGTCATCATTCCTTTTTCACATGAACATTTCATTTCAACTACAATTGCTTTCTCTGGTTCTGGCAACTTTTGTTGCATACTTGGTGGAAGAGGTGGAATTTCACCCATTCGTATTTGCCGTCCATTATAATACCATGTATAGTTTTCATCACAAGAGAACCAATTTATTCCTTTTGTAAAGGCAAGAAAAGTAACAATTTTACTCTCCACTTCAGACAGCAGAGGCAGCTTAACACCTTTCTTGCTAAATAGTGAATTACTTACTTTGTGATATTTCCATATCGTATCCAACAAGCTTATATCAAAATACTGAGCAGCATCAATAAAAATTAAGTCGTCTCCATGGAAATATCCATATTTGTCATTATATGTATTGCCATACTTCTCAACAAAAGCATAAACCTTAGTATCAATATCATCGACCGAAGTATCCTCATGGAGTACAACACTTTCAAGTAATGCATTAACGCTGGAAGGAATTTGGGCTCTGTGTTTTAGACATACATTACGGCGTACTTTTGTGAACAGTGCATCAATATCTATATTCGGAGTTAATATTTCGTCACATATACCCTCCGTAAACCAGCTAATTGCATTATTTACTCCCGTTGATGTATCTTGGAACTGCGTTCCATACGCTATATACACATTTTCAAATGATGTTATCTCGGAAAAATATCCCCTTGACGTGCCAACATCAGAGCGACACGCATCAAGGATCAATATTAATCGCCCATGACCAGAATACACGTTTAATATATCTTCAATATTTATACCAGCTTCGTCTATGCTGTGCGACGAATCATATATTACTCCAAAATCAGATGGAAAAATATAGTTATGACCATTTAAATGCCCACCATGCCCAGAAAAGTACACTATGTGAACGGCATCATTAGGGCTATTTTTTGCATTCTCACGCAATGCGGGAATATACTCGTCTCGAATTGCATCTTCCTTAATAGACACTTCGAAATCGATCTGTCTCAACCTTTTTCCAAATGCTGCGACATCATACTTACCGCCAGGCAAATCATTAATATTTAGTCGAGACTTAGTATATTTGCAAGCAGAAAACAATATTGCATCTTTTTTCATCTATTTCTCACCTCATATTTATTGTAGTATGCCTTGCCAAGCTGCCAGAGGTATTTATCAAGCTCTTTCAGGTTGTATTTGTCAAGATGATAAAAACGCCAGAATTCCACCAGTATTGATTTGAAGCGAGTATAGCTCTTCAACTCCTCATTTCTAAATGCTGCAAAACCGTCTTTCTTTCGATAATAACGCAGCACCTCATCTACATAGTTATCATAAATTGGGTAGTCCAATGGTCTGTGGTGGCTGCAATACTTTGTGGCAAAGGAGTAAAAGTTCAATGTTTTACCGCTTATTTCGACTTCCTTTATATCGTTAACCAGCGTTACGTCCCCGCTTTGCAGACGAGCATCGATATGTAATGACAGTATATGCTTCGCCACGGGGAAAACTTTAAAGATGTTAGTACTGTAAAAATCGTTGAGAACGGATACCTTGAGCAGAATATCAGAAATGTTGTTGTTTTCCGGACAGAGCGTGAAAAACAGCCGGTTGAGAGCGTCCTCCTGAAGATGGTAATCCTCAAGCGCATCCCATTGTGCAAGATAATATTCAACCTGATCAACTGACGGAGCGGGAAGCATCTGTGCCATTTTTATTGGTGCACTTTCCGTAAGTGCTACAACCTGAGGAACGGTATCAGGTATCTCAAGAGCTGCTTCGCTCTGAATGAAACGTCTGAATCTTCTCAAATGCGCCAAATAACCACTGACATTCCATTCAGCATTTCCGCTGGACTGTTGACGCAATAGTTCAAGAAGGGTCTCTTTTCCAAGAGTTTCAAAGCTGTCTGAAAAGACTATCTTCCAGAATGAATCTGCACCCTGCTTCCGCCAAATATAGAACGCATCGGCGGACGATGTCATTATGGTGTTTCTCGATAAGTTCTGCCCGTCCAAATACTTCTTGTAGGCCGCCCTAATATCATCGAGAGACCAGTTTGTCATATTTTCAATCATCACGATTCACCTCCGCCTAACAGATTTTCGGCAGCACATCAAGAAAGTGTTTTCCGATAGTCTCTACGTCATAATTATTTGCCTCACAAATAAAGCGTAGGCCGTCTGGTGTCAGAATGTGCCCATTATTCCAATCGCGGCAAAGCTGCTCATAATCGGCTATTTGTTTCTCGGTTAATCGCTCAGTCATTTTTTCACCTTACCTTCCATCGTGATAAGCTATTGGCTGATATTTTCGGTCTATGAGCTCGATAATGATTTACTTGATGCTGTGTACTATTTCGATAATTACAGCATCGCTCAGCCATTTGTAATTTTCTATCTGGGCAGGTTTGCTACATGCAATAATCTCTGCGTTCTTTACTTCCATGAAAATTTTCCTTCCGTCAGTACTTTATTTGTATTGGTCCAATGAGTTTGCTAGTGTTTTTAACCCGGCGACTAATCCCGGATAAGAACTCTCAATTGTTCCTGCATCTTTACCTTTTCTGTAATAAACGAGTTCATCTGCAAGAAGCTCATCGAGAGAAATATCAAGCTTAACCGCAAGCCTTAACAGCTTATCCGTTTCCGGGAATGCTTCACCACGTTCCCATTTGGACACGGCTTGTCTGGTAAATTCCTCCCCAAAAAAATCAGCAATATCATCCTGCGTGAGACCTTTTTCTTCTCTGCATTTCTTTAATCTGTCACCGAATGGCATGACGCACACCTCACTTTCGATTTTCATTTTACGGGATTATTGTCGTGTTGTCACAAACCTGAATTTGCTTCTAGCAACTTCAAGTTGCGTAGATTGGTAAAATAATAACCGGCGATCACCGGTTGTATAAAACTTACCCTGCAAGCGATAGGTTGTAAAGGAAATAATTGAATTGTATCAAACTCTGCATGATTATATCGAGAATAGCGACGCGTGGCACTGTGCGTTTTACGTTTGTTTTTCCTTTTTACCAAGTGTTCTTTTTGCTTTTTCTATCTTTGGCTATCCCACTCTTAGCATTGATATTACTGGCTTTTTCAAATTTCAATTTTTCTGTCTTGTCCTATCTTTTGGTCACTATCTGTAACTTCAATGCACAAAAAGAGACCAAAAATAAAGATAAGCTTGATAGATTATTAAGAAGCTCATTTGTGAATTCGCAACGTAAATGCAGTTATCATCAAATTTTTTTCGTACTCTACAGGCCTAGTTACGTAAAGTAAGGGCAAAATACTTCTGCGTAAATCTCATCTAAGTTTATGCAGGTCAACAGCCATAATTCCTTTATCTGTAATAATGGTCGTAAATTGTACGAAATCTCCTACAGATACCCCTTCATATTTGCAATTTGACACATGAAAGAAAATGTCTTTAGGGCTACTTTTTATAAATCCGAATCCTTTTTCTGTGTTATATCGGCAAATAGTGCCTTGCTCAAATTGAGGAGTAATTAGTTCATCTAGTTTTGCTAGCAAAATATCGTCATCATGGTAGTCTGGAAATATTTGTAATAATATAGTCTCGCGTAATGTATCGCATTCTTCATATGTAGTGTCATATTTTGTTTTCTTAATTTTAATAGCCTTATCTATATACACAATAGCCTTGTAGAGTAAGCCATATTGATAGTAAACTTTAGCAAGGGTGTAATAATTCTTGTGGTTATTTTGACCTTGTGATATGGCTTTCTGTGCCATCTTATACGCTTCCTCAGAATTATTGCTTAGCAAATAAGTTTCCGCCAAAAAATTAAACAAATAATCTTTTTTACGCCTATATAATAACTTGATGATAGCTGAACTAGCTTTTTCATATTCTCCCAATTTTGTATCAATATATGCTGATAATTCAACTACATAATATTGATTGCTAATAGGAATATTCCTTTTTGCTTTTTCATAATCGCCATTAAGATAATACGTTTTAGCCAAATTGTATTTAGCAAATTCGTCTGCCGGCTTAATTTCTAAGGCAGATATAAAATAGTTTATTGATTCATTACAATGATTAGGAAGTTCCATTAGAACTTTGCCATGCAAAAAATTAATATCGAAATAAACATTACGTTCCTTTTGCTTTTTAGTATCATTAAATGTTTCCCATAAGCGATGGCAGTCTTTTAAATGTCCTAATGCTTTCCAATACTCTGCTTTTGTTAACTTTTTATACTCACCTACAGTTTGAATATAAGCATATGCCAATCGGTACTTAGCTACAAAATAGTTTGGATACATCTCTAAAGCTTTTTCAAACCATACGACTGCTTTACCCCATTCTTTTTGGCAATAATATTGATATCCTATCATGTAGGGCCATTTGGCAGAAAGCGGTTCTATCTCATACAATTTACGTAAGTACTCGATAGAATCACTGAATTTACCTGCACGTGACAAGCACCATGCTACTCGTTCATAGGTTGATGAAGATGGGGCTTCGCTTAGAAGTTGAACATATTGTTCGGCAGCATCAACCCATTTTCTCTCATTTTCAAGTTGCTGGGCATATTGCATCTTCTCTTTATTCATTAGATCACTTGTCCTTCTCGGATCATCTTCAATTGATTATCAGTTAATATTGAATATTTCAGGTCATTATAATATTGCTTAAGTAATTCTGTTGTTAATCTTTTATATTCGTAAGAGCCTTCAATATTTTTCGCTGATCCGAGTTCAATTTTCCCATAGGAAAACAGACAGGAAATAAATCTGTTCCTTCCATTTCCTGCTACGAGCAATTGATCAATAATTAGCTCACCTTCATTAGACTCAATAAGATACTCGCTTTCTATTTCATCAAGATAATTCAGTATACTATTGTAATCCATGCAAACAAGATAATATTGATTACTATTTAATTGTTTGAATACATAGTGAATCATTAGCCATCTCTTTATTCTTCGCATATATAAGATAAACACTTTTTTATAAGTTCATCCGCTTCACCTTTTGTTTCAATTAACCGAGTGGAATCTGTACTACCTATAATATCTGCAAAATGAAAAATAGTATGCCGTATTGCATTATAGAAATTATAATATTCCTCTAACTTGTGCTTTAATACTATATCTGAAATAATGGTTGTAGGCAAATAATACTTTTGTGTAGATGAGTCCTTTTCAAAGTAGCAAAACCCTTGCTTAGAAATTATAGAGACTCCCGCTTTACCAAATAAATATTTCATATGACCTTCGAGAGCCCTTAAAGCTGGAAAAACATATTGTGAATAATCTTCACTTTCTATAAAATAGCTTAAATTAATAATTGCTTGACGAACAAGACGTTTTATATTTGCCGGATAATCAACAGAAAAATTGGGACATATATCTTGAACCCCTTCGTCAATTTTCTTAGAATCAATTTTTTTTCTATAAGCATCGGCTATTATGCGATCCGCTTTTACTCCGATTAGCTCAAAGACATATGTAATAAAAATTTGGAAGACAATCGTATTTGCTCCTTGGACTAACAACTTTTTATTTCCAATCTTAAATAAGGTAACTGACAGTCTGTATTTATCAAGGTGCAATTTATAGACAATAGAATTTGCTCTTTCATTTTTTTCAGCATTAAGTTCCGGGTGATCCTCTGAAATTAAATCTATAATGATTTGAAGCTCATCTGGTTTAAAATATGGTATTGAAAACCAGCTGTCTCCTTTGATAGGTACTCTGGCATTATCTGATAAAGCTCTTTTAGCTAACTCATCAGCTTTATCATTGTATTCGTTATTACTATGACCTTTAACTTTTTTAAATTCAACTTTCAGCAAATCTGCATATTTATTTTGATATACTGCAACAAACATCTTTGCGACATCACTTTTGGCTTCCCATTCGCCACATATCCATTTGCTCAGGCCTTCATAATCATGATATATTTTAATTTTCTCACAACTATTGGACACTGCCCAATCCATGGCATTAATTGCTCCTAGAATTTCACCAATAATGTTATTTGACGAAGTGTATTTTGTGTTTTGCGCAGAACCGCATATTTCGTGCTCTTGCATTTCAGAATCCACAATTAGTACGCCATATGAATATCGATTTTTATCCTTATCAAAACTACCGTCACAAAACGCTACAGTATATCCGTGCTCAATATCTGTTTGAATAGTTTGAAGAATAATATCAACATTATTTATGTATGCCTCAGCTTCTTCTTTAGTGCCAAAGGACTTATAATCCGCGCCAGAGAAACCATTTATAGATTCATGGCAAGCCGCCCAATTGTCAAATACTCCTACTGTTCGACCAGCTTTGACCGCATAATACTTCATAAAAACCTCCTCCAAATTATAAAACATTCCGTTCATCTACCCGACAAGGCTATGATTACCGATATGCTAACTACGTATTATTTGTTTATGCTTATCGCCCTTCAACCTGTGTGGGTATGTAGATGTTCTTAAGTGGAATTATCGCCTTATATTTTGAATCCAGCTTCTCATAATTTTTGAGTATTAGTTCAATAAGCTCATCACCGTCAATAATACGTAAATTTGACTTCGATTTGGCAAATGCTCTGGCCTGTTTTGAATAGCCGCCTAAGGATACAAAAAGACCGTATTCGCCAGTTGAGACATTACCGTAAAGAGCTTGTACTTTTTCAGGTGTTACATCACCGTCGTTGCTTTTTACCTGTACTTTTATAATTGGTGGTTCAATGCCAAGCTCATCCTTAAATGCAAGGATATCAATACCCCCGTCTCCGCCCTCCGGCGAAACCTTTGTATTGTATCCGATAACATTTAGTACGTGCGCTACGAAATGTTCAAATGGGTGCCCTTTAAGCTCTTTTGATAGTTTTTTAAACACGAAATCATTCGTGCTTTGTTCCGTTACTTCAAGGATATCGGTTACTGTCTCGTCTAGTTCATCCTTTTTTGTTATCTGCTTACCTTCAAGAGCCGCAATAAATTCATCTGCATAGTTTTTTACTTGGAATAAGCTGAGCGCTGAACCCACTTCATAAAGCGCACCCTGAGAAAAATCCGGCCTTGAAAAATGTTTAAGCCATTTTACGCTTCGTAAATGAGGGTGTTCTTTATCATAGCTGCTATTGAATGCATAATCGCCGTTAATCTCTCCAATATGGATTTTCCTGTCCTGTTTTGAAGGATAGATGATAATGTCCCCTTGTTTGATTTCATGTATGAATCTGTAGAGCATACCGGCTGAAGTGGGTATAGCTCCTTTTTTTGTATCCGGATAATCCTTTTTTAATTTTTCTTTGAAATCTTCGCGGTCTTTCTTAATTAAAGACAAATCCCCCATTTCAGGCCAACCAATAGCTATGGACGGATTATTTTTATTTAAGAAAATTTTGTCAACTTCTCCCATTGCCCCCGCATGAATTCCCCATACCGTCACATTATCATACATGTTATTATCAATCCCTTCATAAACGCAGAAATATTATACTGCATTCTCTACCCAGTCTTTTTTTTACTTTCTTATGAGATTCAATAATGTGAGGCATGAATTTGATTTCTTATCTGATCTTGAATGTTCATATACTTTATACTTATCGGCACAAGATATCAGCCAAACCCGTGGGTCAATTTCTGTATAATCTCTCATTTGTTTTGTTGTATTTATTATCTGGACTGCATAAGATTTTTCGGGTAATGCTGCATTTACAGTCGTGATCTTAATGTCCCCTGATAAACTCGGAGATAATTTTACATGTTTTATTAATCCGTTTTGGCAAGATACTAAGGCATAATCTCCTAATGTAAAATCCAGAATTTTAAATGCCGCCGAAAGCTTAGATACTAAGAAATAATTCCGCACATACCCAATGGTATCAAAATTAAACGGTGATGTTAGGACAATCGGCTTAATCATACATTCAGGCATTAAAAAGGCGCTGGCGAATTGGTTTGCTTGAACCTCAAGCGGCTTTGATGACAGATTGCTCAGCCGCAAATCCTGCGAAGTACAACTAAACTCCTTGCCTTCATGTTTCATATAGAAGTGTCCAAATTCATGTGACTTCGTAAAATTTATCCTGCCTTTATTTTTAATATCTGTATTTACAATTATTACGGTTTGGTCAGACTTTCGATGTAAAGAACCACAATAGTTAATATCATCAAAGTCCTGCTGATAATATTCAATGCCATAATGAGTAAACACCGTATTCAATATCAAAGCAGGTGCGGTTATAATGCCGAATTCATTGATGACTTGCTGAGCATAACCGGCGGGCGTCATTTTGAACCCTTGCTCACATTGGCAAGGATTGCAGCTATTTTCTCTGCGGTTTCTTGTTTTATATCACTATTTGCTTTTGCAGCAATATCCCATTCTTCAACATAGTCATTTCTGCCAGTCTGTGGGAATTCCTTAACGTTGTAATTAGCTTTTCCGGAAAAGGCTTGATTCAAGACAGTCTGCATAAGCAAGGTAGCATTTTGTTTAGATGTTTTAATTGACCTTTTTAATTCATCGCACATAGCGACCAATTGGTCAACTTTTTCTACGATGCGTTGTTGCTCTGCGCGAGGAGGCAAAGGTATAACAGCATTTGCTACAACCATTTGCGTAATTTTAGGCATACTTTTTGATGTACCCTTGGCTTTATTTTGAAAATAGATCCTTAAATACCTGCTTTTTAGCACAATAACAATATATTTCGAAACGATCTCTGGCATGCATTTAATTTTCATCATTAAGTCCGGATAAATATAAGCATTATTGTCAGAATTGTATAAACATGCCACTCCCACATATTCAAGGGAGTTGCTTCTTTGTATTAATATATCCTCTTTTTTTAACCATAAATAAGATAAAGGGTCAATAATCTTATTGCAATATTTAAAAGCGGAATCAATAAAGTATCCACTTGTGGTTGCAGTTAATGTAAGAACTTTTGTTGATGTCTCACGGTCCACTCTTGCTGGAGAATATCCATTGCGTGGCAGTTGTTGAATTAAAGAATTCAATTTGCACCAACACCAATTTTTTGGTATGAGTAAATATTTGTCATCCTCTCGAACATTATCATCGTAGTATATTTTGCTATTACGAGAGTCCCCGTTTGTTGAAGACATCATAGACTTCTCATTTTTGATTCTGTTAAGTAAAACTGTAGCAGGTTCATCGTTTTCGTATTGAGCTACAAGATTGCCTTCTACTGCCATTTGAAATATTGCTTGAAGTAAATGGTTAAGATAGTTTTCTTGCTTATTGACCTGCAAAATAATACCGTCAATTTGATCGTTTACAGCCATGTAATTTTTCACTATATCATGCTGTTCTGTAATAGTTGGAAGTGGAACTTCAAGTGATAAAAACTTTTTAGGTTTTATCTCGGTTTTTATACCCCCGCCTGTCTGATCTTTTAGAATAGCCACAAAAACATCGCTCTTTAAGAAAAGCTTCAAATACTCTAGGTCTATTTTACTTTTATCGAAAACATAACCTGAATAGTGAATAGTCGCCAGTACGTCTTCGTCACCTTCATAAACCGCTAAAGCACCTTTACCAACATTGATGCCGGAAATAACCAAATCTCCTTTTCGGACTCGTATCATCTTTGTGTTAGTTGCTTTGGAGGTAAGAAAAATCGAACCGTTAAAATTAATTTTTTCTATGCGCCGTAAACCCAATGCGTTAGCTTCACTCGGATTTAATGTGTCATCTCTGTATTGCAAGAACGATGAAACCTTTTTTAGGGGATACTTGCTCATTTGCATAGCTCCTTTTTAATGTGTTGCAATAGAGCACTTGAGGTATTAATGCTGCTTTCAAGTCTAAGAATCAGCTCATCAGCTGAATAATTTTTCGCATCATTTTCACGGTTTGGATTTTTGATATCTAAGTTATAATCGAGTTCTTTGATTTTATCAATTGAAACTTTCCAAGAAAAATCGCTTTCTGTGCGGTCTTCCCACCACTTTTTGATCTTGGTAAAGTCGGCAAGTTGAATAGGCTTAGTTTTGGTGTATTTCTTATAGCCCTCCGGTAACGGCAACTCATAAAACCATATTTCTTTTGTGGCCTTTCCACTTTCTATAAATAAAAGGTTTGTATTGATATCTGCATATGGTGAAAAAACGCCTTCTGGCAAACGTACAATGGTATAAACATTAAATTTGCTAAGCAATTTTTCCTTAATAGTTGTCTTAATTCCTTCACCAGATAAAAATCCATCCGGCAAAACGATTGCGGCTCTTCCTGTGGGCTTCAACTTGTACATCAAAAGAGTCATAAACAAATCTGCGGTTTCTCTTGTCCTGAATTCTACCGGAAAGTTACTCTCAATGCCATCTTCCTCGTCACCGCCGAAAGGCGGATTGGTTAAAATAATATCCACTTTGTCGGTTAGCTTAATATCCTTTATTGGGTAGGAAAGTAGATTGTCCCGCTTAATGTTAGGCTCATCAAAATCGTGCAGGATGAGATTAGTCAGACAAAGAGAATATGGAAGCTGCTTCTTCTCAACGCCCATGATAGTGTGCTGGAAGGTTTCCATATCCGCTACGTTTGTAAGTTGTTTCTTCAAATGTTCAACAGAGCATACCAAAAAGCCGCCGGTGCCACATGCAAAGTCCAGTATTTTTTCTCCAAGTTGAGGGTTAATCATATCGACCATAAATTGCGTTACAGGACGAGGGGTATAAAACTCGCCGGAATTACCTGCGCTTTGCAAATCTTTTAGAATAGTCTCATAAACGTCGTTAAACTGATGCCTGTCTGTTTGCGTATCAAAGTCAATTTTATTAAGCTTGTTGATGACTTGGCGAAGCAAGGTTCCGGACTTCATATAGTTGTAAGAATCCTCAAAAACAGACTTAACAACAAAGGTGCGAATATCCTTGTTGCTTTTTACCTTAAGGTTTTTCAACTTTGGGAAAAGTGTATTGTTGATAAAATCAATTAGATCATCACCCGTTATGCCTTCGTCATCGGTTGCCCATTGGGACCAACGAAGCCCATCTGGGATAATCGAAGTATATGAATCGTCAATTAACTCCCATTCAGATTCTTTTGCATCAAATATTTTCAAGAAAATCATCCACACAAGCTGCGAAATGCGCTGTGCATCGCCATCTACACCTGTATCTTTTCTCATAATATTCTGTATCGATTTTATCACTGTATCAACAGCCATAAGCCCCTCCCAAATCTATGCAACATAAAGTTCTCTTTCAAGATCAGCAATAGCTTTCTTGAAAGCCTCCTTATTGCCAAAATATCCAATTATCTGCTTCAACGAGCCGTATTTAGAGAATTCCGGTAGCGTAAGCACTTTTGTATCTTCCAAATTTTCAATACCCTCAGAGGCATACTTGTCCAAGAGTGCTTCAAGCACCAACCGAGCTTGTTCTCCATATTTAGTAAAGTAGTTTTTCTTTTTAACATTATTGGCGCGTTCTGCCCTAGTCAAAGGCTTCATATCAAAAGCCACATGGCAAACAAGATCGAATGGATCTAATTCTTTTCCAACTTCATCCTGTAATTCATCAATAAATATGCCTTTTTCACGTAATTCCTCGATGATAGCCACCTTTTTATCAGCAGAATTCCATTTTTGTAAAAAGTCGTCCAATGATGAAAATGCATTTTGAATATTCCTTTTAGAATAGCCTACCAAGCTTTCAGTGATAAGCTTTCCATCCGGGCCGTAATATAAAACTCTTTCGTTTATTATTTTAACAAAGACATCATCAACATAATATTTTACTCTGCCTTCGTGTCCTTCACCGTCATCAATATCAATGTTGGTAGTTGTTTTACCTACCTCTCCAATATCCGGTGCGTCAACGTCGGGTTCCTCTGTTTCCGGTGGTATATCCCCTTGCGTCACTTTAACTATGACGGGCTCACCATCAAAATCCGGGTCTGCAAAATTACGAGCATTGTTTCTGAAATCAATAATAGTAAAGTACATTTTACCACAATCTTCACGTATACGGGTGCCGCGACCGATAATTTGTTTAAACTCGGTCATGCTGTTAATGTTGGAATCAAGGATAATATATTTGCATGTCTGTGCGTCGACACCGGTTGTCAACAGCTTACTTGTTGTAACTAATACAGGGTACCTTTCATACGGATTGATGAAATTATCCAATTGTGCTTTGCCTTCTTGGTTATCTGCGGTGATTCGCATGATATAGCGATGATTTTCAGAAAAAAGGTCGCTATTTTCGTTAACTAATGCGGTACACATACGAATGGCATGATCAATATCTGTACAAAAAAATATGGACTTAGCATAGCGGTCATTATTTTTTTTTAGGAAATCAGACACGCGCTTGGCTACAAGTTCAGTACGCTTTTCAAGGATTAATGTACGATCAAAATCATTAAGGTTATATTCTCTATCTTCAATCTCATTGCCATATTTGTCTATTTTCCCTTTTATCGGACGCCATCCTTCTAAATCCTTATCAATAGAAACTCGGATAACCTTGTATGGAGCCAGAAATCCATCCTCAATACCCTGCTTGAGCGTGTAAATATAGATTGGCTCGCCGAAGTATTCAATATTAGATATGTTCTTTGTCTCTTTAGGGGTAGCGGTCATACCAATTTGTGTTGCAGAAGAAAAATACGTTAAAATCTCTCTCCAAGCAGAATCGTCTTTAGCACTACCCCTATGGCATTCATCAACAATAATTAGATCAAAAAAGTTAGGGCTAAAATCTTTGTAAATATTTCTAAATTCTTCTTCACCACTGACAGCCTGATATAAAGCCAGATATATTTCATATGACTTATCAACTGTACGATTTTGAATTTTGGTCATCTTATCGCCAAAAAACTTAAAATCATTTTGTCTCGTTTGGTCTATCAGTATGTTACGATCTGCAAGATATAGAATTCTTTTCTTTACCTTAGTTTTCCAAAGACGATAAATTATCTGAAATGCAGTATAAGTCTTTCCTGTGCCTGTGGCCATGACCAATAATATGCGGTTCTGGTCATTAGCAATTGCCTCAATGGTTTTATTTATAGCTACTTGCTGGTAATATCGTGGTTCTTTTCCATCAATTTCGAAATAGTAATCCTGGGTTATAATCGGTTCTGTTTTTTTAGTAATACCTTTGTATGCCTTATACCTCTCCCATAATTCATTAGGGCTTGGAAAACAGTCTAGGGATAATTCTCTTTCGGATGTCCCGGTATTTATTGTTCGGTCATGTTCAATAAATGCATCACCGTTAGATGCATATACAAAAGGGACATCTAGTATATCAGCATAATTAAGGGCTTGTTGCAACCCATCTCCTGTGGAATGGTTATTATCTTTTGCTTCAATAACAGCAATTGGTAAATTAGATTTGTAATAGAGGATATAGTCTGCCTTTTTCCCTGTCGTACGCTTAGCTACATTTTTACGTACCTGAATACGACCAGCAGTAAAAAATACTTCTTCACGGATCTGGTCATTTATGTCCCAACCTGAGGAAACAATGGCTGGGGTAATAAATTTAGTACATATATCACGCTCGGTTAGCGATTTTTTATTCAAAACAATCCCTCCGATATGTTACATGTTTTGTTGTAGTGAAGAATTATATCTATGATAAAACCACACCGTAAGCTAGTTCTTACTTTTTAGTTAAGCTATATAGGAGATTCTATTCAAGGATAACCGAAATTCAATACAAAAGCAAACTAGTATAACCAAATTATAGCAATTTCGACAACAATAATCAACCTAAAAGAAAGAAGGCCACCTATTGGCAGCCCTCTGCTTCCTTACTACTATGTTTACATCTTGCAGCTACAATTCTAGCTGTTCCAAAATATCTCGAAACTTCTTGATTTCATCAGTTGAAAGAGTTATTCCCTTACCCATTTTTTCGTGTCCTTCTGACCAATCACGGATGTCATATTTGGGTTCACGGCCATTCCAGCTTACAAGGTTAACTTCTTTACGCCAACCGTTAGATCTTTCGGATACCACGCCGATTTCTTCAGCAATTTCGAACTTAATATCAGCCATAAGTAATTCCTCCCATATTTGTTTTTACATAAAGGCCGCCTAAATGGCAGCCCTCTGCCCGTCTTCTTCCGCGCACTTTCTCAGGAAACCGTTCATATTGGTACTAGCCTCACGCAATTGTGATTCAAAGCTGTGTGCGTAGATATTCATAGTCGTACTGGTCTGTGCGTGTCCAAGGACTTTTGATATAACCAAAATATTGACACCCATATCATTTAGAAGGGTAGCGCATGTATGCCTGAGCCCGTGGAATGGGATTTTGGGCAGGGGTTCAAGCTTATTCTCACCCTTTGGCAAGGTTTTATTGGTCTGCTCAACCCATTCATTATACCGCTCAATGTGGCTGATAAACCGCTGATACGGCGTATGCATTCCCATAAGCTTTCCGTCGACTTGTGTGAACATATTGCCGTCACCCTGCCACTTATCACCCATACTGATTTTGAGTTCGTTATATTCGCTTCTGTAGCGTCTGAGTAATGGCAGGATATCGTCTGGCATTGGTACCGTCCTCACAGAAGTCGCAGTTTTTGGTTCTTTACATTCTACACCCTTAGGGGCCTTGGTCATGGATTTGGTGATATGAATTGTTTTTTTCTCAAAATTAACGTCATCCCAATGCAGAGCTAATATTTCACCCCGTCGCATCCCGCAGGTCATGGCAATATAGAAAAAAACCTTAAACTGCGACGGCATACCCCGCTTTTCTTTGTAGTCATTTACATGGTAGCGTTTTCCCGTATCGTCTACTCTCTCATGTCCCTTATAGATCGTTTCAAATTCCTTATCCAGTGAGCTCAGAAATGTTTTTGCCTGATCGGGTGTAAAGAATTTTATCCCACTCACCTTTTTCTTCGATTTTGGCTTCACAGCGCTCACGCAAGGGTTTTTCTCAATCATTTGCCAACGTATCGCCGTTTTAAACATAACGTTTAATAGCATATCGTATTTTTTGATTGAAGCCTGAGCGGAATTATCCACCAGCGTCAAATAGAATGCTTCCACCATAGGGAGGTTTATTTTTGTGAGTTTACAGGTTTTGAAGTAGGGTATTATTTTTGTCCTCAGCATTGTTTCATAGATTTTGTACGTGCTGTATGATACGTTGTTTTTTGTACGTTCAAGCCAATCAGTTGCAAAGGCTTCAAAAGATGTTTTTTTACCATCGAAGCAAGTACCGTATTTAATTTTTTCTTCAAGCTCGAGCGCAAACCTCAGCGCGTCTTTTCCCTGTTGCTTGACACTAACGGACAAATCTGGGTGAAAGGTAACGGTTTCAACAATCTTCTTGTTTTGTGCGTCATATCCGCGACAAATTCTAATCTTATACGCCGCGCCTTTTTTATTTTCAATTCTCTTTATGTTCGGCATAAATAAATCTGCTCCTTTTACTTTTTATTCTCCTCATACTGCTTTTTATATCGATAAAATGTCGGCTTCGTTAAACCCATCTTTTTTATCAACTCAAAGGGTTTGATTTCCCCTCGCTCAACGGCAGCATACTCTTCGCAAAACTTTTTAAGCTCACATTTTCGGTGTCTACCATACTTATCCCACTCACCGCGGGCTTTCATTGCCTCTATACCCTCTCGCTGGCGTTTCTCCCGCTTTTCCATTTCAGCATGGGCAATGGTCGCATATAGTTCAATCAGCATGTTGTTGATTGTCTCCATTACCATTAAAGCCATAGTATTATCGAGCTTAGACAAATCTTGCAAGGTTGTTGGAATTTCAAGGATCATTACTCGGATACCGTTGATTTTGAAGTAGCGAAGCTCATTCAGCGTTGCTTCCTTGTTCCTGCCAAGACGGTCAAGCTCACTGATTATTAGCACATCGCCACTTTCAAGTACTTCATCTTTCAGTAGCAGATAGCGCGGACGATCAAAGTTTTTGCCTGTTTGCTGGTCGGTATAAACTTTATTTTTATACAGGCTAATATGATTGTCCGCGCAATATTTGTTGATTTCCGAAATGCCGCGATCCAGATGCTGGTCTTTTGTACTTGTTCTGTGATATGCCACGTATTTCATTGGATTATCCCTTTCTTTCCCATATATTGGATAATCAAACCTTAACACGAGAGTCTCATAAAGGCCACACTCTAAATGAGAATAATCTGAACCGACTTTCAATACATTTTGATACTGTTTCTGTGCCACTGCCACATATGATCAGAATCTATACATTTATTTACTGCCGTTACTGCCCACTCGCTGCCGCTCCTGTGTTAAGGAACTCGATGAACCTGTCCAAATTAATCAGGTACTTGCATCCTGCCTTTATATACATTACCTTGCCCTCCAGGCACCACTGCCGGATAGTATGGTACGGTATTTGTGTAGCTTCTGCTGTCTCTTTTATAGTCCGCATCCGCGGTATATTATCAATATTCATCATCTGCAAAACCTCCCATATATGTTCCTCCATCTTGGAGTTTTGCTAACCTTAGCATTTATTTAAATTTTAATATTTTTCAATTTAAGTATGGGACTCTGCTATCTCATCTAAGAATCAGTCCCAGGAATCGTCCGGATCTTGCGCTTTTCCCAAATCGGGATTGTGTCTGATAATTTGTATTTTTATTGGCTCTGTTTCGTCATCTGACAAAAATGCGGCATTCACACCATAAGCTTTGTCGATGATGTACTGGCATGCTCTCAAACGATCTCGGCTTCGCTTGTCTGAAGCAATTTCAATAATGCTCTGAAGTGCCGGTATCGTCGCCTCTTTTAAAAGGGATTGAAACTCTGTACGTTTTTCCTTTTGCTCACTCGTAAACTTAGGGCGTCCCCGTTCGTTACCTGATTTGCCCACCTCAAATGGCATCGTAACCACCACCTTTAAACTCGCATATATTTACTGATAATTTATTGTTATCTGCCTTACAAAGAGTGCCTCTGTTATGTAAAGAAACGGCCCAGCATTGTACACGTCAAATTTCTCTGTATGCTGTGCTACAATACTGTAGGATACTGCTAGACTGGTTTTTCCTACAAATCCTTTTTTCTTGACGTTCTTTAAAACGCTTCAAATGTTACTGTATTTGTAACATTTCGACGGTTCTACCTGCACGATTTTTCGAACTCTCGTATCGTTTTAATAACACCTTTAGGAAGTTCATATTTTTTACAATCACATTTCGTCTTGTCGGCATTTCGTCTTGCCTGCACCTCTGTCATTCCTCTGAATTTATTCCATTTCCGCAATGCTTCCCTAAGCACTTTTTCATCAGTAATAAACTGATTGCACATTGCAACTGTTTCTACTGGGCTTCCTACTTGCGTTAAGGTTTCAAACACTTTATTTGTAGTGTCTTCCAAGCATGTATTTATATATTTCTTTATAACGACCTCGACAAAAAGCCGCTTATACTCCCGAACAATCTTCATTAGATTTTTTTGTTGAAACAAATCATATAACGTAACTTCCCCACCGAAAAGTTTATTTATGGCAGCTTGTAAGAAAACTATCTCTATTCTCAACAAATTATTTTCTACTTCGTCATTTCCGTTATTATGTTGTTCAAGGGTTTTATCATAGCCTTTGAGCTTATATTTAACCTTTTTGTCCTCAAACTCCAAACAGACAGATTCGTTTATTTTGCAGTATCGGTATTTTTCCATTGCACTCTGGTGCAGATGATTAGTCTTCATATGGTAACTAATATTCAATAGATTTATAAACCAACTGCATGTGCATCCCTTTGTAACTTGCTGTGTGCAACCGCACTCTATTTTTTTCAAAGTACTCTTGCTTACATCACAAAATATCCACTGTTCTTCTAAAATGCTTTGAAGGTTGCAAATAAATAGATCTCTCATATCCTTCAGCTTAAAAAAGTCCGGTGAAGAAAGTGGCCACGTATTGTCTTTCCTGACCATTTTGGGGAAATTAACATAAAGGTATAATATCCCTCTCTTTATCTCCATCTTGGCAAGTAGTTCTCCATAGAAATTTTTTATTTGTTGCTCTTCCATATATGTATTTACATCTACGTCCGCTAATTTCAAAATAAGATTTGCGCCGTCAATCCCGATTCTGGCACTTTTTTTCAATGTCTCACCTCCTTTCAAAAATTACACAAAAATAAAAAAGCCCCGTGTTAATCTTCCTTAGAAGACTAATACAAGGCCCTGTTTTTATGGCTCATCGTTTACAAGTATTTAATATACTTGCCGCTTGTAATATTTATTAATTTATATAATATATTGTAACACACTATATTGTGTTTGTAAATAGTTTTATAAAAATATTTTTATCTTGATGTACGAATACTTATTATAGATACCCCCCGAGCCGCCCTAGACGGCGCGCACCGGCAGTCTTATTCTTATAGCAAAACTTTACGATCCTACAACAAAAGCTGCCCTTGATAGCCTTCTGGCACTCTAAACAAGTGCATTACATATTAGCCCTCATCGTCAATAAATTTCAAGTGCTCAATGGCAAATTTAAGCGCAAGGTTCATAAGTTCGTTCCGAGACCTGTCACTTTTTTGAGCCAGTTCATCATATTGCTGCTGCAATTCTTTATCTAGCCTTAACGTCATGGTAACCGTCGGATCTTCTTTCGGTTCCAAGCCTTTGCGCCTTATTACAAACTTTTCGAATTCACCCATATTCTCGACCCCCTTACATCAATTGTAGTCTCGAAATGCCATTGTTTATATAACACAATATTGAGTTATGATAAAGTGTTACTTATTATGAATTCGTGTTATAATGAAACCACAAAAGGCTTTGGGAGGTTCTTGTACATATGGAAACCAAATATTTAGCCTCGACGCAGAAGACTGGAGATGAAATTTTCTGCTTTGATGGAAATGCCGTCGGTATTTCGTTAGCCGATTACTGGTCCTGGGCTTATTCCGATTTAGCGAATAACACGGAACGGGGAAAGCTGGCGGAATTTATCGTTGCGTCCGCTCTTGGCGCTACTGAGCGAATCACTTCCGTTTGGGATAGCTTTGACCTGCTCTATATGGATAAGGGCATTGAGGTCAAGTCCGCCGCTTATTTGCAGTCATGGTATCAGGAAAAAGAATCGTACATTGAATTCGCTGTCCGTCCGACGCTTGGGATGATTGGAAATACAGGTGCATACGACAATGACCGTAAGCGTCAATCCGATGTATATGTATTCTGCTTTTTAAAACATAAGGACAAGCTTACATTAAACCCGCAGGATCTTGACCAATGGGAATTTTATATTGTTCCCACCGCCATGCTGGATAGGCTCATACCCACGCAAAAACATATTGCTCTGTCCTTCTTCCGGAAAAACGGCATACACCCCTGCCAATACTCCGAGATCCGCAGCCGCGTAGAACTGGCAATAAGTAACGAAGTTATTTAAATTATAATTAGGAGGAAAGCTGATAATGGGATTTTTTGATGCGAAAATTGTTTGTGGTATTTGTGGTGAAGAAGTTGGATTAAACAGGTTCAACGTTAAAAAATCAGATGTATGGCTATGTCCTAAATGTCTTAAAAAAGCCGGTGGTGCCGGAAAGGTTAATGTGGGGAAAGTTACTATCGGGGAAATAAAAGAAATGATAAGCACGAATGAAGGAAAAGACAATCAACTGTCAGACAAGCTTGTAAATCAATCATTGCAAACGGCAGAGGGCATGTATCATTACTGTGTTGAAAATAATTACGGTACCGGTTGGAATGAAAATTGGGGTGTTAAACACTTTAAAGTTATTGAGAACAATTTAATGAATGTTGAGGAAGTAATTATGACATTTATCGGGTTTCATAATTACCAATCCGCATCAAAACACGATCAAAATTTCGCATACGCAATTACTAACAAAAGAATTGTTATGGCACAAAAAAATATTATAGCTGGCGAAACGCTTCAAACTATCTCTTTAGAAAATATTAATGATATTACGTTTAAATCAGGCATTATTCTTGGTGTCATGACCATTGATACTATCAAAGAGGTCTTTAATGTTGGATTAGGGAAGCAATCTGCTCAAAAAATTAACGCAAAAGTAATTGAAGTACTTGAAACCTTGAAAATAAAAAAAAGTCAAGGTATTAAAGATGCTGCCGCTACTGTTTCTGCAGCGGATGAAATCAAAAAATACAAGGAGCTTCTGGATATGAACGTCATAACTCAAGAAGAATTTGAAACAAAGAAAAAGCAATTGCTTGGAATGTGAATGAAATTCTAGCTCCTAGCGCATTAGTGTACAAGCTCCTACTCTCACCAAACACATCACCCTGTCGTTCTTTCATAAAAAACTATAATACCCTACAGCCTCTACCAAGATTCTCCGACATATTATGCAGGCGATTAGCAATCAGTCATACGTACATAAAGCACAGGCTTAACGCCTGAGATGCATTGTATCGTATAAGGTCAATATAGATAGCACCTATATCTCTATTTTGACGAATTATCGCTCGGTGACTAAACAGTGTCTAAATTCGTTTTTTAGAACACAAAAAGCATTTATCCAGAAAATCAAAAAGACCTGTAATCGTTATGATTACAGGCTTTTTTTATGGAGCTGTTGATGCGATTCGAACGCACGACCTCTTCCTTACCAAGGAAGTGCTCTGCCGACTGAGCTACAACAGCGGATAAATTTGCAGCAGAGACAAAAGGATTATATATCCAAAATGCTGAATAATCTATTAACATGCAATTCATCAGACACTCTAAAATATTTATTTTACACCAACCGATGTTCTCTGAAATCCTTCTGTCGCTAGGCAACGTAGTTTATTATACAATCAAATGGTACGCCTGTCAACAACTATTATTATGTATTTTTGTTTCATAGTCTATGCGTTAATCGATAGGACAAGCTCAGCATTCATGTATGATATTATTAACGTTAAGTAATGAAAGACCTTTGCATGTAAGCATTTGTATTCTTCACTATATGCGGTATCTAATTTACCTAAATCATAATAGAGCATAGGCAGAAGTAGAATACTCAATAAAGGCAAACTAATAATCGATATGTGAAAAATGCAAAACGGTGTGTTCATTCACAAAAAAAATGCAGATTTTATTTTAAAAGCGAAAATAAAAAAAGCCCCTAGAGACGGCTAAAACAAGCTATCTCCAGGTAGCAAACAGTGGCAGGGGCAGAAGGATTTGAACCCTCGACACGCGGTTTTGGAGACCGCTGCTCTACCGAACTGAGCTATACCCCTATAACGAAAAGTGGTGGGCCTTCAGGGACTCGAACCCCGGACCAACCGGTTATGAGCCGGTTGCTCTAACCAACTGAGCTAAAGGCCCGTGTTAGAATATTGCATGCCGTAGGCACTTTCGCATACGGCATGCTTTTGCATATGGCTCCCCAAGTTGGACTCGAACCAACGACCCTGCGGTTAACAGCCGCATGCTCTACCAGCTGAGCTATTGAGGAATATATGGACCAGTTACCCCAAGAAGGGGTAACTGATCCACAGGGGGGAGTCGGCGCCGACCGATTTTCCCAGGCAGTTACCCGCCAAGTATCGTAGGCGCAAGTGAGCTTAACGGCCGTGTTCGGGATGGGAACGGGTGGGACCTCACCGCTATAAGCACCGACTAAATATATAGGAAAGGGGGTAAACCCTGACCGACAAAAGGAAGCGTGGGATTGGAGAAGTGGTGACCCGTAGGGGATTCGAACCCCTGTTGCCGGCGTGAGAGGCCGGAGTCTTAGGCCACTTGACCAACGGGCCACATATGGAATGCACCGCTGGCTGAAGGGCTGGGATTTCCCCAACCAGAGCCACAGGTGGAGAAAGCAAAGGTTGCACCACCGAAGGGACAGCGGTTTCGAAGGAGGGTGATGCAGCGAAAACAAGTGGTGCACCACCGGGGGCTCGAACCCAGGACCCGCTGATTAAGAGTCAGCTGCTCTACCAACTGAGCTAGTGGTGCATGGGGAGTGATTACACACTCAAAATTGAACAATGGATTTTTCTGCGAAGAAGAGTCACACGATTTTCCCAATATTTTTGGTCAAGCCCTCGACCGATTAGTACTCGCTAGCTTAACGCCTCACGGCGCTTACACATTGAGCCTATCAACCTTGTAGTCTTCAAGGGGTCTTACCAGCTTATGCTGTGGGATATCTTATCTTAGGGTCGGCTTCACGCTTAGATGCTTTCAGCGTTTATCCGGTCCGCACATAGCTGCCCAGCTGTGCCACTGGCGTGACAACTGGTGCACCAGAGGTGCGTCCATCCCGGTCCTCTCGTACTAAGGACAGCGCCCTTCAAATATCCTGCGCCCACGACAGATAGGGACCGAACTGTCTCACGACGTTCTGAACCCAGCTCGCGTACCGCTTTAATTGGCGAACAGCCAAACCCTTGGGACCGAATACAGCCCCAGGATGCGATGAGCCGACATCGAGGTGCCAAACCTCCCCGACGATGTGGACTCTTGGGGGAGATCAGCCTGTTATCCCCAGGGTAGCTTTTATCCGTTGAGCGATGGCATTTCCACTCACATACCACCGGATCACTAACTCCAACTTTCGTTACTGCTCGAACCGTCGCTCTCGCAGTTAGGCTAGCTTATGCGTTTACACTCTTACGCATGGTTTCCGTCCATGCTGAGCTAACCTTTGAGCGCCTCCGTTACTCTTTCGGAGGCGACCGCCCCAGTCAAACTGCCCACCTGACAATGTCCCCCGGCCAGATTCATGGCCGCAGGTTAGAATTTCAGCACTTCAAGAGTGGTATCCCAACGGTGGCTCCACAGAGACTAGCGTCCCTGCTTCATAGCCTCCCACCTATGCTGTACATGAAATGCCGAAATCCAATATCAAGCTACAGTGAAGCTCCATGGGGTCTTTCCGTCTAGTCGCGGGTAACCGGCATCTTTACCGGTACTACAATTTCGCCGGGAGGGCTGTTGAGACAGTGTCCAGATCGTTACGCCATTCGTGCGGGTCAGAACTTACCTGACAAGGAATTTCGCTACCTTAGGACCGTTATAGTTACGGCCGCCGTTTACTGGGGCTTCAATTCGGAGCTCTCACTCCTCCTCTTAACCTTCCAGCACCGGGCAGGCGTCACCCCCTATACTTCATCTTGCGATTTAGCAGAGAGCTGTGTTTTTGCTAAACAGTCGCCTGGACCTAT
>CAXXEO010000009.1:0-132500 GCA_963664585.2 Oscillospiraceae bacterium | reverse complement strand
TCTCTGAAACAGAAATCTATGGTTGGCATATCTATTTTTTTATTTATTATACAAGTGTCTCTATTTTGTGCTTATCAACGCTGTTATATTTTATTGATCTACTCCAGCATGATATTATCTTATATAGAAGATGTGGTCATTATAGCACTAACATTTTTCAAAAATAATATTGCTGCCACAATAAAATAAATTCTCATTTACTCCGTTTTAATTTAAAAATTATCCTAAAGGTTACCTATGAGGTAGCATTGACATTATAAAATACTCACCCGCATGATAAGCAGGCAATATTTCAACAATTTCTTGCAATATTCCCAAATAACTTATAGAATGTAATCATAAAAAGGTACTTTATGCTATAATAGCGATATTTATCTGTGCGTTTGCTAAAAAATTTCGCTACTTAATACCGGATACAGGTGATGTTTTAAGCAAAGAAGTTGTCGACAATATTGATGGTAGGTGAAAAGTGAATGCATAGTATATCAAAAAATATAATTAATAACAAACGCGGGGCAGCATTGATATATGTTATGGTGACGCTTGTCATTCTCAGTGTTTTCGCAGCAGTTATAGCATCGATATGCCAAGCCAATTTAATGGAAGCGAAATTTCAGGAAAACTATAACAGAGCCTATTATCTGGCTCTTTCGGCCCAGGATCTGTGTCTTGCCGCCTTACTGCAAGAGGGTACTTACGGAGCAAATGACACTCTGGTTTATAATGAATTCAGCACCGCAAAAAAACCGATTATTAGCATGACGCGAACCCTTACAGATACTCTGACACTGGAAGACGGTGTTGTGAATATCACGGTTCAGGCAATTACTGTTGACGGAGATCGATGGGTAGAAATCGTATCATCAGCCGTCTTAAACTCGTCTTCGGTTACCAGATCATCCACGCTTCAGTTTCAGGTTTCCAATCCTTTGGTACAAATAAAGTCATAACATTCTGTGTTCGAAAATATATGGGAGGTGAATGTAATGAAAAGGTATTCAAAAAGGGAAAACCAAGGATTTACAATTATCGAGCTGGTTATTTCGATGGCTATGTTATGCTTAATAATCATATTGTCCGGCTCTATGCTGTTGTTCGGTCAAAAAGTAATGACTTTAAGTGAAAACGAATATAAATTTCAATTTTCAACTAGAATGACTTTGCAGAGTACTAGTGATATAATCCGTTACTCCTCGGCCTTGTTTACTATTCCAAAATCCAGTTTCAGTGCGAATAGCTACAACAATTTTGCTGCCGGCTGGGACTATATCGGTGTCCGCGAGGTTACATTGCCTTCAGGAGAAACCGGTAATGAAGTTGTGAAGTGCGTATATGATGATACTGCAAAAACGCATGTTTCAACAGTGCTGTTGGAGGCCGACCCTGATGTGGTTTATCAGTTTGTATTTACAAAAGTAAATCCCTCCAATCAGGACAGCCTGTTGCAATTCTCAATAAAAAGTTATCCGGTAGGGAGCCTGGATGAATACGGAAAGCCAAGAGCCGCGATTACGATCACCTCGGAAGTTGAGGCCAGAAACTCATTGCAGCTAATTGATCTCAGCTCAAATTCAACTACCGACCCTGCGATCGCGATTGCATTCAAAACTCAGAACCGCGTTAAAAACGTCGTTGGTGACATAGCCATGGTTCTGGATACTTCAGGCAGCATGGCTGACAATTTAAGCGGAAGCTACGGAGGCAAAAGCAGAATTTCCATTTTGAGAGAAGAAGCGACGACGCTGATTAACAAGTTCGCCCAGGAGGACAATATTAATATCTCTCTCGTCCCATTTGCGACTTCAGCGAACAACCCCAATTCTTACCTAAATGCTAAAACTAACACGACACAGCTTATTTCAGAAATAACCAGCCTTACAGCTATCGGCGGTACTAATACCGGGGATGGTCTGAGAAGAGCTTACTTGGGCTTAGAAGCCCAAAATGCGGCGGCCGGAATCGGCGTGACGTCAAGTAATTATGTGATCGTTTTAGTTGATGGTGTTACGACTTTTGGGAGTGTTGTCAGCGCATATAACAGGACCTATCTCACCGGTGGCGGAAATGTTAACGAAGGGTATTTGGACCGAAATGATCCTTATAATCCGAACGGCCAGATTGTGGGAAACGGGTCAACACTGGATTCGAAAGGAACCGCATATGTCAATCTTATAGGTGCAATGCTTAAAGAGCCATTTTCAAAGGTATATGTTATAGGTTTTTCTTCAATCAGTTCAGAACTTAATAGCGTAGATAACATTGCTGCCGCTTGCGGAATTACTGCCCAAAATTACAGTTCGCGTGTTTTTAGGGCAAGCAGCGCAACCGCTCTCACCCAGGTGTTTGATCAAATCCGTCAGGATATCGTAAACGATCTGTGGTACCTACAGGGCCCTGCTTTATAATATTCAGAGTGTATTGACTGCCTTAGCCTGTATCAGAAATGAAGGTGAAATGAATGAAAAGCAATAAGGGTCTTACCTATCTGGAAATAATACTCTCAATGGCAATACTCGGGATCATCAGCGTCGGGATACTGACGATTATGGCAGGACAATTTCGTTTTGTGCAAAACACACAAAAAATGACTGTCAATTTAGCGAACGCTCAACAGAACATTGAGGATGAAATCGTTGCTGTGAAAGAAGCCGTACAAAATGGAACAATTACTGCTACCGATTCCTTTACACTTTTTAATGGTCAAACCTATCAGCGAACCGTTAAAGGATTTCCAAGGAGATTGACAATTGGCAACAGTTCGCTGTTCACGGTTGTTGCGGATAACCGGATGCCAGAATTTACGGTTGCGTCGGCATCCGTTTCCATTGCATTTTCCGATGGAAGTACATTGGTTCACGCATATAAGGACACACCCTCTCTTTTCGTCAATTCGAGCGTCACTTTAACTGATCCTTTAAATGTAAATCTGACAAATATTTACCGTTGGTATGTATCAAGGCCAGGTTTTAATATACCGATGCTCACCGAAATAACTGAAATACTGGAAATCGAAAAGGGTGTAAAATATCCGATTTTTCCAAACGATTATATGATCATACCCGGGGCGACCGGCTCTGACTTGACATCGGTTTCATCGATTTATGCCGGAAGGCACCTGATATGCACCGCTACGCCGGCTGCACAATCCGGTAAAATGGGCGCTACCGCCGCGAGCAATCCTGTATTCCTATCCGGACTGCCTGTGATAAGCGATTTGCAGTTGCATCTGGATGCCTCATTAATCTCCAAGGAGGATACTACCGCCGTGAACAGCGTATCCGAAGGATTTGTTGTTAAAAAGTGGGCTGATCTCTCCGGAAGCGGTAATAATGCAGTACAGACGACAAGCACTAAGATGCCCACTTTGATCGAAGCAAAAATCGGAGATTTTTTGAATAACGGACTTCAATATGAGACGTTTGCTAAATATTTACAGTTTGATGGCGTTAACGACGTCATGACAACAATCGGTACTTCAGATTTAATAGGTAAGACCGCTTTTATCGTTGCGAGAGCCACCGGGGAGACCACTTTTACAATCTATCCGGTTAGAGATTCCGATAGTCTGGAAGCCCTCCTTGACGACCAAATTATTTCAGTCAATCCATACGGGAAAATTTGCATCGGCAGTGACAGCTTTTCCGCGTTTTTCCCGGTCGATGTAGCAGAAATCATCGTGTACGATGGGACTCTTTCTGATACAGACGTGGCTTCTGTATACAGCTATCTGCAGAGCAAGTATCAGCCCGTTGCACCGGCAGTAATCAGGGTTACAGGAGTTGCCCTGAGCAAGAGTACCACTTCGATACCCGCGGGGAACACCGAAACACTTTTTGCAACCATTACACCGTCCAGCGCCGCCAATAAAACTGTTGTCTGGACTTCAAGCAACAATGCCATAGCCACAGTCGCAAGCGACGGAACCGTGACGGGTATCTCTGCAGGATCTGTTGTGATCACCGCAACGACAGCTGACGGCGGATACACGGACACCTGTTCGGTCACTGTTACCGCTCCGATAAGAGTAACGGGAGTAACCTTGAACAAATTATCCACAACGATGTTGAAAGGAAAAACAGAACAACTTATTGCTACGATTGCCCCAACCAATGCCACCAACCAGAATGTAGCTTGGAATTCGAGCAACACAGCTGCGGCCACCGTTGCTAGCGACGGTACTGTAACCGCTGTCGCCGCAGGAACGGCTGTTGTCACCGTGACGACAGATGACACAGGCAAGACAGCTACCTGCACGGTCACTGTTACCGATACGATAGGCGTAACCGGAGTGACCTTAGACAAATCAACTGCTAATATCACTATATTTGCAACAACCGGTGAGACACAAAAACTAACTGCGACCGTTGCCCCGACCAATGCCACAAACAAAAATGTTACCTGGAGTTCAAGCAACACAAGCGTCGCTACCGTCGCAAGCGATGGAACCGTGAAGGGAATCGCTTCGGGAACGGCAGATATCACCGCAACGACAGTTGACGGCAATAAAACGGCTAAGTGCACAATCAATGTACGGGCATGTGCTACAAGCATTAAAGGAAATAGCAATAAGAGTTTCAGTTTGACATTCGACTCGACCATCAGCAGCGCCTCAATCACGGGTCTCAGCGGAGTGACAATACAAGGTGTACCGAGTAAATCGGTTACCTTTAACCGCTCAAGCTATTTTTCCACCAATACGCCTATTACGGTTATGGTTCATAGCAATGGCATCACTTCAACGATCACCGTCAAGCGTAGCAGCGGCAGTAACTATTCATATACTCAATCATAGTACCGGAATAGGTCAACAGGTCTGTTATAGCCAATTAACATAAAAACTGGCTATATATAAAACGTCATTTTCTCCCCCCGCCTTCGGCGGGGGGAGAAATCACAAGCTTGTTTTCAAGCTAATCAACTATTGTTCTAAAAGGACTCATTAATGACCGAACCTTAAGGTTCATATTATCGTGGCTTGGGTCCTTTGCTCTTTTACTTTTTATGATATATTGTGGTATGCTGAGTTCAGATTATTTATAAAACATGAACTATAAAGGAGATAATAAAGATGAAAGCAACAATTAGGGAAGCATCTTTTGAAGATATATCTCAAATACTTAAACTTTATCGCCAGTCTGATATGGATAACGGCAAAGGCTTGACAGAAGAAAAGCATTATTTATTTATAAAAAAATATTAAGTTATCCAAACTACAAACTGTACATAGCAATAGATGAAAACCAAATTGTTGGAACTTTTGCTTTGGCAATTATGGACAATCTCGCCAATAGTGGAAAACCTTCAGGATTAATTGAAGATGTGGTTGTAAAAACCGAATGCCAAGGTAGAGGAATAGGAACACAAATGATGAATTTTGCAGTTAATCTTTGTCGCGAATGCGGCTGTTACAAAGTTGCTTTATCAAGTAATCTGAAAAGGATAAAAGCTCATGCGTTTTATGAAAGTTTGGGTTTCGAAAAACACGGGTATAGCTTTTTAATTGAATTAGAATAGTACACTATATCACTACCAGTTGCTAATTTTCATCATAATTGGGATTTTATTTATATTGGTCACACATTACATTTAGACAAGGGAGCAAAAAGGTTCGAACCCTCGTGGTTTAAGCCATTATGCTCCCTTGTTGTTTATAATATACTAAATGCAAATGATTCCTGTTAACTGAGGGAGTTAAATAAATATCAAAATCATTGATTTAACCCATGTTATTTTAGAATATAGGCCAGTCTATCCTGATATAAAAAACCCAAAGCTACAGATAACTAACACTTATAAAAAACGTCTTTAGAATTATTGGGAAGTGAGATTTTTGTATTGTGTACGTATCGCCCAAGCACCGGATAACCAACTTAATCAAATTGCAAGCAAAAAAATTTGCCATGTTCACTATTGATTTCTCACTTAACCATCACTTCGCACATCACTTAGAATGACCGTAACATTGTCACGACCGCCACGGTCGATCGCACAATCGATCAAACGGTCGACGCGGGCTTCGACCTTCTCCCGCACACTCAAAATCTCCGCAATTTCCGAAAGGGAGAGCATGTCGGTCAGCCCGTCGCTGCAAAGCAGGTAAAGATCGCCTTCTTTGAACCGTTCAGAGGCCAGATAGGGTTCAATCTCCATCTCCTCGGGCCATATTCCCAAATGCTGAGTGAGGGACGGCTTTCTGTTTGTGATCCCCTCTCTCTTCAAAAAAGCCTGGTCCGTATGGTCCACAGAAAGCTGCGTCAGTTCTCCTTTTCGATGCCGAAATATTTTGCTGTCACCGATGTTGCAGAGCCATACAAGCTCCTGCGTAAAATGGAGCATAGCTGCGGTGGATCCCATCCGCCCCCCGCCCTGCTCGGCTGAAGCGGCGCAAATTCGCCGGTTGGCAAAAAAACAAGCTTCCTTAAGCCGCTCTCCCGGCTGCTCAGCGCCTCCCCGCAGCCGTTCCCGAAGGGCTTGAGCCGCAAGAAAGGCGGCCTGTTCTCCTTGCTGTTCTCCGCCCATCCCGTCAAATACTCCAAAGCAAGCGTTTCCCAAAGCCCCGCGAAAAGAAAGAACACAGGGCGTACCAAGATTTTGCACTAGAAGAATTTTTTCGTTAAAATAGAGGTTGTCCTCGTTTTTTAGCCGTACTCTGCCAGGGTCACAGCGGCAAGCCGCCTCTAAATAGTACATTTCGGCCTTCCTTTCTCAGAGCCACCCCTCCGCCTTCAGCGACTTGATCAGAGTTTCAATCTGTTGGAAATAGGTTCGGTCGTCAGAGCCTGTCAACAGGCCCTGCGCTTTCTCAAATTCCTGATAGGCAGCGTCATAATCCCGGTTAGATTGGGTCTTATTGTTTTCTATGGTGATCAGCATCATACATCGTAGGGCATGGGGAGTGTAACTCTTGGAATACGCTTGCTCCATGCGGGAAAGCGCGTTCTCCGCCATCGTATAATCGCCCTGCTGATAGTAGACGATGAATAGATTGCTGTAGAGATAATCCTTATGGATTCCCAATTCAAGCACATGCTCAAAGGCCTGTGCCGACTGTTTGAGCCAGGTGTCTCCCAGCTTGTGGTTCATCTGATATGCGTCGAAATAGGCCTGAGCCAACATCTCCCAGATGGTGCTGTCATTATTCAGGCTCAGTTCGGTAACGGCCTTAGACAATAATTCTGCTTCGCAGGCCGCTGCATTAACAATTGGAGATTTGCCCAGCTTTTCCAGCGCGGCACAATCACGATAAACCTCGGCAAGAGAACGCATAGCGCGCTTTTTCAAATCGGTGTCCTTTGCACTGTCATAGATCGCCCGAAATCCCTGTTCGGCATTTAGATACTCCTTTTGAGCATAATCGACCTCGGCCTGCACATACTTGGTCACGGTTTCATCTGCCCCGGAGTCAAACATCTTCTGCAAAACTTTTTCGGACGCAATGATGTCTCCCAGTCTGCCCAGTGCAACCGCGTAGTCCCTCATAGCGGACACTGTGATGTCCCCGCCTGCTGTAGATAGGCGGAAGAAGGAAGCCGATGCCGCGTAGTCGCCCTTTTCGAAATAGGCAGCACCCAAAATCTCGCTGAGACGGCTCTGGGTGGATAGTTCATAGCTCTTGCCGAGCGCCAGATCGTTTTCAATATAATTGACGCACTTTTCGTACTGTCGGTCGCAGTAAAGCGCATAAGCGTAGCCGATATAAGGCTCGCTCTCTTTGGGAAAGAGCTTCTGCGCGTCAAGCAGGCGGGCTCCCGCCTGCTGCGGGTCGCTTTCATATAGCCCTGACGCTTGGACCATCAAAGACTGATAACTGGCCTGGCGCGCTTCCTGCTGCCGTATTTGTTGACTTTTCAGGTAAAAGGCACCTCCCGCTGACAGCGCTACCACCGCAGCCGCCGTCAGGACGAGCGGCCATGCCTTCTTTGCTCTGCGGTCGGTCTGTGCTGGTGCTTTTCGTTTTGCAGCGGAACGGCTGAAGACGCTCTGGGTCTTTGCTGTTCCGTCTCCATTGACAGGGGAGATTTTTTTAAAAAAGCTCTCGGTGCCGTCTTCCAGCTTGGCAGTAACTGTCGCCGCGACTGAGCCGAACATCGAACTGGTGGCGGATGTTTGTTCGGCCGGAAGAGCCTCAGCCTCCCGGACGGGTGTTTTCGAAGCATAAAGATTCTCAGCCAGCGCCAGTTCATCCCCGTCCGGGTAGATGATTTCGGCGTCTTCTTTTTCGTATAGAATCGCTTCCAGTTCCTGTCTCATCTGCATCGGGCTGGGATACCGCTCTTTGGGCTGGAAGGCAACCGCCTTCTCGACGATCTCAGCCAGCCGGCCCTGGGCATAGAACGGCTTTGAAATCTGGTCTCCGCCCATCCGGTGGGCCAGCGCGCTTTCCCGGGCACTGTAGGTGATCGGCTCGGGGGCGGGCGGCAGGAAAGGAACTCGGTTTTTGTTGAGCATCCGGTAGAGCACAATGCCCAGCGAGTAGATGTCCACGCTGAAACCGTACTCCGCCCCTCGGTAGACCTCCGGGGCCATATAATTGTAGGTGCCTTTTTTGGAAAGGCCGGACATGGTCTTTTCCACCGTGCGTGCGATGCCGAAATCTCCGAGTTTGAAGTCCCCGTTATCTGAAACGAAGATGTTTTCTGGCTTAATGTCACGGTGGATAATGTTGTACTTCTGACAGAGCTCCAGTGCCTGGCAAAGATCAATGCCCATCCGCATAATCTCCCGGCGGGAAAACGGGTGAGCGTAGGCATAGGTGAGAAGCGGGGTAAGAAGCTCCATCCGGATCAGAATGTCCCAGCCGATCCCGTTTTGATGCCGGATCACCGTATGATCCTCATAGCTGACGACGTGGGCCGTTCCTTTGAGCCGGGCCATCAGGGCGAATTCACGTACGATATCCTGAACCACGCTGTAGAAGTATTGCTCCGCGCTTTGAGGGTCCATCCCCTCTTCCTGAGCGCCGCGCAGTTCCGCTTCACTTTGCGGCACGGTGATGATTTTTAAGGCGGCGCGATACCGCTCTCCGAAGTCTTCTCGTTCAATTTCATAGACCCGGCCGAAGCTTCCCTCGCCCAGTTTTTTTTTGATGACCCAGCTGCCCAGCACCGTCTCACCGATGCGATATTGTCCGTTCACTTCCAATTCCCCCCTGATGCTTGCATATAGCAATTATTTAAATAAATGGGGTTTCTTCGCTCTGTTTTTTCCGTCAACGGCGGGGAAAACAGAGCTCAATGTTCCTGTTTATTTGTTATACAGCTTTAGGTTTGGGTTTACCGGCATTTTCCGTACCGTTTATTTCTGATAGGTGACAGCATCCTTGACCTTCCCGCCGGAGTCATAAGTCGTTCGCGTAATGGTATCGCCCGCGGAATAATCCCAGAGGACATATTGAGTCAGATTCCCGCTGCTACTGTAATGATCTCTCCTTACAATCCGGTTTTGATCGTCATACAAAAAGGTCATTGTATTTCTCACCGAACCATTCTCGTCATAGCTCGTTCCACGGATTCTCCGATTCTGCCCATCGTAAGAAAAAGCGGTATCCTCCAGCAAACTGCCGTCGGCGCTATGCCCGGTTTGCCTGATCTGGTTGCCTTTTTCATCATATGAATAAGTATACCGTGAAATTTCCCCGCCTTTGGCGTCATAATTGATCTGGTCGGTATAGGCCTCCCCCGCATACAGGAAATCTGTGCTTCCGGTGAGCGTTCCGGACTGATCATATTCCGAAAGATGAAGGCCGTATCCTTTCTCATCAAAGCGGTCATAAATGCCGTATCCGGTCAGTTTCCCTGCTCCATCAGTGTAGTTTGTCCGCAGAATACGGCCCTTTGAATCTTTATAGATTCCTTTCTCCATCTCTGCAAGCCGGTCAAGCAAGGCCTGTTCCCCGGTAACCTTCGCCAGGCGCAGACTTTCCATTGCTTTATCATAGTCACCTGTCAGCAGATAAGCATCGGTCAGACCTGAATAGCCCTCCGCCCGCTTTGGGTCGATCCCAATTGCAGCGGTAAAGGCTAAAACGGCTTCCTAATAATTTCCCGCCGACAGATATCGAATGCCCAAATCGTATTTCTCCTGCCAAGTCGGAACCTGCGCGGTATTGCTCGTTTTCGCACAGCCACAGGCGGCAAGCAACACCGCCAGCACAAGGGACAAAATGCCGGTTAAAGCACGTTTCATTTAGACTCTCCCCTCTTTTTGACACCGCCACGCAACGCAAAGAGTTTTTGCACCTTGAAGATGGTTTCAGATCTTTCAGTCAATAGGGAAAGCTAAAAATTTCCTTGTCAGCAACCTTAAAGGTTTCTTGCAGAATATTCGTCCCGAAGCCCAACAGACTTCCGTCGGGCAGCCGTGCTACCTCTACATTATCCACCGCAGGATTGGTTTTGCCGAGAACCTGAATCTTCCCGTTCGTAAAGTCCATCTCGTATTCATTCGTCCATGGCTTTGCGGTGTCCTGTCCGTAGTTTTGCAGGATGTGAAAGGTTCCGCTGTAAAGACTGTCCGCCAGCGCGCCGGTGATCGTCACCTCCGAGTGGAGTGTTCCGTCGCTCCATATATCCTTTTCATAGCTATAAAGCGGACCGTTCCAGCGACCTTTGGAAAAGTTGCAGGTTGCAATCGCCATGCTGGTCCCGTCAAACCGCCCAATGTTCGGCTGGCTAAAATCAGTGATGAATGCAAAGACCCCTTTGCCGTCGAAAAGGCCGTCCTTCCATCCGCCGTAATAGATGTGGGCCAAAGGAGTTTCACGCCCGCTTCCTTCCTGTGAAACCCGGTCGTAATATAACTTCAGGCCAGTTCCGTTTTGGGTGTCGCCGTAGGACAGATTCCCCTGAAATACTTCAGGGCGAAAATCGGTGGGTTCGGCCGAATAGGTTTCTGCAATCCCGCGAATCTGGTCCGACTGAATCAGGGCGTTCAACGCATCCAGGTCGACAGCGGTCATCGCCTGTGCCAGTTTCTCAAACTGCGTCCGGACCTCTTCGGGATAGTTGCTGTTTTGCAGCTGTTTCAGGCGTTCCTTCAGGCTTTCGTCTTTGGTGGCTTCATAGCCCTTTTGCAGCGTCTCTGCCGCCTGCTTGGAGTCGCCCGATTTTTCGTAGGCGTCGGCCAGACTCTGGTACGCCTTGGTTTGCTTCGGGTCGATCTTAATCGCGTCAGTAAAAGCAAGGATTGCCTCTTGATAGTTCCCCTTTGACAGGTATCGGACGCCCAGATCGTACTTTTCCTGCCAGCTTGGGCCCTCCTTGCCGGATTTTTTTGCGCAGCCGCACAGGCCCAGCAACAGGCAAAATACCAGCAGGCCAGATAAAAACTTGATTGATCGTTTCATCTTACGTCTCCTTCCATCCGAATCCGTCTCGGTCAAAATATCTGGCGGATTCCGCAGATTATCATAAATGGGCTTTTGTCCCTTTGTCTTCAAATTCAGTAAAAAAAATATGGCTTAAACATTTTAAAAAACCTCGCAAAAGCGGGGCGGTACATTTTGTGCCGCCCCGCTGCGACAAAATATCAGTTGAAGCTGCTTTGCATGGTGGATTTGAGGGTCTGGTCGGTGCTTTGGATCTCGCGCGCGGCGGTGTCCATCAGTTTTGCATAACTCTCCAGCATATTGGAAAAATTGGTGAAACTGCTCTGCATGCTCTCAAACTTTGCGACAAAAGCGTCCTGCGCCTCGCCCTTCCATGTCTCGTTGAGCGAGAGAACCAGCGAACGGAGTCTGGCCATCGTGTCATCGTGTGTTGACTTGAGGGAACGAACCTCAGACGCCTTGGAAGTCAGGATTTCAGGGGTAACTTGGATGATTGCCATAATAAAAGCCTCCTTAAAATTTTATTCTCTATTTTCAATGGACTTGCCAGGGAAAACGATAGCAATTTCAAATAAGAACAGAAAATTTGGATGTTATCTTCACTTTATTCTTGGAATCGCTGTTCATTGTCGCCGTCAGGAAAAGGATTCCTTACGGCTGAGAATATTTTGTTTAAACTCCGCCAGATTTTTTTGCGCCTCTGCCTTTATTTGCGGCTCTTCCTCCTGACGCTCTAACAGTGCGTCAAGCGAATCAAGGTCGGCCACCGCCGCTTCATACTGTCCCAGTTCGGTCCGGATGGCGGCGCGAAGTGAGCGAAGTTCCACCCCGATTCTGTCGTCGCCCAGCCGGTTGAATTCCTCCAGGGCGGCCAGAAGAGCCTGACGGCTGGCTGTCTCTTCCCCCATTTGCTTGAGGGCCAGCGCCTTGTAATACAGGCAAAGATAGTGAGTCCGGTCTCCGGTGCGGGTGCCGCTGATTTCGTCGGCCAGACGGTAAAGCTCCTTCATATCTCCCCGACCCAAGGCCGAGGCGGCCAAAGCCAGCCCCGCTTCCCGGTCGCCGTACAAGGCGTAGAGATCGGCCCACATCGGTTCGGCTTCGGCTGTCCTGCCCAGTCGCACCAACAAACGAGCCCGCTCTTTTTTATAAAGCTCCGCCATCAGCTCGTCGCGAAATACTTCTTCCCGCGCGGTCAGAAAGTCCAGCGCTTTCTCATCTTGGCCCGTTTTGCTCAGCGCCCGGCACCTGTCGTAAACGTAGAGCGGATGGGAAAGAAAGCGCTGTGCCGTCCCGTCCAGCAGGGCCAGCGCCTCTGCGGCCCGGTTGGTTCCCAGCAGCAGGTCGGCCTTATGGTGAAAGCCGTCGAACAGTTCAGGATTGCGGTCCATCAGTTCCTCCATCACCGTTTGCGCCCCCTCGATATCGCCGGTTTCAAGCCGCAGCAGCAGAATACGGTTGAGGGGTAGGGCGTCAGACGGACTAAGCTGGGCCGCCTGACGGTACATCATCTCCGCCTGAAGGGGATTGCCCATCCGGGTTTTGACAATGCCAAAATTGATATACAGCTTTTCATGGACGAAGCCCTTTTTCAGTGCCTCGCCGTAACAGAGATGAGCCTGTTCGTTCTGCTCCATCCGCAGATAGACATTTCCGCGAATAAAGCAGATCAGTCCGCCCAATTCCGACTCAGTATCCAAAGTGTCCAGCAGGGCCAGCGCCTGTTCAAAGGCGTTCTGCTGCAGCAGCTCTTCCGCCTGGCGCAGTGCCACTTGGGTTTGACGAAGTTCTTGCACGATTCTGCCTCCTTTTGTTGATGGGTTTCCACTCCCGGCGGATGCCCGCTTCAATGATTTCGTATCTTCCTGTTTTCATTCGACTCAGTGGAGCAGATCGTTCAGTTGATCCATTCCTGCCTCAATCAGGTCGGTGCCCTTATCCACTATTTTGCCAAGCTTGGTGTTTTCACTCACGGTACTCCAGAAATCCTCATCCAGCAGGCCGTCGACGTATTTGTAACCCGTCTTCCAGTTGGAAACCAGATCGTCGTAGTATTTGAGCGTATCATTGATATCGGACGATTTGGAAAGGCTCGGCAGTTTCCAGCCGCTCTGCTTAAACAGTCCCTCACCAATCTCCTTCCAGCTTTCGGCGTCGCTGATCTTATCCCAGCTGTCTAACAGCTTGCCGATTCCGGTGGCGGTTTTGTAAAGATCCGCGCCGGTGTCGAGCTTGTCTATCACATCGGCGACTCCGTCCATTCCGTCATAGCGCAGTTGACCGGCCAGACCGGCCATATTATGGTATTCTTCAGCCTCGTCGTAGCAGCGCCCGGCGTCACCGCCGAATGCTTCCACACCATACCCGATCCCATACATAGTGACGGCAACAAGATCCTGAGAGCCGTCGAAAAAGTTGTTGATCAAGTCGTAGGTTTCCACCGCCGCACCGGCAAAATCGCCTTTGGCCACATCGACGCAGAAGGATAGCGTATTTCCTGCAACGCCTAAGGTGCTGCTTCCGATATCCCGGATGTATTGAACCGGCTTGGTGTTCGCCACTTTTTTGACTGTATCACAGGCATCGGACGCCCAGTCGGCTGACGCTTTGGCGCCGTCCACAATTTTCCCGCCAAGCCATTTGGCGCCGTCGGCCACCGAGTCCGCGCCGTCGGAAACCTTGTTTCCAAACCAGTTAGCACTACTGGAAACAGCACTACCAATCTTGGAAAAAAAGCCTTGCTTCTTTTTGCTTTCGGTCTTGGTAACACCGCACATCATGGTGGAAAGGGCCAGGGTTGCCGCACTGCCTCCGAGAAAGCCCGCCGCCGTTTTGGCCGGACTCAGGGTCAGCTGCTTTACGCCGCCCGCGATTCCCGCCGTGCCACTTGACAAGAGCGTATGATACAGCGGCGTTTTTATCTCTCCCAAAGCCCATGAAAGGCCTGTTGCTTTTCCGAACAGCCCGTTGGCTTTTTCGACGAACGCGAGGTTCGCTATCGCCTTCAGTGAGAGAGCGCTGCCCGCCAAGACGGCACCCGTTCCTGCCGCCGCGACAATCTGTCGGCAGAGATAACCGACCTCTTTTGCCTGTTGGGAAATTCGCTGATCAGCGGCGATAAAATGGTCGTTCACCTGCCTGAGCAGTGCTTCGTATCGCTCCAACAGGCGTGTCTGCCGCTGTATCCGGCTGCGCAGCGAAGCAAGCAAACTTTCAATGTCGCCTGTGGCGGCAATTTCCATGTCCAGTCCGGACTGTACCCGTGCCACTGTATCAGCGGCGGTTTCCAGCTTTGCCCGTTCCAGCTGTATGCCGGAAATCAGAGCCGAAATATTCAGGGGATTGATTTTAATTTTGGCCATCAGCTGTCACCCCTTTCCAAGCAACTTTGCCACCAGCTTGGCGGCGGTCTGTGCGAGGGTTCGCGCCGTATTTTTGGTCGTGTTGCTCCCGGTCGAAGGAGTTGAGACGCTTTTAACGGCCGTCTGGACGGGCGAAGTACTGCTTGGGGCAAAAGACGAACCTCTGCTGATGCTCGCCTGCAGCTGTCGCTCCTTCTCCTCCAGTTCGCTAGCCACCCGAGTGATTTGGGCGGACAACGCATCCAAATCCTGTCCGATAGCCCGGGTCTCGCCGCTCCAGCCTTTCATCAGCTGTACAAAGGCATCCGATGATGCGCCGTTCCAATACTGTTCCACCGAAGCTGCACTTTTCTCCATCGACTGTGCCGAGGCGGAGCAGGAATCCCCCGCCAACCGCAGCCGATTGGCGTTCGCCCGGGCGTTGTCGTAATCCACGCGAATCTTTGCCATCCCCGCTACACCTCCTTATGCGTTGTAATGTCCAAAATGCTTCCGTCCCAAAGGCCGGCTGACGCCAGCGTATCCGTTCCTGTGATCTCTCTGCCGTGGTCCCAAAAACGCAAACCTTCGATCGATAGATAGCTTGTTGGGTTTAAGACCCGCAGCGTTTCGAGAATCCTTTGGCCCAGTTCCTCGATGGGAATAAAGGAAGGCAGCTCCATGTCGAGACTTTTTCCACCTGGGGTCAGTCGAACAGTTACAATGACATTCTCATAGCTTTTCATTGTTTTTCAACGCCTCCCTCCGCACGGGATTTTATCTCACAAAAAGAGTGAAGCGCCGTTTGCAGTCCCTGAACGCCGAACGAGCTTATTTTCCAACTTTCTGCCTCATCGTAGAGGGGTGAGATTCTAACCGAACCGGCTGCTGCACGGATACAGACCAAATGGTCGAGGCTGCGGTCCTGCAAATCCGCCACACTAACAGTATGGTAATCCGCTTTTTTTTGAAATCCTTCCAGTAGAATTTTGACCATCCGGTCGGAGCACCCCTCCTGCCTCAGCAGAGCCGCGGCCCGCTCAGGGTCGCGCTGTGCCATGCGCTGCGCCTCGGAAAGCACCAGAAAGGACAGCAATCTATTTTCCTCCGCGCCGGACTCCTCCTGCTCATGCCAGTCCATCGCCTCACAGATCCGCTTTGCGATCTCCGCTGGGTCGATCTGGCACAGAGTCAGCTGTTCGCCGCCCACAATCAGTTGGGCTGCACGCTCCCCACAGAGGTAGAAGCGCAAGCTTTTCTGTGCATCACCACGAAATAGCAGGTCGGTCAGGATACAGCGGTCGCAGCCTGAACAAATCGAAACCAGCTCGGCCGCCGCCGGAAGCAGGTCGAATGCACTGTCAAAGCCAATACTTGCGTGGCCTTTTTCCACGAGGGTCAACTGAATAGAACAAAGCTCCCGGCCGATCTCGTCCTCGTCCATACCAAAGAAGGGGTCCGGCAAGCCGAAAAAGTTCTCCGCTCCAAGCTGCGCAGCCACAAACAGCAATTCCTTTGCCGTTAATTCCATCGTTTCCATGTCAACACCCCTTATTTAGCGCTGTACGCATTTGATCTTCTGCACGTCCGGCCCAGTCACCAGATATCCTTGCATAGCGGTGAGTTCGGCCGCCGCGTCGGTATAGCCGAGGCCATCTGACCGAAACACGCCATGGCTTTGAAAACTGCCGCCGATTAGCAGCGCTGCGGATTTCCCAACCATGTTCATGGTAAAAGGATCACCGCCGTGGTACAGTCGTCCGATGTCATCATTCCGTCCGCTGACGATGAGAAATACTTTTAAGCCACGCCCCAGGTTCACGATACTGGCGAGCCGCTTGACCGTATCGTTGCTGGCTGCGTCAAAGCACCGCCCGAGATCCTCAATCACGATCGCAATGGGCGGCGTTTTGTCCTCTGGGCCGCCGGACTGCACTCGTTCTCTGCGCTGCTGAAGCACCGGCATAAGCCCGGCGATATACTGGTCGAACGACCCCGGATCCGAAATGCACTCGGCGCCGGAGCACAGGACAGAAAGGCTGCCGTCCGAGTCATAGAGGGCTGTCTTGGCACCGGGAAGAACCTCAGGCAGTTGCGCAGTCAGAGCCCGTAACAGCCCGATTCGATCGCTGTTTGCGGCTCCAGAAATCAGAAGGAACTGTTCCTTGGCAAGATTCAGAGTCACTGGCTTGATTGTTTCGACCGAGAGGCCGACCATCAAACCGTCGGTCCGGTACTCCCCGGAGCAGACGGTCTGCGGCATCACCGGGATAGGCGCTGGCCGCCGGCCGTTCCATTTGGTATCCATCAGGGCAGCCAGTGACCGAATGTTCGCCACCCTCTGGTTCTCGCTTTGGCCCTGGGCGGGGAGCGCCGTTTGAAATTCCAGCGGCGGTTTTCCCTTAAACAAACCGCGTCCGGGCAGGTTTTCAGGCTCGATTCCGTCGGTTCTCCCGACGATTGCCGCATAATCCGCCTTATCGGCCATTCGCAGGGCGATCCCCGTTTTGATGTTCTGGGAAATGCGGTAGGAAACGGCGTTCTGTGCGTTTGCCGTCGCAACGAGATAGACGCCGAAGCTTCCGCCCTCCCGGGTGAGAAGCTGGAAGAACGAATCAAGCCCCGGATAAAGATTCAGCACCGGGGCGAAATGGTCTAGAATCAGCACAATATAGGGTAACCTGTCGCCGCTTACCTCGCGGTAAGAATCAATGCTTACCACACCAAACCGGGAGAAGAGAGCCTTGCGCCGCTCGATTTCCCGGGAAAGCATCCCGCAGAGTTTGTCGATCTTCTCTTCCTCTGCGTCTCTAACCACCCCGCCTACATGGGGCAGCTTGCCGAAAAGACTGAGGCTTCCTCCGCCGAAGTCCATCAGATAAAGCGAAACCATGTCCGGCGGATAGGAGAGAGCCAACGACATGATCAGCGTCTGTAAAAAGGTTGTCTTGCCGGTGCCCGGCGCGCCGTACACAACCGCATGTCCCTCCTCGGCCAGATTGAGCCGGAGCGGAACCTGTGACTGGGTTCTGGGATCGTCAAGCATACCGACCGCGGGGCAGAGGCCGTACGCGTTTTCGTTCCAGCGTTCCCCGTCGAAGGCAATCTGCAAAAGCTGATCCAGTTCGATCACGGCGCTCAGTTTGCTGGTCCAGATGCGCTTTGCTCTGGAAATCTCATTTTTACGGGTGTATTCGTCCAGGAATTCCACAATAGCGTCAATCTCGTTTCGCTCGGCACGATAACCAGTGGTCTTTTCCGGTTCATAGTTTTTGCGAAAGCCATAGAGGTCTACCACCGAGACCTTGGTGGAGCGTAAAAGAGATAAATCTCGAAAGGGATTGTATGGCGCGCCGCTCCAATAGGACTGGATCTGCTCAAACACCTCGTCCTCGCCCACCTGCACGAAGGCCCGGCCGGGATTGGTGATCCGCGCGGCGTCGGAATGGTGGAGCATCTCCTTGCTGTCAGCCGAGCTGGCAACCTTGAGACACCAACGATAGCGGGTATTGGCACTCATTTTTTCGTCTACTACGCTGGTGGGCTTCTGCGTCAGCAGCAGAATATGTACCCCGAGGGTTCGGCCGATGGCGAAAACCCGGTTGACCGCCTGCATGAAATCAGGAAACTGCGCCTTGAATTCAGCAAACTCGTCGATGACGATAAACAGATAGGAGAGCGGAACGTCCGCCTTGCCCTGCCGGTATAGCTTGAGATAAGCAGCAATGTTGCTGACCCCATGTTCGTCCAGCAGCGTCTTACGGCGGGTGAGTTCGTTTTCCAGCGCGATGAGGTTACGGGTGATGTTGCCGTCAAGGTCCGAGATGGTACCCGCCAGATGGGGCAGGTTGCGAAACGGCAAAATCAACCCGGTGCCCTTAAAGTCGATCAGGACAAAGGAAACCGCCTCGGGCGAAAACATGAGTGCCATCGAGAGAATCCAGGTCTGTACCATCTCTGATTTGCCTGAGCCGGTCATACCGGCCACCAAGCCGTGCGGCCCGTGGTGCTTCTCATGAATGTCAAACAGAAAAGGATCACCGTTGGCGCTGACCCCGATCGGCACCGACATTGACTGTTCAGGCCGCGCTTGCGCCCAGAGGGTGGGGCCGTCGATCTCTTGGGGTTTTCTTGCCCGATAACCTTGCAGGAAAGAAACCGAAGCAGGAAGGGCGTTTTTGCCTGCCGCTGCCTCGGTTCGAAGCGGAGCGAGAGCTCTTGCGAAGAGTTCATATCCCTCCTCCTTCATCGAATCTATGGTGAAAGCCGCCTGTCCGGCAGCGTTGTCGCGGGAATAGATCACGCCTTTTTTCCCTTTCGCCTCTAAAATATTCGTACATTCCTTTGGCAATCGGTCTATCTCGTCGAAAAGAAATAGCGCACCGATTCCCAGTACGGGATCGTTGGAGACGAGCATTTCCATAATTGGCTGGTGCTCCAGAAGGCTTTCGTCCGCGCAAAGGAAGAGGTAATACGGAACGGACACGGAGCTTCCTTTCTGAGAAACTCCCTCGTTCTGGTATCGCTGGGACAGCTGCTCAGTCAGTTTTGTAAAGACACGTTTTGCCGCGGCGGGGCTGTCGACGATGTACCGCTCGCTCCTGTCATCGTCAAAGGAGTGAGGCAGCCACTTGACGAACTCCCACTTTGAAAGCTCTTCTTTTCCGCAGACGGTCACGATCCGCAGGTCTTCGTAGCTGTGGTGGGTGGCCGCTTGAAGAAGCATATTTTTTGCCACGGTCAGGGCCGCACTCCGTTCGCCTATGATGCCACAGGTAGGAAACCGATTCAGCGGGCATGTCACCGGACAGTGCGCTACCGTCTGGTAGCCGTCCGCGAGACGTTGGGGGCGATTGGCCAGCGCGTCTTCCTCAAGGACGAGCGTCTGCTTAGGAAGATGAAAGGTCACGCAGGATGCCGCCGGGCCCTCCCCCACCCGCAGCTCCATGAAATCATGATCCGAAGGCCGCCGCTCCCAAAGCCGCCTGGCCGGTTCTGCGGCAATGGCCAGACAGCCGGAGGTCACGGGGTGGACGGTGGTGAGAATCCGCCACTGGTTACTTTGTCGATCCTCGATCACAGCCTTCTGCTCGGAGAGATATTGATCGTATTTTTCCAACCGGAGATGTTCGGTTTTTTCGTATTCTTTGCACTGACGGCGATAGTTAAAAATGGACATCATCAGTCCCACAAGAGTCATGGGTACACTGAAATAGAGCATAGTCATAGCGCCGCCCAACATAAAACTGGCCCCCAGCATAACCAAAACGCTGGCAATCGACGGCAGCAGGACGCCAAGCCAGTTAATCGACGGCTTGGCACCGATATCCGGCGCAGTCTGAAATTCGATCTCTCCCGTAGGGAGGTCCTCCATTAAACGCGGTGAGCGCTTGAACAGGTAAGGATATTCATCGCCGGGCTTCTGTGCGGCGCGCACAGTCAAGTTCTGCAGAATATTGACCTTAATCGGGTCGACGCAGGAGACGGTCAGCGAATTTCCAGTAAGGATCAGGCGACAGAGGCCGATATCCAGTACATCGCCGGAGACCAGATCGGCCTGATTCATCCGCTGCCCATTGCGGTAGGTTTGGTTGGAACTGCCAAGATCGCGCGCAGACCAGCCGTCGGCGGTTCGCCGCAGCTCCAGGTGCTTTGACGAGACAAGCCTGTTTCCGACCGAAATATCGCAAGACGAAGCCCGGCCGATAAGAACCGTCCCCTGCCCGGAGAGATCCACAATTTCGGCGTTGTCCGGACTAATTTCTATAATAACCACCGCGAGATGCCTCTGTGCGTCGAGAATCAAAATTTCCCCCGTGTCAAACAAGCCAGAGGAAGCTTTTCCCTGATTGTGCGAAAGGGGACGTGCCGACTGCCAGCTCCAGCCCTGCTCCTTGTGTTCAATCCGCAGATGCCGTCTGGCAAGCTCGCAATCGGTGATTTGAATCGTATCCTTTCCATCAGAGCCCACCGTAAAGGTAGTTAAATTTTCCAGTTCCTGATCGGTCAGGCTGCTTTCCCTGTAAGTCCTGAAAATATATGCCATCATTTCACCCGCTTTACTTTTGGTTTTCGGAGGCTTCATCTTTCTTTTTAAGCTTGTTCAGGCCAGCCACCTGAAAAAGCGAAGCAAGCTCCGGCGTATAAATCCCCAATGTCTTTAGTAGCGGTACCGTTTCTTCATTCAGAGTAAAGATATAGAGCAACGAAACAAAATTGGTCCAGGACAATTCCCGTGCGCCGCTTTCGGCAGCGGAAATCGTTTGGCGGGTCACCCCTATCATCTCTGCTAACTCAGTCTGCGAAATGCTGAGCTTCGCTCGAAGTACCGGGAGATTTTGTGCCATCACCTGTATATATTTTTTTCGATCAATCAATAGGTAGTCCTTTCCGCGCTGATCCACCTGATCACCTTCCATCCTGCCCTGCCCTTTATTCTTCTCTTTATCGCGTTTATTATACATTATGGAAAACTATTTGTCAATATGACTCAATAATTGTATTGGCACATAAAAAAAGTGAAATTAATATTCAAAAAGTTTGCGTTTCATCATGATTCTGTAGCATTAATTTTTAAGCCAGTAAAGACGATGTTTTAGCCGATATAGCCAATTAACTTTAAAACAGGCTATACATTTTCTTCCCCCGCCTTCGGCGGGGGAAGAAATCACAAGCTTGTTTTGAAATTAATCAACTATATCAATAAACAAAATCAGGGAGAGAAAACGCAGAAATCAAAGCATATATTGTGATTTTTTTGACAAATCAAGAGCAATGAATATTGTAAAAGTTAATTTAAAAACAATTATATGCATAAAACCGGCCGAAGCACACTATCAATAAAAAGTCTGAAAGTATTGATACAAGCAAAATCGAATGGCTTTAGCGAATTATGTGTAAGGATGCGAATTGTATGCTTAATTTTCCGAAATGGGTCGTCCTTGCTTATCTTAACGGAAATAACGAACTGGAACCGGAAATGGCTGCGGCAAAACATGATTTAGAAAAAACGGCTATTGAGAATGATATTGTTATATTGTTGCAAATCGGACGCCTGGATCAGTCTGCCGTAGAGATTTTAAGACCTGACAATAATGATCCTGACCCAAATGACATATGGAGCGGGGTAAGACGTTATTGTATCAGCAAATCAGGGTCAACCTTATTGGAAGAGCTCGGCAATCAAAATATGGCCGATCCCCAGTGTCTGTATTATTTTTTACGGTGGGGCATACAAAATTATCCTTCGGCCCATTACATGCTTATTTTGGGAGGGCATTCCTGCGAATACATTGGGATGATGAATGATTACAGTCAGGATCGACCCTATATTATGGGTATTCCGGAGCTATCGCTTGTCATCGAATATACTCAAAAGACCGTTGGCCGGTCCATTGACCTTTTAATATTTGATACCTGCCTGTTTAACAATATTGAGTTGCTATATGAGCTTGGCCAGTATGGCAGCTCAGGAGTAGACGCGGTTCTGACTTATCGAGACAACGCTCCCGCAAGGGGTCTTTCTTATGATGAACTACTGCGAACAATAGATGAGTATTATTTTATAGACGATTTGAATGTCCTGATACAAAAATTGATTGCGAATTTGTCAGCGGATTTAATTGCTTATCATATAGACTCGCACCGTCTTGAGCATATCAAAAAATTATTTGGCTGGCTTGCCCACAAATATTTGGACGGCATTGAAAACAAAAGGCTGGATTTTTTCTTGTCAATGAAAAACAATGACCCTGGAAGTCCGGGACAAGAAATCCTGCAAGAAATTCATAACTTAATCAGCTCTCTAATTATCGGTCAAACATCTGCCTTCAGGCGTCCATCAGAGACAATTCGGATTTTGGACAAATATATACCTGATAAAAACACGGCCGCTTTGTATTACAGATTGGCTTTCGCACGGGATAATAACTGGACGAATTTAATTTGCAGCAAATTGCCGGACAGCAGTTTCCAGCTGGCTGTTTCCATCGGCTTTTTCCCGATCACACTGGGGAAGGGTAAAATAAAAGCGCTTATTCTTTCCAGCAGCTCTGGCTTGGACGAAAAATCTGTCGACAACATATTAAACACTTTGGTAACCGACAGAAATTGGCATATCTGACTTGATTCTCTGAATTGAAGTGTCATTATAATTTTTTATGAATTACTGTTGTTAAAGAAATTATAGAATGGAGATTCTGCCATGGCAACAATCAATGTGCCTGCTGATTCAGCTACCATCCAAGGCGGCATTAACATGGCTAACCCAGGCGATACAGTCTTGGTTGCAGCAGGAACTTACATGGAAGAAATTGTTATTAACAAGTCCCTGACACTGGTTTCAAGCGCAGGCGCAGCCTCAACCATTATTGATCCGCCTGCTGCGTCCTATTATCTCGTCAGCATTGAAGCCGATAATGTAATTCTGAATGGCTTTACAATTACCAATCCAGATTATGTCGGAACTGCCGACGCATCTGGTGTAGTAACCTATAACGCGGGACGAAAAACCAACATTCGCATTACCAATTGCATTATCCATGATGTTGGATCGATGACACGTCCCTCGGCCAGTTTCGGAAGTTATGGGATTAACAGTGGGCCGACAGACGGGCTGGAAGTCGATCATACCATTATCTATAATATTGGAAACAATGATAACACCGACAGTGAAGCAGTTGGAATTTTCGTCTGGGGAAATGATAATGTAGACTCGGCAGTCAATATCAATATACACGATAATGAAGTGTATAATATTATTAATCCAACCGATGACAACAGCGGTATCAGAATTGGCGGCTTCTCCTCTGATGTAACAATTGCAAGCAATACGATCAGTCAGGCCGTCAAGCAAGGAATCGTAACCAGTTCCGGCATGATAGGCCCTGTAACCATTACATCAAATCATATTACCGGCGCTCAGTTATTCGGCATTTTGCTGCGGAGTCCTTTTGCACAAACTGTGACGCAAAACACCATTGAAAACTCCGGTGTAGGCATCAGCGTTTCCGCCACCTCGTCTGCACCTCTCATAAACTATAACAATTTTATCGGCAACACAACGGGTCTGGTCAACAATTCCGCAAATATCATAAACGCGCTCAACAACTGGTGGGGCAGCAGCGCGGGGCCCAATACGCCAGGAGCAGACACCGTCGTTGGGCTGGTATCTTACACACCTTGGCTTCTGCAGCCATATTCTCCTTCGGTAAGAGGGGTATCTTTCTGGTAAACCATCCGATCATATTTGTCTGGAGTTCGCCAATAGACTTTGAGGTATTATCTTACCCGGACATCTTAAAACAGGGAGGCAAGCTTTAAGCCTGCCTCCCTGTTTTAAGACTAGTATATTGCCTCATCTTAAACTTGTATATTTCCCCGCCGAAGGCGGGGAGAAATATACAAGCGCATTTAATCCATTGTCATATAGAATTTAGTTGCATCAAAGTACTAGATCGTAATTAACAGATGGTATCCGTGCAAACATATTCGGGTGTACCGATAATCTCAATGTCCTGATCGATTCCAAGCTTATCAATAATATCCTCAAACAACGAGAACTCAACGATTGTTGTCCAGATGCTGGTGGAATTATCCGCGGCTGTAAAGACCTGGAACTGGTCGAGCACATCTACCTCGTAGTTCAGATTTCTCAGCAGAATATAAGACTGTAGCGTCGGGTCATTCAGCTCACATTTTCTCAAAACCGCACTGAAGCTTGCAAGAGGTATGTTGACCGTGTATTCGAAATTGGTGTATGCATTTACCCCCGTGGACTTGATGACCAGCGTTTCATAGGGCTGAGTCACATTCTGATGTTGAACAACAGGTGCTCCTGTTGCATCAATTACGGTTGACTCCACAAATGCTTTGGTTGTCGTGACATTGTACTGTAATCTTGACGAGAGATTTTTGGGCAGGGTTAATACATCAAATGTATTATCTTCATATTCTACGATGAGTACTAATTCAAAGTTCAAGATAACCTTTGATTTCTGGGTGCATATGATCGTATTTCTAGGGTCTTCGTCAAGTATTCTTTTACAAAGTTTCACGCACTTGACAGGCGATCCGAAATTGCTGTTTGGAACTGTAGTGTTTGTTGCTCCATGATTAATTATAAATAACTTTAAAGGTCCTTTTGTACCTAAAGGCGCGGCACCTGTGTAATTTTCCTGGAAAACCTCCTGTACCTGAGTCAGCTCTGCTTTCGCCAACACTCTTCTGGCAAATATATCCAGTGTTTCCTGGTTTACGCTGTCACTCATATGATTATCACTCCTCGATATAGTTGGAATAGTGACTATAAATTTATGCTAATATAGTGTATGCGAACGAGACATATGAAGTGACATCCTGTATTTTATGTAAATCTGTAGCCACAATAAAATGACCGAAAGGCACCGTAAAACACCCCTAAACTAGTTCATTTCCAAAAAGATCCTAATGTGCTTTTTTTACTCGCTGTTGTTTCCGCCTTCATAAGACTAAGTAAATTATTTATATTTTCACTCTGTTCAGTCATACAACGGTTCAGCGCATCAATTCTAGTGCTGACCTCAGAGATCATCTTCAAAATATCATTATTTTCAGGTGTGTCGCTTACTTCATCCGATTTTATTATATCGCTATTCGTATTTTCTTTTTGGAGAATTTCGGCGCTTTTATATGTATTTAAAATGGTCGAATCATCTTCTTTGGCTAAAGGCTTCCAACCGCTTTTATAATGTACATTATCATAAAAGTCTTCCATACCATCACCGCCCTGTAAATTATTAGTATGAAACGCAATATATCACAATTTCTTTACTGCTATTATATTCTGAAATTTTAAAATGGTTACTATTATTTGCACCATGATCCGCCAAAGTAATTATCGAGGTGTATTCCTCATTCTCCCAGAATATGCTATCACAGGCAGGCCTGTAAAACAGTAGAAATCAAATATGATTATAACAATTTATCAGCGATTAAATCATATGAAAAAAAGTAGATATAAGTACATTGAAAGTTGATATTGGCTTAGGATATTTTAGCTTAGATTGGTTTAAATTATATATAAATCAATAAAACACTATGCACAATATAAGCATAATCGCAACTTAGATCTATAGTTGATTAACTTGAAAACAAACTTGTGATTTCTTCCCCCGCCGAAGGCGGGGGAAGAAAATGACGTTTTAACTATAGCCAGTTTTTAAGTTAATTGGCTATATATTGTTAATAAAAGACACAAGCCCCCATAAACTTTGTGTTCATGGGGGCTCTCTTTGACCTTTGTTTCTCTTTTCCGGCCTGCTGTTTCTATTCTTAATTCAGACAGATCTTATGCCTTTAACTTAACAATGTTGATTTTTCTGCCATCTTGACTGTCTTTTTAAAAAAAGCTCAGCTGTGCAGGTGCATATCCCTGCTTATAGCCCGCAATGATGTCCTGCATTTTATAGAGAATCCCGAGCCGGTCGCATTCGGCAGTAAACACGTTCCACAGCTTTTTTGCTTGGGAGCTGCGGCACTCATAATAATCACCATAATGCTGCTGATATTTTTGGCGCAGATTTTGCTCTGGAAACAGCTCGTCCAGCTTGCCATAATACCATTCTCTCTGATTCTGCCGCAGGGTCATACCAAAAGCAGGATAAATAAACCGTGCGCCACTCTCGCCTGCAAGCCGCACGATCTCCATCACATTTTCCTCGCTGTCCTCCAGATAAGGGAGTACCGGCATCAGCAATATTCCAGCAAAAATCCCTGCACAGCATAATTCTCTCAACACTTCAAAACGGCGGGAAGATACCGCCACATTGGGTTCAATTTTTTGACAAAGTGCATCGTCGCAGGTGGTAATTGTCAGCTTACAGAGCACTGGAGAGTGTTCCTTGATGCTTTTCAGAATATCAATATCCCGTAGAATCAGGTCGCTTTTGGTTGCAATCGCCGCACCGAATCCATAAGCATCAATCAGTTCCAGCGCATGACGGGTGAGCTGCAGCTCATTTTCAAAAGGATTGTAGGGGTCACTCATAGCGCCTGTGCCTACCACACCGGGTTTCATCTTTCGTCTCAAATCATTTCGGATAATTTCCAGCGCGTTTGTCTTGGCGCGCACCCTATCGAAATCGTCCACATGATAGCACTCGCTGCGGCTGTCACAATAGATACAACCATGACAACAGCCCTTGTAAATGTTCATGTTGTAATTGATGCCAAACCAGTTACTGTTTGGTGCATAACCGGATACAATGGTTTTGGCAGGAATGTAGTCTATCATCGTTATCATCCACTCCGCTTATTGGGATTTCGTTTAATCAAAATCATGTTCTTAGCAGCTTCAAAATAAGTATCATCGGACATAGTGATCATAATCCATTTACCATCATGGTAGGTGGTTGCCGCATCATAAAGCTGGTGAATATCTTCTGCAAAATTTGCCCTCATCATTTCAAACCTTTCACGCTCTGCCTTACCATAGATCACCATAAAACCAAACTGCTGTTCTCTTGCGTATAAGGCGCAGAGTGTTTTTCCACCCTTGCGAAATTTATATTCATAAATTCCTCCCCTACCGCCTTTATTCCAAAGCGTGTCCATTTGATAGTTGTGGGCTATGAAGCCACAGATTTTTTCCCAGGCTGCAAATGTCTTGCTGCCCATTAAGCTTATCAGATCTTCTCGCGTTGGTACTTGTTCAAGCATGCTCTTTCCTCCTGACAGGGTGCCGCAGCACGGTTTTCATTTTCACAATGTCGATTTTATGAGGATCGAAAAGATAAATTTCATGGTGATGTCTTGCAGCCCCCATATCACTTTCCAGTTTGTTGTCAGCAATAAACCGCTCTATTTTTGCAACTGTGGCAGGCTCGTCATCAAAAGCGCCTAAGTGCATACATTGGACACAAAGACCTTCCTCAAGTACCTCAAGCCGCGCTTTTGCGGTGTCAAGGTGTTTTTTCTTTTGCACCTCTTTGCATGCCCAGGAAAACACTTCCTTTGTTACAAATTCGGGCTGACGTATCATAGCTGTCCAGCAAAACTTGTCCTTATGAGCAAAATCGTACTTGTCGCTGTTTGTAAGCCACCAAAGCCCCTCGAGTGGCGGCACGATATAATCAAAGTATCCAGCCGGAGCTGCGCCACGCATCTTACTCATCTTAATGGTATAGGTGAGGGCGTACAAAAGGTCAACGCCCTCTTTGTACTCACCAGCTTCATCATTGGGGTTGCCTTTTCCATTGATCATAAGAAAGGATATTTGCGGAACATTAATTTCTGCAGGCGTTGTTTTGGGCAAGTACAAGTCCTTGTATCTTTTCTTGTAATCAATCTTTCCCATCACAATCTCCTTGCTGTTTTATTGCTATATAGATATGTATTTCTCTTGGTGTGCCGATAGGCGCGACATCGTATTCCTCAAAGTCCCCGGTATAAGTTCGCTCCAGTGGAAGGTTCCAAATCTCTTGCCATAGTTTGCCTACGGCTTGATCATCATTGCCATGCGTCACAAATTTGGCATATCGGCCACCAGAAATCGTTTTTACAACTGTTCCCTCGGGAAGCTGACCCACACTGCTGACTTCACAGCCTACTGTAATGTCATACCCCTCACTTACATCGCTTGCATAATTCGAATAAAGTCCAATAGATCGGTTGTTGCACTTGTTTGGAATTGCGAAAAAGACGCCCTCTCCGAACAGTCTTTCCCATAGTCCTCCAATGATTTTTCCCATGTTCGAATCATTGTTTGCGGTTTTGGCGCTCAGCCCCACCAATGTTTTTTCGCTTATACTTACCATTTTAGAATTCATCTTCATAACCACTTTTCTATTTGATACACCCAGCATATCACAGGTAATCTGACAACAGCATGTCATATTTCGTATTGGTTCAGTGCCGCATTCAAACGGCGGACCAACTCGTCTTTCACAGACAAAGGCTGCAAAATCTTCAGCGACGCGCCATAGGTCATCAGATATTCATAAAGCCACTCATTATCCGGCATTTCTATTCGAACAATAAATCCACCGTCCGGCTGCTGCTCCCGTTGCTTAGGTATGAATTCATCACGCACCCGATACGCCATTTCAGGTGCGACACGGGCTGTTATCTGAACTGGCAGTACAGTATATTTGTTTTCGCTTGTTCCATTTTTTATGATCAGTGGCCTGCGGGTAAACGTTTCCTCGATCACTGTCAAATCATCCATCCGCAGCAGCTTAAAAAAGCGAAAATCCTTACGCATTCGGCACCAGCCCAGCAGATACCAATCCATCCCCCGAAAAATAAGCTTCACGGGTTCTACTAGGCGAAGTTGTGTATCGCCGCTGGCTCCACTGTACAGGAAGGTTACCACATGCCGGGTGAAAATAGCACCCTTTAATGCAGCAAATCGATGGCTGGTGAGGTTGTTCTGGTTCCATGAAGAAAAGTCAATTTCAATCCAATCCTCATTTTCCGAGCCAAATAACGCCGATAGCTTTTCCAGCACCGGCTGCACATCAGCAAACTGCACAGCGTTCATCCCATGCAGTGAAGTTAAGATGCTTTTCTGTTCATCTTCAGATAAGACAGATTTATTCAAAATAAAATTTTCTGTCAGACGAATGCCACCACCACTGCCTTTACTGGCATAGATGGGAATTCCGGCCTGCGCAAGTGTGTCAACATCCCGATAAACAGTGCGGGTAGACACCTCAAAATGCTTTGCCAGCTCTTTTGCAGTCATGGCTTGGCGGTTTAAAAGCAAATAGACAATTTCAAATAACCTACTCATTTGCATGGTTCTCACCTCTGTTTTTAGTATATCACATGAATATGACACCTGTACGTCTTGTTTGACTTTCATTTGTGGACATGTATCCCCTTACTTAAAGATCAAATACGTAATGTGTTTTATTCTGATTAAAAAGGTTTATGGTATAATAAGCGCAAAAATATTTGTTATTCCATTTTTATGCCCCGTCATCTCCCCTCTTTCGGCAAACCTCTGACGACGGGCGATTATAACTACATATTCTTTAAATTTATGGTATAATGTAACAGAATGTTTTTAACATTCGATATTATTTTAGCAGGGGATTATCATGAAAAAGTTAATTTCGTTAATTGTTATTCTTTTTATTTGCGTCCTGTTTACCGCTTGTCAAAATAGAGCGCAAACAGTGAAACGGCAAACAGATAGTATAGCAATTAAACAAAGCTCCAGTCAAATAAGCGAAACAAGTTCTGCCGATACGTCGAGTAAAAATGCCAATTCATAGCTCTGCCGGGAACGATTCCGCTTCGAAATCGCAATTTTCAAATTCTGCCTCCCTCTCATCCGGCTCGGATAAATCAAGCATTAATACCCCTCAAACAGCCGGCGATGCTTCTTCCACAACATCATCCACCGCATCGCAGGTGGTTACCGTATCAGTGTGCATCCCGGAAGGATACACCGTTTCCCAGATTGGTACATTGCTGGAATCAAACGGTGTTTGCAAAAAGGCTGGCTTTCTGGCAACGGTAAACTCCTACGACTTCAGCTATTATAAACTTGTAAGCAAGATTCCGTCCGATTCTAACCGCTGTTACAAGCTGGAAGGCTACCTTTTCCCCGATACTTATGAGTTTTACATAGACATGAAGGCCCAGGATGTCCTCGGTCGGATGATTCGCGGTGCCGAAAATCATATCGTTGATTACAGCTATCCGGACATGACAATCGACCAGATCATCACCCTCGCCTCGATACTAAGTAAGGAAACAGGGGATCCATCACAGCTCGGAAAGATTTCCTCTGTTTTCCACAATCGGCTAAAGGCGGGTATGAAGCTGCAGGCTGATTCAACAATTTATTACATTGAGCGATATGTGAAGCCTAATCTCTCAGATGATATCAATCGATATAACTCTTATTACAACACCTATAAATGCGCAGCTTTACCGGCGGGTCCGATTTGCAACCCCGGCGACATGGCTCTTAAAGCGGCTGTCAGCCCGGATGATACTGATTATCTGTATTTTGTAGTGGATAATCAGAGAAACTATTATTATGCCGCAACCTATGAAGAGCACCTTAAGAACTGTAAACAGGCTGGTATCACGGATGAGTCCGATCAGTCACAGCCAGCCGCCTGACCGGCTTGCGCTTCCTGTTATCTTGTTATGTCTATAATATTGCTTATTGTACAATCTATATATTTAAGAGCTAATGAGATAATATCGCATCCTCTGTACATGCATGTAAAAGGGAGAAATCATTGGTGAGTTTCACTACGGACAAGTTATTGCAGAGCACGATGCAATAATGATATACTTTTGTATAGTTGAATGTGTCTTTGTATTCTGGAAAATGGTTATAATTGCTCCGCGAAAGAAATATAGCCAATTAACTTAAAAACTGGCTATATATAAAACGTCATTTTCTTCCCCCGCCCTCGGCAGGGGAAGAAATCACAAGCTTGTTTTCAAGTTAATCGCTACATTGTAAAATGAAATGCGACAGAAAAAAGATAGCCCAAGGCAGCCAAAACGTGTAGAATAGAGTTTGCAACAACAACATTCACACAAGGAGGCAGCCATGAGCCACCACCATTTTACAACATTCGAACGAGGAAAGATAGAGGAACTCCGTCAAATCGGATATACGACCCGGAAAATCGCATCACGTCTGGGATGTCACCACAGCAGTATCGCTAGAGAATTGAAACGTTTTTACGGTGCCCGAGCGTATAACGCAGAAGAAGCACAACTGGATTACCAGAAGAAACGGCACAACAGCAAACCTCAAGGGAAATGGAACGAGGAGTTGTGCGCAGCTGTGGCAGAAAAGCTGAAAGAGACCTGGTCGCCAGAACAAATATCACATACCGTTACTTCAAGCCAACTGAGCTTTAAAACCATATACAACTGGCTTTATGCCGGACGACTGAACGGACTCACCGCAGATGTGCTGCGCCGTAATGGAAAAAAGAGAAGCTGTAAAAATCTTGCGCATTATGCTCGTGGTACTTCTATCCACAAGAGACCCAAAGAGGTATATACCAGAGAAACATTTGGGCATTGGGAACTTGATACGGTGGTTTTCTCTAGGGGTTCCAGCGGTTGCTTGGCCACCTTTGTGGAACGAAAAACAAGGTTCTATACAGCCGTTCCCATTCCTGATCGAACGGCAGCTTCCATGGAAGCTGCAATCAAGCACCTGCACACTTTATTGCCACAAGGCACATTCAAAACAGCAACAACAGATCGTGGCGGTGAATTTGCCTGTTATGATGTAATCCAGAAAGATCTAGACTTAACTCTTTATTTCGCTGATTCATATTGTCCGCATCAGAGAGGAAGCAATGAGTACGGTAACGGTTTGCTCAGAGAGTTCTTTCCGAAAGGTACTGTTCTGTCAACTGTTTCACATCAAAACCTATCTTCTTCTCTTCTGCTTATAAACAATAGACCCCGAAAATGTCTTAATTGGAATACACCTTCCCAGCTCTTTCTGCTCGAACTGTCGCATTTGGCTTGACAATGTAGCAATCAACTATAAATTCTATTAATGGAGGTAAGTTATGCAGGACATTATTTTTAAAAACGGGATCATCTGCGATGGAACCGGCTGTAAGTCTTATATCGGAGACGTCGCCGTGGAAGACGGAAAGATCACTAAAATCTTAAGTAGTATACAGGATCAGGCTAAAGAAACAATTGATATATCCGGACTTGTAATAGCACCCGGATTTATTGACATGCATTCACATTCAGACACAGCCTTTTTAGTCGATGAAAGGTGCGAATCAAAAATATGCCAGGGGGTAACCACCGAGGTTGCCGGACAGTGCGGAGCGACAATTTATTCATGTCCAAAGGACAAGATGGATAATTTGTATAAATATGTAGGCGAAGATGAAAGATTTGATATAAAATATTATGCATCTTCATCCTTTAAGGAATTTTTAAGCAAGGTAAAGGCTGCAAATAAAAAAATGTCCACCAATCTGATTTCTCTGATAGGACATGGTGCTTTGCGCACAAGCGTAATGGGTTTCGAGGGCAGGAAGGCCACTGAGGAAGAAATGCAGATGATGGCCTCTCTTCTTGACGACGATATGAAATCCGGCGCGTGGGGATTGTCTTTAGGTCTTGGTTATGCGCCGGGTGTTTTTGCAGACCAGGATGAACTTAATGCGTTAGGACATGTAGTCAAAAAATATGATGGCATGGTCACTTCTCATATGAGAGATCAAGGCGCACATATATTTGAAGCTTTGGATGAAATGTATGAAATCAATCGAAAAACAAATGCCAAAGTACATATTGCTCATTTAAAAATGAGTGGTAAAAAGCAATGGGGAAGAGCAGACGAGCTAATTCAAAATATTAAAGAAGCACAGAAAGTCGGCATTAAAGTAACAGCCGACATGTATCCCTATACAGCCGCATCTTCTGGAATAACAAACGTATTTCCTAAGTGGACACTTGACGGCGGCGTTGCAAAAGCAGCGCAAAGGCTGCTAACCCCTGAAAGAGATCAAATCATAGCTTTTCTAAATGAGGACTATCAGACGCGACAAGATGGAGAAGGACTTTACGTTGTGACTACACATGGCGCATATCCTGTTGCGGATGACAAGAATATTTATGAGCTAAGCCAGGAACTTGGGTTATCCATGGCTGACACGATCGCAAAAGTCGCTGTTGAAGCCAATGGAAATGTAGACTGCATCATGTTTGCGATGGCCGATAAAGATGTCATGTATCTGCTTGGTCAAGATATTGCAATAGGTAGTGATGGTTACGGCCTGCCTCTAAGCGAAAAAGAAAATTTAGGCAAACCTCATCCGCGCAATTTTGGAACCTTCCCCAGATTTCTAAGATTGGCCAGAGAAAATCATTTATGTTCTTTGGAAACAGCGGTCTCCCGGATGACAAAAATGACCGCCGACATATTGGAGTTAAAGGATCGAGGCGTATTAAAGGAAGGGTTTGTAGCTGATATCACCATCTTTAATCCGAACACGATCACAGATAATGCGACTTATAAAAATCCATTTATGAAACCAACGGGTATTGAACATGTGATCATGAATGGCGAATTCGCAATATATAACGGTCAGCAGACAGAAAAAAGGCTGGGTCAGTTTATACTAAAAAAATAAGTCCTGATGCAATTTGACATATCAAAATCCCTCTGTGACCAGATGGTTTCAGAGGGGGTTCTATTGACTATTCTAAATATTTGCATTTTTACTTCCTTCATTATATTGACAAATATATGTGAGCAACATATAATTAATTTAAAGCAATAAAAAGCAGATTAAATAGTCTGCTTTTAAAATTAAATTTATGGTATACCGGTATTCCATTATAAAAGTTCAAACAATTTATTTAACTTTTATAGATTTATGATATTTTTTGTCAACTACATTTAAAAGGGACGCTGTGAACAGTATACCAATTAACTTAAAAACTGGCTATATATAAAACATCATTTTCTTCCCCCGCCGGGGGAAGAAATCACAAGCTTGTTTTCAAGTTAATCAACTATAGTAATCAAAATAATCGGATAAGACTGAGGGAAAGCAATGTTTAAGCCACTTGACAAACGGACTGATACCTATCCCAACAAATATTACGAAAAAATAATCGTTTCCATTGGCCAACGGATTCTCACTGGTGTACTTAAAAAAGGGGATTGTCTACCCTCCGAGCGTGAGTTGGCGGAGCAGTTTAACGTAAGCCGTGTCCCGGTGCGCGAAGCATTGAAAATTCTGGAATTTATGGGTGTCGTCGTGAATATCAGCGGCGAAGGGATGTATATCAAAAACGTTGAGATTTCCAGCCTGCTGGATAAAATTAACTTTGCGCTCGAAATTCCGATCAGCACCATCCGAGAACTGTTTGAGGTTCGTATTTGCATAGAAGGTATGGCAGCGAATCTCGCCGCACAGAGGCGTACAGATGAGGATATCGCCGAGATGCAGAAAGCGATTAAAGACATGGAACGCCAAATTATCGCTGATCAGGATTTGATAGAGGGCTCGACAGAATTTCATACCGCTGTAATTCGCGCCTCCCACAACCAGGTAATGGAGAGTGTCTATCAATATCTCGGCAACCTCCTGAACGCGTCGAAGAAAATGACCCTGAATGAAAGAGAACATGCAAAAGTCTCTCAGAAATTCCACAAGGAGATCTTGGAGCTGATCATTGCAGGCGACAGCAACGCGGCAGGTTCTCTCATGAGCAGTCATTTGATTCAGGCACGGGAAAAGATCATAGAATAATAAAAAATGGTAAAAATAACATAAAATTTAATGATGGACTTTGCAGATGGTGGGTCTGCGATATGGCCGCCTTCCGTTATCTTCGCAAAATTGGAGGGAAAACATTGATCACTGCACAACTCGCAGAATATTTATCGGCGCTAACCTATGACGATCTTAGCTTTAAAGCGATAGATAGTTCTAAAAAAGCGATTCTTGACCTAATTGGCGTTACGATAGCTGGCAGCACCAATCCGTCCAGCTTGATCTGGCGGCAATATTTCGGACATCTTAGGGCTAAAGAGGAAGCCACTGTCTGGAATCCGGATTTTCCGATGACAGATGTACGTTATGCCGCCGGATTAAACGCCGCTTGTGGACATGCGTTGGATCTGGATGATGTACATAAGGCTTCGATTATCCATCCTGGTGTTGTCACGATCCCGGTTGCCTTGGCGCTCGGTGAACACCTTCAAAAGAGCGGGAAAGAGGTTATCACGGCAATCGTAGCAGGCTTTGAAACAGGTGCACGTATCGGAGAAGCGATTATTCCTTCCTCCTACTGGTTCTGGCATACCACAGGTATTGTCGGCAATTTTGCTGCAGCCGTGACCGCCGGACACCTGCTTGGGTTGAACGCCTCTGAGATGAACCATTGCCTTGGCACAGCAGGCAGCCAGGCGGCGGGGTTGTGGGAATTTATGAACGATGGTGCCATGTCTAAAACGCTGCATGCCGCCAAGGCATGCATGAATGGTATCCTTTCCGCAGAGCTTTCAAAGCTTGGCTTTACCGGTGCGACGCGCATACTGGAGGGAGAAAAAGGTTTTGTAAAGGCGGTAGCGCAAAAATACAGCATGGAGAAAATTCTTGACGGATTAGGTAATGGCATGTTTAAGGTAGAAAACGACTGCTTCAAGCCATATGCCTGCTGCCGTCATGCCCATTCGGCCGTGTATGCCGTACAGCTCATGATGGAGGAGCCCGGTTTTGATATAAATTCGATCAAAACCATTGAAATCAAAACGTACCGCAATGCGGTAAACCTGATTGATAATCCAAATCCGCAGACACTTTATGCACATAAATTTAGTCTGCAATACTGTGTTGCTGCTGCCCTCACCTACGGTGAGGTTACGGATTCTGTTTTCAGTGCCGAGTGCGTTGCCGCACCGAAAATCAAGAGATTGATGGAGAAAATTATTGTGAAAGAGGATGAGGCAATCGAAGCAGAGTATGAACAGGATACTGACAAATGGATACATAATGTCGAAATTCGTTTCACCGATGGAACAGCCAGAATAAAGCGGGTTGAATACCCACTGGGCGACGAAAGAAATCCAATGGACTGGAATGCCATCACCGCGAAATTCTGTACAATTACCTCACCACTTCTTATTACGGCAAAAAGAGATGCTATCATTGACAAGATTCAGCATTTAGAAGAAATCAATAACATTAAAGGAAAATTATTTTCATAACAAAAAGGAGAGTGCTATGATTACAGACCAGTTATTGCGCGATACCGTTTATGAGCTTGCGCTCAGAGCTGTTACCGGCGTGTCGCCCGATGTGCTCGGGCTTCTCAAAAAGGCGCTGTCTCATGAAACCAATTCGACCGCCCAAAGCATGATGAAGTCGATGCTGGACAATGTGGCACTCACGCAGGAAAAGGACAAGGCGGTTTGCCAGTCCCCGGGTTATCCAACCATCTATGTCACCTATGGCGATGGAACGATGCCCTGCGATGTAAAACCTTTTTTTCGTGAGGCAATCAAAGTGGCAACAGACAAGGGATATCTGCGCCCAAGCATCGTCCATCCGCTGACACGTCAAAATTCTGGCGACAATTCAGGGGACGGCGTTCCAAATTTCGAACTTGATTACTGTCCCGAACAAGATTATATTGAAATGATCATCAGCGCAAAAGGATGCGGCGCTGAGCTGGGCAATATTATGAAGGTAATGACCCCTGCCTCGCTGGGGAAAGACTATGAGGGCTTCAAGCGTCTGGTACTTGAAACGGTCGTAGATGCGGGCGGAAAGCCGTGTCCCCCGGTCGGTATCGGCATCGGTATCGGCGGTCAGATGGACGTTGCCTGTAAAATGAGCCGTCGCGCCATCAGTACCCGTCGTTGGGACGACGTCAACCCCGACCCGCTTCTGCGCTCGCTGGAAGATGAGCTTCTGGAAAACATCAACAAGCTTGGTCTCGGTGCAGCCGGGACAGGCGGCGACACCTACGCGCTCGCCGTCAAAATCATGACTGCCCATACGCACACCGCAATTGCCCCTGTTGCCATTAATTTTCACTGCTGGGTCGCGAGACGCGCTGGTGTACGTCTGTACCGCGACGGGCATTCCGAAATTATCCTGTGACGGAAGAAGGAGAGTTTATGAAGCTATTAACACTGCCAATGACCGAAGATCAAACAAGAGAGCTTCGAACAGGCGATGTGGTTTATATCAAAGGTGAAATATATACCTCCCGTGACATGGCCCACCTACGCATAAAGGATCTTTTGGAAAAAAACGAGCCATTGCCCAAAGATTTTGAGGGGAATGCAATCTTCCACGCGGGGCCTGTAGCTCTCAAAGGAAAAGATGGCTGGAATTTAAACGTCATCGGGCCCACCACTAGCATCCGCATGGAGCCTTACGCTGAAATGGTCGGACAAATGAAGGTTCGTTTGATAATCGGTAAGGGCGGCATGGGAGAAGATACACTCAATGCATGCCAAAAATACGGATATGTCTATTTGCAAGCAGCTCCCGGCTGTGCGGCCCAGCTTGCTGAGGGTATTGAAAAAATTGACGATGTGACATGGATGGACTTGGGCATTCCAGAAGCGCTCTGGAGTCTGAAAGCCACTTGTTTCGGTCCGATGGTGGTGGGAATGGACACTCATGGCAACAGTATCTACAAAACATTGAGGACATCAGCGCTTCAAACAATCGAGCAAATATATCCACACTAGTACAATGCAACATCTTAAACTTGTATATTAAACCCATAGCCATGAAAGATTTAGATTTTGCAAGGCACTAGATAAAAACTCAAAATATATTGCCATCAGGAGGTTTTAAAATATGGAGTACCGGATAGAAAAAGATTCGATGGGCGAAATCCGGGTCGAGGAAACGAGGCTTTGGGGCGCTCAAACGCAAAGAAGCTTCGAGAACTTTAAAATTGGCGAGGAAAAAATGCCAAAGGAAATTATCCGTGCGTTTGCCGTCGTTAAAAAAGCAGCGGCGCTTACCAATCTCAATCTTGGCAAACTGGACGGCGAAATTGCTGGAGGAATTGCCGCAGCCTGTGATGAAGTCTCCACAGGCATATGGGACGAGCATTTTCCGCTTGTGGTCTGGCAGACCGGAAGTGGTACGCAAAGCAATATGAATATGAACGAAGTCATTGCGCACCGGGCAGCAAAACTGATCGGCAAGGCAGTTCATCCAAACGATCATGTTAACATGTCACAGAGTTCCAATGATACATTTCCCACCGCAATGCATATTGCCGCCGCAGTCCAACTGCAAAATGCGCTGCTTCCGGCAATTGATACTCTTACCGCTACTTTTGAACGCCTGGAAAAAGAGAACGAAGACGTGATCAAGATTGGCAGAACCCATTTGCAGGATGCGACGCCCATTCGCTTCTCACAAGAAATCAGCGGTTGGAAACAGATGTTGCTCGAGGACCGCCTGATGATTCAAAGCAGCATGAAAGGCCTCCGTCAGCTTGCGCTGGGCGGTACGGCTGTAGGTACCGGCCTTAACGCGCCAAAGGGATTTGCTGAAGCGGTCGCGCAGTCCGTTACCGGGCTGACCGGAATCAACTTTATCACCGCTCCAAATAAATTTCATGCACTCACCAGCAAGAGCGGGCTTGTGCTTGCGCACGGTGCGCTCAAGGCGCTGGCGGCAGATATGATGAAAATCGCCAATGATGTGCGCTGGCTCGCCAGCGGGCCCCGCTGCGGTCTGGGGGAAATCAATATTCCCGAAAACGAGCCAGGCAGTTCCATCATGCCGGGAAAAGTGAATCCCACCCAAAGTGAGGCGGTCACAATGGTTGCCGTCCAGGTTATGGCTAATGACGTGGCGGTTGGCATGGCAGCCTCTCAGGGCAACTTTGAACTGAATGTATTCATGCCGGTTTGTATCTATAATTTCCTGCAATCGGTACGCCTGCTTTCCGATTCGATTGTTTCATTTGATACACACTGTGCATCGGGGATTGTTGCAAACCAAGAAAAGATGCACTATAATTTGTATCACTCACTGATGCTCGTTACGGCGCTTAATCCATACATTGGTTATGACAACGCAGCGAAAACCGCAAAGCTTGCCTACAAAGAAAATATATCTCTGAGAGAAGCTGTGGAAAAGCTCGGACTTATGACGGGTGATCAGTTCGATGCGGCCATAAAACCAGAAAAAATGGTATAAAGAAGGAGGCATTTGTTTTGGACGTTTATCAGGATTCTCTTGCTCTTCATGAGCAACTCAAAGGCAAAATTGAAATCGTTTCCCGTTACCCAATCAACAGCCGTGAGGATTTATCGCTTGCGTATACACCTGGTGTCGCTGAGCCCTGTCGTGCCATTGAAAAGGATTATCAAAAATCTTTTGATCTCACCCGTCGCGGCAACCTTGTGGCGGTGATTACCGATGGAACCGCTGTGTTGGGACTTGGCAACATCGGGCCAGCAGCAGCAATGCCTGTCATGGAGGGGAAATGCGCTCTATTCAAAGAATTTGGTGATGTGGATGCTTTCCCACTCTGCATTGATACGCAGGATGATGAAAAAATTATCGAGACCATCGCGCTGATCAGCAAAAGCTTTGGCGGCATCAACCTGGAGGATATCGCCGCGCCGCGCTGCTTCAAAATTGAAAGCAGGTTAAAAGAACTCTGCGATATTCCCGTATTCCATGATGACCAACACGGAACTGCCATCGTTGTGGCTGCGGCACTGATCAACGCCCTCAAAGTAGTCGGCAAAAAGCACGGCACGGTAAAAATCGTTATTAACGGTGCAGGTGCGGCCGGCATTGCGATTGGCAAGCTGCTTCTGGATATGAAATTTGGCAATGTGGTGATGTGCGATATTAACGGCATTATCTGTGACGGAGATGAAAACATCAACGAGGCGCAGGCGGCAATCGCCAAAATCAGTAATGTGGGCCACGAGCATGGCAAACTGGCTGATGCCCTGAAGGGCGCTGATGCGTTTATCGGCGTGTCTAGGCCCAATCTTGTCACGAGAGAAATGGTGTCCACGATGAATCGTGGCATCGTGTTCGCGATGGCAAACCCGACACCGGAGATTATGCCTGATGAAGCCAAAGCAGGCGGCGCGGCTGTCATCGGAACGGGACGCTCGGATTATCCGAATCAGATTAATAATCTTTTGGTATTCCCGGGCATCTTCAAGGGCGCTTTAAAAGCCCGTGCCAAAGATATTACCGAAGCCATGAAGCAAAAGGCCGCGCGGGCACTTGCAGCGTTGGTAACTGATGAACAACTATCAGCAGACTACATCATTCCTCCGGTTTTTGACAAGTCAGTTGCCGATGTGGTTGCCGCAGCTGTTGCTGAAGAGGCCCAGCACAGTTAAAATTCCCGTTTATATTATTGCCGCTATTTACCCTGCCTCTGGCTGAAAAAAATAACGGCAACATTATTATCACTTTATTTGAAATAAGTATGGCAAGTAGTTATAATTTACCAACAATAAATATTATACGCAAACAAAAAGGCAGACCGCCAAAACGGTCTGCCTTTGTTTGATGGTATTCGTAATGTATCACAGCGCGAATACAAACTTCATGGTTTTATCGGTCTTAGATAGCGCCTGTAAACCTTAAAACAATTTCGGCAATAAGGGCCGAGCCAAGATAAGTACCAAGGAATGTGAGCAGTGCCGTGCAAACAATGGCAACACCCTGCTTTTTGAAGCCTTCAAGGTCTTTGCCGATAGCGATACCGGCATAGGCCAGAATAGGGGTGCAAAGCGGCAACAGACCAATCTTGTTAAATTCGACCTTCATATAGGTTGCCATGGGGGAAAAGTTTGGAATGCTGAGGAATATCGCGGTCAATGAAATGTACAGTATGCTGGGAAGCTTGATCTTTAAATACTTCGCGACTAATTCCTGCACTAGGTATCCAAAAAGTATGATCAAGATCATAACGCCCAGGGCCGGAAGAACGGAAAGTGGATCGTAAATGATGACTTTGTTTGGTGTGGGCGATCTCATCTTTGTCACCCATGTGTTAATCCAGTTGCCGATTGAAGCAAAAATGGCAGAGAGCACTAAAACCTTAATTCTTGTTACCCATTTTTCCACTGTTGTTCCCTCCTTCTACTTTGATTCCGCTTTTGTTTGAGCGGGTTGGTTTTTTTCACGTTTAAGTTTTTTGTATAGCCAGTTTGTCATAGGAATCCCCATAAACAAAGACATATACAAGCCATCCAAGCCTGTAAGAACCTGGCTTGACGCCGCATAGGTCTGAATTTTGCTGACCATATCCGGATTTGACTTATACGCCTCGACGATTGGACCGAGGGCCGCTGTCATCATGGATGCAGAACCGGTACCGGCTGCCATCGCCAGTGAGTAGGGGTGAAATAAACCAATACCGACACAAAAAGATGCCAGCAAACCGTTAAAAATCGTACCCAGCAATGTCCCGGTAATATAAGCGCCCATGACGCCCTGACCTTCCTCAGAATCCAGGCCGTAAAGGTCACCGATGATCGCAAGAGATCCCTCTCGGGAGATTGAGAAGCTGGCACCAACTGCTTGACGTCCCATTTTAAAGACTAATACTGCGACCGGCAGCGCTAAGAAAATCGTACCCAGGTTTCCGAACTCCTGAAGGATCAGCGCGGGGCCGGCCTTGAGGACTGCAGAAAGGTTTGGACCGATTGTGGAACCCATTTTTGCTGTTAAAAAGCACACGCTGATACCGATATATGGCGATGCTGTATTCATCATCTCTTTGGTGGTGACCTTTGTTACGGCAAGAATAACGCCCATAACCAGTGCATAGAGCATAGGCAGCAAGGTAAAGCTCAGAATTCCGAGATTTACTTTATAGTTGCCCATAAGTTCTGCTGCAACGACCATTGCAAAACAAAAAGCGTGAACTCTCCAGTCCTTGAAGTTTAAATATTTCATAAACAGCTTTCCTCCTTATTTGGATAATTTAAACAGCTTCTTTTTACAGATGTCCCCATTTAGTCAGGTACTCTTCTTTTGTCATAGCCGGCTTGTACGACTTTTTAATATCCAGTCCGGTCTCAGCGCCGTCGGCCAAAAGATCAATTGCCGTTGTGACAAGTGCCTTCGCAGCTGTCAGATAAGCAAGCTCTCTGTCAACAATTGAAAATTCCTTACTGTGTGCTCCACCTGTTGAACCACCAATTACAGCTTGGATAGCAGGCATCAGGTAAGTAATATCCCCGGCGTCAGTCGAACCGCCACCGGCAGGAGCCATTCTACGTGCACCTTCACCGACAAGCGATTTCAGGTTTGCGTACATGACATCGGTAAGCTTGTCGTCTAAAATAGACGGCAGGTATCCGGGAAGCTCTGTAATAATGGTTTGGGCACCGACCGCATCTCCGCCTGCTTTAAACGCGCGGTTAACCTTTGCACTCGCGTCGAGAATAGCGTCGATGTTGCTGCCGCGGACATAGGTTTCAATTCTGACATCAGCCGGCACCACATTGACAAGGTCTCCGCCCTTTGTGATGATTGGATGGACACGGATGTGATCCTCATCCTTAAAAGTCTCTCTTTGGGCATGAACAGCCATCAAACCGATTTCTGCCGCATTCAGGGCATTGATTCCCTCGTGTGGGGCGCCGCCTGAATGTGCCTCTTTACCGATATAGCGAATGAGCTTTCCGGTAAAGCCGTTACCGGTCCCGCCAGCAAAGGCCTTAATTTCGTTCGGGAGGCTTCCCGTATGCTGCATCACCATAATATCTATATCATCCATGACGCCCAGGCTAACAAACTCCTGCTTGCCGCCGAGGAAATGGATTTTTCCCTCTTCACGCAAGGAGTTCCGATACTCAATCTCGACATATTCTTCAGATGGAACTGCCATCAAAACAATATCGCCGGACAGCTCTTCCATGATTCCGGTATCCTTAAGGGCATAAGCTACGCCGGCCAATCCGGCAATCATGCAGTTATGTCCGCACGCATGTGCGGCCCCTGTCTCTTTACACACAAAGGGATGATCCTTGACGATAACCGCATCCAGCTCACCCATCACAGCGACCTTCATCTTAGTCTCTTTGCCTTTGCGTGGGGCAATAAGGCCGGTAAGGGCTACCCCATCCTGATATTCGTACCCCAACTCCTCAAACAGCTTTTTAACTTTTGCAGCCGTTTTGTACTCCTTATAGCCAAGTTCAGGCTCAGAAAGAATAGAGTCACCAATGGCAATAATTTTCTCGCGATTCTTGTCGATCGCGGCACAAGCGATTTGCTTCAGTTGTTCTTTTGTGTGGGCCATCTATGTACCTCTCCTGTCTGGCGCGTGATCCCTGCGCCCATGTTTTTGAATTTGAGATCCGCCGATAAATGCAAAACGGTATTTTCTGCCCTTCGGGAACTGTGATCTTGTTACGTACATAAACCACCCCCTGTAATCGTGGCGGCTGACTAGATTTATTTAAAAACAATACTCCATCAGCCCATTTTATTTAATTATGCTTAACAATATTATCATAAAATTTTATAATTGTATATAGTTTATACATAAGATAATGGTGGTTCGTGTCGAGGAAATTATTTGTATAATTTAAGCCCAGTCTTTATTATCTCTGGTGTCAGAACACCGTCCTCCATCTGCGGACTATTTTTGCATGAATATTTATGATTTAATTCATATTTCTATTTGTAAAAACATGGAATTTGTAGTAATTTACAAAACGAAAAGACAAATTAGGTAATATTGCTTCGTTTTTTGGCGGTGCTCAGTATTATTTATATCTAGTGGCTAACCAATATGATGTCTTATGCGAATCAACGATTTACATATTGTATACATACGTCCACGTCAGGCGGAATATGTGGATCCCGTTCAACCCCAAAAATCGTTTTCATATACGCGAGCCGACCCTTTGGAATGGAATATTGTTGTTTTTTTGCCATCTTCTAGACAAATTATAGCCAATTAACATAAAATTGGCTATATATAAAACGTCATTTTCTTCCCCCGCCTTCGGCGGGGGAAGAAATCGCAAGCTTGTTTTCAAATTAATCAACTATATCAATATTTTCACCACATATCGTGCAAACTGGAATTGTTTTATGTTCACTTCTTGTATATAAAAATCACCCGCTGCTGGTGTACCGCCCCAGCGTTAACGGACACAAATAGAAAGCCCTCTCGCAGGATATCGTGAAATTACGCAGCCTGATTCCGTTTTTCAAGCGGTGTCAGGCTCGTTTTCGTCTGAATGCGCTCGTTATTGTAAAAATCCATGTATTCATCAATGAGCAATCTGGCTTCGTCAAAAGTTTTGAGTTTATGTCTGTAAATGCACTCTGTTTTGAGAATAGAGAAGAAATTTTCAGCCATAGCATTGTCATAGCAGTTCCCACGTCTTGACATGGAGGGTGTTATGCCATACTGTTGAGTCAGGGTAAAGTATGCTTGAGAGATGTATTGAAACCCTTGGTCGCTGTGGAGTTGCAACTCGGCAGCGACCTTCTCTTTTTCTACGGCTGCTTTAATGGTGTTGAGAACAAGGTTTACAGCCTGTTCTGTGCCGGTTTTGTATGCGATGATGCTGTTGTCAAAGAGATCACGAATCACGGAGAGATAGAGTACGCCCTGGCTAGTATGGATGTAGGAAATGTCCGTTACCCATTTGATATTTGGTCTGTCGGCGACGAAGTTGCGGTTTAGCAGGTTCTCGTATTTATGTAGCTGCTGTCCCATGCACTTGAACTTTCTACGGCGGCGAATTTCCGAAAGTAAGCCATACTTGTTCATAACACGCAGGATCGTCTTTGGATTGAAATACAAAAATTTCTCCCGCATGAGCCATATGTGGACACGGCGGTAGCCATAAGTCTTGCCACAACGTTTTTGGCACTCATCTACCATATTGGCCAGTTGTGCGTCTTTGTGTGGTTTGCCTCTGCGCTTCACATAGTCATAATATCCGCTGCGGGATACTTCGAAAAAGCTGCACATGACCATCACGGGATATTTCTTTCGCCTACTGTAGATTGCTTCATATTTAACAGTTGCTTTCACTTCCTTCCAGCGGCGCGAAGAAAATCCCGCAACAATTCATTCTCCATTTTCAGTCGTTTGATTTCATACTCTTTCTCTGCCTCAGGTGGTATATACCCTTTTGGTGGCCTTCCTCGCCGGCGAGGAAGTATTCCATATGATTGTGCTCGTTCTTTCCGCCGTTCTCTTTTTAAAAATGTTTTAACTGTGTATTTGTCTTTAAAACCAAAATGCTCTGCGATTTCTCTTTGTGTTTTTCCTTCCTCGCACATTTTTAATATTTCTTCTTTTATTCCTTGAATTTTCGTATATTCTCGTGTCATGATTAATCCCCCAATCGTAGTTTATTATCCTACGATTGGGGGATTTCTTTCAATGTCCGTTTTTTATGGTTCAGTACATGGTGGCAGTGGGTGATTTTATAAAATATAGATCTTTCGATCAACTTAACATGCGGTTGCTCCGGATGGTAGCGCTTGTAGAATGTGGTAGATGATATAGTTGCGCCATAAGAGTGTCTCAACATTTCTAAGGACAAAAACGAACACTTTAGGTGGCCTTACCGCGCAGCTGTATAAATCTCGTCGGTCTGGCGGTATGTTGCTGGCGCGGTTCGCCGTTGCGGCTCACTGACTTTTTCCCGGGCAACGGATAACATCAGCTTAATGCGATTTTCTTGATTGACCTTCGTTGCCCCGGGGTCATAATCAATCGGGACAATGTTCGCTTCTTTGCGGATGCTCTTAATTTTATGAATCATCCCTTTTCCGGCGATATGATTAGGCAGGCAGCCAAAGGGCTGTGTACATACAATATTTTCAAAGCCCTGTTCAATCAGTTCCATCATTTCTGCCGTCAGCAGCCACCCCTCTCCCATTTTATTGCCATAGCCGATGATATCTTTTACCAGAGATTTGATATGAGTAAAAGAGGAGGGTGCCATAAAATTGGGATATTTCTTGACTGACCGTATAAGCATTCCTTCAATCTTGGACAGATAATCCATAAGTAAAGCGATTATATGATATTGGATCTTACTGCCGCCGTACAGCTTAATGTCCTCAAGCCGATTGTCCACTTTGAAAAGCAAAAATCCCAGAAGACCCGGAACCATCGTCTCACAGTCCTGCTCGTAAAGAAAGGTCTCCAAATTGTTATTGGCAAGGCTGGAGAACTTTACATATATTTCTCCAACAATGCCAACTTTTACTTTCTCGCGGCGGTCCACGGGAATTTCAGAAAACGCTGCTACAATCCTACTCAAATTATCATGCAATTCTTTCACTGTATAACCCTTGTTGCGCGCAAATTCTGCCGTCAGGCGGTCGACCCAGAAAGATACCAACCTGGCGCTGTCACCAATAGATATTTCATAGGGCTTTACCTGATTATCCAGAAGCATTAAAACGTCTCCATAAGCGATTGTTGCAATTGATTTGCGTATCATCGGAAGGGTGAATTTAAAACCACTGTTTTTTTCCAGTCCGGAAAGGTTAAGCGAAATAACCGGTACATTTTCATATCCGGCCTTTATGAGTGCTTTTCTTAATAAGTGGATATAATTTGAAGCGCGACAGCCACCACCGGTTTGAGTAATCATCAACGCGGTTTTATTCACGTCATATTTGCCGCTGTTAAGTGCATCAATCATCTGTCCGATTACTAGCAAGGCTGGATAACAGGTATCATTATGAACGTATTTTAAGCCCTCTTCCACTACTGCCGGTCCATCATTGGTTAATAGCTCAACCCGATAGCCATGACCTAAGAATACGTTTTTCAACATGGAAAAGTGTATGGGAGCCATATTGGGGATTAATATCGTGTAATCTTTTTTCATTTCCTTCGTAAACAAGATTCTGTTTTCTTCTGTCATATTTTTATTTGCCATGCTCCTTGCTCTCCTCTTTTTGTTCAAGTGCCGCAAACAAGCTGCGCAAACGAATTTTAACTGCACCTAGATTGGTGATCTCGTCAATTTTGATTTGCGTGTAAATTTTCCCCTCGCGCTCCATTATTTCTCGAACTTCATCCGTTGTTATGGCATCCACACCGCATCCGAAAGATACAAGCTGTATCAGATTCATATTAGATTTGTCAGCGATGTATTTAGCCGCCGCATAGAGGCGCGAATGATATGTCCATTGATTTAATACCGCCGTAGGGAATTTTGGGACATCGCCGCTTAAAGCATCTTCAGAAATGACAACAGCGCCGAAATCGCAAATCAGCTTGTCAATGCCATGATTGATTTCCGGATCCAGATGATAAGGACGCCCCGATAACACAATGATGGGCTGTCCGGTTCTATTTGCATTTTCTATGTAGATCCTGCCCATATCACGTACCTTGGCGAGATAAGAGTTATATGCAGCAAATGCTTTGTTGACGGCATCCGCCACATGTTCAAGCGAAATCGATCCAAAGTTTTGCATCAGCACCTCATGAATTTTCACGACAAAATCTTTTTTTCGGTGTATGCCAACATAATTATAAATAAAGTTTATCGTTTGAATCTCCGGAACGTTGGCCGCTATCACCTCGGGGTAATAAGCGACCACGGGGCAGTTGTAATGGTTATCGCCTAACCCCTCATCCAGGTTGTAGGTCATACAGGGATAAAATATGTTTGATACCCCCTGTTTAATCAGTACATCAACATGGCCGTGCATGAGCTTTGCAGGGAAGCACACGGTATCAGATGGGATCGTACATTGCCCGCATAAATACAGCCGTCTGTTGGACAAAGGCGATGTGATCACCTCAAAGCCAAGCTCAGTAAAAAGTGTATGCCAAAAAGGCAAAAGTTCATACATATTAAGCCCCATCGGCAAACCAATTTGCCCCCGTGTCCCTTTGACGGGCCGATAGGATTGTAAGAGGGATAGTTTGTAATCGTACAGATTGAACTGTTCTTTTGCATCTGTCCTAGCAAGAGGTTTTTCACAGCGGTTTCCACCGATGTATTTGGAGCCACCGTTAAAGGTGTTGACTGTCAGACGGCAATGGTTGCTGCAAAGTCCGCAAGATGTCACCTTTACGTCATGAGTAAATATGGACAGTAGCTCTTTTGAAAGAAGAGTGCTTGATCCTTTGGTATGTGATTTGGCATAAAGCGCAGCCCCAAAAGCGCCCATGAGCCCTGCAATATTCGGACGTACAACATCTCGCCCTATTTCCTGTTCAAACGCTCTGAGTACTGCATCGTTGAGAAACGTGCCGCCCTGCACGATGATATTCTCGCCCAATTTAGTTGCATTGGCAGTGCGGATCACCTTATACAGGGCGTTTTTCACCACACTGATAGACAACCCCGCAGATATATTCTCAATAGATGCGCCATCTTTTTGCGCCTGCTTCACCGAGGAATTCATAAAAACGGTGCATCTGGAGCCAAGTCCTACAGGCTTCTCGGCAAAAAGGCCCAATCGCGCGAAATCTTCAATGGAGTAGCCCAGCGCACCCGCGAAGGTTTGCAGAAATGAGCCGCACCCAGAAGAGCAAGCTTCATTGAGAAAAATATTATCGATTGCGCCATTCTTGATTTTGAAGCATTTGATATCTTGTCCGCCGATGTCGATGATGAAATCCACATTTGGGCGAAATTTTTTTGCTGCTATAAAATGCGCGTTGGTTTCGACTGTCCCAAAATCAATCCGAAAGGCGTTTTTCAGGATCTGCTCCCCATAGCCGGTTACAGCCGATGCCTCAATCTTTATATTGGGATACTGATCGTACAGCTTTTGCAAGAACTCCTTGACAATGGGAACCGGGTTGCCGCTGTTCTGAAGATATTCGGAAAAGAGGATATTTTCCTCATCGTCCATCACAACCGCTTTTACTGTAGTGGAACCGGCGTCGATACCGAGAAACGTCTTGCCGCTGTAAGTCAGCGGGCTTCGAAAGGGGACAGAATTTTTTCGATGCCGCATCAAAAACGCTTCATATTCTTCTTTCGTTGTAAATAAGGGTGCAGCCGAAGCATATCCGGCGTCAGCCGTATAATGTTCTATCGCCTCAATCACCAAAGACAGATTCATTTTTTGGTCTTTGGGATAAATGGCGGCTCCATAAGCTACAAAATACAGTGAATGCTCAGGAAAAACACCCGTGGTCCTCAATGTACTGTCAAAACTTTTTCGGAGCTCAGATAAAAAGGTAAGCGGTCCACCCAGATATACGATTTTCCCCTTAATGATGCGCCCTTGAGCAAGTCCCGCAATTGTTTGATTGACTACTGCCATAAAAATGCTGGCAGAAACATCGTTTTTCTTGGCACCCTGGTTAAGAAGCGGCTGAATATCTGACTTAGCGAATACACCGCAACGTGATGCAATCGTATAAATTTTTTCAGAAGTTTTTGCAAATTCATTCATTTGATCAGGTGTAACACTTAAGAGAGTTGCCATCTGGTCGATAAAAGCTCCCGTACCACCCGCACAGGAACCATTCATGCGAACCTCCATACTGCCTGACAAAAAAAGGATTTTGGCATCCTCACCGCCAAGTTCAATGACAACATCTGCATCTGGAATCAACCGGCTTGTTGCAATTCGGGTTGCATATACTTCTTGTACGAAAGGAATACCGGCACTTTGCGCAATTCCCATTCCGGCTGAGCCGGAAAAGCAGATGCTGACATCCTCTTCTTCAGGAAAGGCTTTTTTAAGCTTATGTAACAACGAGACGGTTTTTTGCATAATTTGCGAATAATGGCGTTCATAGGACTCAAAAACAATCTCATTCTCGTCGTTGAGTATCACACATTTTAAAGTGGTAGATCCAATATCTAGTCCTATTTTCATAAATTCTCCATTTCACCCCAGTGAGAAAGATGGCAGGCTCTAAATTCCGAGAGTGCCATTGTCGGAAGTGAATACATAAATACATAATACTAAACAATTATTTAAATCAGTATAGGAGGACAAGCAAAAAATGTCAACACATAAATTAACTCAGCAATTATGGCAAATATCATTTAATTCATTGACACAAAAAAAACGCATCACTTATAATAAATTAAATGATATGGGAGGAATACACATTGCTAGATATAGACAAAAATCAGATTGCACAGAATATTATGAGTATCGTTCATCTATTATATAAAGCAACATTTGTTGTTCCTCCTCGCATGAACTGTGCAACTATTCCGCCCACACAAATGCAAGCGCTGATATCGCTGAAAGTGAATCAGTCTATGAATATGACTGAGCTAGCCGGCACGTTAAGGATTTCCATACAACAACTGACGAAGGTGGTTCATGCCTTAGTTGAAAAAAAGCTGGTTGTGCGCAAAAGCGCCCTAAGCAACCGAAGGCTGGTGCTGATCGAACTAACGGATGAAGGTTATGATCTGATTGACCAGATCATAAAAGGAAAGGCTGAATCCGTTGCCCATTTTCTTTCTGGATTGACCACAAGTCAAACGAAAATTGTTCTAGAGGCACTTACAATCATAAATTCTTTGCTGATAAAAAAGGATGTTTGAAATAAAGTATATCGTCGAGGGAAAGACAGAAACAGTTTTTATCTGATGTGAATAGTTGGTCTATCAATAATCCGCTACTCGGCATCCTTATGACTCATCTGCGAAACCTTTTGTATATAACAATCCTAAAATGTCATATTTGTGCAACACCAGTAAACATAATAAAGCAGCGTCAATCTTATCATTGGCGCTGCTTATTTCTTGATCATAATTATCCTGTTTTTTGTAGACAAGCCAGTCTGATACCAATCTCAAATTAAATGGCAATTCTATCGTTTATTTCCCCGCCTCTGCCGGGAAGAAAAATATAATAAAATTTAAATAAGTTTAATTTGAATCCACGAACTTATACTTAAATTTTTCTCTATACTTTGCTATTGCAGTTTCGCCAGCTTTTGCTGCAGACGAATCATTCTTTATGAAGGACCAAAATCAAGGCATACTCGAAAGCTTGGAAGGCTCTGAAAACTTGAAGACTTTTTCGCAAATGTATTACCGGACGTCTGGATTTTATAGCAGCCTGTCAATCCAGTTGTCAGGCAACCTTAAAGAGACCCATTTTGCACTTAGCTACAGGCATACAATTGTCAGCCGTCGCCAAACAAACAGAAGTTATCGCCCTTGTCTTCTTTTGATTGGTCATCCAAATGGCAAAGGCAATTATAGAAGCTCCCATTAACTGCCAAATAGTCTGCAAGACTCCGATCAATCCGTTTTCCAGAGAGCCTACCGTTCCCATTATGTACAGCATCAAGAGTCCGCCTATTGCCATCGTGAAGCTTTTTCTATGCCAGTAATGTTTCGTCAATCGCCAAAGCTTGTCCATTGTGCACCTCACATCTCCGCCCTTGGGCGGTTTTCGTCGGTTTATCGGTTTATTCCACGTCAGATTTGCTTTTTATTAAGCTGTATTGTTTTATAAGAACAATCGTTCTTTCGTGTTTTTATTATAGAACATACGTTTTAAAAATGCAAGAGGTTTTTTGAATGATCAAATAATTATTTTTTACAGATACAAATCATTCAAAAGTCCCTGTAATTTTTACTCTTTTCCCCGTCAGAGGCAGACAAAGCTGGAAATGAAGATATTTATGGTGCGAGTATAGTCAACTGTTGCGCGATGGACTATACTCGCAAACCAATATGAACATCACTTAGAAATTAAAATTCTGCATATAAAAATTGACGCCATAGCGTCGGTATTCTTTTTGCCACACACTGGATTAATCGTTTTTTTTATCTGATTCTCCCCCGGTTTTAGTCTCCACCTCGGATTTAACCCACTTTGCAAGCTTCATGAGGAAAGGTGGAAGATCAATACCCATGTCTGCAATATTTTCAAGAATGCTGATGATTTCATTTGCAATAAGCCAGACAGCGACCAGAGAGGCAGCTACATAATTAAAAGAAATGGAGATTCCAATTGTACTGACAGCATATTGCATCAACCAGTCCACAGAGCATCCAACCCAAACCAACATTAACATAGATACTTTTTTTGCAATTCCCTTGAAGCCGATTCTTGATTGCCTCTCTTGGCCGCGATATGGGGCGGCGACATATCCGGTAAACCAATCGACAATATTGAGCGAGATGAGCAGATAAACCGGTATAGCCAGCACACCCATCCAGGCGCTAAGTGTGGTAAATATCATAATAAAGATTGTTTTTACCTTTTCCATTTTCCTCCGCCTTCGTTCTAATTCATTCCTCATTCTACATGAGCGACTTATAGGCGTTTTTACACCCGTCTGCTTATGCCCTTACCGTTTCACAAACAATACGCTAAAGGGCAGCCATAGGCCACCTTTAAAATACGCCTGTTCCGGGAAAAGGTACTGGCCATGTCCCTTAATATAAGGACACATCCTATAATATCCATTGCTGGGCGAAAGGTTTCCAAAGTTTACTGCCACTGTGAAACTGCCTTTACTTATTTGCCTTTTTACTAAATCGACTTCTCAAATACAGCTAAGTTACGCCTTTTTATCTGCCTCGCTTTTGTTAGGGTAGACAAAGTTCAAATTCTTCTCTTTTTTTGATTGACTGTAATTGTCCAAAGGGCATCCCCTCAAATGAGGGGATGCCCTTTGGACTATATTAAGCCGGTTTCAGGCAGTGGTTTCACGCTGCCTTCCGCCAGGACGACCGCCGCGCTATATAGGATGGTCTGGCTGTCTCCCTTTGTATGTTATGCGTTCTGATAATAAAGTGATCGTCATTCTGTCATTCAAAGAATTAAATTGTTGTATTTCTCTTTTAACTTGGTTGAAACTGTATTATAATGAATAAAATTATTATTATTTAATAGGGGTGCTTTATGAATATCCTTGTAGTCGGTTGTGGAAAGATGGGTGCGCGCCTGTCTATGATGCTCTGCCGCATGGGACATGATATATCGGTGATTGACCGGGATGCAGAGGCTTTTGATTTGCTTGATGAAGACTTTGCTGGTTTAACGATTACAGGCGTGCCAATTGATCAGGACGTTCTCCGTCGTGCAGGTATTGAGGGGTGTGATGCCGTTGCGGTTGTCACCGCCAACGACAACATAAATGTGATGGTATCTCAGATCGCCCATGAAATTTTTAAAGTACCCAAGGTTCTCACAAGAATATATGACCCCAAGCGTGATTTAATCTATTCAGAGTTTGGGATGCACACCATTTGTCCCACATCGCTCTCCGTCGATTCAGCCATTTCTATGCTGACAAGACGGGATGATATTAAATTTCAGACCTTCGGTCCGGCGAAGGTGGCCTTTTCGACCATCGCCATAGAAAGCCGTTATAACGGTTTTGATGTGAGAAAAATCAATACTGGAGAAGAGGGTTCTCTTTTTGGTGTGCTCCACACGGATGGCCAAATGTCTTTAGTAACTGAAGGAACCAACTTGGTCGTCCATGACACAGACAAGCTTATTCTGGCCAAAATAGTGAATAGAACTCATACCACAATTTAATTTGATGCCGTAGGTCTTCATTTCTAACACCCCATCTATACGCTTTTTTAGCTTGACCCGTTGCGGGTGAATCATTTCTCTATCACCACGCTGCAAAAGTGACAGCCTGTGTGAGAAACAAAAAACTTTATCTTTGCTTTGCCAGATAATAAGTAATTAAATTTGAATTTTATGCCGGTGCAAAGCGGCGGAATGGAGCTTATTGTGAAAGTAATTGTAGTAGGTGGAGGGAAGGTGGGCTTCTATCTCTCACAGACTTTGATAGATCATGGACACGAGCCTTCTATTATAGAAGAGGATAAAAATGCCTGCCTGCGTATGGCAAATGAGCTTGATATCCCCATTATCTGTGGAGATGGATCCTCTCTTGACGTTCTGGAAAGCGCAGGGGCCGCCAATGCGGACGCTCTTGTATGCGTCACCGGACAGGATGAGGATAACCTTGCTATCTGCCAGCTGGCAAAACGCTGCTTTAAAGTCCCCCGCACGGTGGCGCGAGTCAACAACCCGAAGAACGCTGCCGTTATGAAACAGTTTGGTGTGGATATCCCGGTTTCCAGCACGGACAACATCGCCCGCCTGATTGAACGCGAGGTGGACACCTCCACCATCAAGCAGTTAATGAGCCTTAACCGCGGCCAAGCATCGCTGGTTGAATTCCAATTGCCCCAAAATTATCGTTTGGAGGGGATTTACCTCAGCCAACTCTCGCTGCCCGACGAATCAATCATTGTGTCGGTCACACGGGACGGCACCCTCATCATCCCCCGTGGTAATACCCAGTTGAAGGCAGGAGATAAGATCATTGTCATGTGTAAGGACACCGTCATCCACCAACTGTCTAATTTACTCAGGCTGGAGGGGTAAGCACTTTATGCGCCTGCGAAGAAAGCCGTGGGCAAGACCCGAACTTTCTCAAAGCTCATTGTTCATAGAAGATCCCACTTCGCTTGTCGGCCGGTGGAACAGCGCCTTTCCAACACCCGGCCCGCTTCATCTGGAACTGGGCTGTGGCAAAGGGGAATTCATCGCCCAAATCGCCCTTAAAAACCCCTCTGTCAACTATCTCGCGATCGATATCAAAGACGAGGTTTTAGGTCTTGCCAAACGCCGGATAGAGACTGAGTTTCGAGATGTGGGATGCGAACCCAAGAATGTGCTTCTCGCCTCATTTGATATAGGCCGTATTCCACTTATCCTCTCCACCAAGGACAGGGTAGAGCGTATATACATTAACTTTCCCAACCCCTGGCCGAAGGGGCATCACAAAAAAAGGCGGCTTACCCATCCTGTTCAACTTGAAAAATACAATGATTTTTTGATACCTAAGGGTGAGATTTGGTTTAAGACAGATGACGATGAGCTGTTTTGGGATACACTTCGTTATCTTTACCGCGGCGGTTTCGTCATCAAAAGTCTAACCTGTGATCTGGAAAAAGGTATTTATTCTCCTGAGCCGCGTACAGAGCATCAACGTTTTTTTGTTCAAAAAGGTGTTAAGATTAAATTTTTAATTGCAGTAAAAAATGTAAAATTTACCCCTTAGCGGCAATTATGACGCTAAGGGGTAACATTTTGCTTAAAAAATTCGTAATATGTACTGCCTGAGAATAAAAGGGTAGCTAGCAAAAATGGCTGCACTACAATATCGGGCCCGGGTATATAATCGAAAGCCCGGACATAAAAATATTATGAGTGAAGCAGGTGATGAATCCTTTGAACAACATGCCGAACAACATGTCAAAAGAAAAATTGGATCTGCTAATCAAGATCGCGGCTCAGCAAATGGGTCAGGATCCGGCCAGACTGAAGCAACAGCTCAGCACCGGCGGAGTGGATCAGATTCTCAGAGGCCTTAACCCCTCTCAGTCGAAACAGATCGGCCAGCTTTTGAATGACCCGCGTGCCTTGGAACAATTTTTAAACTCGCCCCAAGCCAAAAAGATGATGAGTGAGCTTTTAGGAGGCAGGTAAAGAAGTGGATGACCTCAGCTCGATGCTAAGCCAGTTACTGGGCAGCGAAGAGGGCATGAATCAGCTGCGGTCAATGGCTTCCGCCCTTGGACTTACGGGGGCAGCCGCTGCGGCTCCTTCAGCTCCCGGCTCTCCACAGGGCCCCGCGCCCGACCTTTCGGGTATTTCTTCTCTGTTATCCGGCCTTAAAGGTGGGGGGAATCAGGCCCAAAACTCTACCCCCGATCTTTCGGGCATCGCATCTCTTTTATCCGGTCTCGGAGGCGGGGGGAATCAGGCCCAAAGCTCCACCCCCGATCTTTCGGGCATCGCGTCTCTTCTATCCGGCCTTGGAGGCGGGGGGAATCAGGCACAAAACTCCGCTCCCGATCTTTCGGGCATCGCATCTCTTCTATCCGGCCTTGGAGGCGGAGCAAATCAGGCACAAAGCTCCGCTCCCGATCTTTCGGGCATCGCGTCTCTTCTATCCGGCCTTGGAGGCGGAGGAAAGTCTTCTGCAGGCAGCGGCCTGCCAAATTTAAACATGAATACACTGATCTCTATACAAAAGGCCCTTTCTGGTCTGCAACAGCCAGACCCCAACGTGGAGCTTCTGCAGGCACTCAAGCCACATTTTTCCGAAGAGCGAAAGAAAAAAGTGGATGACGCTGTGAGAATTTTGCGGCTAATTAAGCTTCTTCCCCTTTTAAAGGACTCCGGTCTGTTTGGTGGTGATTTATTGTGAACTGGAACAGTATGAATTACTCAGACAACGAGGTCATGCGCATGCAGCAAGATGCCATGCGACGGGTTAAGGAAATGCAGCAGCTCTCAAGAGATACGGTAGCTGGCACTAACCGGCGAATGGCAGGAGATACACACCCTCCCGTTCACCAGCCTCCTCCACTGATTCCTTCCCAATTCCAGCCCCCACCAGTGCCCCCTTCTCAACGCCAGCCTCAACACGGACCCTCAGTACATATGCCCACTCGTTCTGCACCGAGCCGCACCGTATCCTCCACTCCATCGGGCGGAGGGCTTCTGAGTGGCTTAGCTGGCCTTGGCGGAATTGGCGGAATTGGCGAGAGTCTTACCTCTACAATTTCGGATGCCATCTCCTCCGTTTCTTCGCCGGTGAACAAAATTATGGATGCATTAGGAATCAATGGCGAACACCTGCTAATACTCATGGTCATGTTTGTTGTTTTTAATGAACAGGGCGACAAAACTCTTCTGCTTGCCCTCGGGTATCTGTTGCTATAACTTTAGATACACACGAGACCGGGATAAGAAAGCTTCTGCTCTTATTTTCATATTATATATTTTTGTTACTAATTCAAAATTTAACACCAATAAATTTGCCTCTATCCCCTTGCTTTTGTCGGGTGGATAGAGGCAAAAATATGATGTATCTAAACAAGATTAAGTATAACAGGGTATCTGCATCTGCTTGTATATTAATACTATATTCTTGTGTTAAATTTAGTGCAAAGAGCCGAACATTGTTCCTTTTTTCGACTGTATTGATTTTCCACCACCTGAGGATCTTTCAAATAACGGTAACTTTTGCAAAAGAAACGTTATTTCCTGTAGTAAACTGTTTTTGTCTCTCTTCTTTCGACAAATTGGTCCACATGCGCATGTTAAAATCAGAAAGTTCGATAAGATTTTTCGGTATATTGATATGTGATGTATTTCATCCGAGTACAGGTGAAATGGTAAGAAAATACTCATCCGCAAATTGCGTGAGCTTACCGCTGTCATCGGTTATTCCAAATGGCATCCTGTATATGAACAGAAATCAACATTACCGATATGTAGCTTTCAAAAGGAAGTGGAAATATGTAGAAAAGCCTGTATGAAAACCACACAAGCCCAAAAGCGGCCCTTGAAGCGCGGGTCGCCATAGGTTAAGCATCAACCTCTATAAAGCACAGCAAAGGATTATCGCCTTGCAGACTGTGCCACGAGTCAATTTAAATGAATACTCTTCAGTTGCTGTGCCAGTGGACATAGATGGAACGCGCTTCTCCGCTGTGTACAAGCTGCTGTTCATCTATTAGAATATACACCTAGTACCTTGTAATATCTAAATCTTATATAAAAATGGATTAAATGCTCTTGTATATTCCTCGCCTTCGGCGAGGGAATATACAAGATTAAGATTTTACAATGTAACTAGTGCCCAAAAAAGGGCTGCTCTGGCATGAAATTAGCAAAAATGGTTTTAATACCGCGGATCATACGCCAAAAATAAGCCGTACAGCCGCCGCGCTTATAACAAAACCAAGCATATCAGCAGTCAGCGAGGAAGGCAAGGTGTGACGCGTACCGGACATTGAAGTAGCGCCATAATAGACGGCAATGGTGTAGAAGACAGTTTCGGTCGAGCCCTGCATCACGCTGGCGACTCTGCCAATAAAACTGTCTGGTCCATAGGTTGTCAGAATATCCCGAAAGATAACCATTGCGCCGCTCCCAGATACAGGTCGAAGAATTGCGAGAGGAATGGTCTCTTTGGGAAGGCCCATGAACCCCGCCAGCGGAGATAGAGCATAGCAGATCATATCAAGAGCACCTGATGCGCGAAATATTCCCACAGCGGTGGTGAGTGCCACAAGCGAAGGAAGAATACGAAAGGCAACCGCGATACCTCCTTTTGCTCCCTTAATAAATACTTCAAACACTGGGACGCCGCGGGCAAGAGCAACTAGAAGAATGATTGCCATCATAACGGGAATTGCATAGCTGTTAATCGCACTCATCTCTGTCTCCAAACATTGGACAAGAATTTTGCCATCAAAATTCCTGACAGCAAGGATAAGATCGAGGTAAGCCACACAGCCGGGAGAATGTCCAGCGGAGTTCTGGCACCCGCGGCCGAACGAAGCATGGCAGTTGTAGTAGGCAATATCTGAAGTGAGGCTGTATTCATCACCACAAAGATTACCATATCATTAGTGGCGGCAGAAGGAAATCCCTGTTCTTTTTCCATTTCCTTCATGGCAGCAATTCCGAGTGGTGTCGCGGCATTACCCAACCCCAACATATTTGCCGCCAAATTCATGCAAATTGCACGCATAGCGGCCCCACCGGCCTTCAGCCCTGGAAACAGCCAGCCTGTCACAGGTGAGAAGGCCTTAGAAAGCGCCTTGGTTAATCCTGCTTCATCAGCCACTTTCATCATTCCGCCCCATAGGCACATCGTACCAGTCAGCGAAATGACCAAACCGACCGCTGTGGCCGCTTCATTGATGGCTGCCTGTGAAACTAAATCCATTCTTCCGGACAGGGCTCCGATCATGATGCCGGACAATATCATCCCACAAAAGATCCATGTCATCATATCCAGTCACCTCCTCCAAGGTATATGCTTGCCTGTCCCAAAATATGTAAAAATTTTATAATTTATTCCCATTTTCTTATTTACTTTTAGAAGACTACATTATATAATATGAGACACGGTTAGAATAACTGATGTCATTTTGTCGATTTTCTGGTGAATGTGTCAGAAAAACGGCAATTATGAAAGGGAGAATTTCATTATGAAATCAACAGGTATTGTAAGGAAAGTCGATGAGCTTGGCCGTATCGTTCTGCCAATCGAACTTCGGCGCACCCTCAGTATCGGCGAAAAGGATTCTTTGGAAATTTTTGTAGACAATTCCCAAATTATCCTGAAAAAGTACGAGCCGGCCTGCGTCTTTTGTGGCAGCGCCCACAACATCACCATTTTCAAAGGCCGCAACGTCTGTTCTGACTGCATTGAAGAGTTGACAAAATAATACGGATACCGGCTTCTATACACATAGGAGCTGCGCTGTCCCATTTGGACCCGGCTCCTATAACCTCGGTTTCGTTTGACTATCAAAAAACCGCCAGAATAGGCGGTTTTTTGACGTTGTATTTTACCTTCGAAGCTTGTTCTCTTTTCACGCTGTCATTTTATCTTTTCCATTCATCCGGTGAAACATTTCTGTCCTTATCGCCCTTTGCATCCGGCGCTTTCCAGACAGGTATAGTTGATTAACTTGAAAACAAGCTTGTGATTTCTTCCCCCCGCCGAAGGCGGGGGGAAGAAAATGACGTTATATATATAGTCAGTTTTTAAGTTAATTAGCTATAATCTTCTTAGCGCAGACCAAATAGCGCGCATAGAGACCATAGGCGGTCAGTTTATATGGCACCACGTACAACAAGAGCGGCCATAAAACGATACCGAGAAAGGTCCACCCATAAAAAGAAATATGGAATACGGCCAGTTTGGTTCTTTCCCCCTTGGTACCCTGCACAGAAAGCCGGATTGCATCACCAACGCTGAGTTCCGGCATGGATAAGATTAGATAGGGAACCAGAAAATATCTCTGATATATAATAATGACAAAAAACGCGGTGGTCAGGCAAACTACAAGACCCCAAATACATGCCACCATAAGCATCACCGCACTGTGGGCAGATATGGCCATGGCATTCAATGCACGCCACAAAATTAAGCTGACAAGGCCAACTGGCACCATGGTCAGAAGCGCCCACAGCCAACCTCTGATAGTAATATTCAGATACAACCATACGGCTTTCAGAATTGATGGGAATGACCCAAAAAAATCAAATACGGTGGGTATAGGCTCTGGTTTTCCACCACCCAATTCATAAAACCAACCAACAACGCCAAGTAACATGGGTGAGAAAACAAATAAGCTGATCACATAAAGTACATTTGTGACGATGGCAATGACAATCAACTTGCTTGGCATGTTACGTTTATCCATGATTACCTGCGGGCTGATTTCAAGATGTAAAATCAACATCAGCACTTGCTGAATTCCCATAAATAGAAGCCATACTGCCACTATGAGAAAAAATATCGCAATGGCCCGGCCCCAATGTCCCGCCAGTGCAGCCTTGGCGTTTCTTTTGATTTGTTGACGCAGGTTCATGTCATATTCCTCATTTCCTAAGCTGCTGTCCGCATCACCTAATCTGAGACGAGATTTATATGCAGCCATCTATATGATGGACTGTTTTTCTTTTTTTTAGTTTTTTACTTGAAAATAAGCTTGTGATTTCTTCCCCCGCCGAAGGCGGGGGAAGAAAATGACGTTTTATATATAGCCAGTTTTTAAGCTAATTGGCTATAAATGCTTTGTCTGCTGCATTTTGTTTAATAGTCTTTTTTATCTGCTTCTTCCGGATTCAGCACCGAAAAACGGTTCAATACTCAACGCCCAAGCGGCTGAGTACGCCGTTTTTGTAAGGGTGTTTAATTGCCCTCATCTCGGTGTAATAGTCTGAGACCTCAATTAACCTGGGATCGGGATTGCGGCCTGTAAGCACCAACTCTACGTTCTCACCGCGGCCCTTGATCAGCGCCAAAAGGCGGTCAGTGTTAATAAGCCTTAGGTTGACCGCATCTACCGCTTCATCCATCACGATCAGGTCATATTCACCACCCGCCAGCGCTGTTTCAACCGCACTAAGACAGCTTTCGCAGTCTGCTGACGCTGCCTTTAGCTCCTCATCATTCATTTGAAAAACAAACTTTTTCATTTCCTCCGTTCGGATGATCTTTATCCCAATAGCCTTAAGCGGAGCAATTTCCGAAGTGTCCCGGCCTTTTAAAAACTGGGCGATAAGAACTTTGCGCCCGGCCCCCTTGGCACGCACAGCGAGGCCAATAGCAGCCGTTGTTTTTCCCTTGCCATCCCCAACATAAAGATGTACAAGTCCCGGTACTGTTTTGTCCATCTGCCTACTCCTCCTCATTCGAAAGCCCGAAGGTATTTGCTACTGCGCTGCTAGTTCGTGCCTGATAGCCCAGAGGCAAGCTTTCTCCCGCCTCAAAAAAACCGTCCCGCATCCACATTTGTGTGCTTGTCCGCGCCGTATAGCCGGTGAGATTGTCCGTCGTCCAGCTCGTCATGGGCAGACGGGGCATGGCAAATACAGAAAAGAGCGTCATCAACACCCCACCATGGGTCACTACCGCGGCTTTCGTTATTTTGTTCTTCATCATATCCATAAATATTGCATTTAATCCGGCGCTGATGCGGCTGTGAAAGTCCTCGCCGTTTTCGCCGCCGGGGGGAGCGTAACGACGCGAATCAGAAATCCAAAGCTTGAATTCGGGAAGTTGACGCACCTCTGAGATAAGGCATCCCTCGAAGCTTCCGAATGACATTTCGGCAATGTCCTCTACAGCGGTCACTGGCACCCCCGGATAAAGAAAATCCACCGTCTGTCGGCAGCGCAGCATGGGACTCGTATACACCGTGTCCACCTGAGGATAGCGGTAGCTTTTCACCATCTTCTCCATCTGGGCAAACCCCTCGGGGCAAACGGGAGGATCCTGTCTGCCCACATAACGACCACTCAGGTTGCCCTCGGTCATGCCGTGGCGAATGAAATGAAGTTCGTATGTAATCATAAAACGCACCTACTTTTTGTATCTTTCGACAAATTTAAACTCGCTTGCCACTCCTGTATTTACAAATCCGTTTTACTATACTATAATTGAAATACTTTTAAGAATTATACTGTGGGTTATTAACCCTAAAGAAGCAACTCATAACATCTTATCATCTCCCGCACGACATGATAAGCTTTTCATCATTATTTTACCGCGTGCGGAGAAATGGCAGTTGCTATAATGAACGCTGATTTTCCAAGAATTTTGTCGCTTCTCAGAAAAGAAAAAAAGATCAGCCAGAAGGCCGCTGCCGAGCATTTGGGAATTTCTCAGGCTCTACTTTCCCATTATGAAAAAGGGATCAGAGAGTGCGGGCTTGATTTTCTCTGCCGCGCGGCAGATTTTTATGGCGTATCCTGCGACTATCTTCTTGGTCGGTCAGCTGACCGGACCGGAATTACACTAACCGTAGATGATATCCCCGAGCCCGAGCATTTTGGTAAGGACAACGTCTACAGTGGAAGCGTACTTCCCGTACTGAACAAGAAGCTGATCAACAACTCGCTTGTCATCCTTTTTGATCTTCTTTCCAGCGCACAGAACAAGGCTTTTACCACAGAAGTGTCCGCTTTTCTGATGCTTGCCGTCTATCGTATGTTCAGGGTGATATATTCGCTCGGAAACAAAAATCAGGATGAGCTTTTCGCACTTCCTAAACACCTATCCATTGGGTATGCCGATTCTGCCATGCAAATTGCCGAAATGAATGCCCGTGCAATCGCACAGGGGCTTCCCGTTCCAGGTATGAACTCGGGGAATCCGCCCAACAAGGTGGCAGTCAGCTCTACATCCCTATCCACCGGCTATCCTCTATTCGCTTCTTCCCTTTTTAACCTGATCCGCACTTCAGAAACAAGGGCGCTTAAAAAAGTGGAATAGCACATTGGAGATGATGCTGTTTTATTTTACCATTTTCAACGAAACAAATAAAGATGCAAATGAATTTTTTATGGGGTGTGCGGATTTTCGCACTCCCCATTATATTTTGCATGAATTCGCCCATAGCGATGACCAACGCCAACAGGCCTTCCAGCTTTGCCCGCAACAAGGCCGATGAAGTTTTTCGATTTATGAAAACTTGTTAAACTATCTCTATTTTTCCTCTGATGCCCACGCCATTAATATAGCCAATTAACTTAAAAACTGGCTATATATAAAACGTCATTTTCTTCCCCTGCCGAAGGCGGGGCAAGAAATCACAAGGTTGTTTTCAAGTTAATCGCTACATTGTAAAATCTTAACCTTGTATATTTAACCCATTGCCATAAAGGATTTAGATTTTACAAGGCACTAGTAGGGTATCCGCAATGGAATTGTTGATTCATTTAGATTTCGTATAGCACCCGTCTTAGGTAAAATCCTTATGCAGTTTGGAGACAATTGACCAAATATGGGCCGGGTGCTATAATGGTTTGGTATAATTATGTCAAGAATGAATACGGAGGCGTTTTTTCTATGCCAATCGCTTTAGACGCTCTGCTTGATCGAAGAAGTATACGCAAATACACGGCCGAGGCCGTTTCGCAAGAGGCAATTAACTCTCTTTTAGCTGCCGGTTTTTACGCCCCCTCCTCGCGCAATTTGCGCCCCTGCCATTTTATCGTGGTCACCAGCGATGAGATGAAAGAAAAGTTCGGACGCTTTCACCCCTCGGCTGTCAATATGATTGGCAACGGAGCGATAGCTGTCATTGTTTGCGGGGATATCACCATTGCCTGGGACACCTGGCGGGACGATGCCGCTGCGGCTACCACCAATATTGTAAACGCCGCGCAGATGGTGGGTCTGGGAAGCTGCTGGTGCGGACTTTACCCCCGCGACCAGCGGGTTTACGGAGCCATCGAGGCCCTTGGCCTTCCCAAAAACATTCTTCCTTATTCAATGATCCTCGTGGGCCACGCCGCGGAGGAAAAGGCACGCCCCCAGCGTATTATGTCAGACAGAATCCATCTGGAGAGATGGACAGACTGATGTCGGCGTTCTAGTACAATGTGACATCTTAAACTTGTATATTTGTCTGCGTTTCATACATGGCTTTTTTGACAGCTTCTCTTCCCCTTATCTGCAACATAGAATTTTTTTGTGAATAGATTATACCCACAAAACTGCTATAAATGCGATAAAATAAGTATAGCCAATTATCTTAAAAACTGGCTATAGTTAAAACGTCATTTTCTTTCCCCGCCTTCGGCGGGAGAAGAAATCACAAGCTTGTTTTCAGGTTAATCAACTATAAGGTGCTTGGTTTTCAAAAGTGTCAAAGTCTGTCACCTTGTACCATGGCATCATATTCTAATTTTTAGTAATCAGAAACAGAATGATTACCCTACAGAAAGGAGCCTCGCATGTTGAAACGTCTTATCTCCATCATTTTGCTGGGTGTCCTTCTGTCCGGATGTAGCTTTGTACAATTGGGAACTGAGGATCTGCTGACACCACCTAGCCTCACGAAGGATCAGTCTGAAATATATGACGCCCTTCGTTCAGCCCTTGGAACCGAAAATTTCAAACTGAAATATCCTAAGAGGGGAGATTATCTCTCCGCATTTGTCTTTCACAACCTAGACACTGACAGTGATTTGGAGTCTGTGGTTTTTTATGAGCTCACCGTTAACAGTGTGAGTTCAGTTTGGATGAGTATTCTTGACCGCAGTGCACAGGGATGGAATACGGTTTATGACCTTCCACTTAATGGGCCCAATATTGATTTTGTCTATTTTGCTTCAATATCCGACGAAGAGAAGGACAACCTTGTGCTTGGTACGTCCACGCAGGGAAGTGATGATGTTTCTGTTAACGTCTATGACTATAATGGCTCCAAACTGACTGCTCTTTATTCGGGCTCCTGCGCTGAGGTGCTTTTCGCCGATGTGGATCAGAATGGGTTGGAGGAAATTGTGCTTTTTACACGCAGCGTCGCCCGTCCCGCTGTCGCCAAGCTAGTGAAATACCGTTCCGGACGCATTGTTTTAGTGGATGAAGCGAATCTGTATTCTGGCGTTACCGACTATTTCCAGGTACGGTATGACACACTCGCCAACGGTTATAATGCCATTTTTGTCGATATGATTGTGAACGGCACTTTTTTGACGACACAACTTTTAAGTGCTGGCGATGCATTTATCACCACAATGTCGTACGAGGAAATGGGGATTTATGAGAATTTTGAACGTCCTCTGGACTCAGTCAAATGTGCGGATTATAACGGCGATGGCAATTTTGATATTCCTTTGACAACCCTGCTTCCGGGCTACACGAACCAAAGCGAAATTGACGATATGTATCTGACTCGTTTTATGGGTATGAAGGATGGTAAGCTAGGCTTTGTAAAGTCGGCTGCCATCAATAAAGCCGGAGGATATATGCTCTATTTCCCTGATGGTTGGGTGAATAAAGTGACTGTCATACCCCAGCCTGAAAGCGGGGAGTGGCGGTTTGTGGTCTTTAACAAGGATCTTGAACATTCCACGCAAGAGCTTTTGCGCATCAAAGTAGTTTCGAAATCGGATTATCAGGATAAATTTGCCGATAGCAATTATGTTCTTCTTGAAAAGAAGGGGGCTTTGGAGTACTATGTACATCTTACAGACTCGGCCGTAAGCAGCCCCCTTGCCATAGAATTTTCACGGCTGGGCGACCTTTTTACTCTTCTCACCGCATAAACAAGATGAAGCAAAGGAGTTGATCAGATGAAACGCATTCTTATCGCCGAGGACGAGGTGGCCATCAGAGATTTCGTTGTCATTAACCTCAAGAGAGCAGGTTATAGCGTTGTGGACGTGGGCAGTGGAGAAGAGGCTCTTGCCACTTTTGAAGCAGAGGACGGAACGTTCGAGTTGGTTATTCTGGATGTAATGATGCCTGGAATAGACGGATTTGCGGTTTGCAAAAAAATCCGAGAGCGTTCTGATTCGATTGGAATCATCATGCTTACCGCCAAAAGTCAGGAGATGGACAAGGTCAACGGTCTGATGCTTGGCGCTGATGATTATATCACCAAGCCATTTTCCCCCTCTGAGCTCGTCGCACGGGTGGATGCCATCTATCGTCGAGTCAGCTTAGCAACTCCCCAGCAACAGGATGAAAATGTCTCAGGCCCCTTTACCATTAATGTAAAAAGTCATACCCTTGTCAAAAATGGAGAGCCTCTGGATCTAACGCAGGTAGAATTTCAGTTGATGGAGTTTTTTATGACCAACCCCAATGTCGCGTTAGAGCGATCCAGTATCCTCTCTGCCGTATGGGGCGAGTCCTATTTCGGCGACATTAAGATCGTCGACGTCAATATCCGCAGACTTCGGGTAAAAATTGAAGATGATCCCTCTAATCCCAAGTACATCGCTACCGTTTGGGGTTATGGCTATAAATGGACTGTTTAAAGTACTCCTAACCCAAAATAACAGTGATGGGAGGTGGTAACTCTGACCCCAAAAAAAATAACCCGCCGCTGGCTCTTCAACAGTCTGGGTGTCATTTTGTTTGTCCTGATCGCCACCGTGATTGCCTTCTCCCTCGCTGTTCGCATGTTTTATTACAATAACGTAAGTCAAATATTATCCTCCCGGGCCAGCGTGATCACCAGCCTGATTTCTAAGTATGCCGCAGACAGTTCTCTGGATTATAATATCGAAGTCAAGGGACTGGTTGAAAGCTTTGATCAGCGCAATTTGATGGAGCTGATGGCCATAGACCGTTCGGGCAATGTGGCCATTACCTCCAGTGGCTTTGAAATCAGCCAGGCTCTTTTAATGCCCGACTATGATCGTGCGCTTTCCTCCAGCAACGGGGGGTGGGTACCTACCGTGGAGGTGATCAACGGGGAAAATGTGATGGCCCTAACCGTCCTTTCCACCAAAGCAGATGAATATCTATCTGCCATAAGGCTTGTGGTTTCTCTGGAGAAGGTGGACCATCAGATTTTCCTAATGATTACTGTGGTGTCGATTATTTGCCTGGCTATCGTCATATTCGTTATCATTTCCAGCTCTTATTTCATTAGCTCCATCGTCAATCCGGTGGGTGATATTGGCGTAACCGCCAGAAAAATCGCCCAGGGCAATTTCAGCACGCGTCTTGTGAAAAAGAATGACGATGAGATCGGTGAGTTGTGTGATATCATTAACTATATGGCCGAAGAGCTTTCCAACGCAGAAAAGCTAAAAAACGACTTCATTTCTTCGGTTTCTCATGAGCTTCGCACCCCTCTTACCGCCATCAAAGGTTGGGGTGAAACACTTATTTCCGGTGAGGTCGACCAGGAAACCCTCAACAAGGGGATGCGCGTCATCATGAGTGAGACAGACCGCCTCTCGTTGATGGTCGAGGAGCTTTTGGACTTCTCTCGTATGCAATCAGGTCATCTGAAAATGGTAATGAGCAGGATGGATCTCTTTGCCGAGCTGGACGAAGCCGTTCTGATGTATACCGAACGCGCTCGCAGAGAGGGCATAGAACTGTTCTATAAAGAATCGGAAAGTCCCGCTATTGTTGTGGGCGATAAAAATCGCCTGCGTCAGGTGTTTATTAATATTATTGACAATGCGATCAAGTATTCGGACAAGGGCGGCTCTGTTTCTGTCAGCTATGGAGATGAAAATGGCTTTTATTATATCACCATGTCTGATCAGGGCTGCGGAATTAGCGCCCAGGACCTGCCCAAGGTCAAACAGAAATTTTTCAAAGCAAACCTAACCCGCCGCGGCTCAGGTATCGGTCTTGCGGTGGCAGATGATATTATTGCCCTTCATGGAGGTCGTATTGAAATTGATTCCATTCAGGGTAGTGGCACGTCCGTTACCATCCTGATTCCTGTGGCAAAGAGAACGGATGATACCACCCATATTTCTGGCACTGCAGATGTGCCCTTGAAGGAGAATAATTTGCATGGATAACCATAAAAAGCCTCATAAAACCTCAATTGGCGGACAGGCACTTATTGAAGGGGTCATGATGCGTGGCCCATCCACCACAGCCATGTCTGTCAGAAAATCAGACGGCAGCATCATAACCGAAAGCTGGGAGACTGGCGGAGAAAAAAAGCCATGGTATAAGAAAACTCCCTTCGTGCGGGGGATTTTTAATTTTATTGATATGATGCTGTTCGGCTACCGCTGCCTGATGCGCTCGGCAGATCTTGCAGAGATCGAAGAGGATCCTTCCCCCTTTGAAAAAAGACTGATGAAGCTGTTCGGAGATAAATTTGAAAGCGTCTTTACCGGGCTGGCTCTTGTCATCGCCCTGCTGTTTGCAGTAGGGCTCTTCATGATTCTTCCCACCTTGATTGCTTCCTTTCTGGGGCGCTTTATCACCCATCGTTTTGTTCTCACCCTTCTGGAGGGCTGTCTGAAAATTTCGATCTTTGTGCTGTATCTGGCGGCGGTTTCCCGGTCGAAAGATATCCGCCGTGTATTCGAATACCATGGAGCCGAGCACAAGACTATCGCCTGTTATGAGGCCGGTCTTCCCCTTACGCCGGAAAACGCTATAAACTTCACCCGCTTTCACCCCCGATGCGGCACAAGTTTTATCCTGATTGTGCTTGTGGTTTCCATTATGCTCTTCTCTGTTGTAAGCTGGGACAGCCTTCTGATGCGCTTGGCGCTCAAGCTTCTTCTTCTCCCCTTAGTGGTCGGTATTGCCTATGAGATCATCAGAATTGCAGGACATTATGATAATGCTCTTACACGTGCCATCTCCGCGCCGGGGATCTGGCTTCAGCGCTTTACCACCTATGAGCCGGATGCCAGTCAGCTTGAGGTGGCCATCGCTTCCATGCTGCCCTGTATCCCCCTTGCTGAGGGAGAAGACCGGTGGTAACATCAGCACACGAATCACATTTTATTAATATGGCGAGACTATGGCCTCACCGAAAGTTGATCGGAAAAATAAATCAAAAAAGTCGTCATCAATTTGCAGTTCTATTCTGGTGGTACATTTTTCAATTTGCCACCGAGAAAACCAAGCTAGAACCAGTCCTTCTGAAATCTTCTATTTCTATTTATATGATTTGAATTCTAAAGATAAATTTTTAAGACATTCTTTTCCGCCTCAAAGGCGGGGTAAAATATCCGTAAAAGTTCCATTTTATCGAGAACACTGTCACTCAATTTCTGTGCTGGCTCGAAGCGGCGAAACGGAGCTAATCATGACTATGACTGATTTGTACAAAGAAGCAAAAAGGCGCCTTGCGACACAGGGCGCCGATTTTCTTCTTTCGCAACTTTTTAGGTTTCTGTTTGGGGCTCCTCCCATTGAGCTTTATGCGAAAGGGAGCATACCCAGTGAGGCCGACTCTCAAAGATTATTTACCATGATCGAGCGACTGAATCGGGGCTATCCCCTTCAGTATTTGTTGGGGGAATGGGAGTTTTATGGTATTTCCCTCAAGGTGGGCGAAGGGGTCCTCATCCCGCGCGCGGACACCGAAATCCTAGTTGATACCCGCTGTCCGGATTTTAAAGGGAGTCTCATCACCCAAGGTCGCCGATCTTTGCAGTGGAAGCGGGGCAATCGCCATTGCAATAGCGAGCGTGATCTCAGATGCCCGTTTTTGGGCAGTAGAGCTTTCTTCTGACGCGCTTCGCTATTTACGTGAAAATGTAGCGCTTTGCCATATGGAAAACCGGATCGAAATTCTGCAGGGGGATGTCCTATATCCTCTTCCTCTTGGCGAACTGGACATGATCGTCTCTAACCCGCCCTATGTCCGCAGAGGAGACATCGCCGGCCTTCCTCTACAACTTGCGGCCGAGCCGATCATGGCTCTCGATGGCGGAGAGGATGGTCTATGCTTCTACCGCGCCATCGGCGAAAGGGCGAACCAAATGCTGAAGCCTGGCGGCATGCTGATCTTTGAGGTAGGCTATGATCAGGCGGACGAGGTAGCAGGCTTAATGGAAAAATACAATTTTAGAAATATATCTTATGCCGAGGATCTCGCCCATATTGATCGCTGCGTTTATGGTGCTTTAAAACAATAACATTAAATAATGGCACAAGGGGGAATACTTTATGGTTTTTAAAGATCGGAATTTTCCAAGCCTTTTCGTAATCAGCTTCTCACATTCAATTATCTATTATCTTCCCTATATTCAAAACACATATTATGATACCATGCGTGCCGATTTTGGTTTTACCCATATTCAGATTGCCAACCTGATGTGCTTATATGGCATCGTGAATCTGATATCATACCTTTTGGGTGGAATGATTGCCGACCGCTTCGACAGCCGTTTACTGATGGCTTTTTCCCTGATTGCCACAGGTCTTGCCGGTTTTGTCATGGCTACCATACCTTCTTACCCCATCATGCTGCTGCTCAGCGTGTTTTGGTCAATCACGACCGTTCTTACCTTCTGGCCGACCATGATTAAGTCCACCCGTCTTTTGGCCGACAGCGCCCATCAGGGAGCCGTCTTTAGTGCTAAAGAGATTATTTCCTGCTTTATTTCTCTGGGTATTTCCCTTAGTGGGCTTTTGGTCTTTAAAATCTCCGGCGAGAATTTTCCTCTTCTAATCCGTTACTATTCAGGGGTCACTATACTGGGTGGAGTGATGGCCTTTACCGTACTTCGCAGTCCTTCTCGCACTTCAAAAGAAGAAAGTGGCAGTATTCTTTCTGGGATGGGTGTCTTATTTAAAAATAAAGGACTTTGGCTCGCGGGGATTACAACCTTTAGCGCTGTAGCGGTAGGTGTCTCAATGGGCCGATTTACTGCTTATACCACCATGGTCTATCAGCTTGATGTCAGTACCGCCGTACTTGTGATGATTATTTCCACCAACTTAATCGCTAATATTGGCGCTTTTTTAGGGGGCCGTCTCTGTGACAGAATGAAATCCGCCGCTAAGTTTATACGTCTTGCGCTCGTATGCATGGCCGCCTCTCTGGCGCTTCTTATACTTCTTCCCACCACACGGGAATACTTATGGCCGGCAGTAGCGGTGATCACTCTGGCTCGCACAATCAACAGTGCGCTGAGAACAGCTTATTTTGTCACCTTGGACGAGATAAGCATTCCCCCTCATTTGACGGGCAGCGCTGCCGGCATTTTGAGCGTCATCGGCTATTCGCCCGACGCCTTTCTTTATACCATTTGGGGAGCCATTTTGGGGCGGTTTGCCCCTAATATTGTTTTAAAATTATTTTTTTGGCCCTCATCGGCTTTTGCCTTTTTGGTTGTATTATGTCTACCCTTCTTTCCCGGCATACCGTCAAGCTTGCTGCCGCCCAGGAGGCGGGGCAGAATATTTAAGACATTTTCCTTCAAAAGGGCATCTACGTGGTGATTATAAAGCCCGAGAACAAACCATCGTGCTGTTCTCGGACTTTGACTGTTATGATGGATTTAGCTGACTCTCTTTACTCCCTAAGCTTTACAGATATAATTGATTCGCTTGAAAACAAGTTTGTGATTTCTTCCCCCGCCGAAGGCGGGGGAAGAAAATGACGTTTTATCTATAGCCAGTTTTTAAGCTAATTGGTTATATTAACTGATTGCAGATTCAATTAAGCCCAATAAAACAGGAAGCATCAAGAATGTTCTGCTGTAAAAGTTCAATAGAGAAATCAATAATTAGTTAAGAAAACAGAAAAGGTTTCAGCGAGATGATCCACATCTGAAATATTCTTCAAATAAGGTGTATGTACAAATAGCATTTTTGTATGAGCGTTGGAATCATGAATAGCCTTAAGCCCATAGAAATAGACATGATTACAAAGAAAATTTCCGGCATTGTCAGAAAGCCTTACCCCATAACCAGAAGCTTTAAGAAATTCAACAAATCCATAGTAATCATAATTTGTTTGTAAGCTGGATGAAAAGGAACGTCCCATAAGCTCTACAAATATGGATTTAATGACAGGCTTCTGTCCAAGGATAAATATTAATTCATACTGAGAGGATACAGCAGCTTTAATTTGAGCCGCGCATGCGTAGAAATCGTTCTTAAGATATAACTTTGAAAAGCTAGTAGAGCATTTATCAAGAATAACTTTAGATGAATTATTATCACCCAAAAATCCAGCCAGTAAAATTTGTTTTATAAATGATCACCGCATTTCTTAGAATATATAGGCCCATTGTTCTGTTTTCTCTAAGAATATGATAACTTGTATGCGAAACACCACAAATACATTATATAGTTGATTAAATTGAAAACAAGCTTGTGATTTCTTCCCCCGCCGAAGGCGGGGGAAGAAAATGACGTTTTATATAGCTATTTTTTAAGTTAATTGGCTATACGTGGAAATTATCATTGAAAGCAATAAATCGTCGATAAATGCATCTAATGGCATCCGTTGCCTGTCACTAAAACAAAATTACCAAACGAACTAATACAATGCAACATCTTAGACTTATATTTAAACCATTGCCATAAAAGATTTAGATTTTACAAGGCACTTGGCTTGGGGCGTTTACTTGACAGTATCCTATCAGTGATTTATGATACTGTTAAATTGTTATATGAAGTCTTGCTTAAGTCTATCGTGCTTTCAGCTCATTAGCAGCCGGAGGTGAGGAAAACAAGTCTGTCTGGTCAATAGCCTTAATAATGGGTGCGACGGTTTAAATAAGATTGAAATAGCAATCCATTGCTTCACTAAAGCAGTGTGGTCTGTTATATGGGTTCATAAACTACAACACTAGGAGGGATTACTTTGTCAAAGCTGTCTGTTGGTGATAAGATGCCAAACTTTGTGTTCAACACCGCTTATGAAAACAGCAAAACGGTTGAGGAAGTTCTTAGGCAGAAGAGTAAAACTGTATTTTGGGTGCTGCGTTATATTGGTTGCACAACATGTCGCTATGATGTGCATGTGATGTCCACCCGCTATCAGGAGTTTCTGGATTTAGACACCCAAATCTATGTGGTAATGCAGAGCGAACCGATCAATGTCCGCGAGGACCTCAAGGATATCAAGCTTCCCTTCGACATCATCTGTGATACTGGAATGGATATTTATAAGAGCCTTGAAATTCATGCCGCTGCATGCAAAGAGGACAGAATGCCCACCGATCCGTCCGACATTGCCAAGCTGGAGGAAAAGAAGAAAAAAGTCCAGGAATCCGGCATTGTTCATGGTAAATACGAAGGCAATGAACAGCAGCTTCCCGCCTTGTTCGTAGTGGAGCGGGACAGCACCGTCAGCTATTCTCATTACGCCAAAAACAGCATAGACATGCCCACAGTGGATGAAATGCTGAACATTATTAAAAATATGTAATCAATCCCTGTTTGACTTTTCTATCAATATTCTGAACTTTCTCTGATGCCTATTTTTAATTGATTAACAAGCTATATTTATACATCAAGTATTTAATCTGTTATATTAAACTGAATGCAAAACAAAAAGCTGCTAAAATCGACCTTTAAAGGCTGATGTTGGCGGCTTTTTACACTCTCCATAAATATAGTAATCATCCTGCATCTACCCCTCGCCAAAGATACGAAAAATATAGGCAGGGATGTATAGCCAATTAACTTAAAAACTGGCTATATATAAAACATCATTTTTCCCCCCGCCTTCGGCGGGGGGAAAATCACAAGCTTGTTTTCAAGTTAATCAACTATATTTGCTATTTCAGATCGTATTATTATTTGGCGTTTTTGCTGTGAGTAATATTATGGTCTTATATTGCACTTGGAAATAAATTATACCCGCATCCAGCATCATAAACGCAAGAAAGTTCAGCCACCTTTGCAATACAGATACTTGTCAGAAATGGTCTTTCCTGACTGCGTACGTGGGGCTAGCTTTTTTTATACATTTCAATATATTCGGCCGCCGAACGTGTCCAGCTAAAATCTTGGGAGAGTGCACCTACCACCGCCCGTTTCCAGCCATCGGGGTCACCGCAGTAGAGCGCCCTTGCCCTGTAGATGGTGCGCAAGAGCTCTTCCTGGGTATAGCTGTAGAAAGTGAAGCCGTTTCCACCCGGATCGTCAAGGTCGGTGATGGTGTCCCGCAGCCCGCCGGTGAGGCGCACAATCGGTATGGCGCCATAGCGCATAGCCAAAAGCTGTGCAAGGCCACAGGGCTCAGCCAGTGACGGCATCAGAAAAGCATCCGCGCCGGCGTAAATTTGCCTGGCGAGCTGTGGGATAAATCCAATTTTTACAGCGATACGTCCGGGATATTTCTGCTGAGCATAGGTCAGAAAGTCCTCATATTCCTGATTGCCTGAGCCTACGATGGCAAGCAAAAAACCGTCCGCCACGAGCCGGTCCACAATTCCCATCACAAGATCCAGCCCCTTCTGGGCAGTCAGGCGGCTGACAATACCAAGAAGCATCGAATCACCTTCTGTATCAAGTCCCATCTCTTCCATCAGATACAGCTTGTTCTCTTTCCTCTTTTCGGGAGCTACAGCACTATAGTTTGCATAAATCTGCTTATCGCTGGCAGGATCATAGGCCTGCATGTTGATACCATTTAAAATGCCCATTAGCTTATGAGCATTTTGTCTTAAAAGCCCGTCCAGTCCAAAACCTTGATGGGGATCGGTAATCTCCATTGCATAGGTAGGGCTGACCGTGGTAACCATATCGGCTTCACGGATTCCGGCACTTAAGAAATTAACACAGCCACCATGGGCGAGCCTTGGCCATTGGTTTACAGGAAGTCCGAAAATATCGCCCGCAAGCCCAATATCATACGTTCCCTGAAACTGTATATTGTGGATCGTGAGAACCGTGGATATTTCGGCATAATCGGGATTTCCACTGTAATAATGGTGGAGCAAAAGAGGAATCATTGCCGTTTGCCAGTCATTTACATGGATCACCCTGGGGAAAAAGCCAATGTGAGGAAACATGGCCAAAACTGCAGACGAAAAAAAAGCAAACCGCTCGCCGTCGTCGTATTCGCCGTAAATATGTCCACGCTTAAAGTAGTATTCATTGTCCAGAAAATAATAAATGACCCCGTCTAAACCCAGTCTATAGACACCGCAGTATTGGCTGCGCCAGCCTAGTTTAACCTGAAAGCTGGCAACCAGCTTCATTTGTTTACGCCACTCATCGCCGATGGTATCATAAAGAGGAAGAACGACCCGACAGGCGTGACCCCGGCGTCTGATCGCAGCAGGAAGCGACCCGGCAACATCTCCCAGCCCGCCCGTCATTACAAATGGCGCCACCTCACTGGCGGCAAAAAGTATATCCATGGATTTCTCCCTTCTTATGATTTGCCTTTTGCCGGACTTATGTTGAATTGGCATTGTATCCTTGTCTCTTTTCCCCCTTTTCTAGCGGGGGAAAAGAGACAAGGGATTCGCGTGACATATTTTTACCCGATAAAAGTGCAGGGACATTGAACATATTTGAGATTTTTTTGATGCTGCTAAGGTAAAGTATTTGCTCGCAAACAGATTACAAGCGGATTAGAGCGCACATTATATAGCCAATTAACTTAAAAACTGGCTATATATAAAACGTCATTTTCTTCCTCCGCCTTCTGCGGGGGAAGAAATCGCAAGCATGTTTTCAAGTTAATCGCTATACAATACTTCCTTTTCGGATGACCACCGGATAGGTCACAAATCCCGCCAGCAAACGTCCGTCCTTAATATAGCAGTCCCGGTCGGCAATTACACAGTCTAAAGAGGCCTTTTGCCCCACTACAGTCCCCTGCATGATGATAGAGTTTTTAATTACCGCCCCCTGGGCGACCTTAACCCCACGAAAAAGGATTGAGTTTTCCACCTGTCCCTCGATAATACACCCGTCAGCCACCAGCGAGTTTTTCACCTGCGAGCCAGCCCCGTGTTTTGCCGGAACTGAATCGTGCACCTTCGTCAGTATGGGGCGGTTTGGGTTGAATAGTTCCTTTCGCACTAAGTCGTTTAAAAGGCTCATATTGGCCTGATAATAAGCCGATAGGGTTTGGATCTTGGCACAGTACCCCTCCAGTCTCTGCGCGTATATTCTAAAGGTTCTGATTGCCGCCTGGATCAAGTCCTTGTTGATTGAGGGGAGATTGCGGCCTACCAGATCGGATACAATCTGTTCAAAAACGGACTTGGCCATAACCATGGTGTCTAAATAGCGATTGCATCCCACCGGGAGTCGGTCACTGATGGCCGCACTTGTTACAAAGGAATTTTCATCAATAGTCAGAAGCAGGTTCTCACGCCCGGGGTCGTCACTTTCATCCGTCTGGCGGTATAAAAGAGTAATCTCTGCTCTATTCCGAACATGGGTTTCAATTAAATCGTCAAAATCGATGTTTGCTACAATATCTGCGGTAGAAAGGACAATATATCTCGCCTGGCTGCGGCGGACAAAGCTCATGGCGGCAGCCAGATAGTCCACCCCTCCGCGATAAATTCCCCCGCTTTCAGGATTGACAAAGGGCGGAATGATGGTCAGACCACCGCCTTTGCGCGAGAGATCCCAGTCACGTCCGTTGCCCAGATGATCCATCAAAGATTGGTATTTATTGTGGGTAACCACCCCCACATCCCATATGCCGGAATTCACCATATTGGAAAGCGCAAAATCGATTAACCGGTAGCGTCCCCCAAACAGGATAGAACCTATGGTGCGCTTCTCAGTCAGGGAGGTAAGAGTCTCACCCTCGCCGTCAGAGATTAATAAGCCTAAGGCTTTGTTTTCACGCATGCGCGGCCACCTCCACACCAGGTATGTCACGCTCTTGCATAGCCCCTGGAGCCACCACCGCACCCGGACCTATGGTTACCCCTTCAGCCACAACAGCAATGGGTGGCGAGGCATTTGGCAAAATACTCGTTGGAAAGCCGCCCACATGGGCGCCTGCCTCAATTACTGCCCTTTCGGCGATAATTGAATATTCTACCACCGCCCCGGCTTTAATGACGGCCCCGGGCATGACAATTGAATCGCGTACCTCAGCGCCTTTCTCCACATACACACCGGCAAATATAATAGAAAAATCGATGTTTCCGTTTATATAACAGCCCTCGGCCACCATTGAATTCTGAATGGATGCCGCCCCGCCCACATATTGGGGAGGCAACGCTGGGTTTCGCGAGTATATACGCCATGTGGGATCATATAGCTCCAAAGGGACGCCTGGGTTGAGAAGGTCCATGTTAGCCTGCCAGAGGCTTTCTACCGTCCCCACATCCTTCCAATACCCTTCGAAGGAATAGGCAAAAAGCCTTTCCCCCGCGGCGAGCATGGCAGGGACCAGATCCTTGCCAAAATCGTTATGTGAGCTTTTGTTTTCACAGTCCTTATCAAGATAGGCACGAAGCTTATCCCAACGGAAGATATAAACGCCCATCGAAGCTAGCGTGCTTTTGGGGTGCTTGGGTTTTTCCTCGAACTGAAGAATCTGAGCTTCGCTATCCGCTACAACGATCCCGAAGCGCCTAGCCTCCTCGATTGGGACATTGATCACCGCAATTGTGCAATCTGCCCCCTTTTCCTTGTGAAAGCGGAGCATGCGTGAATAATCCATCTTGTAGATATGGTCGCCGGAGAGGATGACCACATTATCGGGTGTATATCTTTCGATAAAGCCCTTGTTTTGATAGATAGCGTTGGCAGTCCCGGTGTACCAGTCAGAGCCAGAGCTTTTCTGATATGGGGGAAGGACAAAGACACCACCATTCATACGGTCAAGGTCCCAGGGCTGACCGTTGCCTATGTATTCGTTAAGGACAAGCGGCTGATACTGGGTCAGTACACCCACAGTATCAATCCCTGAGTTTACGCAGTTTGACAAGGGGAAATCAATGATTCTATACTTTCCCCCATAAGGCACAGCCGGTTTTGCCAGATTCTGTGTTAACGCGTAGAGCCTGCTGCCCTGCCCCCCTGCCAGGAGCATTGCCATCCATTCTTTCTTGACAGCCACAGGTCACCTGCCATTTCTCCGCACGGGAAGGTGTATTTTGGTTCTTCACCTATCAAATCGTACGGGAGATGATAGGCGCGTGCCCTCACTAGAGAATCAAAAAGTCATGCATACTTATGGAAAACCCGGGTGGGTTGGTGATACACAAGTATGTTTTCACTTCTTATTAGTGCGCTTTTTTTTAAGATACAAAACAGACATGGGGGGCAGCGTAAGCGAAAGAGATTGAGGGCAGCCGTGCATCGGTACTGCCTCTGTCGCAAGGTAACGAGTGCCTGCCTCCCCGCGACCGCCAAATTCACAGTTGTCTGAGTCTAAGACTTCCTTATAGCTGCCAGCCTCAGGTGCGCCTACACGGTAACCATACCGCGCCACCATAGAAAAATTGCAGATGACAATGATTTCCTTTCCATTATCATCTATGCGGCGATAGCAGATGATATTTTGTGTATTGTCGTCATGGGCAATCCAGCGAAAACCATCCCATGAGTCATCCACCTGATAAAGGGGCTTTTCTTTTCGATAAAGGTGGTTCAGCGTCTTCACATAATGCTGCAGCTTGCGGTGACTTTCATAATCCAAAAGGAACCAGTCCAATTGTTGGTTATAATTCCACTCGATGAACTGGCCAAACTCGCCTCCCATAAAGAGAAGCTTTTTTCCTGGATGCGAGATCATATAGCCAAAAAAGGCTCTAAGCCCCGCAAACTTCATTTCATAGTTGCCCGGCATGAGGTCTAATAGAGAGTGCTTACCATGGACCACCTCGTCATGGGAAAGCGGAAGGATAAAGTTTTCTGAAAAAGCATAAAAAAGGCTGAAAGTTAGTTTATCGTGGTTATAGCTTCGATAAATGGGATCAAGTGAAAAATAAGCGAGTGAGTCGTTCATCCAGCCCATATTCCATTTGAGATTAAAACCCAGTCCGCCCGTGTAGGGCGGTTTGGTAACAAGGGGCCAGGCGGTGGCTTCCTCCGCAATCATTAGTACATCCGGATGCTCGGTAAGCACAGCAGAATTAATCTTGCGGATGAGAGCGATTGCATCCGGGTTTTCTCTGCCACCGTCTGCATTGGGTGACCATTCGCCTTCTTCCCGGCCATAGTCAAGATAAAGCATAGAGGATACAGCATCCATACGTATTCCGTCTATATGATATTTTTCAACCCAGAAAAGGGCGCTTGACATCAGAAAGCTCTGCACTTCGGGGCGGGAAAAATCAAATACGCGCGTTCCCCACTGGCTGTGCTCTTGCAAGCAGGGACTTTCATATTCATAACAGCAGCCACCGTCAAATTCGTATAGCCCGTGGCCGTCTTTCGGAAAGTGGCCGGGAACCCAATCCATGATCACCCCGATTCCTGCTTGATGGCATTGATCCACGAAGTACATAAAATCACAGGGCTTGCCATAACGGGCCGTCGGTGCAAAATACCCGGTCACCTGATATCCCCAAGAACCCTCATACGGAAATTCGGTCACCGGCATAAGCTCAACATGGGTATAGCCCATCTCGGTGATATATTCCACAAGTTGGTCAACCATGGTTCGGTAGTCCAGAAGCTGACCTTCTGAATCCCTTCGCCACGATCCCAGATGCATCTCATATATATTAATGGGGACACTGTGCATATTCCATGTCTTACGGTTGGAAAGCCAGTCCCCGTCAGCCCAACCGTATCCCTCAATGTTGTAGAATCTGGAGGCGGTCGCCGGGGGGCACTCAGTATGGAAGCCATAGGGATCCGCTTTTAGGATAGTGCGGTTATCCCCGGTGAGGATGCTGTATTTATAGAGGTCGAACTGCTTGATGCCGGGAACGAAACACTCCCATATCCCCTGGCTTGTTACAGCACTCATGGGGTTTGCACTGCCATCCCAGCCGTTGAAATCTCCCACCACCCAAAGCCCCTTTGCTTGCGGTGCCCAGGTGCGAAAACGTACACCCTCCTGTCCATTCAAGGAGTGCGGATGTGCACCCATATATGCATACGCATGGCTGCAACTTCCTTGATGGAACAGCGTTACCCAGCGATTGTCTTTAGACTCTCCCATCTTCATGCTCACCACCTTTTCTTTATTTTACCACCAATTGCCTTTATTTTCAAGAAAAGTTAATGTAAACAGTCTGAAACAGTCATTGGATTTCTGCTAAAATTTGTTTATTTTGTATTATTTTTTTTTTTTATTTTGGTTATAGCCAATCAACTTAAAAACTGGCTATAGTTAAAACGTCATTTTCTTCCCCCGCCGAAGGCGGGGGAAGAAATCACAAGCTTTTTTTCAAGTTAAACAACTATAATGGGAACTTAATTTTGTGTCTTTGTATTTACATAAAAAAACGAAGACAAAAAACATGCCTCTGTCCTCCCGCCACTGGCGGGGGGAACAGAGGCAAATTAAAACTCATCACCATTTCAAAATGACTAGAAATTATACTTTATCCGGTAGTTTAAAAAAGAGAAGTAACAACAAGCGTCCCTGAAAGACTGACTAAAATAGCAATTGTAATCCAACCTATGATATTCCCCAACCTCTTGTTTACATATTCACCCATGACGTCTTTTTTGTTTATGATCAGCATCATACAGATAAGTACGACAGGCAGCAATATCCCATTGATCTCCTGAGAAAGCAAGGATATTTTAACAAGAGGGGCATTGGGAAGAAGAATAATGCCTGCGCCTATTGCAATGATTATTGTATAAAGCCAATAGAACTGTGGAGCTTCCTTCCATTTTTTATCAATCCCGGCTTCGAATCCAAAAGCCTCACATACATAAAATGCTGTCGCCACAGGTAAAATAACTGCGGCAAATATCGAAGCTACAAACAGCCCAAAGGCAAAGACCTGTGATGCCAAAGGTCCCGCAAAAGGTCTAAGTGCTTGTGCCGCATCGCTTGCATCATGAATTTGTATTCCGTTTATGTGCAAAGTGGAGGCACATGCGACCATAATAAAGAATGCTACAACCACAGTGGCCAAACATCCCACAAAAATATCGCATAGCGTGTATTTATAATCTTTCAGTTTTAAACCCTTTTCGATCACGGAAGACTGCATGTAGAACTGCATCCATGGGGCAATTGTCGTGCCAATTAAAGTAATAATCATTGTAATATAAGCAGAATCGAACTGCATATGCGGTTTGATTAATGCAGCTCCGACTTCTCCCCAATTTGGGTGTCCCATGATTGCTGAAACGATATAGGAAAGCAAAGCAACACTGAATACTAAAAAAACTTTTTCTGCTATTCCATATGTCCCTTTCACAACAAGAACCCAAACCGCTATGGCTACAAGCGGGACAGAAATGTATTTGCTGACTCCGAACATTTGCATACTTCCGGCAACTCCTGCAAATTCGGTTGTGGTATTCAGTATATCTGCAACCAAAAGTCCAACAAAGATAAAAAAGGTTACTTTCACACCAGCGTTTTCGCGAATCAGGTCTGCAAGACCTTTTCCAGTTACAATACCCATTCTTGCATTCATTTCCTGAACGATAAACAATACAACAAATGCTGGAATAAGTACCCATAAAAGTTTATATCCATAAGTTGCCCCAGCAACGGAATAAGTTGTAATACCGCCAACATCATTATCGACACTGCCGGTAATGATGCCGGGCCCAAGTATGACAAGAAATGTCATTAAGCTTCTTGCAAATCTTGATTTTTTAATTCTCTCCATCATTTGCATCACCCCCTATATCCTCTTCCATCTGTTTTTAAGAAGATTGTGTACCATATCGTTGATGATAACAACGCCTAAGATCTCTTTTTGGGCGTTGACGACTGGAATCGCAAGAAGATTATACTTAGTGATCATCTCATCGAGCGATTCAATTTTGTCATCATCAAATACACAAATGATATTGGGGTTCATTATCTGTTTTAGTTTAGTCTCAGGTTCTGATACGATAAGATCCCGCAGGGTAACTGATGCAACCAACTTATCGGAATCATTAACGATATACAGATAATATATCGTATCAGGTTCTGGTTTTAGCCTTCTTAATTCTTTGATAGTTTCATCCACTGTTGCGTTTTCATTAAATAAAATAAAGTCTGTCAACATGATGCTGCCTACAGAATTTTCTGGATACTCTAATAATTCCCTGATATCCTCGGATGCTGCTTCCTCCATTTCTTTCAACAGTTCTTCTGCTTTTTCTTTACCAAGTTCATCAAGAATATCGGCTGCTTCATCGGCAGGCATCTTTTCAAGTAAATCTGCTGCTTTATCTAACGGTAAGTTTTCTAAAACACTTTTTTGAATTTGTGGTTCCAACTCTTCAAGAACATCCGCTGCTTTTTCTTCATCCATAGAGGATATTAAAGCAATTTGGGCATATCTATCCATATCCTCTATGATATCTGCCAAGTCTGATGGATGTAACTTCTCAAGATTTGAATAATCCTTTGATAGTTTTATCTCTGAATGACCATAGTCGACAGTTTCTACAACATCCCAGAGGATTAAATGGCTGGGCAATGTTATTCCGATCGGTTCCAATAATCTTTTTAATGGTTTTGCTACATCAAGTCTTCTAAGAAGGCCTTCAAACCCCACATCTGCGGCAATCAGATAGGTCCCATTGGCAACTGTTGCCAGCTTCAAATCATTGACTCTTTCAAGCTTTCTGCCATCCATATCAATGATCTGCTTATCAAGAATGTTCTTGGCTAAATAAAACATTCTTTTGCCATCCGGATTGAATTCTTTGAGTTCTGAAGCACAAATTATATATTGGCCGTTTTCCTTTTCAATCATAAAGCTAGAAAAATCGACTGTGACTACCCCTTTTGCTGTATTTAACCTGGCCGCTATTACTTTGGGTTTCGCAGAATCCATGTCCACAATTAAGTCTTTTAGCTTTCCGAGAGTACTTCCTGTTTGAGAGTAAACTTTGTTCCCAATAATACGGCTGAAATAAAAAGTTGATGCTAACGCCATGGTAATCCCTCCAAATTAAGAATTTTGTTGGAAGGATGCCAAAGTAATCTATATTAAATAAATATAATATACTTTACGTAATTACATCCTCCCGGATTATTCATCTGTATACTACCCGCAGGATCGCCGTCCACTCAATCATCCCTTTCACCGTGAAAATGTAATAAAAAAGTCTTTACCCAATCTTGAACATGGGTAAAGGCTTATTATTCCTTAGCACATCGTTCAAGCTTTAGCACTGTAAGGCGTGAAATTGCATTAGGTAATACCTTGTTTTTTCGGTAAAACCTGCTAACCAGTTAAAAGTGTCTCCACTCTTTCACGGCAGCAATCCATATCCTTATAGTAACCTCACCTACCGAGGTATGTATTTAGTTGTATACATTACTAACCAACATTTATCGAGAACAATTTTGGATAACACAAAAGCATTCCTGATCATAAGTTTCCATGGAAACTAGTACCTTGTAATATCTAAATCTTTTATGGCAATGGGTTAAATGTCCTTGTATATTCCCCCGCCGAAGGCGGGGGAATATACAAGGTTAAGATTTTATAATGTACTAGATTGTACCCAAGTATTCTTATAAATTCAAATAACCTGTAAGGCATAATAAAACATTATTATTGCCCCGCAGGTTATCTCTGCTGCTAGTAAAACCAGCCCAGCGATAAACACCTTATAAAAGTGTATCGCTTGTTAAATGTATGAAAATACTACTGTAAATAGTGTACTCTATTTTACATTCAATTGCAATATTTCGATCTCTTTTTCGGACATATGATTATCGTAATAGAAGGGGTTGTTTTGCATGATCTACAGAGGCCATACGACCGATCAACTTGGAAATTTTTGAAGAATATCCCCATTCATTGCGCAGCACAAAGCTATAATATAAAACATGGGTTCCCGCAACGAAAACGTTGTGGGAACCCATGGGAAACAAGTGCTTTATGGGTCTTGCAGACATTATAGCCAATTAACTTAAAAACTGGCTATAGTTAAAACGCCATTTTCTTCCCCCGCCTTCGGCGGGGGAAGAAATCACAAGCTTGTTTTCAAGTTAATTAACTATAACTAAATGTTACGGGCAAAATAGATCAGCGGCATTAACCTTGATCACTTGCTCTGTTGCTACGATCAGGCAGTATTCATATACTACCTTTATGATCAGATTTAATGCGGTACCAATTATTACCGGTGCGAAACTAAATCCCTCGATTTGGAAATCGTGTTTTTGCACAACAGCCAAGGGTCTTACGCCGGGTACATCGACCATATCTTGCCATGGGATTTGCAAATTCTGTATTTGAACTACTCCATCAACAAGAACATTAACCGTTACGATGCCTTGATTAACAATTTTGTCTGGTAAAATCGTATTGGTAAGCAACTGTGGAGAGCCTACTTGCACAATAGTTACGGGCAAATTAAATAGACCGGTTGTAAAATCAAAGGTTAAATTAGAAGGTGCTAAAACTGTTACATCGCCAAATGATTGAACTTTTGACTCATTGATTACTACATTTGCCTTAATTTTGTGATGAAAAAATCTATCGTCAATAACATCAAATGAAGCCATAATATTATACTCCTTTAATTTCTATAAGCCAAGTGCCTCTTGCTTACAGTATACATTATGTCAGAAGCTGACTAAACGTGAGTTACAAATAGAAGAGATTAATAATTTCGTCTTCTAAAATATAAGCTGTAATTTCCAATATAGCTTTCACAACAAGTTTAATCTGTTTCCCCGCAACCGTACTATCAATATTTGGATACCCGAATATTGAAGTGGATATCACTTTTGCTTTGGTTTGAATTGAAAAGGCATCGTTACAATTGAAATCGCATAATTTATGATCGCTCGTTGTACAGTCTTTAATTGATAATACAGTTTGAATCGGTATAGTAGTTTCTTGACAAATAGATTTTAATACGTCTGTGCAAGGACATGGCTTGGGGTTTTCAAAAACAATCTTTACAGGCAATAATCCTTCAATGATTAATAAACAATTTTCTAATTTAACGGCAAGATTTGGCTTTGATACTATTTCAATATGAGTTTTAGAGTTAAGCTTCCCCGTTAAATCATCTATGTCAACACCAATAGGGGCAGAGATTATCAAATCATTAATAGATTGAACTGTTTTTTCAAAACAAACAGCGCTAACCTTAATTTTTTTGCTTTTTGAAGATTTCAACAGCGGACAAGATTCCGCTTCGTTATAACCCATTCTCATCATCGCCTTCCAATTCATAATACGCAAAAATCCGCTTTTGTGATAGCATTAATCATAAGTTAAAATCGAAAATAACGAGTACCTTGTAAAACCTAATTTTTTTATGGCAGTGGGTTAAATGTTCTTGTATATTCCCCCGCCTTCGGCGGGGGAATATACAAGTTTAAGATGTTGCATTGTACTGGGAGTGGTTTAACAATTGCACAAAAATACATCCCTTCTAAGCTCAAAACTTAAAAAGGGATGTATAAATTGTTGCCATAACTAGTATATTGTCTCTTTAACTTGTATTTAAAGGATTCTGAATATTTTGTATATCCCCCGCCGGCGGCGGGGGATATACAAGGTTAAGATTTTCATAATCTGTAAAACGGCTTACCCAAAGGGTTATTTTGCATGATCTACAGAGGCCATATGACCGATCAGCTCGAGAATTTTCGAAGAATATCCCCATTCATTATCGTACCAGGCAACCAGTTTGACAAATTGGTTGTCCAACATAATACCCGCGGTGGCATCAAAAATGCAGGTGCGGCTGTCGCCGATAAAGTCAGAGGATACGACCGCCTCGTCAGTGTAGCCCACAATGCCTTTCAGTGATCCGTCAGCGGCCTCTCTGATCTTTTCGCAAATTTCCTCATAGGTTGCTGCCTTTTCAAGATTTACCGTCAGGTCTACCACCGATACATCGAGGGTGGGTACTCTGAAGGCCATTCCGGTAAGCTTCCCTTTCAGTTCGGGAATAACGAGGGTAACGGCCTTGGCTGCGCCAGTAGAAGAGGGAATGATATTTGCTGAGGCAGCGCGTCCACCGCGCCAATCTTTTTTAGAGGGGCCATCAACCGTTTTCTGAGTGGCCGTGGTGGAATGGACAGTTGTCATAAGTCCCTTGGCAATTCCGAAATTATCATGGATCACCTTGGCCAGCGGGGCCAAACAGTTGGTGGTACAGGAGGCATTAGAGACGACGTTCATCTCTTTAGTATATTTTTCGTGATTCACGCCCATGACAAAGGTAGGTGTCTCTTTGTCCTTGGCGGGAGCCGAAATAATAACCTTTTTAGCTCCTCCCTTCAAATGGAGCATCGCCTTATCCTGGGCGGTAAATACGCCGGTAGACTCGACGACATACTCAGCGCCGCATTCACCCCATGGAATTTCGTTTGGGTTCATACAAGCGTAAACATTTACTTTTCTTCCATTGAGAACAAGGAATTCTTTTTCAGTGGATACCTCACCTTTGAAGTGACCATGGATGCTGTCATGCTTGCACATATAGGCCATGTATTCTACATCCATAAAGGGATCGTTAATACCCACAACTTGATAAATTTCCGGTTGTGCGGCTGCCGCACGAAATACAAGTCCACCTATTCTTCCAAAACCGTTAATCCCAATTTTAATTGGCATTTTATAATCTCCTTCCCAATCTGGTTCTCTTACAAAGCTATTGTATATTATTTTCAGTTTTCATTCAAGTGAATCAGGTAATATAACCCATTTGTGACCGCCAGAAAATAAAATTTGAATTGCATGTTTTCTGGCAATAATATATAATATGATCTACTTATTAAGAGATTATGCCCAAATGGGCGGAAGTGGTAAGGATGCAAAACAAACAAATTTCAAAGGTATTAGGCACAGTTTCCAACTTATATCAGGATTCCTTGGTACCGGTTGTTGTTACTGATCATAATTTGAAAATTCTATGGGCAAATCAAAAATCCATAGAAATATATCCAGGGTTCACGGTACCGGATGGACTTGGTCTGGTATTGCCTTCATCCGCTGTAACACTTATCCGCAGCTTACCGGACAACTATATCCAGCCTATTGTCATACCCATTCCCTTTTCAGGTACAGAGGTACTATTCACCCCGACTACAGGTGGATATGTTGTCAACTTTGACCGATTGGATCGTCAGGGAACCGCACTCAGACCTGAAGGAAGCGAGTTATTGCTTTCGTCTTTCTCGAATCAGGTGCGTGCACCGCTAACCGCTATTTTTTCTGCACTTTCGCTGATCCATCAAAACCAAAAGGTTATGGAAATTGATGATATGCCAGAAATGGTGCAAACCATCAACAAAAACGGATATCAGCTGCTACGTTCAACCATGAACATCAGTCGCTATATTAAACATACAATGGGGAATGACTCTTTTAACCCATCACTAATCAATCTTACAAGCTTTTTAAAGCGCTTATGCGACGCATGTGCCGTTATTTTGTGTGATATAGAGATTGCCATCAGCTATGATTTGCCAAGCGAAGACGTCTTTCTTATGGCGGATCCGGACAAGCTCGCGGTGTCCATTCTGCACATTCTCTCTAACTCCTGCCGCTTTACCCGTAAAGAAAATCGGATCGACGTATCCATGAACTATACAGATAATCAGGCCACCATTACCATTTCTGACCATGGGATGGGAATTCCAGCAAACATACAAGATAGGATCTTTGAGCCCTTTTTCTCCTATGATCATTTCGGGCGTCCCTTCGCAGGGGATGGGTTGGGGCTTTCCATTGTACGCTACTATATCAGCCAGCATGGAGGTGCAGTTGCTCTTTCCTCAGCGGAGGATGATTACACAACCGTCGCCATTAATCTTCCCATCAGAAATCAATCTGATCTGGAAGTTCAGGCCTATTCCTCGGTCGCCGATCATCTTCGGGATCGCTTCTCCAATATGCATATTATTCTCTCTGACAGCTGCGGGTGCCCTCCACCGTAACCTTTTTAATTTATCCTCTTGACCTGAGAGAATAAAAAATGTAAAATTATCTGGTGTATTGGCAGACGTCTACTCGCCTGCCATGTTGCTTGCATAAATAAATTACCGCTGTTTCTTTGTCCTGAAGCGGTCAAAGAAGATTACAGGGGCTATGCGTCGTGCGCATAGCTTTTCTCGCATTGAAATGATGCTGATTGTTTGCAAGCTGAATCAATAACCTATGGGGGGACCATTATGTCAACAAAATATGTGTTCGTAACCGGGGGCGTGGTATCTGGCCTTGGCAAGGGTATCACTGCCGCCTCGCTGGGACGGCTTCTCAAACAACGCGGATACCGTGTAGCCTTGCAGAAGTTTGATCCGTACATTAATGTCGATCCAGGCACCATGAGCCCTTACCAGCACGGTGAGGTCTTTGTGACCGACGACGGCGCCGAAACCGACCTTGACCTGGGCCATTACGAGCGCTTCGTGGATGAAAATCTCTCCATAAACTCCAGTGTTACCACCGGCAAAATATACTGGGATGTCCTCAACAAAGAGAGGCGTGGCGACTATCTGGGAGCTACCGTTCAGGTTATCCCCCATATCACTAACGAAATTAAGGACAGGCTTTATCGCCTTGGACAGCAAAGCGGCGCCGACGTGGTTATCACAGAGGTTGGCGGGACTGTCGGCGACATCGAGAGCCTGCCCTTTTTAGAGGCCATCAGACAGGTTGGAACGCAGGTGGGCAAAGAAAATGTCGTCTATATACATGTGACACTTGTCCCCTTTATCGAAGGCTCTAACGAACTTAAGTCCAAACCAACCCAACATTCTGTCAAAGAGCTGCTCTCCATCGGTATTCAGCCCAACATCATCGTCTGCCGAACCCCTTATGAGCTGCCCGCTGAGATGAGAAGCAAGATGGCTCTCTTCTGTAACACTCGTCCCCAGGACATTATTCAGAACCTCACTGCCAAAACCCTTTATGAGGTTCCCATGATGCTTGAGCGCGAGGGCCTTCCTGATGTGGTCTGTGAATTTCTTGGCCTTGAGAAAAGGACGCCTGACCTCCGTGAGTGGGCCGCCATGCTTTCCAAACTTCATAGTGCAGAGAAAAATGTAACTATTGGGGTGGTCGGCAAATATGTTTCTTTACCTGATGCGTATATATCCATCACCGAATCCCTTAAACATGCCGCTATTGCCGAAAGTGCCAAAATAGAAATCAAGCTCATTAACTCTGAGCTTGTCAACGCCGAAACGGCCGAATCTTACCTTTCCTGCTGCGATGGCATCCTGGTTCCCGGCGGTTTTGGAGACAGAGGCATACAAGGCAAGATTGAGGCCGCCAGATACGCCCGCGAGAAAAAGCTGCCCTTCTTTGGAATCTGTCTGGGTATGCAGATGGCTGCTGTTGAATTCGCCAGAAATGTACTGGGTCACAAAGGCGCCGATTCCACTGAATTTGATGGGCAAAGCACCTATCCTATCATTCATATTATGGACGACCAACGTGCAGTTACCGAAAAGGGCGGCACAATGCGCCTTGGAGCGTATCCCTGCCAACTGCGTCCAGGCTTTATCGCACGTAAATGCTATGATGTGGAAAATATTTCAGAGCGCCACCGCCACCGATATGAGTTTAACAACGCCTATCGGAAGGAGTTTGAAGAGAACGGCATGATGCTTTCCGGTCTCTCGCCCGATGGCAAGTTGGTTGAGATTATGGAGCTTCCCGCTCACCCCTGGTTTGTGGGCGTCCAGTTTCATCCTGAATTCAAGTCCCGCCCAAACCGTGCGCACCCGTTGTTTAAAGGTTTTGTACATGCAGCCATCGATCATCACACAGCAAAGTGAATTAGAACATTACGCCCCCCGTCAAAAGCGGGAGGCGTAATTTAAAAATGTAAGTAAATACAAAGCGAATTAAAAACAGCTGAATATCCGCGGCATGTAACCTTCTAGGTTTAAAACACAACACTCAGATTGAATCCTATTTTAGATGACATTGGATTTTCACCTCTGCTTTCACCGCCTGAATAGGGGGAGGGAGCGGTAGCATTATTACCGTTAAATCTAAGAAAAGTTTTAAATTGCAATATGCGGCAAACTATAAAGCTTCAAATATTTGTTAAAACACTTGCTTAAATTAACAAAAAGGTATAAAATTTTTTCTAAAGATAAAAATGTATTGATAATAAACTACATCGTTATCAACAAAAAAGATCATTTATAAAGCATATTTTGGATCATAGTTTCCGCAATGAAAGCATTGCAGAAGAGTGGAGGAAAAATGAATAACAAAATTGCCATCGTAACAGATAGCACCGGTGATTTGACCAAAGAGTTTATTGTTGAAAATAATATTTTTATGATACCTTTAAAAGTTGTCTATGAGGACAGAGAATACCTTGATTGCCTTGAAATTACTCCTCAAGAAGTGTATGACAAGATGCCGGATGAGATTCCCACTACGTCGACCCCTTCTTTGGGCGAAATAACGACGATCTTGGGTAACGTCATTGCACAGGGATATAAACAAATCATTTCCATTCATATTTCCAGTGGGCTCAGTTCGACAGCGGCCAATGTATCCATGGTAGTCGCCGATCTGAAAGCAGAACACCCGGAGCTTGAAGTTGAAGTCATTGACGGTCTGAACGTTTCCTACGGCACTGCTATGTTGGTACGTATAGCAGCAAAATGTGCTGAGACCGGGATGGCATTTAGCGATATCTGCCATAAAATTGATGCTATAAAAAGAGATCAGCGAACCTTTTTTATTCTCAAGACGCTGCATTATCTGCATAAGGGGGGACGCATAGGCCACGTCTCTCACATGCTTGGCAGTCTTCTTGATCTCAAGCCCATTGTTTCCGTCGATAAAAGTGGAGTGTATTACACTGTTGCCAAAGCACGGGGACGTCAGAAATCCATAGATAAGCTGATCGAAGTCGCCAGCGAGTCAGCCGAGAAAATGAAATGCAAAATTAGCGTTTTACAGGGAGATGCCATGGAAGAGGCTAAATATGTCTTCAGTCAGCTGGAAAAGCGCTTTGGTGATGCAGTATTTTATTTGGGTGCGGTTGGCCCTGTTGTGGGGGTCCATACCGGACCCGGCACTCTCGGTATTGTAGTGACACCTTGGAGCGATTCTCTGTAAGCACCTTTCAAATAATATGCAGCATACGAAAAAGGCCATGAGCCAAAAAAACTGTGGCGAGATTATGCCTTTCTGGTTATTTGTCAAAGAAACCATTAAGATAATTTATAAACTAAGGCGTATGGAACGATGTTCCACACGCCTTTTATCATTTGTGATTTAGTACCCACCATGTTAAGGGACAACAAACAAGAAATAGTATAGTTGATTAACTTGAAAACAAGCTTGTGATTTCTTCCCCCGCCTTCGGCGGGGGAAGAAAATGACGTTTTATATATATCCAGTTTTTAAGTTAATTGGCTATATTTGTCGTCTATTCTTGACAGCCCACCTGTAACGAGTAGATTAAAGAGTATACGCTCATTAGGATGATAATCAAAAGCCGTGCATCATAGGGTCCGGTTCCAAGCCTGCCTAAAATAAGGTGGCCTGCAAGCTGGCCGGCGATTAGGGTGAAACCAAAAAGAGAAGTGAGATAACCATACATTCTAGAGAGTTTTTTTCCGCGATCAAGATTGATACCGCATATAACACAGGTGTGATAGAGCAGGAAGAGCGTTGCAAACACCATATACATTGTTTCAATAAGCTGGTCTGATGCTGTAGTAACCGTAAGAAAGCTGGAGAAGCGGTAAATCATGTCAAGAGATTGCCATAGTACCGCAGCCAGGCCCATAAGTCCCACAAACGCACCACTTTTAGCTCCGCTCAGATAAAAGATCCCCATGCTAATAATCGCTACACCGCCAATAAAATAAAGACCATAAACGATATCGTGCATCCTGACTGCAATACCCATAAGTTGCTCTTTCATGGGAAAGAGAAATGCCTCAACGCCGCCATATAGCACTGCTGCGCCAAGGGCTATCAGGTTGAGTTCCATGGCGATGTTGCCCTTGACAGGGGTATTTGGCATGGTAGGCTCTTTGAAAACGCAAATTGATATTGCAACCGCTCCAACGGCTATAAATGCATTAAAGGCGATAACAAATACTTCTCCACCCAAATAAAAACCTGTGACTGTATCAATTAAAAGGATCTTTAACAGCGCACGCGCCGCGGACGCTGCCAATAACCAGACAGCATATATCTTTAAGCTTGTTCTCTCCATATGATACTCCTCTGTTCTATGCCGTTATGGACATGCATAATCTGTAACAATCTATAATTGTAGCCTATGCCAGCTGCAAAGTCAATAAACCTTAAAGGGAGGCCTGCAGGTTTTATGAGAAATCGAATATTTTCGCTGGCCATTTTTACCCTGCTCACTTTTACAATACCAATGTTCTCTGTAGGCACCATACTATCTTCTTCGGGGAAATTTTTTCCGCCAACTGAAAGCTCCAGCAAGTCCACCAGCTCTTCCTCTCAGCCTGTAAAACAGACGGTCGAAAATTCTTCCGAAAGCGAAAAACCGGCTCTCCTTGAGGGGATTGCCAAAAAAAGCTTTAAGGTATTGGACGTCTCAACCGGAAAAGTGGAGGAGGTCGCAATCAGGGATTATATTCGCGGGGCCCTTGCTGCTGAAATGCCTGCTAACTTTCAAATGGAGGCTTTAAAGGCACAGGCCGTGTCCGCACACAGCTATGCTCTATTTTGCTCGCTGCAACAACAGAAAAAGCCCGATTCAAGCCTAAAGGGAGCAGATTTATCTGCCGATTTTTCTCAAAACCAGGGCTATATCACCGAAAAGCAGGCTAAAAAAATATGGGGAGACCTCTTCGACGTCAATTGGGCCAGAATTAGTGAGGCTGCGGACAGTGTTTTGGGTTACGTCATGGCATATGATGGTCAGCCGATTCTCGCCGCCTACCACTCCACCTCAGCGGGCATAACTGAAGCCGCCGATCAAGTATGGTCTGCTTCTGTCCCTTATCTTGTCCCGGTGGAAAGCAAGGGAGATATACTCGCTCCCGGTTATGAATCCACCGTTGCGTTTACCACCCAGGAACTAAAGGCGAAGCTGACGACTGCCTTTCCAGGGATTTCACTGTCAACTAGTCCGTCAGAATGGATAAAGCCTGTGGAAACTTCATCGTCCGGCTATCACACAGCGGTAACAGTGGGCGATAAGCTTGTCCATGGAAAAGAGGTGCGTGCGGCATTGGGGCTCCGCTCCTCCGACTTCAGCATCGCCTATGCGAATGACATCTTCACCTTTCATGTGGTGGGTTATGGTCATGGAGTGGGCTTATCCCAGTATGGCGCAGACTATATGGCCAGACAGGGATCCACCTTTGATGAAATACTGACACATTATTACCCGGGCGCCACCCTTAGTGCCCTGTCGTTATAACGCAAATTGTTCAAGCCACCCTTTACCCTTTGTTTTGCAATATTCGACCAATGCCATCTGCTATATTCAAATCAGGTAATTAAACGATAATCCTGTCTCTGCTTTTCCTACTGAAGGAGAAAAAAACAGAGACAAAACGAAATGTCGTTTAAACAATTTGGTATTAGCACTATAGAACAGGTGGTATGATCATGAATATGGATCGGATACAGCAAGTGGTCATTGAAGGGGTCGAGACAGCTTTGGATCAACTGGTAAAGGAATATAACTCCAACCGCGTCAATCAGGAATACTCAGCCCTTCTCACCATACGCAATATCCTTGAAGACAGAGAACTGGGGGACTTCGGCTGTGTGGACGCCATTATCTCACTCCTAAGCACCTTCGGTATTCAAATGAGTTTTCGGCATGATTTATAGCCTAGCGTGTAATACAACTAAAAGGTTATAGTTGATTAACTTGAAAACAAACTTGTGATTTTTTCCCCCTCCGAAGGCGGGATAAGAAAATGACGTTTTATATATAGCCAGTTTTTAAGTTAATTGGCTATATATTTCAAATCAACAGTAAAACACTGTTTTAAGTGTCAATTCGCATTTTACTCACTTTTGCCAGTAAAGAAATAAAGTTAAATAAAAGGCTTGGAACTCTAAGGGATAGCATTCATAGGGATATGATGTGAACACCTATGGCAAACGGGTACGGAAACAGAAACCGCACAGGATAGTATCTGTGCGGTTTCTGTTTCATTTTTATGTGAAATTACGACTCTCTACTACAACATTCGACAGAGAGCTACTTTTCATGGATAAATGAAAGGCAACCCCACATGGAGTTGCCTTGTTTCGGTGTAACTGAGATTAGCTTTAGTGGAACGAAAATATGACTATCAAAAGAAATGCTCACAATATATACTCAATACTCTTAATGACGTTTCCGTTTATGTTATGAATTGTCACTTTCTAATCTCAATACCATTTTGGGTGAGAATTACAAGTATTTCACTTACCATTGCCTGAATTTCTCTTCCCCCAAGAGTTCTATCCATCGAGCTAAATTCAAAACGAACTGTAATACTCTTATGACCCGGGAGCAACTTATCGTCCTCAAAAATATCTACTGGGTAAAAATTCTGCAGATATTCTGAATGGTATTCTCTAATGTAATCTGCAACCATTTCATATCGAAGCATCTTATCGACGAGAAGGCTTAGGTCGATTGATACACCCGGATACTTAGATACCTCCGAATAACAAATATCTGCTGCGGTTACCTTTTCGAGTGTTTCTATATCAATCTCAGCAAATGCTACGTTCAACTTTTTATCAATCTTATTCCTTACCTTCGGGTTAAGAACGGAGAAAAATCCGATTTCTTCACCCTCCAAAAGGATTGCTGCGTTGTTCACCGGATGAAGATAATTATGTTTTACTGGATTCTCCTTGATGGAAAAAGATGGGCATATATTTTTGATAGTTGCTACAACCTGCTCAACAGCCTCTTTACATTTGAAATAGATTTCCTTATCGCTTAGCTTCTTACTTGCAACGATTATGCCAAGCTTCTTGCGCTCATCACACAATCCATCTTCCCGTAGTCCATTGGCGATACGACCGATTTCAAACATGCCCATTTCCGGGTTGGAATCTACGTTTTTGGCTACAAACCCAAGCAAGCTGGGAATCATGGTAGAACGGATTGTATCATTTTCCGCTGTTATGGAATTGATAATACGGATATTAGGCTCTGTAATAATGCCCAACTCTTTATTCAGCTTTGACTCGTACCAGATGTAGCTATGAACCTCATTCATTGCATAGCGCTCTGATAAAAGTTCCTTCATCCGGTACTCGTTGCTTCTCTCTACACTTTGGCGAACCGGTGTCAGGAAGCTCTTCGTAGAACGGATGTCAAAGTTATCATATCCGTAGATACGGGTAATCTCTTCAATAATGTCCGCTTTCATGGTAACATCCTTGGTCGCCCTCCATGTAGGAACAATCAGACTGAACTCATCTATATCACGAGTCACACCAAATCCAAGGGCTGTCAAGGTTTCCTCTATCTGGTCGGAGCTTATGTCAATGCCTGTATATTTATCTACATAAGCTTTATCAAAGTCAATTCTGATGGTGTCATAATGCTTTGCATAGCAATCGGTCAGAGATGAGGTAACCTTTACACCCGGGTCAATGTCCATAAGCAGCTTTAAAAAACGCTCAATAGCCGGAACAGTCAGCTCCGGATCGATAATCTTTTCATATCTTGCACTTGCATCCGTACGAAGTCCCAGACGAGTTGCAGACTTACGGACACAAACACCGTCAAAATTAGCGGACTCTAAAAGCACGCTATCCGTATCATCCGTAATCTCGGACAGCTCACCGCCCATAATACCGGCGATGGCAACCGGCTCCTCCTCATCACAGATTAAAAGGGTATCCGTATTAACTTTCCTGTCTACGCCATCAAGGGTTTTAAAGTCTACGACCTGTGGATAAGTCTTTACCCTGATGGAAGATACTTTCTTATTATCAAAAGCGTGCATCGGCTGTCCAATTTCCATCATCAGGTAATTCGTTAAGTCCGCCAACAGGTTAATGGGTCGCATGCCGCAGTAGGTAAGACGAAGCTTCATGTTGACCGGGGATTTTTTCTTCTGAATGTTCTCTACTGTAATACCGCTATATCGGAAGCATCTGTCAATATCCTCTACTCTGATATCAAGCTGGGCAAGCTCCTTATAAATGCTCGTATCCACAACCTCAAGAGGCTTTAGCGATCTCTTGGTTAAAACTGCAATCTCCCTTGCAATACCGTAATGTCCCCAAAGATCCGGGCGGTTCGTTAGAGATTTATTATCAACCTCAAATACGGTATCCTCCAGCTGCATAAAGGTCTTAACATCGGTACCAAGCGGGTAAATATCCTCCAGAATCATCAGTCCGGAATGATCCTCGCTAATGCCCAGTTCCTTCTCCGAGCAGCACATACCGTGACTGATCTCCCCGGCGATCGTAGCTTCCTTAACCTCAATGTCTCCCACCTGACCCCCAAGCTTGGCAAAGGGAACCACCGCACCGACAAATACATTCGGTGCACCACAGACACAGTCCACCACTGCTGTTCCGATATCCACCTTTACCAGATGGAGCTTCTTAGAGTTTGGATGGTCATTTATTTGGATAATCTTTCCGACTACAACATCCTTAATATTTTTACCATATTCATATATATCCTCTACCTCTGCAGTAGATAAGGTAAACCTTCCGATTAACTCCTTTAAGTTAATTCCGGAGAGATCCGTAAATTCTGAAATCCAATTCATTGAAATAAGCATAGTTTCCTCCATCCTGCCACAGGTACGGCATTTCCTATCTGTTTACCTTAAAGGGTGAACTGTCTTAACTGTTTTAGATTACCGCTGTTGAACAGCCGGATATCCTTGATGTTATACTTCATCATCGCAAGCCTTGTCAGTCCGAGTCCGAAGGCAAAGCCTGTATACTGATCGGGATCTATTCCGCCAAGGCGGAGGACATTGGGGTGGATCATGCCACAGGGGAGCGATTCCAGCCAACCGGACTGTTTACAGGTAGAACACCCTGATCCGCCACAGATTGCACAGTTAATATCCAGCTCAAAGCCAGGCTCCACGAAGGGGAAGAAGCCCGGTCTCAAGCGTACCTTTACATCCCGTTCAAACACCTCAGAAAGTAATACCTTCATAAAATAAATCAGGTTGGAAATGGAGATGTCATCGCCAATCATCATTCCCTCTAGCTGGAAGAAGGTGTTCTCGTGGCTGGCATCAATATTCTCATTTCGGAAGCATCTGCCGGGGAACAATACCTTCAAAGGCTCACCGGGCTTTGGTGCACCATATTTTCTCATAATGGTATTCTGAGCAGCAGAGGTATGGGTCTTTAACAGCTGACCACTCTCCAGATAATAGGTATCCGTCATATCTCTTGCCGGATGGTTCTTTGGTATATTAACACCCTCGAAGTTATTAAACTCCGTCTGGATTTCAAGGCCGTCTTCTATAATAAAACCCATGGTCTTAAATATGTCCTCGATCTGGCTCTGTACAATCGTTATTGGATGCAGGGTTCCAACGGCCGCCTCAGAGGGGATAGAGAAATCATAATGCTCCGTATTTGCAATTTCCCTTTGGTATTCCCTTTCCTCCAGGGACTTCTGGAATTCTACGATGGCGTTTTCAATCTCAGACTTCAATAGATTGACCTGCTGCCCTGCTGCCTTCTTCGCCTCCGCATCCAGATTACGCAGATCCTTTAAAGCCTCTGTAACCAGACCCTTCTTTCCAAGGAAGGCCACTCTGATCCGCTCAATTTCATCCTTCATATTGACTGCACTCAGTTCTTCTTTAAATTGTGCCTTAATTTTCTCCAAGTTTTCTAACATTTGATTACCTCCTGAACCTTATAAATAAAAAACGCCTTCATCCGCAAGGGACGAAAGCATCGTGGTACCACCCAAATTCAAGCCAAACAGCTGGCTTCTCATCAGCTATAACGGAACTGACCCGGCCTGTCATTTATCAATCGGGCAGCAATCAAAACTGCTGTCAACCATATCCTACAGGCAACTCCGGTGCCGAACTTCGACATATATCCGAACCCTGAGCCTGCTCTCAGCCGGTGGCAGACCCTCTCTGGTGGGAAAATATACGCTACTAGATTCACTTTCAATGTTTTTAATTTGTATTTAGTTATTATTTCAGAATAACTGATTACCTTAAATTTGTCAAGCAAATATAAATTCGCCTTATCAGTGTAAATTTCATCAACCACCACTTCAAAAATATTTTACTCGGCAATATATCTCGAATTCTACCATAATAAAATCAATGCCTCAAGATTAGAATTATGAATATTTCGTAATAGCTTCTGCAAGCGAGTTGTGGTATGTTGTGTTGCTGAGAGCCGGAGCGTCTCAAATCAAGCGAAAGGAGTCAGCCATGCAGTACGATGAAATATTAGAAATGGTTATTACGGAGCTAACAGAGCGAGCGGGGCGAGCTTCTCGGCGGCAGGCCGCCCTACGGCTACCGCAGGGACGAGAACGTTCGCAAGGGCATCGTGCCCGACGAGGAAGCGGCGGCGGTCGTAAAGAGGATATTCAGCCTCTGCGCCGGGGGGAAAGGTCCGAACCAGATTGCGAGGCTGCTGACGAAAGAGAAGGTCATGAACCCGACCAATTATTATTACCAGAAGCACGGAGCGTCCCACGCGAGCCTGGACACGACCAGCCCTTTCAGGTGGAACGGCAGTACGGTCACCGTCATCCTCGACAACAAGACCTATCTCGGACACATGGCAGGCCTTCGCTCAACAACAATGTCCTACAAGAACAAGAAGCTCATCCGCCATCCCGAATCGGAGCAGATTCTGGTGGAGAACGTCCATGAGCCGCTGATCACGCAGGAGCAATGGGATATCGTGCAGGACGTGCGAAAGCACAAAAAGCGCACGCCGAAGCAGATGGAGGAACCCAATATGTTCTCCGGGCTCGTCTACTGCGCCGGCTGCAAAAAGGCGATGGTGCTCCATCGAGCGCACACGATGAAGGCGACGCAGAACAACTTCATGTGCTACACCTACAAGAAGCGCGGCAAGGAGGTATGCTCCGCCCATTATCTGCGGGAACAGGATTTGATCAAAATCGTCCTCGACGATCTGCGCAGGTTAACGCACTTCGCCCGGCAAAAAGAGAGGCTGTTCGCAGAGTACATCAATCAAAAGAACAGCCTGGAGCTGAGGCGCGGAATCAACACGGTGCAGAAAGAACTGGACGCCATGCGGCGCAGGAACACGGAATTGACGGCGCTCTTCAAACGGCTCTACGAGGACAACGTACTGGGGCGCGTCAACAACGAGCAGTTCAGGATTCTCTCCGGTGACTACAACGCCGAGCAGAAAGATCTGAACGCCGCCATCCTGGCAAAGGAGGCGCGGCTCGAAAAGCTCAGGGCGTCCGTATAGCTGCGCTTTTGTCAACTGACATGCTCCAGTAGATTCTTCCTTTGTTTTGCCCTGCGAAAATTTCTCTCATTTGACAATCCCCCGCATGCAGCGAGAAAAGGCTGCAAAAAAAGAATTAAAACAGGATACAATGGGCTGCAATTCTTTGGTATAATATTTAAAAATTGTGCAGAGAACACATCGTCCCTGCACAATTTTTCTGATAAATATCGTTTCTGAGAGCATCGGTCTTCACTCGGCCATTCGTATACAGTCTTCTATCAGGAGTGGGCAAAAAGCGCTTCTGCCGAAAGCATCGGCAAGAAAGACGGCAGTTATTTAAACCTGTTTCACCACGCCGGAAACCTGAATACGGCGCAGAGCCTCGATGGTGTTTTCTCGGCTGCCAAAGGCGGTCAGGCGAAACCATCCCTCGCCGCAGGAACCGAAACCGACACCGGGGGTCCCCACGACACTGGCTTTGTTCAACAGAGCATCGAAGAAGCTCCAGGAATCCATGCCGCCAGGACATTTCATCCAGATATAGGGGGCGTTGATGCCACCGATGCAGGTTATACCCATCCCCTCAAGGCTCTCTCTGATGATGCGGGCATTCTCCATATAGTAAGCGATGCTCTCATTAATCTGGCTGCGGCCCTCGGGGGTATACGCGGCTGCGGCAGCTTTTTGCACAATATAGGGGGTTCCGTTAAACTTGGTGGTATGTCTTCTGTTCCAGAGAGAATTGACAGAAACGTCCTCACCCTTTGTGTTTTTCATGGTCAATTCCTTAGGGATGACGCAGAAGCCGCAGCGAAGACCGGTGAAGCCTGCCGTCTTGGAAAAGCTGCGAAATTCGATGGCGACCTTTTTGGCTCCCGGAATTTCGTAGATCGAGTGGGGAATTGCGGGATCTTTGATATAAGCCTCATAAGCGGCGTCAAATAGGATGACTGCGCCACACTGTTCGGCATATTTGACCCAAGCGGTGAGAAGCTCTTTGCCCATTACGCCACCGGTGGGATTGTTGGGCGAGCAGATGTAAATAATATCAGCGGGGAAATTAGGCGGTGCCGGCAAAAAACCATTCTCTTCGGTTCCGGCGACAAAGCTCACCTTTCTTCCAGCCATTATATTGGTGTCAAGATAGACAGGATAGACAGGATCGGTAATTAACACCTGATTGCAGCTATCAAAAATGTCTCCAATATTACCCATATCGCTTTTGGCACCGTCACTGACAAAAATTTCATCAAGGGCTATGTTGACGCCCCGTCTTTTAAAATCATAGTCGACAATGGCCTCCTTGAGGAAATCATAGCCCTGCTCTGGTCCATATCCTTTGAAGGTTTTTTTGTCGGCCATATCGTCGACAGCCTTGTGCAGCGCTTCGATGATGGCAGGAACCAGCGGAATGGTAACGTCGCCGATACCAAGGCGCACCACCGTTTTATCCGGATTCTGAGCGGTGTATTCAGCTACCCTTCTGCCTATCCTGGTAAACAGATAGCTGTCCTGTAAATTCTGATAATTGCTGTTCGCCTGTGCCATGGTATTTCCTCCTTATATTGTGTCTATGTCGCCTTCAAAAGCGATCACAGCGGGGCCTGTCATATAGACATGGTCGTTTTCTTTCCACTCAATTTCCAAAATACCGCCTCGCAGAAAGATTTTAGACTTTCTGGGGCTGAGACCGTTCAGATTCGCAGCCACAAGAACGGCGCAGGCGCCGGTACCACAGGCCAGAGTTTCGCCCGATCCGCGCTCCCAGACGCGCATCTTAAGCCCGCCATCGACAAGCTCGACAAATTCGGTGTTTACCTTTTGGGGGAAGAGCGGATGATTTTCAAAGCTGGGACCAATACGCTCAAGGTCGAGGCTGTCCACGCCCTCGGTAAAAATGATGCAGTGTGGATTGCCCATGGATACAGCGGTAGCCTTCACCTGCATACCGGCGGCGGAGTAGTCCTGATTGACAAACCTTTCGCCGGAAGCCGCCATGGGGATTTTCTCGGGGATAAGCTCAGGTGTGCCCATATCCACTGTCACCTGCTCAACCTTGCCGCCGACGACGGTCAGCCAAAGGGTCTTTATCCCGGAAAGAGTTTCGATAGTAAGGACATCCTTTTTGGCGATGCCGTATTCATAGACGAATTTGGCCACACAACGGATTCCGTTTCCGCACATGCGACCCTCGCTTCCGTCGGCATTGTACATAGCCATACGGGCGTCTGCGACCTCAGAGGGACAGACGAGTATTACGCCGTCTCCGCCTATACCGAAATGACGATCAGAAAGCCGAATTGCCAATGCTTTGGGATCATCAACCTTTTGGGTAAAGCAGTTGATATACACATAATCATTGCCCGCACCCTGCATCTTCGTAAATTTCACAGTGCATGCTTCCTTTCTGGTGCGGATAATACCGCGATTTTTTCGTCAATTATATCATATTCCCGTTCACCGCGCAAGGAAATTGCTTTGTGCGCCACAGCCGGAAAATACGACAAAAATAGTTGTATTTTCCGGTGGCCAATGATAGAATAATTGCATGCGTTTTATTATTTTGAGATAATTCCATCATGATCGACAAAAGAGAGAAGGGTAAGCTTGAATTTTCACTTCAGGCAGATAGAGATCAAAAAGGAGCCCGTCTTCTTTTCGCTGATTCAGTTTTTCTATTGGTCATCTAACTGTGTCTTATATTCTTTTTTAATCCTGTATATGAAAAAAAATGGCTTTTCCGATATCACATGCGGTATTGCCACCACCCTTTTGACGGTGCTAAGCTTGGTCGTACAGCCTTTGATGGGATATGTCACCGACACCTTTATTACATCAAAAAAGCTTCTCATTGGCTGTTTCATGGTAGCGATGCCTTTCACGTTTCTTATTCCCAAATCCATTTCTGTCGGTTACCTGATCCTTCTTACCGTTATGTTACAGTCTCTTTTCGACAATTATCAGTATGCCATCATAGATTCCTGGATTATCAGGCTCAAAAATTATAAACCATATATCGATTTTGGCCAAATTCGCGCGATGGGTTCCATCAGCTATGGACTGACAGCACTTATTTTCGGCAACATCATCGCCCGTCTGGGTTTCGATATTATGTTTGTCTGTCACGCGTCTCTGCTTTTCATGTGTCTGCTATGCATGTTGCCTGTGGATGAAGTCCCTTGCCTCAATAAAAAACGCGCCACTCCGGCCGATGGCTGTTCACCGGGAGCAGAGCGTCTCTCACCCATACAGGTAGCGTCTATTCTTGTTAAGAACAAGCCTTATATGATCTTTTTGATCAGCGTGGCCCTCTATCAGTTTGCCATACGGCCCACAATTTCCTATCTTCCCCTCATTGTCACCGCAGCAGGCGGTGACAGCTCTCATTATGGGCTTGCGCTCTGCCTTTCCGCAATGACTGAAGCACCGGTGATGTATATCGTCTCCCGTCTGACAAATAAGGGGCTCAAGATGCCTTTTATTTACACCTGTGCAATGGTTTGCGGAGTGATACGGCTGATTGTGATGAGCCTTCCGCTGGGCTTGTATCCACTGATATTTGGCCAGCTCCTTTCCGCAGTGACGATTGGCACCTATATCCGTGTATTCACTGAATACATTGCACAGATTACACCGAAAGAAATCACTTCTTCCGCTTCTACCCTTGGCACCGCCCTGACATTCGGTATCGGCGGCGTGCTTGGAAACCTATCAGGCGGCTTTCTGATCAGTTGGGTGGGCATCCCTTGGTATCTGCGTATCTGTGCTGTCGTAATGGCTCTTTCCGCTTTGGTGATCACTCCATCCGTTCTGGCAGACAGAAAGAACGGGATCAACCCGGTGAAGGGCTGAACAACTCCACTTTGAATCTTACCTAATTTTAAATCCATTTTAAAAAGTCTTTGCAAAAGCATCATGACCCCCTTCTCCTTTATTTATGGGGTCCCCTTCTATGAACTGGTGAATAAAAAGTGTGATGGGTAACCGTACTGGTGGCTTCGGTGTTCAGATTTTTCTTCATGACATACATGACAAACAAATATTGGAGGTTGCTGTGTGAAAGATCCTGCCCTGTTTAAAAAGGAAAATGTTCTTTTTATTCTTGTCCAGATGATCTATTGGAGCTCAAACTGTTTAGTATATGGATTCCTGGTCACTTTTCTCAAGGGGTGCGGCTATAGCGACTTAATGTGCGGACTAGCCAGCACGGGCATGGCTCTGACTTTAATGGTGGCACAGCCAATTTTAGGCTATTTGGCTGATAGTTTTATCTCCCAAAAAAAGCTTCTTTTTATCTGTTTTATCATTGCCATTCCTACCGTCTATCTTATTCCTATTTCTGCCGCAACAGGTGGTTCGGTGGTCATCCTAGCCGTCATCGCAGCAGCTACTTTCTCAAACCCTCAATATACGATCATTGATGCCTGGGTTGTGCGTATGAAAGAGGAAAAACCTTATGTGGACTTTGGCCTTATCCGTTCCTTTGCTCCCGTTGGTTATGGTCTTACCTCTCTGATCTTCGGCAAGATTATTGCCGAACATGGATTTGACGTGATGTTCTATGGCCATGGCGCTGCACTGATTATCACGATGCTTTGCATGATTCCGATACCTGAAATCCTTGGCGACAACAGGAGCCACAAAATGGAAAGTGGGGAAGAATCCGGCCGGCTTTCCATGCTTTCCGCAGCCAAAATCCTGGCAAAAAACAAGAATTATGTTCTTCTGCTGATTGCTACAGCCATCTATCAGTTTGCTATGCGGCCTGGTGTCTCTTTGCTTTCCTTGGTCATTATTGACGCAGGCGGAAACAGCGCGCATCTGGGGATCGCCCAGTTCATTGGAGGGCTAGTGGAGATGCCGGTAATCCTTGGTGCGTCCTTCCTCATCCGCCAAGGGGTTAAAAAGGTATATTTGTATGAATGTGCCATCTGCATCGCGGTGATCAGAATGTATGTCCTTACTCTTAATATTCCATTAAACGCGATCATCGCTTGCCATATTTTGCATGCCTTTAGTATGGGCCTTTATGCTCGCGTTTTCATCGACTACTTATATGACATTACGCCAAAAAACATCTCCACCACGGCTGCAACCATCGGAACCGCCCTGACTATGGGCATTGGCTCTGTCATTGGCAACACCGTCCACGGCGCAATTATGGCTTCCTTCGGGGTGAAGGCCAGTCTGATTGTTGCCACCTTTTTCATGATCATCGCAGCCCTGGCCTTTTCGCCAATCGTCTTCGCCCAAATTAAGGAGAGTAGAAATACCATTATTCAGAATCAATAAAAATGCAACAGGTGTGTTGACTTTTTCGTCGGCAGGTGCTATTATAAAAAAGCTATCTGCGGATGTGGCGGAACTGGCAGACGCGTTAGATTCAGGTTCTAATGGTCGCAAGGCCATGGGGGTTCAAGTCCCTTCATCCGCACCAGACAAGAAAAGACATACTTTCCGACAGGGGGTATGCCTTTTTTAATGCTTTAAAATATAGTATCATTATCATACATAGCATTATAAAAGAGTTTTGCGAGGTATATAATGGAGGAATCGAAGATAATCATTTTACGAGGTAATTCAGGTAGCGGAAAAACTACAGTTGCAAGACAATTACAGAGGAAATTAGGACGTGGAACACTACTTATCTCGCAGGATGCAGTTCGGCGTGAAATGCTTTTTGTTCGGGATGAACCGGGAAATATGGCTATCACTTTATTGATAAATCTCATTGAATATGGACGAAAAAATTGCAAATGTGTAATATTAGAAGGAATTTTATATTCAAATTACTACCAGCGATTGTTCGATTCAATCATCAGCGAGTATAATAGCAATATTTATGCCTACTATTTTGACATACCATTTGAAGAAACACTAATTCGGCATAAAACAAAGCCCAATTCAAATGAGTTTGGCGAGGAAGAAATGAAACGGTGGTGGAGGGATAGTGATTTTATTCAATCGATACACGAAGAAGTCATAAGCAGAGATATGAAAGCTGACACAATAGTAAATTTGATAACTAAGCAAATTAATGAGTAATACATTAGGCCAGGATTATGAAAAAATTGGACAGACGGAGAAATTTTTTTTACACCATTGCTCCAGAAAAGACATAATAAATGGGGAATCAGACTGCGGGTTGTGAACAGAGAATTATCCGAAGTTAGGCACAAAAAAGCTCATGCCAGAAAATCGGCATGAGCGTGAAGCCAGCAAGTTCTAAGCCGAACTTTGGATAATTTCATAGCGCGAAACCGCAGTCTATGGGAAAATCAAAATTTCTCTTGCTCTGTTTAAAAAAGGAATGGATTCAAAAAGCCTTGCAAATCAATGCTATACCGCCCGATTGCAAAGAGAACAGACTGACACTGATTTTTTCGCAATTTGGCCATTTCTACGCCCATTTAGGCAATATAAACGCCACAACAATAATTGAAACCAATAAATGGCCACGAGTCATTGGAACAAGCGGTCGAAGCGGTGCTTCAACTGAAGGACTCTATGAGTAAAATAGCTATCGTACAGTTTGCGCACAACCATCACTTGAAACCAAAGGTCTTTTTCCTACCATTGCTCCAGACAAGACAGGATTGTTATTTACGAAAGTAAAGGACAGTCCTGTCTGCTCTTTACCTTGATTTTTATTAAAGTCACCATTTACTATTTGTTGATAAATGATTTATACTTAATCTGACATTTGTTAGTCTGAGGTGATCGTATGAAACTGTGCATTGTATATGCCGGAATAGTCAGTCCAAAATACTAGGTAAATAAGGAGAATCACTATGACTGTTCCGGAAAATGAAATATACCCGCGTAAGGACCATGAAACCGTTTATCTGAAGAATGTAATATCTGATCCTAATATTATTGTTGGCGATTATACATTTTATAATGATTTTGTGAATGACCCCACGCAATTTGAAAAGAGCAATGTACTTTATCATTATCCTATAAATCAAGAGAAACTATTCATCGGTAAATTCTGTTCCATTGCCTGCGGTGCTAAATTCATATTTACATGTGCAAACCATGCTCTGAAATCACTTTCCACCTACCCTTTCCCAATATTTGCTGATACATGGGGCTTGGATTGGAAAGATGTAACCGATGCATGGGATAACAAAGGGGATATTGTAATCGGTGATGATGTTTGGATTGGATATGAGGCAGTAATTATGCAGGGTGTGCATATTGGAGACGGGGCAATTATCGGTGCAAGAGCTGTTGTTACAAAAAATGTCCCTCCCTATACTATCGTTGGCGGCGTTCCTGCGAAAGAAATCAGAAAAAGATTTAAACAGGATACTATTGAAGCATTATTGCAACAGCGTTGGTGGGATTGGCCTTATGAAAAAATACAACGGTATTTGCCAGATATCATGAGTGGTAATATCAATGGACTGCCTCTAAATTAAGCAGAAGAGATAAGCCGAGTGTTCTTACAGCGTTTGAAAGTGCTGTAAGAACACTCGCTTTTTTATGTCACAACCTGCTCTGGGGAGTGTCAGGCGGCTACTCCTTTTCTCATTTGTATCAGTACATCCAGCCGAGGTAGCGGTACCGTCAAGAGTTGGACCTTATCGAGGTAGCATCAGCACGTCGGGTATTTCAACCCTATCCATTTAGGTTATGATGTGAATATGTCTATATAAATGCGACCAGATTGCTTTGGCGTAAACATTTTAAAAAAGTTTACATAGGATGGAGCAGTGGTTCTATCGAATAAATTTTATACAATTGGGTCCTAACGAAAATTGCTTTTTATTAAGGGGTATATACAATGGCTGTATTTTTTCTTCCTGCAGTATTTTATGCTGCCGGCGCATCTCCTTATGGTATAGCTGCTGCTGATTTCGATGGAGATGGGACTATGGACTTGGCCATACCATCCATTAACGACGGAGAAGTAGCGATATTGATTGGGAATGGTAACGGGACTTTTCAGGCACAGGTTTCTTATCCTGTGGGCATCAACCCTACGGCAGTCACACCTGCCGACTTTAATAAAGATGGCAACATTGATCTGGCCGTGGCAGATTCGAATGGCGGTGACATTGCGGTGCTGATCGGGAACGGCGACGGCACCTTTCAGCCGGCGAGTGCATATGCCGCCGGCTCTAATCCAGTTGGAATTTTGTCCGCTGATTTTAATGGAGACGGTAATATTGATCTTGCTGTAACTGATTTAGTTGGCAACGCCGTCGGTGTGCTGCTTGGAAACGGCGATAGCACTTTTCAGGCGGTAACGTTTTATCCTGTAGGCCCTTTCCCGGATGGACTGGCAGCCGCAGATTTCAACAATGACGGCAAGATGGACTTAGCCGTAGTAAACAGCGATGACAGTGTTGCCATATTGTTGGGTAATGGTGACGGAACGTTCCAATCAGCGGTATTTTATCCCGCCGGTTCCGGCCCTGCTTATGTAGTAGCCGCTGATTTCAATATGGACGGCAGAATTGACTTGGCCATAACAAATAATACTACAGACAGTGTTGCAATAATGCTTGGAAATGGCGACGGCACCTTTCAGACGCCGGTATTTTATCCTGCCGGTTCCGGTCCTTTTGGCATATCGGTCGCCGACTTTAACGGTGATTTCAAGAAGGACCTGGCAATTACCAATACAAATACGAATAATGTTTCCATTCTTTCGGGAAATGGTGATGGTACCTTCCAGCCACCGCAGTTTTTTCATGTAAATAGCTATCCTGCAAAAATAGTGAGCGGAGATTTCAACGGAGACGGAAAGATCGATTTAGCAGTAACAGATACTTTTTCTGACGACGTTGCAATCTTAATTAATGACCAGCCTGAGCCAATCCGCGGCATAAGATTTTTTCTAATTTAAGCATGCCAAGATCCCTATGGCTTACGGCGAACTGTCTGCAAACTCTACATCCCTCAGTTCAAATCCAGGTGGCGCCTCCAAAAATGAAAATCCCACAAGCTTTGAGCTGCAGGTTATAAGGATGTTTTCTACCTGCCTCTAAATTAAGCAATCAGAACAAAATAAGACAAACCACTTTCAACTAGCCAAAAGTGGTTTGTCTTTTTTGTGCTTAAATTCATTTTTTGCTATTTTAACTTGCTAATAATCTAAATTTTTAGTGCTGATTTTTGACGATATGCTTATTATTTATTGTTTAGGTCTGCATATGTCCGGAATCAGCCAGTTTTTTTCTTTATTTCTGTTATAATAAGTTTGGAAATAGAGGTGAAAAGATGACACGAGAAGAACAGCCTGTCCGTCTGGATAACAAGGCCTGCTATGCCGCACTGAAAGCTCATGATACCCGCTTCGATGGTCGTTTTTTTGTCGGTGTATCCTCTACCGGCATTTATTGCCGTCCTATTTGCCGTGTCAAACTGCCCAAAGAAGAAAACTGCATGTTTTTTGTCAGCGCCGCCTCTGCCGAAGCTGCCGGATACAGACCATGCCGTAGATGCCGCCCGGAATTAGCACCCGGTCTGGCACCGGCCGATGCCACTTCTCGGATTGCGCGTAAGGCCGCGATGATTATAGAAGAAAATTGTCTGACCGAACTGAACATTTTAGACCTGGCCCACATGTTGGGAATCACGGACCGCCATTTACGAAGGGCATTTTCAGTTGAATACGGTGTTTCCCCCGTCCAGTATCTGCAGACCAGGAGATTGCTTTTGGCAAAGAGCCTGCTTGCTGATACGAAGCTGCCTGTTACGGAAGTGGCGATGACTGCGGGCTTTGGGAGCATCCGAAGGTTTAATGAGCTTTTCAAAAAGCATTACAGATCAACGCCAGGCCATTTCAGAAGCACGGGTAAAAATATCCAAGAGAATAACGAAATGATTACGCTGTCGCTTGGCTATCGGCCTCCGTATGCGTGGGAGGAGTTGATCGAATTTCTTGCCGAACGCGCTATTCCGGGTGTTGAGTACGTAAAAGATGGTATATACCACCGCACGGTCGCGATGAGGAGCGGTGAAACCACATATTTCGGCTGGGTCGTCGTCGGCAATATGCCCGGGAAAAATTCTCTGTCAATAACCCTGGCCGGTACACTTTTACCCGTACTGCCCAAAGTGCTGGCGAGAATACGATGTCTTTTCGATGTAAACTGCAGTCCGTCGGATATATATGACAAACTACACATTATGAACGAGCTTGAGCCGGACATGTGCATTCCGGGACTTCGGTTGCCAGGGTGCTTTGATCCTTTTGAAATATCGGTTCGAGCTGTCTTGGGTCAGCAAGTAACGGTCAAAGCAGCGCGTACTCTGGCAATGCGTTTTGCTGAAGCTTTCGGCGTGAAGGCAGCCATGCCATTTGACGGTCTCAGCCGCACATTTCCCGCCCCAGATGCAATTTATGCTCTTGAAGGCCCGATCGAAAACCATCTGGGACCATTAGGTATAACCGGCGCCCGGTCGCGCTCCATCTACGCTCTGGCAGAGGCTATTGTGACTGGTTCCGTTTCTTTTTCGCCGGGCGCTGATCCGGAGCACGAGATGGAGAAGCTTCTCCGTCTACCCGGATTCGGCCCATGGACCGTCCAATATATTGGAATGCGCGCTTTCGGATGGCCTGACGCTTTCCCACACACCGATTTAGGGGTAAAGAAGGCGCTCTCGGGGATGACGCCCAGTGAAATTCTGGCTATTTCACAAGCCTGGAGACCATGGCGTTCGTATGCGACGATCAATCTGTGGAATTCTCTCACTAAAAAGATATCCGTTCGGAAGGAGCCGTCTGATTTATGATTTATACCTGTATGATCAATACCACTCTCGGCGCGATGACTGCAACAGCAGAGGATGACGTGCTTACCGGGCTGTGGTTTATCGGGCAAAAGTACTATCCTTCTGAAACAGGCGACTGGGTAAACAAACCTGCTCTTAAGGCTTTTGAGATGCTGAGGTCCTGGCTGGAGAATTATTTTTCGGGCGGCGGCTGTGCACTCCTGCCTGTTGTCAAGCCCAAAGGCTCGTCTTTTCAAAAAGCTGTCTGGGAAATTCTTATGGAAATTCCATATGGACAGGTTACCACTTACGGCGAAATCTCGAAGAGGCTTGCCGCCTCGAGGGGAATGTCTTCCATGTCCGCGCAGGCTGTAGGAGGAGCTGTTGGGCACAATCCTGTCTCCATTCTGATTCCATGCCACAGGGTTATAGGTGCCGACGGAAGCCTGACCGGTTATGCGGGAGGCCTTGACAAAAAAAGAGCTCTGCTCCGGCTTGAGCAGGCAGATTTTACATCCAAAGAAAACTTTTGAATTGACATTGTAGATTACAAGCATAATCTGAACTGCATCTAAATTCGCATAGGAACTAAAGTCGAATACTGTCGTAAAACTATTGTAGATTATGCGACAGTATTTTGTTTGTGTTTTCTCATATCATTCTTCATTGTGTTTAGTGCATAATATAATCAATTAACTTAAAAACTGGCTATATATAAAACGTCATTTTCTTCCCCCGCCTTCGGCGGGGGAAGAAATCACAAGCTTGTTTTCAAGTTAATCAACTATACAAACTGAACATAGAACTGACGCTTCAATAAAAAATAGGAGATTCTAGAGGAAAACATAATTTTACAGTTGCTATTTTCCCTTGTAATGCTATTATATAGATTAGAAGATCGCGTTTAAGCGAGATCAAATTTCTTGATACTCGTCAATAAAAAATGATTCCGGTCATCATAGGACCGGACACTTTTTTAAATACTAAATTTTATCTGATGATTGAGGTATAGTATATGCGGCAAAAGCAAAATCATATGGAGTTTTCATTATGTATCGAGGAACTTATTTTCCATCCTGATGTGCAGTCGATGAGTGCCATCAGCAAGCATGTTAATGGTGTTAGTTGCCTTGACCACAGCATCTTTGTCTCATATATCAGCTTTCTGCTTTGCCGACGCTTTAAGCTTGACTATACGGCTGCCGCGCGTGGTGGACTTTTGCACGACCTGTACCTCTGCGACTGGATCACTACCCGTATAAAACCATGGAAGCGGTTACATATCCATCCCGAGATGGCGCTCAAAAATGCCTGTATTTTCGGACTGTCTGCGCTTGAGGAGGACATCATCCTTAAGCACATGTGGCCAATCAGCATTTTACGCATGCCGCGCTATAGGGAATCTGCAATTGTCAGCCTTGCTGATAAGATTTCCACCATTGCTGAGTTACTGCGCATCTACAAGCTTTTCCATATGGACGAGTGGTTGGTGGCGTTTAACAATCAGCCGCAGCTTGAAATGAGCTATTCAATCTAATTTACACTCTGACATAAAAAAGCACCCTCTGCTGTAGGATTAAAACTACAGCAGAGGGTGCTTTTTTATCAATAACTATTTCTATGGTTAATCCGTCTTCGTAAGGAATAGAGAATGCATCATACATGAAGCTCCTTTTGGCCAACCTCATCAGCCCAGTACATAGATATCGAGGAGCTTACGGCCGTTAAGACAGCTTTCAATATAGGTATCATAGAACAAATCCACATCGATGTGTCCCAGCATAAGCCCTGTACCGGTGTCGGCAGCAATGGCATATCCATATACAAAGCTGCCATCAGCGCTGGTGATATAAAGCTTTGTACCATAGGGAATATCCGATGCTCTAACCGCGACATATCCGGCGGATAAATTCATCCCACTCGCACCCCATGCTCTGGGGCCCGCGCTGTAGCCGGTAGATATCTGGCTTTCCAGCTTCCTTGCATAGTGAAGCGGCCTGCCCTGCACATCGGTTTCCACGCTGAAATTGAGCGGAGAAACGGGCTCACTCCCCCCGACAAGCACAAGCGCGCCCACCGGGCTCTTGGTGGTGACCGTGTTAACAAGCCTAGTCTCTTCCTCTCGACCATCTACAAGGCGCTTGGTATAGGTCAGGGTGCGGCTTCCACTGGAGCCAGCGACTAGCACACGGGTTTTGCCCGTCTTAAGCAGAGAATTTTTCTTGTATTCCGTCTTATAGGGAATGGATTCTACCACAGAAAAAGTCTCATACTTGACTCGGTTAATCACCAGACTGTCTCCAGAATTCAAGAAGGTGCCCTTGGGATGGCTTATAATATCATACTCGCCCAAAGTGATCTTCTGGTTTTCCAGCAGTTCACCTACCGTATCCCCAGCGAACATCGTTGTATAGTTTCGGCCATCAACCATAATATTCACTGGATAAGCGCGTTTGATATTAATCTCTCCGGCTTTGCCAGAAAAACCTGAGAATTTGATGACATCAGTGGTCATTATGGATATTTCGTTATCTTCAAGTATTTGTGCCACGTCGCGCTTGGCGGTAAAGGCAAGAATGGCATTTTGCCCATCGCGAATATAGACGGCATTCACCATTTGAGACATGTAGAATATAATTCCCGATACGAGAATGGAAAGAGACATGACCATAAAGATCCTGCTTTCCAGAATCCGCATACAAGTTATATAAAACCTGCCTAAATCTATCATCCTTTTTGTCATTTTGTTCTCCCTTAGCGTTGCCGCCCCATAAGACCGGCGCTTTGGTTTCGCTTCTCCATGATATTCATGCCCCGCGTTTCTGTCAAGAGCAAATGATTCGGCTGTTTTGTTTATTTTCGCTCATTTATGTGTAATTATTGAGAAGTTTGTTGTAAAATATTCAATTTATTATGGTTGCCACACTTCTTTTGTTAGATAAAATTACTGAAAATGTTATTCGCGCGGTTAGAGGCAATTATATGCCATTTTTGGCGATATTAACAGCTTTTTTTGCTATATAGATAGTCAATGGTAATTCGACGTTTTTCTATCGTAAGTAAATACAATCACTTACACAAAAGGTTTGTGGGATTTAAATCATAATAATTTTTTTCAATTATGTTCTCTTTACTCTGTCTAAGAAGAGAAAAAATAGTGACTTAAACATAAAAATATAGCCAATTAACTTAAAAACTGGCTATATATAAAACGTCATTTTCTTCCCCCGCCTTCGGCGGGCAAGAAATCACAAGCTTGTTTTCAAGTTAATCAACTATAGTATAAAGTTTGTCCTCTGTCTAAATAGAACTTGAACGTTTTACGCTTTTTCATATTGGCGCAAAAGAATGGCCGCTTAACAAACGCCTTTGTTAAGCGGCTTTTATGTTCGCGCCAACTGACATAAATCAATAATTTAAGGCCAGATGTATACATTTACATCATAGTTGTCAATTGTCTTGGTGGGCATGTGAAATGCATTAATCGCTTTCTTTGTTTTTTTCGAACAGTGTCCCGATAATCATAATGACGGCAAAGACAACAAGATACCACGCCACCGCCATCTTATGTGCGAAGCAGGCTGCAACGATCATAAAGATACAACCAAAAATAGAAAGAATTGGCATGACAAAGCGTCGGAAGAAGGTAAGGCCTTTTTCTTTTTTAATCAGCATAAAAAAGATCGGGATATAGGCAGCATAAATAGTGACAATCGGAAGTTCAGAGGAGTCAAAGCAAAAAACGCCAAAAAAAGGATGCGCGGCGAGGTTTGCACCATAAAAATAGAAGAGCCATAAACCACACAACAAAAGGCCTAGAACGGAAGAGTTTGTAGGCATATTGGTTTCTTTGCTCACTTCTTTAAATGTACTCGGATTGGGGCCTGCGTTTCTGGCAGCAAGCGAGTATATACCACGCGTGCAACCCAACATCAGGCCATTCAGCGTACCGAGACAAGAGAGAATTACAAATATAAATATAAGCGAGCCGCCCAACTTGGAAAAAATGGTCTCAAAAGCAAATTTAGCGCCAGCTTCTCCGCCTTTCATCATAACTGCATTGGTAACAGCTCCAGAAAGCCCAATATAATAAAGGATATAGACAATGACAACAATAAAAGCACCACCGACAAGAGCGATGGGGAGATTTTTTTTGGAATCCCTGAGCTCTGCATTGATACTCGTTGCTACAATCCAGCCTTCATATGCAAACGCAGTCGCTACAACAGCCGTAAACAACGCACTTCCCGTGTTGACCTCTTTGACGACAGTTGTGAAGTTTGTTACAATCATATTGTTTGTGAGACCAACTATAGTTCCCACAACAGCCATTAGCAGCAAGGGTATCAGCTTAATGACAGTGGTGGAAACCTGAAATTTACCGGCTAGCACAGGTGACAGCGAATTAATCGCATAGCTGCCGATCAAAAACAGGCAGGCGATGGTCATACATTCCCCACCAGTGATGGAGTACCCAAGTAAAACGCAGGTATACCGAGCGGATACCCACGCCAAAACTGAGGTTAACGTAGGATAGTATATCGTGGCAAGGAACCATCCGATGTAATAGCCATACTTCTTACCCATCGTCGCATCAGCATAGTCCACAACACCATTGACATACTCATATCTGGTTGCCATTACAGCAAAGGTATACGAGCAGCAAATCATAATCAGGCCACCGATGACCCATGCCAAAATACCCAAAGGAAGGTTTCCGCCAGTCGCTGTCAAGATTTTCTCTGCTTTAAAGAAAACGCCGCTGCCGATTACAGTTCCAACAGCCATTGCCATCGCTGTAAATAAACCATATTTCTTTTTTAGTTCTGTATTCATCAATTTACCTCCTTATACAACGCTTTAAATACTATCCTATCACTATTGTTCATAATTACAACCCTGCCTTGTAAGCAAAAAATGCGTATTATAGCGCCATTACCTGATTTAAGCATCAAAAAATAATTGAAAATTTAATTTAAAGTATATGGCGAAATTAATGGATAGCTAAAAATATAAAAGCTTAGTTTTAATAATTCAATCGTTCCCTCTTTACTTGAGTAATATACTATACAAGAATTTACTGAGAACGCTTATAAGCATAATTATATTGCGGATCAAATTTTCCTTTAATTATTCAGACTTATCTTTCTTGATCATCATAAATATAAATAGCATCTTTCACCGTTTTGGAACGATATAGTGCAGAGTCGGTATTCTTCATCAATTGAGCTGTTGTCATTTCACTTGAATAGTGTGCGATTCCGAAGCTTGCAGTCAGCGGTACATCTATCGTATATAAAACAGCATTTTCTTTTAAGCCTTCTTGAATTCTTTCACATGTTTCTAATACGGCCTTCAACGTTTGATTTTTAAATAAGATGCAAAATTCGTCACCGCCAAAACGAAAAGGTGTTGCATCAATACAATTTGTTTTTAGTATATTACCGAAATCATTTAAACATTGATCACCTATATCATGTCCTAATGTATCATTGAGAATTTTAAAATTATCAAGATCAATCATTACAAAGATATATGTATTTTCCGAGGCATCTTCTTCGATGCTTTGAAACGCATTTCGCAAGGCTGTTCTATTATTGATCGCTGTTAGTTCATCGGTCTGTAATCTTTCCTGCAGCTGATAACGTTCTATTTCTTTTTGTATGCTGGCAGCATTCTTTTCTCTCTCAAAACGTATAACAACTATGCAAACAACATAAAAAGCGCACAAAATACTTAAGGAAATAATAAAATTAGTTAGCCCTAAATCACTATCAAAAATATTAAGTTTGTCAGGATCCCATGTGATAAATAACTCAGAAATAATCTTTGCGGATATGCTGAGCAGAGCCGTAACTGTTGTTAACAAATAATTTCCATACACTATAGTCAATAGCATAGGTACAGTAAAAATCACAAAAAGCGAGGTAAAAATACTGTGTACTGTAAAATACACAAAACAAATTGCAACAAACAGCAATGAAACAATATATACTTTTGCGTCTTGCGTCAAACGCACAGTATGTATTGCCCAACAACCAATAATAATGAAAATTGCGTTTAGTACAAGCGGAGACAGGATGTATTTTAGAATATATTTCTCTATAGATAAATCGATATTTCCCAAGTTGAAAAATGCCAAACCCAATATGCATTCTATAAGAAATGCAAAAAGCACTAGACCGACAGAAGTTAGATAATGGAGTCTCAACCATTTGCTATCTATTCTTTTATATTCATTTTCAATTTCAATGATATTCGAATTTTCGTCCACTTTTTCTCCCCAAATAACAAGATTTTTAAAATAATACAAATTATTTACACCCAAATAATACCACCGAAGTATCATAAAGTCCAGTTTCAGTAATTATAGTTGATTAACTTGAAAACAAGCTTGTGATTTCTTCCCCCGCCGAAGGCGGGGGAAGAAAATGACGTTTTATATATAGCCAGTTTTTAAGTTAATTGGATATATATATGAGACAAAAGTGCCTGCATCCCACAAAGAGGCTCGACCCTGTATAATCGTGTCGAGCCTCTTTTGTATTGATAATTTTCGTTTGATATCGTCAATTGAACCCCTTAGCAGATATTTCATTCAGAGAAATTCTGATTCTGTTGTATCCCCGTTTACATAGTAGAAAGCTTTGCCGTTTATTGCGCGCATTGTCGCAAGTATACCGTCCAAATGGTCATACTCATGTTGCAACAATTCAGCCAAATCGTCTTCGAGTTCCATTGTATGCTTTTCCCACGCAAGATCGAAGTATGTAATTGTACATCTTTTATGCCGGTGAACACGTACTTTCAGCCTGGGAAAAGACATGCAATCATCCATTACTTCCATCATTTCGTTGTCTGGGAAGGTTAGGCTGGGGTTTATAAAGGTAACAGGTTTATCAATAAACATATACAGTACGCGCAGCTGCACGCCAATCTGCGGTGCGGCAATTGCCCGCCCTGCGCCGTATTTGTTTCGGTAAGCAATCAAAGTGTCGTGTAAGTCGGCAACCAAATCACACACTGATACAAGCTGTTCAAATTGCACCGAAATGCTGCTTTCATACAGCTTTTGATTTCCTAACAACAAAATTTTCTTTTGCATACAAGATACCTCGACAAATATAGTTGATTAACTTGAAAACAAGCTTGTGATTTCTTCCCCTGCCGAAGGCGGGGGAAGAAAATGACGTTTTATATATAGCCAGTTTTTAAGTTAATTGGCTATATAAATAAACTACACAATAACGATAGCATTAACCAATCGCGAAGTCAATTTTACCCCATGTATTTTCACATCAAAAGGGCTCGACACTGTATCATCGTGTCGAGCCTCTCGTGCATTTTTAATTTGATACAATATCGATTGATATCGTTGCAAACTATCTCTTTGAGAACTGTGGAGCGCGTCGGGCGGCTTTGAGGCCGTACTTTTTACGCTCTTTCATACGTGGGTCGCGGGTGAGGAAGCCGGCCTTTTTGAGAACCGGGCGAAGCTCATCCGGATGTAGAAGCAGAGCACGGGCTATGCCGTGACGAATGGCGCCGGCCTGGCCGGATACGCCGCCACCCGCGACGGTGCAGATAACATCATAGCGCCCCATGGTATTGGTAAGAGCCAGAGGCTGTCTGACAATCAACTTCAGTGTATCAAGGCCAAAATAGTCGTCGATATCGCGGCCATTGATAGTGATGGTGCCGGTACCCTGATACAGGCGTACACGCGCTACCGAGTGTTTTCTTCTTCCTGTGCCGTAAAAATAAGGCTTTTTATCGTACATCGAACTCTATCCTCCTCAATTAGTCTTTCCAAACCTGGGGTTGTTGCGCCTGGTTCTCGTGCTGATCGCCTTTATAGATGCGAACCCTTGTGAGAGCGGTCCTGCCAAGAGTGTTGTCGGGAAGCATACCCTTGATTGCAAGCATCATCGCTTTTTCGGGTGTTTCCTTCATCAAATGGGCATAACTGATCTCCTTGAGGCCTCCTACCCATCCGCTGTGATGACGGTAGAATTTTTTCTCAAGCTTGTTGCCAGTCAGAACAGCCTTTTCAGCGTTCAGAATGACAACATGATCCCCGCAATCGACATTGGGGGTAAAGATGGGCTTGTGTTTACCTCTGAGCAGTATCGCAGCGGTAGCCGCGGTACGTCCAAGGGGTTTACCAGCTGCATCTAACAGATACCAGCTTCTCTTCAGGTCGCCGGCTTTTGGCATATAGGTGGACATATTTTTACCTCCTGGTCTCCCTTTTTGTTGTATAGAAATAGTAAACATACTATAGTCGCAAAATCTATTATATCTATTGGGACAGACGGTGTCAACATCTATTTTAAAATAATTTAATTTAAGACACCACATCTTCAATTTGCTCTGCTATCCTCTTGCTATCTCCTATATCCTCGCTTGCCATTTCACTTTTTTAATATTTGCTTTTAACACAATAGTAAGGTAAGCAGGCCGACTGGTGGCAAATAAGGCTTAATCAAACATAATTCCTATCAGTTTTGGGTAAAGAATGTCTTTTGAAAAGAATAATATCGCATTTACCTTAAAAGGACCGCAAGCAGATATAGTTAATCAACTTGAAAACAAGCTTGTGATTTCTTTCCCCGCCGAAGGCGGGGGAAGAAAATGACGTTTTCTATATAGCCAGTTTTTAAGTTAATTGGCTATACCTGCCGAATATTCAGTCCTTTTTACATGGTTTTGTCGTGTTTTAGCCTCTGTTTCCCCCGCCTCCAGCGGAGAAAAAGAGGCTAAAACTCATTTGGTTTGAGATTGGTACGATGCGACTGCAGCAACAATCCTTATTCATCCGCAACTTGCACGTGAGCAAGATATTTTGCTTGGAAACGCGCGAATTGCTGACGATACTGCTCGTCACTGCCCTTGTGAAGGGATTGAGTATATTGGTGTCGGTCAAAGCCCTTATAATCCCTGTCATGGCCGATAATGTATGTGGCCGTGTTGGAGCAATGGTCGGATATGCGTTCAATGTTGGCGAGTGATTCAACAAACGGGAAGGCCGCCTCGATCGTACACTTGCCCTGACGCAAGCGCTCAATATGCCGGTTTTTTAGCATCTCTACCATTGCGTCGATCACCTCTTCGAGAGGTTCAATGTTCATCGCATGCTCCACATCACTCGCCTCGAATGAGGATACGGCCATGCCAATTATTTCACTCGCCGCATCAAATACGGTGTCCATTTCACTCTGTGCGCGAGGTGAAAAGCTGGTTTTATTTTCTTGCATCGATTCGATAATCTCGACGATATTGATCGTGTAATCGCCGATGCGTTCAAATTCGCTCATCACATACATCAGCTGAGATACACGGCTGCTGTCCGATTCAGATATCTCTTTGCGTGATAACTCCAAGAGATATCTGCTCAGTCTGTCTTCATATTTATCAATGACATTTTCAACCTCGCGTATACGTTCACAGACTTTAAGGTCAAAATGAACGAAGAGTCCGCGGGCAGCGTTGAAGTTATCCATGGCCAGCTTGCCCATAGTCACGACAGCCTCGTTACCATGACTCACCGCCAGTCCGGCGGAGACAAGAAAACGATCATCAAGGGTAGCTGTGACATCAGGAAGGTCAAGATCATTCGGACTGTCCCTGACGACTGCGCGTACGAGCTTTTCCAATATTCCTGATGCTGGCAGAAACATTAAAGTAACGGTGACATTAAAAAACGTATGGAAATTAGCAATACCGCCCTTATCGATAATACTGTCCCAGAACGGAAGACCAATCGTATATTGATAAAGATAAACGGCAAATAAAACCACTATTGTTCCAATTATATTGAAAAATAGATGAACAAAAGCGGTGCGCTTGGCGTTTTTAGATACACCGATACTGGCAAGCATTGCGGTAACACAGGTCCCAATGTTCTGACCCAGAATAATCGGAACAGCAGCAGAAAAGGTGATCAACCCGGTAGAAGACAGCGCTTGCAGGATACCCACCGAAGCCGATGATGACTGTATGACGGCGGTAACCCCAGCGCCCACAAGGACCCCAATAAAGGGATTTTTCATTGTAGCGAACATGTGCGCGACCGCAGGCACCTCGCGGAGTGGGGCAACAGCCGCCTCCATGGAGAACATTCCGGTAAACAGAATAGCGAAACCCAAAAGCACCTGGCCCAGATTCTTTTTTGCAGGCTTTTTAGCCGCCAGAATCAATAGAATTCCAACAATGGCCACCATGGGCGCAAGAGTAGTCGGCTTTAAAAGTCTCAGGTAAAAACTTTCCGAACTGATGTCCGCAAGGCGGAGGATGTGGGCGGTTACCGTTGTACCGATATTGGCACCCATGATGACGCCAATGGCCTGGTGCAGACTCATGATACGTGAGTTGACCAACCCTACAAGAATCACCGTTGTTGCTGAAGAAGACTGGATGGCTCCCGTAACAACCGCACCGAATAAAACACCGGACAGCACATTGTTGGTCAATTTTTCCATTGTCTTTTCAAGACGTCCACCAGATATCTTTTCGAGCCCGGTACCTAGAATGGTCATGCCATATAAAAACAGTGCCAGTCCGCCAAATAGATTGACAAAACCGAAAAAATCCATTTTATTTCTTCCTTTCCTCAGATCACGAAAAAATCTGCAAGCCTGTCCTTTACTGTGGAGACAGGCAGTTGATCTTCTTCTGCTTGCCTTTAACCAGGTTAAATGGGTTATAAAAACCGATCTCAGCCGTTTAAACTGTTTAATGTCAAATAATTATATCAACCTTTTTTTGTTGTGTATGTAAAGCTTATGTAAAGTCTGTGTAATTTTCAGGTAATTACACAGACTTATTATCCTTGGAAACAAATAACGTGCATTGCTCTGATTATACCGGGCTATTTCCTTCTCCTTCTAATTGCCTCCAATTTTTAGTTTTTAAGTCGCTTTATACACTTGCTCTCATTCTTCTTAATAAAAAATCATCTGAGTCCATGCTCTGCTCGCGTTTGGAGTAAACGAACATAAAAATTTATTTCACCAGTTTATTAGAAAAGTAAAACCTAAAAAAGAAAAAAAACACCGCCGTCCCCACATACAGTGGAAAGCCGGCGGTGTTTCAAAATTAATTGGGAAAAAGCTATTCACCCAAGTCATACCTGGCTATCTGATAACCCTTTTGCCGGACATAGTCGATGACGGGTCCCAAAATCTGTGAGTTATCCTTACCCACCGCGTGCATTAGGATAATTGCGCCGTCATGGATATTCTCTGTTACTTTTTTATAAGCGGCATTGTAGCCCATCTGGTTAGCCGGGTCCCAATCATTATAGGCGAAGCTCCAAAACACGGTTCTGTATCCAAAAGAGTCGAGCAGAGCAAGGCTTTGCTGAGAGAATGCCCCCTCAGGCGGACGGAAAAGGTACATCTCATAACCGAATTCACCCTTTATGTAGTCATGAAGGGTGAAGGTCTCCTCGGTGGCCTTTTCCAGAGAAATCGAGGTATAATTGGGATGGTTGGCGCTATGGTTGCCGATGATATGCCCCTCGCTGATCATGCGTCTCACAAGCTCCGGTTGGGTTTTGACATAGTGCAGGGTGACAAAAAATACACCTGTAACATCTTTTGCCTTCAGGGTATCAAGTATAGCAGCCGTATATCCATTTTCATAACCCTCGTCAAAGGTAAGGTATACCTTGCCGTTCATGGGGGCAATGAAGTCTGCTTTATATTTTCCATACTTCTCCTGAAGCTGTATGGGAGCAACCGGCCTTCCATTCTTATCTTTTTGTGTGCCGGGTCCCCATACAATCGATTTGCCATCAAGAGCTCCAATTTCAGCAAAATCAGCACTCATTGCGGTTTTTGAGGAGCTCGGCATGCTGCTCGAGCTTTGAGTAACACTGCTGGTGGACGACGGTATACTGCTGGAAAATGTGCTTGACTTGGATGAGGACGGCAGTGAAGAGGATAAACTGATTGGATTCCTTTTCGAACAAGCTGTCATTATCAGTACCAGCATCATAAGCGCCAGCAGAATAGAAACCATTTTGAACTTCATTTTTTACCCTCCGTTATAATCCTTTGCCCGTTATGAAACATGATTCTGCGCTGCCAGGCTTGAGTAAATTTGCCTTCATCTATATATAGTTTGCGCAGAAAGGAAAAAACTATCAAAGGATTATCAGGAAATTATTTCAATTTGCTCGACTGGGGGATTGGGTAAAGTGATCTTGATGGTGGTACCCACATCCACCTTGCTCGTAAGATCTATCTGACCACGGTATCGTCCCACAATATGCTTAACAATGGAAAGCCCCAAACCGGTGCCCCCCTCCTGCTTGGAACGGCCCTTGTCCACACGGTAGAAACGTTCGAAAATTCGCGGCTGATATTCCAAAGGAATTCCAATACCGGTATCCGATACCACAATGTTGGTAAGGTTCCCATCCTGACTGAGATGTACGTTTACCTGTCCGTCCTGGCGGTTATATTTGACTGCATTTTCAATCAGGTTACTCATCAGTTGACGCATATCGTCAGGATCAGCCAAGAAGGTGGCTGCGCCCTTAACCGATGTCTTTAGAAGTTTTCGCCCCAAAAGAGGCTCTATCCGAAAAAAAATGTCTTTGCTCAAAGAGGCAAGGTTCACAGGCTGAAGCGGGGCGGTCCTGACACCGGCGTCAAGACGGTTTATGCGAAGAATATCTTCGATCAGGACAGTCATGCGTTCAGCCTCACCGTAAATTCGTTCCATATAGCCATGAATCGTGTCGGGGTCAGTGACAATGCCGGTTGATACAAGTTCGGCAAAGCCTTTAATCGAGGTGATGGGTGTTTTCAGTTCATGCGATACATTGCCAATGAACTCGCTTCTGAGACGCTCCATTCGGCGTATTTGGGTAACGTCGGTAAAAGTGATAATAGCCCCTCCCTGGAAAGTACCGCCGGTTAGTGCTCCAGCAATCGGTGTAACACGAATGGATACTACCCTTTCCAAATGGCCTCCCTGCTCTATGTCGAATACCGCAGAAGTTTCATCCCGCGCAGCACCCATAACCGCCACAGAAAGCTTTGTATCGGCAATCAAGTTAAAAATACACTCGCCCACAGGATTCTCACCCAGCTCAAAAAAGCCCCTAACCGCCGCATTATACTGGAGTATCACGCCAGCCTGATCCACTAAGAGCATTCCATTAGACATATTGTTGAGGATATATTCGGCCTTTTGCTTCTCATAGGTGCGTTCCCTGACCGTTTCGGTAATATCCGTAGTCAGTTTGTTGATAGTGCCCACAAGTGGCGAAAAATCATCCTTATAGGGATAATCGATATATGTGTTGTAATCGCCTTTTTGGATAAAACCCAAACGGCTTGTGATGCGCTTTACCGGTGCGAGTATCACATCAATGGTCTTAGAAGCTAAAAATAGCGAGCAAAAAAAACACACAACGCCAGCTGAGGCGGCTGACAGCACAATTCTGGCCATCGCACTCATGGAGACACGTGCATATGTAAACAGCATGAAGAAAGCACTACAGGATAAGATTGCTGCAGCTGACGTCAGCAGAAAATTTTTGGTCAGCACCTTTTTCATTATAGTTACCTCAAGCTCTCATAAGCGATTTCTATCCAGTGATAAACTTATAACCTACCGCGCGGATGGTACGGATATATCTGGGGTTTTCCGCGTCGTCCGAGAGCTTGCCGCGCAGTGTTTTAATGTGCATATCAAGCGTACGGGTTTCGCCAATATAACCATAGCCCCAAACGGAACTCAGCATCTCATCTCTGGGAATGACACGGGATGGGTTTTGCATCAGAAGCTTGAGCAGCTCAAACTCCTTCAAAGTCAGTTTGAGAAGCACCCCATTCTGTAGCGCTTCATGGTTGTCAAGGTCCAGTTTAATGCCACCGATTTCAAGGATGCGCTCTTCCGCAGGTTCTTTGCCGCTTTTTCGAAGAGTTGCCCGGATTCTCGCCGCAAGTTCCAGTAGACTGAAGGGTTTGGTGATATAGTCGTCCGCTCCAAGATCAAGGCCAGTCACTTTGTCAACCTCACTTGATCGGGCGGTAAGAAGAATCACCGGTATATCCCGTGTACGCGGATTAGATTTAATTTGCTGCAGAGCACTGATGCCATCTATGCCGGGCATCATTACATCCAGCAGAATCAGGTCTGGCAAGGCGATTTCCAGTTGCCTGAGTAAGGCGGTTGCCGTTGCAAACAAACCCGCCTTGTATCCATAAGATTCCAAGGCGCAGCGAACAAGTTCACGAATGTTGTCGTCGTCTTCTGCAATAAAAATTGTCTTTGCCACGTGCTTTTCTCCCCCTTATCTTTATTCAGCCTTTATAGTTGATTAACTTGAAAACAAGCTTGTGATTTCTTCCCCCGCCTTCGGCGGGGGAAGAAAATGACGTTTTATATATAGCCAGTTTTTAAGTTAATTGGCTATAAAAGGCATCGAATGACAAAATCAGGCTTTCCCTGGGTTGAGGGGCTTGTGATGTATTCCGCCCCGGCAATCTCTTTTTCTGTTTTAAGCACAAGAAAGAACCGCACAGCTAAATCCTCCGGCCCGTGGCCGCTGATGACAAGATGTTCGCCTTCCATAGAAAACCGATCGACTTTAAGTCCGGCGGGAAGGCGACGGACAATCACTAAGAGTGGCGTTAGCTCTTTAAGTCCTCCCTTGCCGGGGAGTTGCTCAAGATGAACAGCGGCATCAGCAAGACCGTTAAGATATTTTAGAGCAAGGTCATAGCTCTCCTTTTGAGAAGCCAGACGAATCCCCTCTCTGACTTGTTCGATGGGTAAAAGCTGTGTCAGGCCGCGCCCCCCTTGGCTGACCCTTTGCGCCGTGGCCCCGCAGGTCAGACTCATAAGCCAAAAAAACAGAAGCCAGATTAGAATCGACCGTGCTTTATGATTCTGATTTGACGCGGTCATACTTCTTCTCCCCTCTTCGGCGGTCTATTGTGATTAGTTCTCACTTTTTGATGGTGGCAACATGAAACCTTGACAAGAATTACCGGCCATTTACATGTTGTCGGTGTGATACATAATGATAGAAAGCGCCGCAAGGCCTGCCGTTTCACAGCGCAAAATCCGATTTCCCAGCGAGGCGGCTGCTATTCCGGCTTGGGCAGCCATCTCGGCCTCTTCGGGGCTAAAACCGCCCTCGGCTCCGACCATAATGCCAATATTAGCCGCTGGCCCCTCTAAAAGATGCTTGATCGGCTTTTGCGAGCCTTCATAGAATAGTATGGCCTTTTCATGGGATTTCATTAGCGCAAGAGACTCTTTATAACTAACCAGTGGGGCAATTTGGGGGATTTTCCCCCGCCCACATTGTTTGGCAGCCTCAAAGGCAATTTTATTATAGCGCACACGCTTTTTCTCAAAGTCTTCCCTGTCCATACGTGCTATACAACGGCTGCTGACAAAGGGTACAATCTCAGTTGTTCCCAGCTCAACCGCCTTTTGAATGATTAGTTCCAGCTTGTCAGATTTAGGCAGCGCCTGATAAAGCGTAACGGGAACAGTGGGCTCACCCACACTTGGGCGGCGTTCCAGCAGGCATGCGGTTACCGCGCCACGCGAAAAGCCTTCCACCCGGCATAGTCCGTCCGTGCCCCTGCCGTCACAGAGGATAATCTCTTCACCGACTGCCAGACGAAGTGAGCGCGTAATATGATCGGCATCCTCGCCGGAAATGGTGTTCACTTGTGTGATCTCATCAACAAAAAAGCGAGGCAAAGCCTTACCCCCTTTCAGAAAAGGTGATGGCGGTCCAGCCGCCCGCAGTTAAAGTCTTGCCGGCGGTAAAACCAACCTCGGATAGGGCATTCACCACCTCAGGGGCCCTTTGCTCGATGATGCCGGATGCGATAAACACCCCGCCCCGCTTTAAAAGCGCAGGAATGCTGGGGGCAAGACGGATGATCACATCGGCCACTATATTAGCGCAGATAATGTCAAAACGTTCATTGATCTGCTCTGCCAGATCTCCGCAAAGAAAGTTGATGTCGGTTATACCATTAAGGGAGGCATTTTCCCCCGCCACACGAACCGCCATTGGATCGATATCGATTGCCACTGTATGCCCGCTTCCCAAAAGGCGCGCTCCGATCGCAAGTATTCCGCTCCCCGTGCCGATATCAAGTATCGAGCTTCCCATAGCAACAGATTCCTCCAAAAGGCCAAGACAGAGTCGGGTGGTTTCATGGGTACCCGTGCCAAAAGCCATGCCAGGATCGAGATGAATCACCCTCTGGCCGGGCTTGGGGGTATAACTTTCCCAACTTGGGCATATCGCAAGGCGCGTCGAAAGCTCCTGAGGGTGATAATAATCCTTCCAAGCGTTTGCCCAGTCCTCTTCGCGCACAGGCTGACAGTCAAGAGCAAAAACCAGTTCCTCACGAGTAAGGGATTCACTCAAAAAATCCATGGTCTCCTGGGCGTTCTCATCCGGACTTATATAAATGTGTATGACCGCTACGTTCGGGTCGCGGGACAGAAGATCCTCGTCGATCAGGTCGATATGGGCGATTTTGGGCGCTTCAGTAGCGAGGTCTGAATAATCCTCTATATAAATGCCCCCGGTGGCGACTAGCTGGGCGATGTCAGAAGCCTGTTCTAATCCGGCCACTGGCAGGGTTATACTGATATCCGTCCAATCCAAAACTATATCCTCCTCAGTTTATCTCTGTTTAGTGCCATTATACCCCAAATACAGAACCGGCACAACTTCTTTACCTTTGTTTTACACACAAGTCGATTGTCCTTGTCGCAATAATAATATAAATTTTCCAGTGCATTCTGGCAGAAAGGCAAGAGACGAAAAACGCCGGGCAAGCAGCTCCTATAAAGGTTCAAGCTTGTCCGGCTGTATTGATCCATTGGTCAATTCGCGAAAAATGAAACGCCGATCATATTATAGCAATTAACTTAAAAACTGGCTATATATAAAACGTCATTTTCTTCCCCCGCCTTCGGCGGGGGAAGAAATCACAAGCTTGTTTTCAAGTTAATTAACTATATCTATGCCACTGATTTCAACCGAAGTACGTGAAACTTACTTGTTTTTTCTTGACATGTTTAAAATGGACAAGAAGTAAAACACGACGGCTGTCAAAGTGAGAACAATCACACTGACGGCTGGTGGTACGGTATAGTTATCAAATCTGAAAACCACGCCCATCATTTCATTAAATTCATTTAAATATTCAACTGGTGCATTCGAAAATGCTGCTTTTAGAGGGACTTCCATAATCACCTGCCGAAATAGTGAAGCCGCATGTGAGATGGGAAATATTTTGACAGCAAACTGCACTGCATCTGGCAGAGATCCGATCGGCAAATAAATGCCTGTGAAAAATCCAATTAAAGTGCCTATAATTGTACTTGCGGTTGCAAACGCACTCTGACTTTCAAAAAAAGAAATGACAAAACATACAATTGCCGTATTGGTCATTGATGTAAGCAGTATCAAGCCAATCACTTTCAAAAAAGCGATGATACCCAGCAGTTCCCCACCGCTTGCAAACAGATAGATTTCAGCGATTAAAAGTGTGACAATACTCATGATCACACCGATAATAAACGCGCTAATGATATACCCACCGGTGATACTGCTTCTTTTCATAGGCGCGGCATAAAAATCCTTGAATATTTTTTTGGATTTGTCGTCAATAATTACGCCAAAAGCCCCCATTGTTGTGGTCACGGAGGTTACCGCCAAAAGTCCAGCAACGATCCAACTGTCCATCAATAATCGAGCATTTTTAATCTGAGGCATGTTTTTTACCCATACATCGCCCAAAAAAAGGGCGTACAGTCCAATTATAATGAAAACCGCAAGCAGAGAGAAGAACACCGCGCTTCTGTCTCTGAAAAACAACTTTAGATTTCTTTTTGCAAATGCGATCATTCCCGTATCTCCTTTCCGGTAATACCAATAAAAGCATCATCCATTGTACCACTCAAAACTTCAAATCCATTGATATGCTCCCTGCATTTCTCAAGGATTGGCATGGCCGACAGAGTTGACGGCAATTTTATAACAAATTGTTGTGAGACTTTGGAGTATTGGCATTGCAACCCATCTAAAATCTGACCAAGTGATTTTTCATCTATGTAGAAAAGCCGCAACAAATCGCTTGCATATTTTTCCTTTAGTTCGGTCGGCGTGCCCTTTGCAGCAATTTCACCGTTGTCTATGACCATGACATAATCAGAATCTGCCGCTTCCTCCATGTAATGCGTCGTCAAAAAAATGGTCATTCCCGTCTCGTTTTTTAGCTTTTGAATTGTATCCCAGACATTTTTTCTTGTCTGGGGATCAAGCCCGGTTGTCGGTTCATCGAGAAAAAGTATTTTTGGCGTGTTAATTAGCGCTCGTGCAATATCCGCGCGGCGTCTTTGCCCGCCCGAAAGCTTACCATAAGGGCGGTCGATAAACCCCATAACATCGGTGGCTGTGGCAGCGTTAAGAACAGCTTGCTTGATTTTTTCTTTGCTATTCATGTAAAAGCCTGCTCTGATTGTCAAATTTTCTCTAACCGTTAATAGCGAGTCAAGTACATTGTCCTGAAATACGACTCCGATAATATTGCGGATTTTGTCATCATCTTTTCCCAATAGATTTCCATCAATAAGCACCTCCCCACTGTCACAAGCGAGCAGTGTACAGATTATGTCAATGGTTGTGGATTTTCCGGCACCGTTGGGACCAAGAAAAGAGAACAGCCTTCCGCGTTCTACATAAAAGCTGATATCTTTGACCGCTTTTACATTCCCATAGCTTTTTTTTAAGTTCTTTACTTCAATAATTTTGTCCATAATGATTCCCTCCGATAATCACAGTATAGAGGCTGATTGTTTCTAATGCAACATCTTAAACTTGTATATTCCCTCGCCTCCGGCGGGGGAATATACAAGAACATTTAACCCATTGCCATAAAATATTCAGATTTTACAAGGCACTAGGCTTTACCTGCGATACAAAACAGAAGGCGGCAAACAGAAATTCTCTGCCTGTCGCCTTCATTTATGGCCGGACCTACAAAGCCCGCGTCCTTCACTTTACCATTATGTTTCTTCCGAACCCAAAAATTCCTTGATCTTTTTAAAGAAGCCTCCGCGATTTTCATAGTTTTTCTCGCCCAAAAGCTTTTCAAATTCCGCAAGGGAATCTTTCTGCTTTGTGCTGAGGTTCTTAGGAACTTCTACGCCTACGCGGACATATTGATCGCCCTTGCCCCGCCCGTTCAAGAAAGGAATTCCTCTGTTTTTCAGTCGAAAAATCGTGCCCGGCTGGGTCCCCTCGGGAACGTTGTATTTTACCCTTCCCTCAATGGTGGGAACAACGATTTCGTCACCCAGCACCGCCTGCGAATAAGTGATGGGAATATCACACCAGACGTCATAACCATCACGCTCGAACAATGGATCGGGACGGATACTTACTGTGACGTTAAGATCTCCCGCAGGCCCTCCGTTTTGGCCATGGTCGCCCTGTCCTCTCATTTGAAAGGTCTGGCCATGGTCAATACCCGCTGGTACCATGACTTCCATTGTCTTCTGCCTTTTGATCCGCCCATTGCCTCCGCAGCTTTTGCAGGGTTCCTTAATGACGCGCCCACGCCCGTTGCATCGGGGACAGGTTTTCGCCGACTGCATCACGCCAAAGGGTGTGCGCTGTGATACGCGCACCTGACCGCTTCCGCCGCATTCAGGGCATGTCTCAGGCTGGGTGCCCGACACGGCACCACTGCCGTTACAGTCGGAGCAATACTCAAGTCGGCTTACTGAAATTTGCTTTTTGACACCTAAGGCCGCTTCAGCAAAAGAGAGCCCCAGCGTAATATTCACATCCCCGCCCCGGATGGGATCATTAGGATTTCTTGTCCTTGTCGAGCCGCCGAAGCCGAATCCCCCGCCAAAAAAGCTGCCGAATATATCACCCAGATCTTCAAAGCCACCGGTAAAGCCTCCGCCATAGCCCCCAGCCCCCGCACCATAGCTTGGGTCTACACCTGCATGGCCGAACTGATCGTAGCGGGCTCTTTTTTCCTTGTCGGAAAGAATTTCATAGGCCTCGCCAACCTCTTTAAATTTCTTCTCGGCCTCTTTATCTCCAGAGTTCATATCCGGATGATATTTTTTGGCCAGCTTACGGTAGGCCTTTTTGAGTTCCTCTTCCGAACAGCCCTTGGGCACGCCCAGAACATCATAAAAATCTTTTTTATCAGCCATGCTGCTATCACCTTACTTGTTTAATACTAATTTGCATTAAAATTAGCTTTCATGTAGGATTTCTCTCCTTCGCCTGCGATGGGGGAGAGAAATGCATAAATGCTTCTTTAAAAGCAAAGTGGTATAAGTATTTGCCTTGTCGGGGACTGCTTTCTTACAACAGGCCGGAGGCCCAAAGTCATCCTTCGGGCCCCGTCCATTATAACACAGTTCCGTTTATTCAACATCCTTGAAGTCTGCGTCCACAATATTGTCCTTATCACCTGAAGCAGACTGGTCATTTGCGGGTTGCTGCGCGGCCTGTTGGGCGGCCTGTTGCTCTGCCGCGGCCTTATACAGCTTCTCGGACACCTTATAGAAAGCTGTTTGCAGTTCCTCTTCCTTTGACTTGATGGCACTGTAATCAGTGCCTTTCAAGACTTCTTTGAGGGCATCAATCTTCTCCTGAATTTCAGCCTTTTCGCCTGCTTCAAGTTTGTCGCCCATCTCGCCCAAGGTTTTCTCAGTCTGATAGACCATTTGATCGGCGGTATTTCTGGTGTCCGCCTCTTCACGACGCTGTTTATCTTCGGCGGCAAACTGCTCTGCCTCTTTAACAGCCTTCTCTATGTCATTCTTGGACATGTTGGTGGAAGAACTGATCGTGATGTTCTGCTCTTTGCTGGTGCCAAGATCTTTAGCGTTGACGTGTACGATACCGTTAGCGTCGATGTCGAAGCTTACCTCGATCTGGGGAATACCACGGGATGCCGGGGGAATTCCGTCCAACCTGAAGAGACCTAAACTCTTGTTGCCGCTGGCCATCTCACGTTCACCCTGAAGAACATGAACCTCAACAGAAGTCTGCCCGTCTGCTGCCGTAGAGAATACCTGTGACTTCTTGGTAGGGATGGTTGTGTTTCTTTCAATAATCTTGGTAAATACGCCGCCCATGGTCTCAATGCCGAGCGACAGTGGGGTAACGTCTAAGAGCAGCAAACCTTTAACATCGCCACCGAGGACGCCGCCCTGGATAGCTGCACCGACTGCAACGCACTCGTCAGGGTTAATCCCCTTAAAGGGCTCTTTGCCCATAAAGCTCTTGACCGTATCCTGTACGGCGGGAATTCTGGTAGAACCACCCACCATAAGGACCTTGTGGATATCGGCAGGCTTGAGTCCCGCATCGGAGAGCGCCTGACGCACAGGGCCCATGGTTGCTTCCACCAAGTCGGCGGTCAGCTCGTTAAACTTTGCCCTTGAGATGTTGACATCCAGATGTTTAGGGCCAGTTGCATCCGCCGTGATGAAGGGAAGGTTAACGTTGGCATTTGTCATGCCCGAAAGATCAATCTTAGCCTTTTCTGCAGCCTCTTTCAAACGCTGCATAGCCATCTTGTCGCTTCGAAGGTCAATACCCGAGTCCTTCTTAAACTGGTCGGCCAGATAGGCAATCACCCTGTCGTCGAAGTCGTCGCCGCCCAAGCGGTTGTTGCCGGCTGTGGCGAGAACTTCCTGAACACCGTCGCCCATCTCGATGACAGAGACATCAAATGTGCCGCCGCCCAGGTCATAGACCATGATCTTCTGATCCTGCTCTTTGTCGATACCATAGGCAAGCGCTGCTGCCGTCGGCTCATTGATAATTCGCTTGACTTCGAGTCCGGCAATGCGTCCGGCATCCTTGGTAGCCTGGCGCTGGGCGTCGGTAAAGTAAGCAGGGACGGTGATGACCGCCTCGGTGACCTTCTGGCCCAGATATGCCTCGGCGTCAGCCTTCAGCTTCTGGAGAATCATTGCGGATATCTCCTGGGGGGGATATTTTTTGCCGTCAATGTTCACCTGGTAGTCCGAACCCATTTGACGTTTGATGGACTGTATTGTGCGCTCAGGATTGGTGATGGCCTGTCGTTTCGCCACCTGGCCTACCATACGTTCGCCGGTTTTCGAAAAAGCGACTACGGATGGGGTTGTGCGTGCACCCTCGGCATTGGCGATCACGACCGCCTCTCCGCCTTCCATGACGGCAACGCAGGAATTAGTAGTTCCAAGGTCTATTCCGATTATTTTTGACATATTATTTCCTCCTGTTTAACTATGTTTATTAAATGATTGTGTTATAAAACTAACTGCTTTAGTGTTCCGCATCGGGAGGGAGCAGGTCCCCTACATCCTGCCGGGATGCTTATATCAATATAAAGAATTCTCTTAATTGGCGACCTCTACCATCGCATACCGAAGGACACGATCGCCTATTTTATAGCCCTTCTGAAGGACCTG
>CAXXEO010000008.1:0-190751 GCA_963664585.2 Oscillospiraceae bacterium | reverse complement strand
AACTCCCTGTTACTATCTGACCTGTCGACGGCGGGCAGACAGCGTTCAATTCACCTTAGCTTCCCCACCTTTGTCGTCGGAAAACAGTGGAAGAATTATTATTTAACTTGGGATTTTGGTTGACCTACATAATTATGATGGGGTACTCCCCCATCATAAAGCTTCACAATTGAGTTCTCTTTTAACCTTTAAACAGTATCGGTACTATTCCTTTTCGAACATTTCCTGTCCTACACCACACAGAGGGCAGGTAAAGTCAATCAGATCCTCCCACTTGGTGCCGGGTGCAATATCATGCTCGGGAACGCCCGCTTCCTCATCATAGATATAGCCGCAAACGGTGCAAACATACTTCGCCATTTTTTCATCCTCCTTGGACTTTATTATATTTAGTTTATCCAATATCACGCAGTCTGTAAATAGATTCCAAAATTATTTACAAAATCTTTTTTAAATAAGCACCTGTATAAGACTCTTCACACACCGCAATCTCCTCGGGGGTTCCGGCAGCCACAAGAGTACCTCCTTTATTCCCGCCGTCAGGGCCGAGGTCTATAATGTAATCCGCAACCTTGATGACATCTAAGTTATGCTCGATCACGACGACGGTATTACCGGCCTCTACAAGAAGCGAAAGCACCTCGATCAGTTTGTGAACGTCGGCAGTATGAAGTCCGGTAGTCGGCTCATCAAGAATATAGATCGTCTTGCCGGTTGAGCGCTTGGACAGCTCGCTGGCGAGCTTGACCCTCTGCGCTTCGCCGCCCGACAGAGTAGTAGCGGACTGTCCAAGCTTGATATACCCCAGTCCTACATCGTATAAGGTTTGAATTTTACGATTTATTTTTGGAATATTCTGAAAGAACTCCAATGCCTCCTCGACAGTCATTTCAAGGACTTCATGGATATTCTTCCCCTTGTATTTAATTTCAAGCGTCTCGCGGCTGTAACGTTTTCCCTTGCAGACCTCACATGGAACGAAAATGTCCGGAAGAAAGTGCATCTCAATCTTTATGATGCCGTCACCCTGACAGGCCTCGCACCGCCCGCCCTTGACATTAAAGGAGAAACGTCCGGTATTATAACCACGCATCTTGGCGTCGGCAGTCTGTGCAAAAACATCCCTTATATCCGTGAAAACGCCCGTATAAGTCGCAGGATTAGAGCGCGGAGTGCGCCCGATGGGGGCCTGGTTAATAGCAATTACCTTATCAAGATAAATAAGTCCCTTCATGCTTGCGTGTTTACCTGGCTTTGTCCGCGCGCCATTGAGAGCCGAGGCGAGCTTTTTATAAATGATCTCGTTGACCAACGAGCTTTTGCCCGAACCAGATACACCGGTCACCGCGGTGAAGGTCCCCAGCGGAATTTTAATGTCCACCGCTTTCAGATTGTTCTCATTTGCCCCGTTGACCTCGAGGAAGTGTCCATTTCCCTGTCTTCTATTCTCAGGGACGGGGATAAACCGGCGTCCGGAAAGGTACATTCCTGTAATAGAGCGCTCACAGACCTTGATCTCTTCAACGGTGCCTGCGCAAACCACTTCTCCCCCATGAATGCCCGCCCCGGGTCCAATATCCACAATGTAGTCGGCGGCGTACATGGTATCCTCGTCATGCTCAACCACAATTACCGTATTACCCAGATCCCTTAGCCGCTTTAAACTGGTAATCAGGCGCTCATTGTCGCGCTGATGAAGCCCGATACTTGGTTCGTCGAGGATGTACAGAACGCCCATCAGAGAAGACCCAATCTGGGTGGCCAGTCGAATGCGCTGGCTCTCGCCGCCGGAAAGTGAGCCGGCCGATCTGGCCAGCGTCAAATATTCCAATCCCACGCTTTTGAGAAAGCCCAGACGCTCTTTGATCTCTTTGAGAATCTGGTCAGCAATCATGGTGTCCCTCTCGCTTAAGTTGAGGGTCTCTAAAAAAGAAAGTGCCTCGACAATAGACATTTTGGAAATCTGGCTGATGTTGACACCGCCCATGGTAACGGCCAATGCCAGCTCATTTAAGCGTTCGCCGTGGCATTTGGGACAGGGTTCGGAGGTCATCCAGCCCGCAATCTCGTCCTTCATCCAGTCGCTGTTTGTCTCACGAAAGCGACGCTCGAGATTATTGACCACACCCTCGAAATCGGTGTGATAAACCCCTTGCATAGTGCCTGTTTCACGCTTTATGGCGATTTTTTCGCCCTTATTTCCAAACAGGAGAATATCCTGCGCACTTTTAGGAAGTTCTGCGAAAGGTGTGTCAATTGAAAAGCCATAGTAAGCGGCCAGTCCTTCAAAGTACATCTGTGCAATGCCGCCTTCGGCAAAATACCAACCGCTGGCCTTGATCGCTCCTTGACGGACGGAGAGGGTTTTATTTGGCACCACAAGGTCCGGGTCTACCCTCATGAAGGTGCCGAGACCGGTACATTTGTCACAGGCTCCATAGGGGTTGTTAAATGAGAACATGCGGGGAGACAGTTCTTCAATGCTGATGTCGTGATCCGGACAGGAATAGCTTTGGGAGAAAAGCATCTCTTCCCCGTCGATCACATCTACCAGCAGAAGCCCGCCGGTGAGGGCGATTGCCGTCTCAATTGAACCGGCCAGACGTGAGCGGATATCCCCCCCGATGACCAGCCTGTCCACGACAATTTCTATGGTATGTTTTTTGTTTTTTTCCAACTTGATGGTTTCAGAAAGATCGTAGGTGTTGCCGTCCACACGGACGCGAACATATCCCGAGCGACGGGCAGCCTCCAGCTCGCCCTGATGCTCACCCTTTCGTGAACGGACAACGGGGGCAAGAATCTGAATCCGCGTGCGGTCCGGAAGTGCCTGCACCTTGTCCACCATCTGATCCACCGTCTGCTGAGAGATCTCCCTGCCGCAAATGGGGCAATGCGGTATGCCAATTCTTGCATAAAGCAAGCGGAGATAGTCATGTATCTCGGTCACCGTCCCCACAGTAGAACGGGGGTTATTGGATGTTGATTTTTGGTCGATGGCTATGGCGGGAGAAAGGCCCTCGATGTAGTCTACATTGGGCTTTTCCATCTGCCCCAGAAACTGGCGCGCGTAAGAAGAAAGGCTTTCCACATAACGGCGCTGGCCGTCGGCGTATATTGTATCAAACGCCAACGAACTTTTTCCCGAGCCGGAAAGCCCAGTAAAGACCACCAGTTTATCACGTGGAATATCAAGGTCAATATTCTTCAGGTTATGTTCTCTGGCACCTTTGATTCGTATGCTGTCCCTGCTCAATTTCTCTATTCCCTTCATGTAAAGCCTTCTGCTTTGTTTTCGTTATAGGTTCAATAATTTGTTTTACAGTAAAGAAAGAATGCTTGTAAATGTTGACACTCTGCAATCATCAGTTCAATTGCGAGTCATCGTATTTATAGACATGACTTCCCCAAAACATTTAAATTCATTCTCTGATTTGGAACAATTATAACACAATAAGAACGTATGTTCAAGTACCAACTACTTAATTTACACAGCTTTATTTTCAATAAATAGATGCCGGATGACGGTCAGTAACCTGTTGCTTTGTGCCGCCGTTAGTGGAGAGAAAGTTACGATAGTATTAGATACCATTTACCGAACAGTGGTTAAGTCTCTTCCTTAAGCTTCTTGATCTTGTCCCGCAGATAGGCGGCGTGCTCGAATTCAAGGAGTTTGGCGGCATTTTTCATTTCCACTGTCAGACGGTTGATCAGCGCCTCTCTGTCACGGTGGGACATGTGCTTTTTACCTGTTCTTCCTTCCACGCTTTCTTTAGAAGAAATCTCCAGTATTTCGCGCACATCCTTTTTGATGGTTGTGGGTGTAATATGATGTTCTATGTTATAGCGCATTTGCAACTCGCGGCGACGGTTTGTCTCGCTGATAGCCCGCTCCATCGAGTTGGTAACGTTGTCGGCGTACATAATGACCTTTCCGCTCGAATTTCTCGCCGCGCGTCCAATGGTTTGAATCAGCGAAGTCTCTGAACGAAGGAAACCCTCTTTGTCCGCGTCCAGTATCGCCACCAGTGATACTTCAGGGAGGTCAAGCCCCTCACGCAGAAGGTTAATGCCCACCAGAACATCAAATTCGCCCCTTCTGAGGTCACGGATAATTTCCATACGTTCCATGGTGTCAATGTCGTGGTGCATATAGCGTATGCGAACATCCATATCGTCCAGATAAGCGGTAAGGTCCTCAGCCATCTTTTTGGTCAGGGTGGTGATAAGAACACGCTCGCCCGCTGCAGCCCGGATGTTGATCTCGGAGATAAGGTCCTCAATCTGCCCTTCAACTGGCTTCACCTCGATAATTGGGTCAAGAAGACCGGTGGGGCGTATCACCTGCTCAACCACCTCGGTGCTGCATTCACGCTCGAAGGCGCTTGGGGTGGCACTGACATAGACAATCTGGTTGAGTTTGCCGTAAAATTCATCAAAGTTGAGTGGACGGTTATCCAATGCCGACGGAAGGCGGAAGCCATAGTCTATCAGGCTCTGTTTCCTCGCATGATCGCCAGCGTACATTCCTCTCGACTGAGGGATGGTCACATGGGACTCATCCGCTACCAAAAGAAAGTCCTTAGGAAAGTAATCCAACAGGGTGTAGGGCGTGCTGCCCGGTGCCCTTCCTGAAAGCACGCGTGAGTAGTTTTCAATTCCTTTACAAAAACCGACTTCCTGCATCATTTCGATATCGTAGTTAGTGCGCTCTGCGATCCGCTGCGCCTCGATCAGTTTACCTTTCTCACGGAAAAAGCGTACCCGTTCGTCAGCCTCACGGCGAAGCTCATCGATGGCGATTGCCACCTTTTCAGCAGGTACAATATAGTGCGAGGCAGGATAGATGGCCAGATGCGAGATCAGATTTTTCACCTCACCTGTGACCACATGAATCTCACTGATTCTGTCTATCACGTCACCAAAAAACTCCACCCGGAAGGCGGTGTCCGTACTATAGGCGGGGAAAACCTCTACTACATCCCCGCGTACCCGGAACTTGCCACGGATAAAGTTGATGTCATTTCTCTCATACTGGATTTCCACCAGCTTGCGAATCAGGTCGTCGCGTTCCTTCTGCATTCCACGACGCAGCGAGATTACCATCTCTCGGTAATCGATCGGGTCGCCCAGCGTATAGATGCAGGAGATGCTGGCCACGATAATAACATCCCTGCGCTCAGAAAGGGCTGACGTCGCCGAGTGGCGCAACTTCTCAATTTCGTCATTGATTGAGCTGTCCTTCTCGATATAGGTGTCGGTGCTCGCAATGTAAGCCTCGGGCTGATAATAGTCGTAATAGCTCACAAAGTATTCCACGGCATTTTCTGGGAAAAACTCTTTAAACTCTCCGCACAGCTGGGCGGCAAGAGTCTTGTTGTGGGCGAGTACCAGGGTCGGACGGTTAATCTTTTCAATGACGTTTGCCATTGTAAAGGTTTTTCCCGATCCGGTAACGCCTAGCAGCGTCATCTCTTTATCTCCGCGAAGAATCCCTTGCGTAAGGGCTTTTATGGCTGTTGGCTGATCACCCGTCGGTTTGTAGCTCGATACAAGTTTAAAACTGTCCATACTCCTCCGAACATTCCGTTGTATCTTTCCCACGTTATATGCGTGAGAAGATGTCAATAAATTGTTTACTCGATATTCAAAAATATGCCCATATCTGCCAAAGAGATAAAGCTGTCCCTCGCAATAATCATATGGTCTGACATTTTAATATTGAGTGTATCAAGTGATTTTTTCAATTTCACAGTCACCTTTATGTCATCGCTTGATGGGATTGAAAAGCCCTGTGGATGATTGTGCACCAAAACCATCGAGGTAGCTCCTGTGCGGACGACAACCTCCACTACATGTCTTAGGATGATCGGCGCCGAATCCAATGTGCCCTCAATCAGCTTTTGGCATAAAAGCAGCTTGTCCCGCCTGTCAAGACAAAGGATATAGACAACTTCGTTCGTTTCACCAATATATTTGGGGGACATGTACTCGAAAATCTTTTGCGGCGTGTCAAGGGTAACTCCGTCCGCGTTTTTGTCCTCCAGATAGAGCCTGCACATAGATGGTATCAGCTTAATCAGTCCCGCACTTGCCGGGCCAATGCCCTCAACCTTTAGTAAATCCTGATAATCAGCATCAAAGATGCCGGCTATGCTTCCGAAAGTGTTCAGCAACCCGTGGGCTATTGCATTGGTGTCTGCGCGTGGGATCGAATAAAATAGTAAAAGTTCAAGAGACATATGGTGAGGAAAATGATCTAGCCCCTCTCTAAAGAACCTTTCTCTCAATCTTTCTCTATGCCCATCGTGTAAATTCTCCAAAAGCTATCCTCCACCCGGCGTCAAAGCCTTTTCATTACTTAGTATACAACGCACACATATGTTCTTTCAAGTAATAATTTTATAGATCCAGTCAATGACTTTAACCGAAGCAACCGCTGTCTACTACTATAGTTGATTAACTTGAAAACAAGTTTGTGATTTCTTCCCCCGCCGAAGGCGGGGAAAAAAATGACGTTTTATATATAGCCAATTAATCCCCGTCTCTTCCCCTGCCTGCGGCGGAGAAAAGAGACAGATTAATAGTGTTTCATTTAAATATAAAGCTAAAGTTATTATACGCTGTTAGTGGATGATTGAAAAGGCAAATCTTACATTTAGGTAAGCCTTATGATATAATCTGGAGGGTGATGAAAAATGAAAGAAATTATAGCCTCCAGCAACGACGCCGGACAAAGAGTAGATAAGTTTTTACAGAAAATGCTGCCAGCTCTGCCGGGAACGCTGATGTACAGATATATACGTATAAAACGCATCAAGCTAAACGGAAAAAGATGCACAGGTTCGGACTGTCTCGCCGTGGGCGACCGCCTTGAGCTTTATATTAATGATGAATTTTTTACTGAGAAGAAAAGCTTTGTCGAAGACTTTCTTTCTGCCGGCAATCATTTGGACATTCTCTATGAGGATCAAAATATCATCCTGATCGACAAGCGTCCGGGGCTCGTAGTTCACGAGGACGAATCAGGTGGAGCAGATACCCTTGTTAACCGATTAAAGCGGTATCTTTTTGAAAAGGGAGAGTATGACCCCCAAAAGGAGCAGAGCTTCACCCCTGCCTTGTGTAACCGCATTGACCGGAATACCGGCGGGATCGTCGTCGCCGCCAAAAACGCTGCTACCTTAAGGGTGGTCAACGAGCTCATTAAACAAAGGCTTGTAGAAAAATATTATCTCTGCGTCGTGCATGGTCGCCCTGTACCAGACAGCGCTACTCTACGGTGCTATATCAAAAAGGACGCAGAGCGCAATATCGTCACTGTATATGACAAGCCCGTCTCAGGTGGGTTGAATGCCATAACAAAGTACAGGGTGCTTGAGGAACGCGGCCGCTTCTCTCTTTTGGAGATCGAGCTGATGACCGGTCGCACCCACCAGATCAGGGCGCAAATGGCCCATATCGGCCACCCGCTTTTGGGAGACGCTAAATATGGGGTTAATCAGGAAAACAAGGGCACCGGTTATAAACATCAAGCGCTTTACGCCTTTAAACTTATATTTAAAAAATCCGAGTTGGCAGGACATCTCCAGTATCTCTGCGGCAAGGAATTTGAAACAGAAAACATTTGGTTTATGGAGGACTTTTCTTCTGGGAAGATTGTCTAGCACTAGTCAGGAAAAGAAAGAGCGTCAGAACTTCGATTCTGACGCTCTTTCTTTCTGCAATAGTAAAGTGAAACTCTCATTCCTCCAAAGTATGTAATATGAGATCTCGTTAAAATCTGTTTGAAAAACAACACCATTTTAATATAACCTATATTCCATAGTGGCACCGGCAAAAACGAACTACACTCAGGTGGTAACAGAGGCGCTAGGACTACAGAAGAACGTGCAGGCAAGCACCCTAAGCGGTCTGCCCGCTTATCGTGATTTCCACCGTTCCGTACACGGCCGAACTATCGTTGGAAGTCGCCTGAACCTTTACCATGCCGTTTCCCGTTGCCGTCAGCATTCCATTGGAACTGATGCTACCATAGCTGCCACCGCTAACGACCGACCAGGTGACGCTTCCATTATCCACATTATACGGAGATACATCCGCTATCATCTGAAGAGTGCCGCCGTCAGTATTGATTGAACGGGCACCGCCTGCTCCGCTTACAGTGATTCCCGTCACCGACACAATTGAAGAAGGAATTTTGACATAGACAGTGCTTGTGCTGTCGGTATAGGTATAATAGCCCGCTTTGGCGGTCGGATTCGTACGGTCGTCCTTACCGCCATCAAATTCGATACAGTTGACCAATGCATAGGTACCCGACATATTAGAGACGGAAATTGATCCATCGACGGTAATTACGCCCCCGGACGATGCGTACACCCCTCTTGAAACGGCCGACACATTGCCAAGAACATGCACGGTGCTGCCTGTTCCTCTGCATAATACCCCTTCACTCCAGCTTGCATTCACAGAACCACCGACGGTAATAGAGCTCCCGCCACGTGCTGTGCATCCGCGAAATACCGAAATAACATCGCCATCCACAATGACTTTACTTGCATTTTCAGCAGCAACGCAGAAGCTGATTATGCTTGACGCCACAGCGCTGCCGGCATGGACAAAACTGCCCGCACCATCGGTTTCAATGGCATTGGCGTCACCACAAACCTTGCCGGTGATTATCGCCGATCCGCCGCTTGTTGCGAATACACCCGTTTTGTTATAGGACTCAGCACTGGAGACTGTGGCTGTACCTCCGTCGTGAACATAGACGGCATAGTTTGTAGATTTTACATCGAAGGTGCCAGAGCCAGTCATAGTAACGGCTCCACCGCTTCCCACTTCCAGTCCGATGTCTGCACCTTTCTTCTGATTGTTCACTGTAACGGTTATAACCATTGAGATTGATGATGATCCTTTTTGCCTGTCACGACTATCCCAGAGCGGTGGGTGATTTCCGACAGCAGTTTGATGGTCTGTCCGTCTGCAACCGCTGCAAGCGCTTCGTCCAGCGTGGCATAACCAGAAGAACCAATCTGGCAGATATCATCCGATGCCATCGCTTGAGGCAGCATTACCATCAGTAGGGTAAGGGCAATTGTAACTGATAATATTGATTTCGAAATACTCTTTAATCCAAGCTTCATTAGGTGCATTCCTTTCACATAGGTGATAATTGACTACCGGAAAGATATCCGCCACACGTCATTCCGCCTTACAGGAGTGAGCATTTCATGTCCGGTGAGGTCAAGCATTCTTTAAATAGTTCCGGAAAAAGCGACAGAAGAGCTGCGAATCTTTTCCTTTCATTATATCCTGAATACCAATATTTACAATAATTTTTCGTATAATTTTATAATTTCACATAACTTTCATCTGCAAAAGCGCTCCATCCTGAATCCTCATTGTATGTATTTTTTAGTCAATCCTCTCGTAAATGTAGGATAGTCGACAACCGTATCAATGCAAAGATGTTGCACAAACTCAGACACCACACGCCAATCTGTAGAAATTATTAAAATGTTTGTCCCATCATATTAGCCCCCGCCGAATGGCAGAGGCTAATAATTGTTTATAAATGGGAAGAAGAAAAGAAATTTTTTAAAGTATATGATTAAAAAAACAGCTGTGCGCCCCAGTGTGGCAGGCGTTTCCCTTTTGCTCTACAGAGATCAGAAGGGTGTCATCGTCACAATCACCGGCGATTGAGAGGACGTGCTGAGTATTTCCCGAATGGGCCGCCCTTGTTCCAAAGCTCCTGGCGCGAACGGCTGTAAAACCATGTGAAGCCTGTCTCGATGGTCTGAGCAAGGCTTTCTTTATTCATATAGGCCAGCATCAGCACCTGCCCTGTGGAGGCCTCCTGAACAATGGCGGGAATCAGCTCCCCTTTTTGAAAATAACAATCCAAATCCATAGGGTTACCTCCTGACAAGAATGTTGTTTTTTAAAAGCTCTTCTTTTACCTGCCCCACCGTTAGCTCGCGGTAGTGAAAAAGGCTTGCGGCAAGGGCGGCATCCGCGCCTGTCTCTTGAAACACTTGTGTAAAGTGAGAAAGCTTGCCACATCCGCCTGAGGCGATCACCGGTATACTGACAGCTTTGGCTACTGCGTCGGTCAACTCAATATCAAAGCCTTCTTTGGTTCCGTCGGCGTCCATGGAAGTGAGAAGAAGCTCCCCCGCGCCCAGCGACTGCACGCGTTTTGCCCACTCGATGGCATCAATTCCCATATCGATCCGCCCGCCGTTAATCAGAACTGTGAAACCGCCCTTTCCGTTGCGGCGTGCATCGATCGCCACGACAATGCACTGACTGCCGAAGGCGTCCGCGCCTTTCGCAACCAGCTCGGGATTGCGGACGGCTGCAGAATTGAGAGAAACCTTGTCTGCCCCTGCCCGCAATAGCGCACGTATGTCATCCACAGAACCAATCCCTCCGCCGACGGTAAGCGGGACAAAAACCTTTTTTGCCGTGGCACGAACCACTTCAACCATGGTGCCCCTGCCTTCGTGCGTGGCGGTAATGTCCAGAAATGTAATCTCGTCCGCTCCCTGGCGATCATAAGCCATCGCGCACTCTACAGGATCGCCCACGTCCTTAATATCCACAAAGTTGACGCCTTTTACCACCCGTCCATCCCGAACGTCCAAGCAGGGTATTATTCTCTTAGCAAGCATTTTGATCACCTGCTATCTTTATGGCTTCAGTCAGCGAAAGAGTTTTACTGTACAGTGAACGGCCACAAATAGCACCATACAGCTCCCGATCGCTTAGGGCACGTATATCTTCTTTGTCCTTGATGCCGCCGCTGGCAATAATGTGGCAGGTTACAGCTTCAGAGAGGGCATCCAGTTCTTCAAGCGCCGGACCGGTGAGCATTCCATCTCTAGCAATGTCTGTAAAGATAATATACTGTACACCGATTTCTTCCATCTTTTTTGCAAAGGTCAGATAGTCAGTGCCGCTAGTATCCGTCCAGCCCTCGGTGGCAACCATTCCGTCGCGCGCGTCAATGCCGACCGCGATTCTTTCCCCGTAGGCACGAACAGCTTCACGGACAAAAGTAGGGGATTTTAAGGCTGCCGAACCAAGTATCACACGACTGATACCACCTGATAAAAAGCTCTCCACGGCATGCATATCCCTGATTCCGCCTCCAAGCTGTACCTTGAGGCCGCTTCTTCGAGCAAAACCTAGAAATATTTCAGTGTTCACCGGACGCGCTAAAAGAGCGCCATCCAAATCCACTGTGTGAAGCCATGTGGCACCTTCTTCCCGAAAGGCGAGTGCTGTTTTCCATCGGGTCATTCGCCACTTGCTCAGCTGTGGAAAACTCCCCTTTATACAGGCGCACACAGCGTCCATCCTTGATATCAATGGCAGGAAATATAATCATCCGTTCACCAACTCACTAAAGCTTTTTAGAATGCCTAGTCCTACCATGCCGCTCTTTTCAGGGTGAAACTGAGCACCAAATACCATACCGCTGCCCACGAGGGCAGGAAACCTACCGCCATAATCGCTATAGGCAAGCACCAGATCATCCTCACAGTGAACAGCATAGGAATGAACGAAATACACATAGTCCCCATCCTTTAAAGAGGCAGTTAACGGCGATTTTCGGGTGAGAGTCAAACTGTTCCAACCAATGTGGGGAAGCTTTAGTCCCTTTGCCTCCATCAACTGGACAGATCCGGGGATGAGTCCCAGTCCATCAGTCTCGTTAAATTCATAGCCCTTCATGAACAGCATCTGCATCCCCAGGCAGATACCAAGTAGGGGCTTTTTTCTTGCTTCAGTTTGAATCGTAGGAATCAAACCGGTGGCGGCAAGCTTACCCATGGCATCAGGAAAGGCCCCTACGCCCGGCAAGATGATCCCCTGCGCCGACTGTATAACAGCTGGGTCCTTGGTAATTTCACTATCAATGCCGAGATAGTCGAGTGAATTTTTAAGGCTGAACAGGTTTCCAGCACCATAGTCAATAATCGCGATCATCAATTCTCACACCCTTGCGCAAATCATTTTCTGTTTTGCCTGACATTCACTTTGAGCATGGACAAAATCAGCCTGGCGTTATGCCATGAACTGTTTCTATGCTCAATTCTACGATTTCAACCCCCGTCTTGGCCAGGGGACGATATTCAGCTCATAAGTAGATGGTGAATGATATTGTTTACCGCAGTTGCCTTATGGACTTCATCAGATTGCAGTTATGAATACTAATTTTTAAAGGACGCCCTTTGTGGAAAGAGCCCCTTTCCCGTTTGACTGTATAGCTGCCTTTAAAGCATGGGCAAAGGCCTTGAACACTGCCTCAGCCTTATGATGGTCATTGGCACCGTACATGAGGTTGATATGCAGGGTAATACCCGCGCGAGTGGCCAGTGCGCGGAAAAATTCCTTGATCATATCTGTTTCGAGTTCACCCACAAAAGCCCTATCAAAGGGGCACTGAAACACCAAATAGGGCCGACCGCTGATATCTATTGAGCAGAGGGCAAGCGACTCGTCAAGCGGCGCATAGAAGAACCCGTACCGTTCGATCCCCGATTTATCGCCGAGCGCACCCGCAAGAGCATCGCCCAATACGATACCGATATCCTCGACAGTGTGGTGACAGTCGACCTGTAGGTCACCTTTGGCCAGCACCAAAAGGTCCAGCCCCGCGTGAACGCAAAGCGCGGTCAGCATATGATCAAAAAAACCGATTCCCGTGGAAATATCGGCCTTGCCAGATCCATCCAGCTCGATTTCGATCTGTATATCGGTTTCTTTTGTCTTACGCGAGGTCTGAAAGCTTCTCATTGTTCTCTCCTTTATGCTATACGCCAAATTGTGCCGCAAGACCGCATAGGAACCTGTTAACATTTTCCTCGCTGGCTGCGCTGATGCGTACAAATCCATCGTTTAATTTTCTGAGTCCTATCCCTATCCCCGCCATAGCTTTGCAAACCCTGTCAGCATCCTTAAAACGGACAAGAAGGAAGTTGGCATCTGTGTCGTATACTTTCACAATTTCTCCGGTCTTTTCGGCTAAGGTGTGCATACCCTTAGCCAGCAGCTTGGTGGTGCGGATGATTTCGGCAGCTGCGTCTAGCAAATACTGTTTATCTTCGAGTATCGTCTCCCCTGCGATCTGTGTCAGTGCATTGACATTATAGGGATCCCGCACCGCCCGGAAAATATGGGTGAGTTTTGGATTGGCTATTGCGAAGCCAAGACGTATTGCGGCCAGACCATATGCCTTGGAAAATGTCTTTAAAACCATCAGATTTTCACAGCTATCCACCAGATCGGTGACTGAGTGACTGGAAAAATCCATATAAGCTTCGTCGACAACCACAAGACAGGACAGGGATTTGATTAGCTTCTCAATTTCATTTCTTGGCATCACCCCGCCGGAGGGGCTTGACGGGTTGGAAAAGATGACAAGCTCGACGTCGTTTTCTTTCGCGACGCGGATCAAATCGTCCGCACTGTAGCGCATTTCGCCATCCCGGGGGATATCAAAAAGCTTTTTCCCGTGTATATTGGCGTAGCTGCGGTAGCTTCCAAAATCCATGGCAGGGGTTAAAAGCCTGCCTCCCTCGCTCATCAACCTGCCGATTACCATGCTGATCAGCTCATCCGAGCCATTGCCAGCGGTGATACATTCTGGCCTTGATCCAATTCTGTCAGCGAATAGAGCGCAAAGCTTTTCGCACCCGGGATCAGGGTAATTGTTGAGGTTAGCCTCAGCGAATCGGGTCATGATTTTATTGGTCAGCTCTTTCGGAGGGCTGATAAAGCTCTCGTTAGCATCCATTCTGATGGGAAGTCCGGGGTTGAGAGTACAAAAGGGTTCCATCCCCTTGATTCTCTCAGGTATGTTCATTTTCATTTCGTAAGCCTCACCTTAATTGAATTTGCATGGGCCGTAAGTCCCTCTTTTTCCGCGATTCTGATAATATCCTGTGAAGCTGCCCTGAGGGCGTCTGCAGAATAACAGATAAAACTGGTTCGCTTAATAAAGCTGTCCACAGACAGAGGCGAGAAAAACCGTGCCGCGCCGCCAGTGGGAAGCACATGGTTCGGACCGGCGAAATAGTCTCCCAGCGGCTCAGGGGAACTGTCGCCCAGAAAGATCGAACCGGCATTGTCCAGTCTTCCAAGATAACCCATCGGGTTCTGAAGCATGACCTCCAGATGCTCTGGGGCAATTTGGTTCGCAAGCTCAATCATATAGTCGATGTCCTTGCAGACAATAATCGCACCGTAATTTGCGAGGGATTTTTCAATGATGGCCGATCGCCCCAATCGGTCTGTCTGTAAACGGAGCTCTATAGCGGTCTCTTCCGCCAGCTTTTCGTCAGTGACAATCAGCATGGCGCTCGCTAATGTGTCATGCTCGGCCTGACTGAGCATGTCGGCGGCAAGATAGCGTGCATTGGCGCTTTCATCGGCGAGAATCAGAATCTCGCTGGGTCCGGCCACCATGTCGATGTCCACCCGTCCATACAGAAGCCTTTTGGCCGTCGCCACATAAATATTGCCCGGTCCAACGATTTTATCTACCATGGGGACGGTCTCTGTACCATAGGCAAGAGCTGCGATGGCCTGTGCGCCCCCCATCAGGAAGATTCTATCTACGCCACACAGTGCGGCCGCGACAAGGATATCGGGGTTGGCACGGCCACCCGTGACCGGCGGTGTCACCATAATAATCTCTTCCACACCGGCTATTTTGGCCGGTATGGCATTCATAAGCACCGAAGAGGGATAGGCCGCCGTCCCGCCGGGGACGTAAATTCCCACTCTCTTAAGCCCGCGCACCCGCTGGCCAAGGATCACACCATCCGTTTTGGCGTCTAAAAAACTCTGAGTTACCTGCCGCCTATGAAAGCTGACAATATTCTCCTGGGCGTTTAGAAGTGACTGTACAAAATCAGGATCGGCATTTGTAAGTGCCTCACTGATTTCCTCTTGGCTTACCTCAAAGCATTCGGGACAGCCGCCGTCGAACTTCAGGGTATATTCCCTCACCGCTTTATCGCCATTTTGACGTACTGCCTCTATGATGGCCGAAACGGACTGGGTGACCTGTTTATCCACCTCACCCGCCCTCTGTCTGATCGCAGCTAAGAGCTTAAGCTCATTGTCTCGGTTGGCTTTGACGATTGTTACCATCCGCTCGTCCCCCCTTTTGTTGTTTCGATCCGTTTTACGATTTCTTCAATTTCATTTTTGCGAAGCTTTAAGCTTGCGATGTTGACAATCAGGCGCGCTGAAACCGGCGCGATCTCCTCGACAACTTCAAGTCCGTTTTCTTTTAATGTGACGCCAGTCTGCACGATATCAACGATCGCGTCAGCCAATCCAAGTATCGGCGAAAGCTCGACCGAACCCTCAATTTTTATTATTTTAACATCCATCTGCTTGCGGCCGAAGAATTCAGCGGCCACTTTGGGATATTTTGTCGCGATGCGCCGCGCCGAGTATCCGGCGTAAAAATCCGCTCCAACGGGTGCCGCCAGTGCGAATCGGCAAATTCCAAAGCCGAGATCGGACATCTCGTAAAATGAGCCGCCCATTTCCATGATCGTATCCTTACCCACAATGCCAATATCACAGACACCGGATTCCGTATAAGTGATCACATCAGCCGCTTTGGCAAATACCACCTCAATGCGTCCGGCGTCAATCGTAGCCACAAGCTTTCGCCCCATGTCTCTTAGCGCGGAACAGTCGTATCCCGACTTTTCAAAAAGGGCTATGGCTTCTTTCTCTATTCTGCCCTTGGTAAGGGCAATTCGAATCGGTCTCATCAATTTTGTTCCTCACTTTCCGGGCAGGAATCCCAGCTGTCAGCGAAATCACCCTTCCGAATCCCCTTCTTTTAGCGTAGGCAAGGGTTTCTTCCTCAGTAGGATCTAGGGAAAGCTCCATCACGTATCCCTCACGCTGATTTTCTTCGATATACCGAATGGCCGAGGCTGTATCGCCATCTTGAGCAAACACAAGGGTTTTATTGCGTTTAGGGATGGTAAACAGGTCAGCGAAATGAGCACACAAAAGGTTCATATTAATGCCAAAACCAGTCGAGGGCAGATCATTGCCGAAAAGTCCCATCAACCCGTCATATCGGCCACCCGATAGAACGGTTTCACCCGTTCCCGGAAGATAGCCATGAAAGATCATGCCGGTATAATAATCCGCTTCGCCGACGATTCCCAAATCAAGCATGATATGTTTTTGCAGACCGAGCTTTTGAAGCCCGGCATACAAAAATCCGAGATAATCCAGCGCCGCTGAGGCTTCTTGATCCTCGAAAAGTGTCCTAGCCCGGGCAATGACTTCTTCAGAACCGAAAAGAGCGGGCAGACTGCGAAGTGCAAGCACCGCATCTGTTTGTGGAAAACCATCTAGCAAATCCACAAGTGCGGGAAAGTTTTTGCGTTCCACCAGCTCGCGAATATGCTCGCCTGTGGCGTCATCCGCCCCAAGGCTGCGGATCAGAGCCTTAAAATATCCGATATGGCAGATCTCGATATGAAATTCCTCGATTCCACATGCTTTCAGACTGGAGGCGGCAAGAGCGATCGTCTCAAGATCCGAAGCAGGGGATCCGGCCCCGATCAACTCAAGACCCATCTGGTTGATTTCATCCATGCGTTCGCCCAAATTCTTCGAGACCCGATAGATGTTCTGATGGTAATACAGCCTGACCGGGGGGCGCAAATCCTTGAGTCTTGTGGCCATCAGTCGGGCGATCGGAACAGTACAATCCGGACGAAGAGCCAAAAGCCGCCCTGAAGAGTCCACCAGCTTATACATACTCTCCTGCGAAAAATATCCGCCCCGTATGGCAAACACATCATAAAACTCGAGGGCGGGCGTAATAACCTCGCCAAAACCGCGTGATTCATACAGTGCTCTCAGACGGGCAGCAACAGCCTCTCTTGACCGGCATTCATCAAAAACTCGGTCACGGGTACCAATTGGTGTAATTTTATCCAAAAGTTTCATCCTATCTCATCCTTCAACTTCGTTCATCGCTTTAGCTTGCTACCATATTAGCACGCTAAAGCGATTTCGTCAACCACAAAAAGGCCTTTATTGTTTATTATTGCTCTGGTTTTTTATAAATATTTGGTTAATTATATCCTATCTCCCACCTCAAATGGGGGATAGGATATAATTAACCATGTAAGTGGATATGAAATTTATTTTTCAGTGAAGTTATTAATAGTTAATTAATTTGAAAACAAGCTTGTGATTTCTTCCCCGCCGAAGGCGGGGGAAGAAAATGACGTTTTATATATAGCCAGTTTTTAAGTTAATTGGCTATAACGTCCCAACATGCGATTCATTTAAGTCGGCACTATTAAACTTCAGGCCCCCGCTGCAGCCAGGAGCCTGAATCATCGTGAAACTCTATTCACACAATGTCGACCGAGAAAATTCGTACAACGTTGCCGCGTTGTGAAAATCGAACTTTCAATTCGGCGTTTTAAGTCACACCAAGACCTCTTGATGCCCAAATCTAAAAGGAGAAAAGTGTTGTTTGACTGCTTTCCGGAAGGCCCCCCAGCGCGCCCGCCGCCCGTAAGGTTTCAATCACTGTTTTTGATACCTGCGCCCTCGTTGTCAGTTCGTCAATCGAGAGAAAGCCGCCTTCCTTTGCCGCTTGGTAAAGCCCGGCGGCCGCTGTCCCGCCAAGGCCCTTCAAAGAAATAAACGGCAAACGGATGCGTCCATCCTCACATTGATACTGTGTGGCATGGGATTTAAAAAGGTCAACTGGCAAGAACTGAAAGCCTCTGGCGAGCATCTCATTGATAATCTGAAGGATAAAAAATTGTTCGTCTTCTTTTGCCGAGCGGTCATTGCCAAGCTTCTTCAGGATTTCCATCTTATTTTTGACAAGGGCTCTTCCCATAACTGCCGCCTCGGCGTCAAAATCGCCGTTTCGAACCGTAAAAAATGTGGCGTAAAACTCCAGAGGGTAATTGATTTTATACCAGCCAAGACGGATGGCCGCAATAACATAGGCGGCGGCGTGTGCCTTGGGGAACATATACTTGATTTTTTTGCAGCTTTCCACATACCACAGGGGCACATCGTGGTCCAGCATGGTTTTCACCATGTCTTCGGTAAGTTGGTCCTTCGCTTTTCCCTTTCGGGTAATCTCCATGATCTTAAAAGCGAGTCCGGCGTCCAGCCCCTTATGAAGAAGATAGGTCATAATGCTGTCGCGAGTTCCGATGACATCAGAAATCGAACAGGTACCATTTTTGATGAGTGTCTGGGCGTTGTTAAGCCAAACATCTGTACCGTGGGACAACCCCGAAATCTGTAAAAGGTCAGAGAAACACTGGGGGCTTGAATCCTCAAGCATCTGGCGGACAAAGCTTGTCCCCATCTCCGGCAGTGCAAGACTTCCTGTATTACTTTCGATGTCCCGGGGGGATACGCCCAAGGCTTCAGTGGAAGTAAAAAGGCTGATAACCTTTGGATCACTGGTAGGCACATCTCTCGCCTGCACCCCGGTCATATCACCAATGTATCGATACATGGTAGGCACATCATGACCGAGGATATCGAGCTTTAAGATCGTGTCGTGGAGGGCATGGAAGTCCAAATGGGTGGTCACCATAGTGGAATCCGAATTATCCGCGGGATACTGCACGGGGGTAAAATCGTAAATTTCCATCCCCTGGGGGACGACAATCATCCCGCCCGGATGCTGGCCAGTGGTACGCTTCACCCCTGTACAGCCCGTCACCAAACGTGCCTCCTCAGCCTTTGTCACCACCTTGCCGCGGGATTCAAGATACTTTTTGACGAAGCCATAAGCGGTCTTGTCCGCGACGGTGGAGATGGTTCCTGCCTTGAAAACCTGCGAGGCGCCGAAAAGCTCCTCTGTATACTTATGTGCGAAGGATTGAAATTCACCTGAGAAGTTGAGGTCAATATCAGGCTGTTTTTCGCCTTTGAAACCAAGAAAGGTCTCAAAGGGGATGTCGTGTCCGTCTCTGATATAAGAAGCCCCACAGTTGGGACAATTCTTTTCTGGCAGATCAAACCCCGAGCCAACAGAACCATCGTCAAAAAATTCTGAGTTTTTACAGTTTGGGCATACATAGTGAGGTGGCAGGGGGTTGACCTCGGAGATACCCGACATGGTGGCAACAAAAGAAGAACCAACCGAGCCACGCGAGCCAACAAGATAACCGGCGGCCTCGGAATGGGCAATCAGCTTTTGAGCGGTCATGTACATCACAGAAAAGCCATTCTTAATTATGGCGTCCAGTTCGCGAGCAAGACGATTGGATACGATTTCGGGCACAGTGTCCCCGTACATCTCTTTCGCTTTTGCCCAGGCAATATTTTGAAGCTGCTCGTCCGAGCCCTCAATGGAGGGCGGATATGTTCCTTCAGGGATGGGACGAAAGTATTCGATCATGTCCGCAATCTTGCCCGGATTCTCAATCACTATTTCCTGCGCTTTTTCCTCACCGAGATAGTCAAATTCCTTTAGCATTTCCTCAGTAGTACGAAAATAGAGCGGTGGCTGTTCGTCCGCGTCACTGAAACCAAGACCGTCCATCAATATCCGGCGAAACACCTCATCCTCGGCATTGAGAAAATGGACATCGCAGGTAGCAGCCACCGGGATATGAAGCTTGTCCCCCAAGCGAACGATAGTTTTGTTCAGCTCACGAAGGCCATCCTCGGACGCAATTTTCCCGTTTCTCAGTAGAAAACGGTTATTTCCGACCGGCTGTACCTCAAGATAATCATAAAAACGGGCGATATCACAAAGATCATTCCACTGCTTGCCCTCCAGAACAGCGGCGAAAAGCTCACCCGCCTCACAGGCGCTGCCAACGATAAGGCCTTCCCTGTGTTCAATCAGTTCGCTTTTCAGAATACGGGGGTGCTTATAAAAATGGTCTATATGTGATTTAGAAATGAGTTTATAGAGATTTTTAAGCCCCAGTCTGTCTTTGGCAAGAAGAATAACATGATAACTCGGCAGCTTTTTTACATCTCCCGCAACGAGCATGCTATTGAGTTGTGAAATGTCGGCTTCCGGCTGTTCACCACGGAGTTCTGCAAGCATTTTTGCAAATATCAGTGCCAATGCGCCGGCATCGTCTCCTGCACGATGTCCGTTAAACGGCGGTATACTCAAATGTTCAGCCACTTTGGCAAGCTTATAAGATTTCAGCCCTTTGTAAAGAGAACGCGCCATAACCAGTGTGTCCACATATGTAAAGCGAAATGGCTTGTCAGATCTTTTGGCGGCCGCTTTTAAAAAACTTGCGTCAAATTCGGCGTTATGGGCGACAAGGACCGCATCATCTGCACCACAAAAACGGTAGAAAGCTTCAAGCGCATCCGCTTCTTCGGGGGCACTTTCTACCATCTCGTCTGTTATCCCCGTCAGCTTTGTGATTTCATAAGGGATGGAGCGCTGTGGGTTGACAAATGTCGAAAATTGCTCGGTAATCTCACCGTTCACGAGGCGTACCGCACCAATCTCTGTAATGGATTCGGTGGCGGCAGAAAGTCCTGTCGTTTCAAGGTCAAATACAATATATTCGCCACCCAGCGACATCCGGCTGTTCCCCGTAACGGCAGCTAGCATATCGTTGACCAGATAGCCCTCCACGCCGTACAGGATCTTGAAGTCGGGGATCTTCTTTCGCGCCTTCTCTGCTGCATTCATAGCTTCGGGGAAAGCCTGCACAACGCCGTGATCTGTAATCGCCACAGCCTTATGCCCAAACTGAGCAGCAAGTTCAACCGCCTGTGTAGCGGTGGATGTAGCATCCATCGAGGACATGTTTGTATGTAAATGAAGTTCAACACGTTTTAGAGGCGCGTCATCGGTACGCTTCACCTTCTGTACGGTGGAAATATCCACAGGTCTGATCACTAGCTCGTTGTCATACCGATCAAAGCCCACATCACCGCGCATGAGCACCGTGGTTCCCTCTTCCAGACCGGCCACCGCGTCGGCTTTGTCCTTGTCTACAATCGCCTTTGCGGTCACAGAGCCCGTATAATCAGTCAGCATAATGGTGAAGATGCTCTTGGTGCCATCTCGGGTATCCCGCCGATCTCGCTTGAAAATATCCCCCCAAATCACCATTGAACCCGAGGTCATCTCCATTTGGGAAATCGGTTCTGGATATGTTTTGATTGGCCGTCCCATCACGACCTTGACTGTATCCGGCACAAATGGGAGACCCTGAATGTCAAAAGAAGCAGCACCTGCGCTGCGTTTGGCACTGGGGGCAGCGACAATAGGTTTCTCAGCCTCCGCCATAATCTGGTCAAGCGCTGCGTTACCGACGGCGACATCCAAAATACCCGTAAAGGCCACTGTGATCGAAAGGCTAAACTCTTCCTGCACCATCCTCGCAATCTTACCCGGACAATCAAGACGCATCAGGTTGTCATAGCCACCGTTGATGAGCTTAATGGTCAGTACACATTCCGAAAAGCTTGCCTCGGCTCCGTCTAGAAAGCCATTGACTGCCACGCCCTGATTTCTCAGCATTGAAATAAGCTGTGGCAGATACTCAGCTGAAAATAGTCCGCTTTCATATCTTGGCATGATAAAAAAGCCTGCCAGACCCATGGCCTGCGTCAGGCGTTTTTCCAGTGAGGATATCGTTTCTTTGGCTACAAGCCTGTGAGCCGTTGCTTCAACCCTGATCTTTCTACCCTCTCTGTCTACCTCAACCTTGGGGAGCTTGTCAAAGGGACAGTCCTCTTTTTTAAGTTCTGATATGTACTTTCCGAAAAGCTCAAAAAAACTCCGCAAAATTTCACCACTTTATTCTCTATTATGAATTTTTTTCTCACCTGCGGCGGGAAAAGAAAATATAATGAACGCCTTACAATTCTTCGATATTTTTCATGAGCGCCTCAAGGAGCTCTTTTTCGGGGAGACTTGAGACGATGACTCCCTTTTTGAACAGAAGACCTTTTCCGTCTCCTCCGGCAATGCCTATATCCGCTTCGCGCGCTTCACCCGGACCGTTTACCGCACAGCCCATTACGGCTACCTTGATATCCTTTTTACAGCCCTCAAGGCGTTTTTCAACCTCGTGTGCGAGCCCGATCACATCAATTTTTGTGCGCCCGCAGGTAGGACAGGAGATGACCACCGGACCAAAGCCAGGCATCCCCACCGCCTTCAGGATGTCCCTTGCAGCCGCAATCTCCGCTACAGGATCAGCGGTCAGCGTGACTCTGATGGTATCACCGATACCATCAGCCAAAAGCGACCCTATTCCGATAGACGACTTAATCAGGCCCATGCGTTCGGTTCCCGCTTCAGTCACACCCAGATGAAGGGGGTAATCAAAACTCTCGGAAGCAAGGCGATAAGCATCCATTGTCATCTTCACATCTGAACTCTTGAGGGATACTATGATATTCTCAAAATCAAACCGCTCCAAAAGTCCGATATGGAAAAGGGCGCTGTCCACCATCCCCGTGGCTGTGGGATGGCCGTGTTTCGCCAGGATCTCCTTTTCCAGAGAGCCGGCATTGACGCCAATCCGGATGGGTACCCCCGCCAGGCGGCAGGCATCGGCAACCTTTTTGACGCGATCGCTGTCGCCAATATTACCGGGGTTAATCCTAATCTTGTCCACGCCCGCCTCCACCGCTGCCAATGCCAGACGGTAGTCGAAGTGAATATCGGCGACAAGTGGAATTTGCACTTCACTCTTGATCCCGGCAATGACCGGGATAGCCCCCATATCCGGGATAGCCAGACGCACAATCCGGCATCCGGCCTCCTTTAGTGCGCTAGTCTGCGCAACACCCGCCAGTATATCCCCCGAAGGGGTATTCAGCATGGATTGGATCACAATCGGATTTCCTCCACCGATAGCGATACCGCCCACTGTAATGATTCTCGTATTTTTTCTGTCCATCATTTTCTCCAAAGTAGTTTTGCAACGTCGTTATAGGTTACAAAAATCATTAACCCGAAAAGCATCAACATCCCCACCGTGTTGATGGCACCCTCGACCTTTTGGCTCAGCCGCCAACCGGTGATGGCTTCAATCAGAAGCAGAAGCAGTTTGCCTCCATCCAGCATGGGAAGCGGAAGCAAATTGAGAATCCCGATATTAATCGTCAGAAATGCCACCATCATCAGCAGAGTGCTCATTCCCATCGAGCTTGCCTCGCCAATCGCAGACGCCACGCCTACCGGTCCGGAAAGCTGGTTGATGGTATATCGCCCGGTGGCAAGGTCAATCACGTTTCCCCATATCTGCTTGATCAGCGAAATTCCCCAGCCCCATGAGTATCCAAAAACATCGGCCGGAGTCACCTTTTTTCCATAGACCTTAAAGTCCATGGAAATCATGCTTACCCCTTTCTCAACCTCAACCATTTTGAACTGTATCGAAGGAAGGGTGATTTCGGTGCCGTCACGAAGAACCGTAAACTCCATAATCCCGTCTCTGTCCTTGACAAACTGATAGGTAATATCACTTGCAATATGAATTTTGCTGCCATTAATTTTAATAATTTTATCTTTTGGCATTAGAATTTCACTGCTGACTGCATTTTCATCAAAGCTGGCCACGGTGGTTGTTCCAATCATGGACATTGACGACACGAGAATAGCAAGTACGATATATCCCATTAAAAGATTGACGGTCGCCCCAGCCGCAATAATCACGAATCTTTTGAAGGGGCTTTTGTTGCAGAAGGCCATACCGTCATGGCTTTCCTCATCCTCACCTTCCATTGCCACATATCCGCCTATAGGAAACAACCTGATCGCGTACAAAGTGTCGCCGACCTTCTTTTTTAGAATTGCAGGCCCCATACCGAAGGAAAAGTCATTTACGCGTACTCCCGCCCATCTGGCAGCAAGAAAATGTCCCAGCTCGTGGAAAAAAATAATGGATCCGAACACTAAAAGGGCTATCGCGCCCGTCGTAATCGTACTTGTCATAATCAGCCCCGCCATTTCAAAGTTGATAGGAACTTCTTGTTTACAAATTCCCTAGCGCGCATATCGGCTTCCAATATTTCTGGAAGAGTAATACGTCCAATAGCCGATACAGACTCCATCGCTTGGAGCACTGCATCTCCGATGCTGAGAAAGGGAATTTCCCCTTTAAGGAAAAGGCCAACTGCGGCCTCCCCGGCACCATTTACAACAGCGGGCATCAGTCCGCCCAATAGAACTGCCCTCTTGCAGGCATCAAGACAAACGAAGGTATCAGTATCAGGAACGGCAAAGCTCAGCCGTCCGATCTCCGTAAGAGAAAGCCGCTTGCCCGGAATATGAATTCTCTCTGGATAGCTTAAAGCATACTGGATGGGAAGGCACATGTCAGGAAGACCAAGCTGCGCAATTACTGCACCATCTGCAAATTCTACTGCTGAGTGGATCATACTTTCCCGGTGAACCACTACCTCTATTTTGTCCGGCTGGACGCCAAATAGACGTACTGCTTCGATCACTTCGAGACCTTTATTCATCAAAGTGGCTGAATCCACTGTAATTTTGGCCCCCATCGACCAGTTGGGGTGTTTTAGGGCAGCCTCTATCGTTACATTTTCAAGCTGTGCCCTGTCTCGACCGAAAAATGGCCCACCGGACGCAGTCAAAATAATTCTTTCAATCCTGTTATGAGCTCCTGCTTGTAGACACTGGAATATGGCGGAATGTTCACTGTCCACAGGAAGTATGGATACGCCCCTCTCCCTCGCCAGTGCCATCACCAGCTCTCCGCCTGCTACCAGAGTTTCTTTATTTGCAAGGGCAATGTTTGTACCGGCTTCGATAGCTGCCAGTGTAGGACGAAGGCCGGCGATACCCACGATAGCATTGAGAACAATCCCATTGTCTATCGAAGCCGCAATCTCACAGACACCCTCTGTACCAGCCAGAACTTTTATATCCGTATCTGCCAGGGCGGTTTTAAGCTGTCTATATTTTTCCTCACACGCGATGGCTACTCGTTTGGGTTTTAAAAGACGGGCTTGTTCCTCAAGAAGAGTTATGCTTTCATTGGCAGTAAGTCCGATGACCGTATAGTCCAAACGTTTGCAAACAGAGATGGCCTGCCGCCCAATCGAACCCGTTGAGCCTAAAAGAGAAATCGTCTTCAAAAGTTCACCCATCTCTTTACAGCACTGTTATCAGTGGATAGTATAGGGATATGATATACGTAAGCGGCATGACAAAAAGAACACTGTCAAAACGGTCCAGAACGCCGCCATGCCCGGGCATGATATTCCCGAAGTCTTTAATTTTAAACTGTCTTTTGATGGCCGAGGCAGAAAGATCACCAAAAACACCGGCCGCAGAAAGAACGGGCGACCATATAAGCATCATCAAGTAGTTTACAGACACTGTCTGCCCCATTTGTGCATAGTAAAGGGTATAGACCCAACCCAGCATCATGAGGGAAGCGGCCGCTACAAAAACACCGCCGATCGCCCCTTCAATCGTCTTCTTAGGGCTGATATTGGGAGCAAGTTTATGCTTTCCAAACATTGAACCGGCAAAATATGCTCCGGTATCAGACATCCATGACGCGCACAGTGCGACAAGTACACTGAATAGTCCAATGGTTGATCCATAGCGATCCCTCATATAAATCGATGATGAGAGAGAGAAAGAAATCAAGAGAGACATAAAAAAGGTAAATCCAATGGCTTCAATATTCATGGTCTCATGACGGATGAGGAAGATCACAAAAAGAAGCAGTGCAAATCCAAAGCAGATCATAGGAAGAGCGTTCCATATAAATGAAGTTCCTAAAAAGGGGATCAGAACTGTGAAACCAAACGCGGCAATCCAAAGCGGCGCATTTTTCATATAGCCGGCAGCTTCCAGCATCTCATTCATAGCCATGATGGAGATCACGGCTATGGCAACATTGAGTGCTACAGTATCATACAGATACAGAACCCCCCATAAAATGGCCAGCCCTACCGAGGCAGATATTAAACGTTCCTTCAAGTTTACCTCCATACGCAAAGCGTACCGATTGTATTGGACTTCACAGCCCGCCAAACCTTCTGCTGCGGTCAGCGTATAGGGAAAGGGCCTGTTTGAGCCGCTTTGGCGTAAAATCCGGCCAAAGCACATCCATAAAAACAAGCTCGGAATAGGCGGCCTGCCAGAGCATAAAGTTTGAGAGCCGCTGTTCACCACTTGGTCTTATGATCAAATCCGGGTCAGGCTGTCCGGCTGTGTAAAGACAGCTGGACACAAAGTCGTCATCAATATCGGTACTTAAGATGGCTCCGCTTTTGACAAGCTCGGCAATCTGACGAGTGGCGTGGATGATTTCATCCCGCCCGCCATAGTTAAGCGCTATATTGAGGCAAAGCCCGGTATGTCCGGCAGAGTCCTCTTCAACCTTTTTCATTCTGTCCTGTAAATCTTGGGCGAGAAGTGTCCGTTCACCGATAAAACAGGTGCGCACATTTTCGTCCTGATACTTTTCCGTCTCGCGCAGATATTCCCGCAAAAGATCCATAATTCCGTCCACCTCTGACTTAGGACGACTCCAGTTCTCTGTGGAAAAGGCAAAAAGAGTAAGGTACTGGATACCCATGTCCCGACAACAACGGGTGATATCCCCCACTACTTTGGCGCCCTGTTTATGCCCCGCTGTGCGCGGAAGGCCACGTTTTGCCGCCCAGCGGCCATTTCCATCCATAATGATTCCGATATGTCTTGGAAGCCTTACATCCTCCACAACACGGTTTTCTGGCATGTTGAGCCCCATTCCGCCGCTTCGTACGGCAAGGTAAAATAATCGGCGAAGCCCTATCAATGAAGTCCAGGACTGATAAGAGGTTCATGGCAAGACCCATCTTCCGCTGCACACCTTACAAGAAAATGGGTATCGAAGGGAGATCATCAAGAAGAATTAGATCTCCATGATCTCTTTTTCCTTTGCGGCTGCCATGAGATCGATCTCTTTACAGCGCCTATCGGTGAGGTCCTGAATCTCTTTTTCAAGTGTTTTCATATCGTCCTCGGTGATTTCAGTTGCTTTTTTCTGCGCTTTAAGCTTCTCGTTGGCGTCACGGCGGATTGATCGGATGGCAATCTTTGATTCGTCGCCCGTCTTCACGATGTTTTTACAAAGCTCTCTACGACGCTCTTCTGTCAACGGAGGGAATATAATGCGGATGACAGTGCCGTCATTCTGGGGATTGATGCCGAGGTCAGACGTCTGAATCGCCTTTTCAATGGCCTTCAAAGTGGTCTTATCCCATGGTTGTATCACCAGTATCCTTGCTTCTGCAACCGATACTGCGGCCATCTGTCCAATCTGTGTAGGCGTTCCGTAATAGTCGACCGAAATTCGGTCGAGTACAGCTGGATTAGCTCGGCCTGCGCGGATCGCTGCGTAATCTTTCGACAACACTGCAATGGTCTTTTGCATTTTTTCATCATACTCTTTTGCAAACTGGCTCATACTTTACCTCCATATTTCAGCCCGTGGGCTATTTCACATTGTTTCTTAGTCCTCTTTTACAATTGTGCCAATTTTTTCGCCCATTACTGCCTTTACAATATTATGTGAGTCTTTGAGCGAGAATACCAAAACCGGTATCCGATTATCCCTGCACATTGAGGCAGCCGTCATATCCATGACCGCCAGGCCATCATTTAAGACCTTGGTGAAGGAAATGCTTTCATACCGCTTGGCATCTGGATATTTAGCGGGATCTTTGTCATAAACTCCGTCTACCATCGTCGCCTTCAAAATGATATCCGCATCAATCTCGGCGGCCCTAAGTGAAGCGGCTGTATCAGTTGAGAAGAAGGGATTCCCTGTCCCGCAACCGAAGATCACTACCCTGCCTTTTTCCAGATGGCGCACAGCCCTGTTGCGTATGTAGGGCTCAGCGATGGACTGCATAGAAATGGCCGTCTGTACCCTGACAGGAACGCCGTTGGCTTCCAGTGCATCGGAGAGCGCCAAAGCGTTGATTACAGTAGCCAGCATCCCCATATGATCCGCCTTTGTTCTGTCCATCTTTCCGCTTGTTCTGCCCCGCCAAAAGTTACCTCCACCCACAACAATGGCGATCTCCAAACCTAGATCTGCGCATTCTTTGATCGATCGGCAAATATCGTAAACCACATCATAATTCAGACCAAATTTCTGCTCACCGGCAAGAGCCTCACCCGAAAGCTTAATCAGTACCCTTTTATAGATTGTGCCCATATTCACAGCCATTTCTCCGCACGGAAGGTATTGTATAATGTTAATGTGTGTGCGCTTTATCCATTCGTGCGGGAACGGATAAAGTAGTTTGTAAATCACAGAATGTGCCGTCTTAGAGAGTGAAGGAAAGTCCACAAGCGTATTTATCGTTTAGCAATGAAGTCGGAAGACAGAAAAAAGGTTGCTTCACGCTTGTCAGCAGACACCCGATCCAAGCAGCAACGCTTGTCCGTACTGTGGGTATTAATGACTGCCTTGTGCAGTGGCATATAGTATTGACAATTTTTAATAAAGGAGATTTCTTTCAATCTACCTTCCCCACTTATGGCTTTGCAGACAAAGATCAAATACTCATCTGTATTTATGAATAGTTATCAATTATCCTTCACATTCTCTTCTATTATAAAACAGGGTTATTTCCATGTAAAGCTTTTTACTCTAAATGTCCGTACCGAAAAAAACAAGGTGCAAGTTGCCCTGCACCCTGCTGCTATTAAAGGAATATTACTTAATCATGTTGGCAACTTCGTCAGCAAAGTTGTCTTCTCTCTTCTCAAGGCCCTCGCCCTTTTCAAAACGCACAAAACCTGTAATAGCGATCTTCCCGCCCAGAGCTTTGGCAGTCTCTTCGGTATACTTGGCAACTGAGATGTCGCCGTTTTTAATGAAGGCTTGATCTATAAGGCAGAACTCTTTATAATACTTGGAAATGCGGCCGGCTACCATTTTCTCGGCAATGGCGGCTGGTTTGCCTTCGTTGATCGCCTGTGCGGTGAGAATCTCTTTTTCCTTGGCAATAATCTCGACAGGCACAGCTTCTTTATTCAGATAAAGGGGAATGGAAGCAGCGACCTGCATACAAATATCCTTGGCATATTCACTAAACTCAGCTTTGCCGCCCAGATCAGTTTCAAAGCCAACCATGACGCCGATTCTGCCGCCGCCATGGACATAGGTCATCGTTACACCCTCATAACGGGCAAAACGTCTGATTTTGATGTTCTCGCCGATGGTGAGGATCTTCTCACGCAGCATCTCTTCAATGGTTGCGCCAGAAGTGTCCTTGCAGGCAAGTAAAGCGGTGACATCAACGGGGTTATAGGCGATAACGGCCTTGGCACAAGCTTCGACAAAAGCCATAAAGCTTTCATTCTTGGCGACAAAATCTGTCTCGGAGTTGACCTCAACCACAACACCAACCATTTTGTCGGTATCAGCTGTGGCAAAAACAACGCCTTCGGCAGCGATGCGCCCGGACTTCTTGGCGGCAGCCGCCATGCCCTTCTCGCGCAAAATCTCAACTGCCTTTTCTATGTTGCCATCCGCCTGTGTAAGGGCGTTTTTGCAGTCCATCATGCCGCAGCCTGTGCTTTCGCGGAGCTGCTGTACATCCTTAGCTGTAAAAGCCATTTAAATTCCTCCAACTTATATAATATGTCAAATTTATACAAGATGCCCGAACCTACTGCCCGGGCATCTTACGCTACTTTTTGCGGTCAGCGCAGCAACTTCATCAGTTTAACGCCGGTATTCCGCGCGGTTAATTACTCGCCGGCCTTATCGGCCTCGGCAGAATCCGCTGCTGGCTGTTCTGTGGGTGCAGCATCCATGCCCTGTCTGCCTTCGATGATGGCATCGGCCATTGTCTGAGAAAGAAGCTTGACAGCACGGATTGCATCGTCGTTACCAGGAATGATATAATCTATCTCGTCAGGATCGCAGTTGGTGTCGACAATCGCGACAACCGGTATGCCAAGCTTTCTTGCTTCGGCGACAGCGATCTTTTCCTTACGTGGGTCAACGATAAAGAGGGCGCCGGGAAGTCTCTTCATCTCTTTAATGCCGCCTAAGAACTTCTCAAGCTTTTCAATCTCGAGGTTTAGCTTGATAACTTCTTTCTTGGGCAGACGCTCAAATGTACCGTCCTCTTCCATCTTTCTAAGCTGGTTAAGGCGCTCAATTCTGCGGCGAATGGTCTTGAAATTTGTCAGCATGCCGCCCAGCCATCTGGCGTTGACATAGTGAACACCGGCTCTGGTGGCTTCTTCTCTGACGGAATCTCCGGCCTGTTTCTTAGTACCCACAAAAAGTACGGTCTCGCCATTTGCGGAGATGTCACGTACAAACATGTAGGCATCTTCGAGCATCTTCACGGTTTTCTGAAGATCGATGATATAGATCCCGTTACGCTCGGTAAAAATATAGGGGGCCATTTTTGGATTCCAGCGACGGGTCTGATGTCCGAAATGGACACCGGCCTCCAACAGCTGCTTCATAGAAACTACACTCATGTGATTTCCTCCTGTTTTAACCTCCGCCCAGCCGTTATTTTGTGGGAAAAGCTGAATAACAGCCAACAATGCCACAAAGCCGGACGTGTGTTTTGCCGTTAAAGTATATCATGACGATATCCTGTTTGCAATAGCTAAAAATACTACTATAGCTTTTTTTTGAGTCAACTGGACTCCTTCTATCTGTCTGCCCTGCCTACAAGCTGGGCAGACAGAATTTTCTTTTCATCTTTTAAGAATTTTTAATTCGTCAATTGCAGTTTTAAAAAACTGATTGTAAAAGAAACACTACAATCTTTCTTTATCGCCTTCTTCGGTTGTTTGGAGGCCTTTTTACTCTGTCAGGCGGACAATCAAAGTTTACCAATATGGTGTCCTGCCCAATCACTTGAATATTTGACCATCCGATAACGATATCTTTTCCTCTTCCAAGAAGTCCGAAAAATCTCCATTTGCCATACACAACAATTGCTACAATGCGCGCATCGGCCATATTAATCTCAAAATCGCATACATATCCGATCCGAACACCATCCTTGATATTAATTACATCCTTGCATCTCAGATCGTTTGCTCGGCAATACACAAAACGCCACCTCCCCATAAATGAATATTGGGAGACGGCGTTAATTATCCCTGTCGAAAGTTGTCCTTTTTGCAAATTGACTAATTTTTTTTTCGCGTTACTATTTTTATTAAGATTCACATTTTATCGCCCAATACGAGAAAATGTGAAAACCCGTTTCTAGACAGGAACCCGTATTTAACAGCCATCATTTTGTACTCAGATATTTTTCTTAATATGTGCCAATGCACCCTTTTCAAGACGAGAAACCTGAGCCTGACTGATACCAATCTCTTTAGCAACCTCCATTTGTGTTTTTCCGGCCATAAAGCGCAAAGAAAGAATGCGTTTTTCACGTTCGCTCAGATTGAAAATTGCTTCTTTAAACGCAATTTCATCCAACCAGTCGCTGTCCTTGTTGGGGTCACGCACCTGGTCCATAACATAGATCGTATCCCCGCCATCAGAATATACCGGCTCGTACAGAGAAATAGGTTCAACGATCGATTCCAGAGCAAGCACAACATCATCTTTTGGCATACCCATCTCTTTGGCGATTTCGTGTATCGTCGGCTCTTTCTTGCCTTCCCCAGCAAGCATTTCCTTTACCTGCATCGCCTTATAGGCGGTATCACGCATTGAGCGGCTGACCCGTATCGAGTTGTTATCCCGCAAATATCTTCTGATCTCTCCGATGATCATTGGCACTCCGTAGGTGCTGAAGCGAACATTCTGATTGGGATCAAAATTATCGATTGCCTTTACAAGCCCGATACATCCCACCTGAAACAGATCATCCATACTTTCTCCGCGGTTCGTGAATTTTTGAACAACACTGAGCACCAGTCTTAAATTACCTTTGATCATCTCCTGACGGGCTTCGCGATCTCCCTCACGTATCTTTTTTAACAGCTCGATCTTTTCTTTTTCCTTGATGACAGGTAGCTTTGCGGTGTTTACACCGCAAATTTCAACTTTATTGTAATACACACCATCACGCCCATTCCGTTTTCTTACAGGGTTAGCATGGGCGATAGCAGAAGGCAGTATACAAAAATGACAGCTACCAAATTTTCCTTTTTTAAATCTCCAACTTTTGAATAAATTTCCCTAATATAGGAGCTCAATCAACAAATCCTCTATCAGTGGCACCCAGGTGGGAAGATTGAATTTGAATTTAATAAGTTGCCCACATGAAGCAATGAGAACAGCAATGATATAGTTGATTAATTTGAAAACAAGCTTGTGATTTCTTCCCCCGCCGAAGGCGGGGGAAGAAAATGACGTTTACTATAGCCAGTTTTTATATTAATTGGCTATAGTAAATGAAGAGTGACGCAAAGCATATAACTTTACAGTGCTAATGCGTGGAAAAAATCGAGTATGTAAAAGAAGGTAGGCACTTTCGTATCTACCTTCTTCTTGCGCCCTATTATAGTTGATTAACTTGAAAGCAAGCTTGTGATTTCTTCCCCCGCCGAAGGCGGGAGAAGAAAATGACGTTTTATATATAGCCAGTTTTTAAGTTAATTGCTACATTGTAAAATGAAATGCGACAGAAAAAAGATAGCCCAAGGCGGCCAAAACGTGTAGAATAGAGTTTGCAACAACAACATTCACACAAGGAGGCAGCCATGAGCCATCACCATTTTACAACATTCGAACGAGGAAAGATAGAGGAACTCCGTCAAATCGGATATACGACCCGGAAAATCGCATCACGTCTGGGATGTCACCACAGCAGTATCGCTAGAGAATTGAAACGTTTTTACGGTGCCCGAGCGTATAACGCAGAAGAAGCACAACTGGATTACCAGAAGAAACGGCACAACAGCAAACCTCAAGGGAAATGGAACGAGGAGTTGTGCGCAGCTGTGGCAGAAAAGCTGAAAGAGACCTGGTCGCCAGAACAAATATCACATACCGTTACTTCAAGCCAACTGAGCTTTAAAACAATATACAACTGGCTTTATGCCGGACGACTGAACGGACTCACCGCAGATGTGCTGCGCCGTAATGGAAAAAAGAGAAGCTGTAAAAATCTTGCGCATTATGCTCGTGGTACTTCTATCCACAAGAGACCCAAAGAGGTATATACCAGAGAAACATTTGGGCATTGGGAACTTGATACGGTGGTTTCCTCTAGGGGTTCCGGTGGTTGCTTGGCCACCTTTGTGGAACGAAAAACAAGGTTCTATACAGCCGTTCCCATTCCTGATCGAACGGCAGCTTCCATGGAAGCTGCAATCAAGCACCTGCACACTTTATTGCCACAAGGCACATTCAAAACAGCAACAACAGATCGTGGCGGTGAATTTGCCTGTTATGATGTAATCCAGAAAGATCTAGGCTTAACTCTTTATTTCGCTGATCCATATTGTCCGCATCAGAGAGGAAGCAATGAGTACGGTAACGGTTTGCTCAGAGAGTTCTTTCCGAAAGGTACTGTTCTGTCCACTGTTTCTCATCAAAACCTATCTTCTTCTCTTCTGCTTATAAACAACAGACCCCGAAAATGTCTTAATTGGAATACACCTTCCCAGCTCTTTCTGCTCGAACTGTCGCATTTGGCTTGACAATGTAGCAATTGGCTATAAAATGAAGATTCAATAATGTTCTAATCCACACGACAGTAGGAATCAGTGTGTGTATCGAAATAAGATTGATCAGCTTACTTTAGGAATTATTCTGCTCTTATATCTGATCCCGAACACCTTACCTTGGGCATCTGCACACAAAATTAGGTCATACTCAATCAGCGGTGCTGCTACGGACAGCACATTTGATTCAACCATTCTAACCGATACCTCTTGGCCGTTTTGCAGCATACCCACACCATTTTCTCTTTTAAAAATATCAACAATCATGCCTTCACCCGAAACATACTGTCCGCAGGCTGCATTGATAACCTCTTGAGTCCAGGGCGTATCTGTCCAGCGGTCTTTATCCGCAACCGGCTTTCTGCCGTTAAACCACCTCATAGCCGCGTTAGCAACTGCGATAACCGGCACGTCGGACGTATTGCAAAAAACAAGAATGCCTATTCCCAATTGCGGTGACCAAGAAAAATTGGTGGAAACACCGGTCAGACTGCCCCCGTGTTCAATAACGGTTACATCATCACTGCATTTGGTTGAAAGCCCATATCCATAGAGTTGCTGATAACGAAACGCTTGCCTTGGCTTTGTCATCTCTCTGATGCTGTATTCATCAAGGATCCGACCTCCGGACGGTGTATAGCCCTCACTGATGTACATACGCAAATAATTTTTCATATCCTTAATAGTTGACTTCATCGCTCCGCCACCCATCAGGACGAACGCATTGTCATAAAAATTTCGGCTGACTTCACGAATTCCGTTTCTGTGGATATAAAGTTGTGCGCTGTTTTGGTCTTTGGCGGGCTTCTCAAATTCCAAACAGCTTCTGGTCATACTGAGTGGTTGAAGAATATTCTTCTGGACATAAGCTGAATAGCTTTTTTCTCCGCCATATTTTCTGACGATATCGGCTAAAAGTCCATAGCTGTCATTACTATAACTCATTAATTCACCAGGCTTTCCAATAAGCCTGGTTTGCTCGTCCAATCTCGCGGCAACAAGTTCAATTCCTTTTTGAGCCAAAGCTTCACTGTATGTAATGTCTTCACCGGCGGGATCGTATAGTCCCATTTCTTTCGCAACATCGATTGCTTGTATTCTCTTTAACGGGAAAAAACCGCCGCTGTGACTCATGAGTTGATAAACCTTGAGACCCTTTTGATTTTTACCCGTAAACTCAGGAACATAATCAGATACGGGGGCGTCAATATCAATCATTCCCTTTGACGCAAGCTGCATAATGGCCAAGCAAGTAAAAGACTTCGTAATCGAGGCCAAACCAAAAACAGTGTTTTCATCAATTGCAAGCTTGTTTTCATCATCTCTATACCCGAAAAACTTCTGATACAGGGTGTTTTCTTTGTCGATAACAGATACCGCCATACCCGCCGCCCCATACTGCTTCATAATAGCGGAAACAAACTGCTCAAACTCTGCTTGGTATTCATGTTTCATTCTGCTCATAATGACACTCCCTTGCTGATTAAATCATGTTACTAAATCCTATTTAAATGGTTCTGTACTTTTGTCCCTGTTTTCCCACCTGAGGAAGGAAAATCAGAAATAGGATTATTTCCGTTTAATTTGGGATTAGTGTAACAAACATACCTATTATACCTTTACTTTTAGGCCCATTCAACATGAATATAACATAAAAAAGCTGCCCGCCACTAATTCGGCGGGCAGCTTGTATTTATATTTCATAAATGTCAGTACTTCCAATTAGGCGGATTCAAAAGATTGAACCAACATGAGGACACAGTTTACAGTGATCTCTTGTCGATGACTCTCTTCGCCTTACCTTCGCTTCGGTCAATGGTCTTGGGAGCAACAAGACTAATCTTGGCCGAGATACCCAGTACCGATTCAACAGCCCTTTTGATCTCCGCTTCTTTCTGTTCGATCAGGCGTACGGCGTCAAATTCCATATCACTACTCATCTCAACCTGTATTTCGAGAGTATCAGTATTGCTTACTCTATCCACTATCAGCATATAATGAGGAGTTGTCTGTCCCATACCCAAAAGCACCGACTCTATCTGTGAAGGAAATACATTGACGCCGCGGATGATCAGCATATCGTCAGAACGTCCGCGAGACTTCGACATCTTCACAAAGGTACGGCCACAGGGACACTCCTCACGGCTGAGGGAACTGATATCCCTTGTACGGTAGCGAATAAGGGGCAGTGCCTCTTTAGAGATTGTGGTAAAAACTAGCTCGCCCTGCTCACCGTCGGGAAGTACCTCGCCGGTCACGGGATCGATAATCTCAGCAATAAAGTGATCCTCATTGATGTGCATACCCGTCTGGTCGCTGCACTCATAGCTGACGCCGGGTCCCATAATCTCGGACAGACCATAAATGTCCATCGCCTTGATTCCCAAAAGCTCTTCAATCTGGATACGCATCTTCTCGGTCCAAGGCTCCGCGCCGAAAATACCCGCTTTTAACTTAAGCTTTGATCTGTCGATCCCCATATCTCGGATGGTCTCGCCGATAAACATCGCATAAGAAGGGGTACAGCAAAGCACAGTAGATCCGAAGTCGGTGATGATCTGCACCTGACGGGCAGTATTACCCGAAGACGCAGGTATGACGGTGGCATCGATCAGTTGGGCTCCCTCATGCAAACCGAGCCCGCCAGTGAAAAGTCCGTATCCGTAGGAAATATGAACAAAGTCGTTTTTTCCCGCCCCCGCCGCAGTCAGGGCACGTGCGATAATTTCAGCCCAGACGCCGAGGTCATTCTGGGTATAACCCACCACCGTCTGCTTGCCTGTAGTACCCGACGAGGCATGTATCCGCACGACCTCTTCCATGGGGGCGGCGAAAAGACCATAAGGGTAGTTGTCTCTGAGATCCTGTTTGTATGTGAACGGTAGCTTTTTAAGGTCGTCAACGCTTTTAATATCGTCGGGGTTTATCCCCATTTCATCCAGTTTTTTGCGATAAAAAGGTACATTATCATACACTCTTCTCACCATTCTGGAAAGGCCATATGACTGCAATGCCCGTATCTCATGCAGAGGGGCACGTTCAACCTGATTCCACATTTTATCCACTTAAACTTCTCCTATTCAATCCACTTCCTGCCCAAATTAAATGCATTCAGATTCATAGAATGAAACTTGTCAGGAAGTATATTCTTAATGGCATTATGCCAAGCTTCAAGATTAAAATCCATAATACCCGACAGCACACCCATCAGCACAATGTTAGCCGCCTTGGCACTTCCGGCCTCCTCGGCCAGGGTAAGAGCGTCCACGACAGTGACGTTACAGCCACTGGCTGTGATCTTATCCTGAATCTTCTCAGGATAAGCGGCTGCGCCGGTAATCACCGGCATGGGGGCGATATGCTGACTGCTGGTAATGATGCGCCCATTCTTCTTCAAAAACGGAAGCCATCTGGCCGCCTCACACTCTTCAAAGGATACGATAATATCTGCCTCACCCAAATCAATGATGGGTGAGTATACCTTCTCGCCGTACCGGACATAGGTTACAACAGAACCGCCCCGCTGGCTCATACCATGGACCTCCGAGACCTTGACGTCAAATCCGCTGTCCATCACAACCCTGCCAATCAGGCGGCTTGCCAGAAGCGTGCCCTGACCGCCTACACCAACGATCATAATATTCTTTACTGTGCTCATGCCTGCACCTCCTGATTTGGGGTAATCGCTTTAAAAGCACATAGCTCCTCACAGACACCGCATCCTACACAGAGGGTAGGGTCAATAGCAGCGAAGCCATCTTTCATCGATATAGCCGGGCATCCGAGCTTCATGCAGGCCTTGCAGCCCTTGCAGGCACTCGTCACGGTCAGAGCAGCAGAATGCTTTACCCCCTTGAGCAGGGCGCAGGGTCTTCTCGCAATAATAACCGACGGCTCGTCGGCTGCAAGCTCTTCCTTTACCGCATCCTCTACCTGTGAAAGATTGTTGGGGTCGATGACGGTGACACGGTCTATCCCGGCGGCCTTGCATATAGCCTCGATGGACACTGCCCGGGCGATATCGCCCTTTAAGGTGCGCCCGGTGGTCGGATTGTCCTGATGTCCGGTCATACCGGTCGTCGAGTTATCCAGAATAATCACCACAGAGTTTGTGCGGTTGTAAGCGATATTGATCAGGCCGGTGATGCCCGAATGCATAAAGGTCGAATCGCCGATCACAGCAACCGATCTCTTCTCGCTTCCCTCTTCCCTTCTGGCCAGATTATAGCCATGAAGGCCAGAAATCGAAAATCCCATGCAAACGGTAGTATCAAGCGCCGAAAGGGGCGGGGCACTTCCCAGCGTATAGCAACCGATATCCCCGTTTACCATCAGCTTAAGCTTGCTAAGAACATAGAAAAGACCGCGGTGGGGACAGCCCGGGCACATGACCGGGGGCCGCACAGGCACATTTTCTCCAAAGGAGAGAGGGGTAATTGTCTCGCCCAGCAGCTTTTCACGGAGTAAGGATTGTGAATACTCGCCGCAGTCTGGGAGAAGTTCTTTGCCTGTTACCGTAAGCCCCAAGGCCTTGCAGTAATTTTCTATGATTGGGTCGAGCTCTTCGATTATGTAAAGCTTGTCTACACCTGCCGCAAAATCGCGGATGAGCTTTTCAGGCAGTGGGTTGATAACGCCAATCTTCAGCACACTTGCATCAGGAAGAGCTTCTTTTACATATTGATAGGATATGCCCGCGGTGATAACGCCGATTTTCGTGCTTCCCTTCTCAATCCGGTTAAGGTCGCAGTTCTCGGACCAAAGGGCAATTTCCTTCTGCCTTTCTTCTATTTTCGGATGCCTTGCGCGCGCATTGGCGGGAACCATGACAAAGCGGCCAGCATCCTTTTTGTATTCCTTTAATTCTACCACCTGTCTCGAACCGGTCTCTACAAGTCCCTGTGAGTGGGAAACCCTTGTGGAAAGCCGTATCATGACAGGCGTACTAAATCGTTCCGATAGCCAAAAGGCCTTCTTTGCAAATTCCAGGCACTCTGCTGAATCAGACGGCTCGAGCATAACAAGCTTGGCGGCTACAGCGTAATGGCGGGAATCCTGCTCATTCTGTGAGGAATGCATGCCGGGGTCATCGGCCACAACCATGACCAGTCCCCCATTCACGCCGGTATAAGAGCTTGTAAAGACAGGGTCCGCAGCCACATTCAGGCCTACATGCTTCATGGCGAAAAAGGCACGGGCTCCGCCAATTGACGCACCAATAGCAACCTCAGCGGCGACCTTCTCATTCGGAGCCCATTCACAGTATATTTCGCCGAACTTGGCGGCCTCTTCGGTAATCTCGGTACTGGGTGTGCCGGGATAGCTGGAAATGACCTTGCAGCCGGCCTCATATAATCCGCGGGCAACAGCCGCGTTACCAAGCATAAGCTCTTTCATAATAAGCTCCATTCCGCCGCTTTGCATCGGCATAAAATAAAATTCTAATTTGCTTTTATCGAAAAAGCAAAGAAATGACAAGAGACATAATCGTTTGGCGTACATCCTCCGTTCTTTGTACCCTTCGCTTTTTTCATAATCTCTAGAATGCACGAAAAAGCAGTTGATGGTGGATGTTGGCTTCGATTTGCTGACAGCTTCAAAAATATATATCTTTTATTATATACTTTTAATAATAATATTCAATCATCTTATTCGTTTTTTCGCTTTATCTATCAAAAATTACTGATTTTAATAAATTTAATGCTTTAAATCGTTTTCGTTCTGGTGAAGCCGCTTATACTTTTCCAAACAGAAAACGAAAAGCCATGGTGATCAGGGTAATCCCACCGAGTAGCCCGGCCTTACTGCCCAGATAATTGCCGCACCATTTGCCTATGAAATAACCCGCCAAACATAAGAAAAAGGTCATGATCCCTATGACAGCTGCCACCGGAAAGATATTATCCAAAAATCCGATCATTCCCACACCAACTGCCAGCGCATCAATACTGGTACTCACAGACTGGGCGATAAGTATCTGAAACCACCGGCCGGTATAGTTGCAATTCTCTTCCCTGCCGCTGTCCTTTATCATTTTAACACCAATGGCAAACAGCAGGACAAAGGCGATCCAGTGATCCAAAAGGTCAACAAGCGTGGCAAATAAGCCCTGTCCCCCCAAATAACCCATGATTGGCATTACTGCTTGAAAAAGGCCGAAAGCCCCTGCAGTCATGAGTGCGTCCCCCGTACGGTTTCGGGTCGAACACATCCCCCTTGTCACTGATATCGCAAAGGCATCCATAGAAAGCCCCATCGCCAGGAGAAGCGTAGTCAGTTGATTCATTTTAAGCTCCATTCTGCCGCTTTGAGCCAGCATAAAAATGAAAGAAACTAAGAGAAATTTATCGATGCATAAGTTTATACTTCATCATCGCGGTCTTGTTCGATCCGCCCACGGAGGGCAGATTGAGTTTAAATCACAGACGCGAAAAAGGAAACCTGATTAACGTTCAATTAACTTAAAATAGATTCAACTAAATTTACAAATTCTTCATGACATATTTAGTTATCTATTGTAATATTGAAATATTGAGGTTGTGGGGTGATGTCTTTTGTTTGGTTATATTAAGCCATTTAAGCCACAGCTTAGAATTTGTGAATTTGAAGGCTATAAAGCGGTATACTGTGGGCTTTGCCGTGAACTCTCCCGCACGTACGGTCCCTTTGCGAGATTGACCCTCAGCTATGACTTTGCTTTTGTAGTCGTACTGGGGATTTCTCTTGTTGATCAGGGCGCTGAAATTTCACCCGGAAGATGCCCTTTTCAGCCATTTTCCCAGGCACCGCATTTGAACAGTTGCAACAGCCTGAGTCTGGCCTCAGCGGCGGCAATGCTGATGCTATATTATAAAGGTGTGGACAACCTTCATGACGGTGGTATAATGAACCGCATAATGGCGGGAATTTACCTTCCATTTTTAAAGCATGGCAGAAAGAAGGCGGCGGGACAATTCCCAGAGATCGACAATGTTCTTGCTGATGCGATGAAAGCGCAGCACCAGGTTGAGGCTGCAGGTTCAACCTCCCTTGATGCGGCCTGTGAACCAACCGCCCATGCCCTTGGTAAGCTGTTTGAGATGCTCTCGGACATAGAAGAAGAAAAACGCATCCTCAAGCGCCTAGGATACTTTATGGGAAGATATGTGTATATATGCGATGCCATTGACGATATTAAAAAAGATATGAAAAGCAGTGACTATAACCCTTTTCTTGCGGCGCGCGGCCCACTTTCGGATGACGATATCCTGCGAATTGAGGAAGAAATCAAGGCACCTGCTTATCTGAGCGCCGCAGAGGCAGGCAAGGCATGCCAGTTATTAGAACTGAAAGAATTTAAGTCAGTCATTGAAAATATTATTTTTCTTGGCCTGGCACAGGAAATTAAAATGCTCAATGTTGGAGGGAAAACCAGTAATGACAGATCCATATAAAGTACTTGGTGTTTCCTATGATGCTCCTGATGATCAAATAAAATCCGCTTATCGCGAACTTGCGAGAAAGTACCATCCCGACAACTATCAGAATAACCCACTTGCAGATTTAGCCAATGAAAAGATGAAAGAAATCAACGAAGCCTATGACCAGATACAGGCTTCTCGTCAAAATAGTCGATCTTCAGGCCAAAGTTACAAAAACGCCGGGCAGTTTGCGGATATCCTACGGCTGATCCATAACGGACGCATGACAGAGGCAGAAGAGCTTCTTGATGGCGTTCCCACAAGCTCGCGGGATGCCCAGTGGCATTTTTTAAAGGGACAGATCCTTTATGGGAGGGGTTGGCTGGAGGAAGCTTATTCCTATTTTCAGAAGGCTGCAGCCATGGACCCTGACAATGTGGAATACCGCACAGTTGTAAACCAGCTCAATATGCAGCGGAAGACGGGGCGTCCTTATGGCAACTTTACCTCAACCGGCATGCAGTCCTGCGGCCCATGCGACATCTGTACTGCCCTGCTCTGCGCAAGTTCCTGCCAAAGTTGTTTCAGGTGCTGCTTTTAGCGATTATATGAACCTATTTCTTATTTATATGTATTCATCAGTCTACTTTTTCCGCCAAGAAGTGAAAAGTAACCCGATATTAAAAAAGGCACTTATTTGTATTTTTCGTTGCCAGCAGCGGGGGAAAAACAATATTTGTAGCTAGATTTGCATGAGGTGAAGTTGTACGATAAAGAAAAGCGCCCAGGTAGCGGCAGGCGGGCTGAGCGCCGCCCTCTGTATGCTATTGATGTTTATGACGGGTCTGGTCCCCTTCGCCACCTATGCTTTGCCTGCGGCCGCCGGGCTCGTGCTGATATCTGTTTGTATTGAGATTGGCTTCGGAACGGCCCTGCTTGTGTATTTCGCCGTCTCATTTCTGTCGGTCTTCATCTGCCCCGACAGAGAGGCGGCGCTTATGTTTATTTGTTTTTTTGGCTACTATCCAATTATACGCTTCAAACTTGAACGCATACGCCCTTTTTTCCTTAAACTGGGGTTAAAGCTCCTGATCTTCAGCCTATCTATGATTTTCGGATATCTGGCAGTTATATCAGTCCTTGGGATACCAGATCCTCTGATCAGCATGGTCTGGTTGGGCGTAAAAGCGGTATGGTGGTTTTTAGCAGTCGGATGTGTTGTTTTTTTAATTTACGACAAGACCATTGGGAATATCGTCCTTCTCTATAAGAAATGGTTTCGCACTAAGTTTTTAGGTCGTCAAAATTAAATCTAATGTCTTGAGTTAAATTTTCTTGTATATTCCCCCGCCTTCGGCGGGGGAATCTTTAAGACAATCTTGAATACTAATCTGAGCAGTAAATATCCGCCGGCTTAGCCGGCGGCTTTTCTTATGCGGGTATAACCCGCTGTTACTGGCTGCCATTGCAATGGCATATTACGGTCTGACATTTGCAAAAGCTTATTACTTGCTACCCTTGAAAGGGTCTTCGTATTCCCTGAATGTCAACTGATCCTGCAGCTTATCTTCTTTTAATTGGTTTTGGATATATTCAGCGATCTTTTTGGTGTTTTTCCCCACTGTGTCCACATAGTATCCACGACACCAAAAAGATCGGTTGCCATGTTTATACTTTAAATTCGCATGTCGTTCATGTATGATCAGACTGCTTTTGCCTTTGAGAAATCCCATAAAGCTTGAAACGCTCATCTTCGGCGGGATTTCCATCAGCATGTGAATGTGATCCGTACAAACTTCTGCTTCAATAATGTTAATACCTTTCCAGGAACACAATTCTCTTAGAATTTTGCCGATTTCTTCTCGCTTTTCACCATAAAATATTTCTCTGCGGTATTTTGGCGCGAATACGACGTGATATTTACAATTCCACGTTGTATGTGCTAGACTTTTATTGTCATTCATTTTGAATGTCCTCCTTTTGATGTGCTCTTGCAGTTGCCAGACCGCAAGTTTATTCTACATCAAAAGGAGTTTTTTTGTCCGCTTCATCGCTAAAGCTTTTTTGGCTCCACCGACATAGTCGGTGGTTGTTTTCACAAACGAACGCGGCGGTCGAAAACATGTTTTCGACCGCCGCGTTTTATTTTGATTATTGACTGTTCTCTTTCCCTGCCAGCAGCGGGAAAGAACCATATTTTGCATCTTAATTCAGTCCGATGGATCATACGCGAAAGCAGCATAAATCACCCAGCCAGTTTTCCGATATGCGTATCTGAGGATAAGCCAGAAAGTCCGTAAAGCACCAGAATATGATCCGGGGCGCTCTCACTGATCAGATTATCCATACTCTCGGTAAAATAGCGCAGGTCAACGACGACGATTTTATCAAAATCGGCCACCAGATAGGGAATGATACAGTTGGCATAAGAATCCTTGACGATCAGCAAAGTTTCGCCATTCCCGCCTCCCCCGCTATTTTGAGTCACGGTGAGACCGTTATTGCCGTACAGGAACATACCATACTTATCCTTTTTCTCTATTTGTGAAAGGTCATACAGCCCATCCACAGGTTTACCGTCAACCGTTACTGAAATCCCAGGTACATCATACCAGACGACCGTGTCAGGCTTGGCATCCACCCGTTTGGCCTTCGCATAGTAGGTGCCATAAAAGTTATCCCACCGGTGGGAGAGTTCGCTGCTAAAGTCCGCCGCCGGGTACCCGATGGCATTCATATACTGTTGATAGGCAATATAGGCCCCCTGGCTTGTCCAATGATGATCAGTACGATAATAGATGTATTGGTTCTGCTTCTGCAAGAGGGCGTCTGCAATCTGTATTGCTTTTCCAGACGTAATTCTCCGATAAATACCATCAATGGCACCGATCTGATCAAAATTATTCAGTCCCCGGGGAAGCTTGTCTGGCATCATCGCGTAGGAACTGGGCACAAGCATCAGCGCAGGGTCGAGTTCTTTAAAACGGGCCATAAAATCATAGATCACTGTAACATTTTGTGCGAGCCTTTTCTCGTCGACGCTTTTTTCACGCGCAAAAAGATATCCATCTGCCCCATAGACGACACCATTGTTCTCCAGCTTGCCAAAGGCGTACTCCGCCCGTGATTTCAGCGTGATCCAGCTGTCTCGAAGGAGAAACTGGTCATTGATGTATTCCTCAAATTTCATTGTATAGTTGTTACCAATTAGCGCGCTGATTGACAGAACCGGCTTCTGCTGCAGATATCTATTCTCCAGTTCAGAAAACACCTTGTCAGAGGTAATCATATCAGTAATGGAAAAAAGCACAATGAACAGGGCAAAAAAGACTGTCACCACATATTTTTTGTAGAACTTCATCTTCACGCCCCCTAAAACCGAAAGTACAGAAATGGATTATAGCTTGCATCCACCAGATAGGCGGTGGAAAGAATAAGTACAGAAGCAAAAAAGGCCGTACTAAGCCATGGATTTTTGTCAAGTTTTTGGTAAAGGGGCTTCAGGACTGGGGTCGACAGCATTGCGGCAAGTAGAAAGGTAATGCCATAGCTTTTCAGGTAGTAGAGCCAGTCATCCCCTCCTGCGAAGCTGAACATTCTGGTCAGAAAGAGCCCCAGTTCTGATAAATCAGTGATCGCGAAGATCGCCCAGCTAATGATCAGTAAAGGAATCATATAAAGACGGGCAAGCACTTGGCTTTTTTTGAGATACTCTCCCAGCCAGAGCTTTTCCAGTGTAATCAAAACAAAGAAATAGAGCCCCCAGATGACAAAATTCCAACTTGCGCCGTGCCATAAACCAGTGGCCGCCCAGACGATGAAAAGGTTTAAATAGGTTCTGGCCTCACCTTTTCTGTTACCGCCCAGTGGAATATACAGATACTCCCTAAACCACGAACCAAGGGTCATATGCCAGCGGCGCCAGAACTCGCTCATGCTTTTCGCGATATAGGGAAAGTTGAAATTTTGCGGGAATTCAAAGCCGAGCATTTTTCCCATGCCGATTGCCATCAGTGAGTAACCTGAAAAATCAAAGTAGATCTGGAAAGAGAAGGCAAGCATGGAAAGCCAGGCCAACGGAGTAGAAATACTTTCAAAGCCAGCTGCTTCGATCTGTGTCCAAAGGGAACCAATATTATTAGCGATCAACACCTTGCTGCCGAGACCCAAAATAAAAAGCTTCACACCCTCAGTGATCTGATTCAGATTGGTTGTTCGCTCTTTTAGTTCGTGACTGATATCGGTATATCGGACGATGGGACCGGCGATCAGCTGCGGAAACAGTACAACAAAGGCAGAAAAGTCAATGATATTTTTTTCCGCCTTCACATTACCTCTATAAACATCGATGGTATAGGACATGGTTTGAAAGGTGTAGAAACTGATCCCCAACGGGAGAGTCAGGCTCATGAGACCGATATTCTGTCCGGTAATTGCGTTAATATTGGCAATAAAAAAATTGGTGTATTTAAAGAACCCCAGCATTCCCAGATTACCAATCACGGATAACGCCAGAAACGAGCGCATGGCCGTGGGATTACTTCTGTTTCGCTCAATGCCCGCCGAGGAGAAATAGTCAAGCACAATGGAATACAGCATAATAGGCGTGTACCGAACTTCGCCCCAGGAATAAAAGACCATGCTTAACAGGAAAAGCGCCAGGTTTTTATACCGGCGCGGAGTGAGATAATATACAGTGAATGCGATGGGAAGAAACCGGAACAAAAAAAGCAGACTGGAAAATACCATCTTTCTCTTCCTTTAACGTATGAACGCTTAAACATTTATTTAAACTTGCTGTCTATCGCCGCGATGTCCACATGCTGATGATCTTCAATATTATAAAACAGTCTGCGTCTTTTCTAATCCTGATATGAAAAGAAGTCCTTCGCCACCCTAAACATACACCTTAGCTTCATAGGAGTGCTTATAGGAGTAACAGACGCGGATAAATTCACACACATAAATTTAATTAAACATGCTGTCTATTGCCGTAACGGCCATTTGAAGATCTCCTTCAAAATCATAGGCACCGTCAGCCCCTTTTCCGACTCCCAATACAAGGAGGAATACATAGTCGCCTTTGACATAAACCTTGCCTGCCTTTGCACGCTCATAGGAGCCGCCGACGCGGTAAAATTCATATTGATTCATCAGATCTTTGCGATATTTTTCGAAAGCTCCTGACACTGCCTCTGTACGACCCTCTTTGCACCGGACGGAAACAAGCCGGTCAGAGTTCGTCATTGAGATTGAGCTCAGGCCATAATAATCAGAAAAGTCTTCTCTCTTAAGCGCAAAGGTAGAATAAAAATCTGTTTTCTCCATCATAACGGGCATGGTAACTGCCCCGGTTCCCGTCGCCCCATACTTTTCGTTGAAGACGGTATTCACATGATCTATGACCACAGCCAGTTTTTTGTTGTCTTTGATGGTGTTCTCTTTGTTCTGATTCAAGCTGCATCCAAAAAGGAGTAAGGCCGTAAGAACTGTCACCGCAGCCAACAAAGTCTTTCTTTTCAAACTAGTAACCTCTTTTCAAATCCTGAGTCAAAGACTTTCGGATAGAGTTCTCGTCATATTGTGTCCGCTCAGTTTCCTTCTCACGAAATTGGCCATCATCTCTGCCGAGTGACGCCGTTCTGGCACCATCATTAAGAGTAACCTTTTACTTGTATTATAAACTCTCAGCTTATCAAGCGTATCTCTCTTATAACAAGAAATACCCTTTCACAAGTGTCTTCTTCCGTTTCTATTGCTGCATCTGAAGACAGCAAACAAACGCTAGGACAAGCAGGTAGAGATGCTGAGCTAAATAAGAGATAAAAACTGATACGCCAGATAAAAGGTAAGGGCACCCGGGTGAGGGTGCCCTGAAAGCTTATTGCTTATTCTACTTCCGGAGCAGCTTCCCCTGTGGCAGGCTGTGCGGAGCTCTCTTCTGCAGCCGTACGCTCATCTAGAATAGCGCGGATGGAGAGGTTAACACGCTTTTTATCGAAGTCCAGCTCGGTGATTTTTGCCTCAACTTCTTGGCCAACGGTGAGAACATCAGCAGGCTTACCCACTCTATCGCGGGAAATCTGGCTGATATGGATCAGTCCATCCACACCTGGAAGAAGCTCAGCAAAGGCACCGAAAGCGGTAAGAGATACAATCTTGACCTTTACGTCTTGACCAACCTGATAGCTCTTCTCAAGAATAGCCCAAGGATTATTCTCTTCCTTCTTATAACCAAGTGATATCTTATGATTTTCTTCGTCGATATTTTTTACGAAAACACTAATTTTATCGCCGATCTTGACAACCTGCGACGGATGCCTGATCTTACTCCAAGACAGTTCGGAAATGTGCACCATACCATCCACACCGCCCAGATCAATAAAGGCGCCGTAATCAGTGAGAGATTTAACCGTTCCCTCATAGGTAGCACCCACCGCAACGGTAGACCAGAAGGCATCCTCCTGAAGTTTACGCAGCTCTTTTGCGATAGCGCGGATAGATCCGACAGCTCTGCGACGCGGGCGATTGACCTCAAGTATCTTGAAGTTTACGCGTTTGCGAAGGAGTCCACCCAAATCCTCGTTTCTGGAAGCAGTTGCCTGAGAAGCGGGAATAAATACCTTAACACCGCTTGTAAGGACAAGGATACCGCCCTTGATCACATCGGTGACGATACCTTCCAGAATCTCGCCTGTGTCGACAGCGGTCATGACCTTTTCGAAGCCGGCGGCAACGTCAAGACGTTTCTTAGAAAGCATCACTGTGCCTTCAACATCGTTCACCCTGACAACCATGAGCTCGAGTTGATCACCCTTCTTTACAAGTTCCTCGACCTTTGCTGAAGGGTCGTCGCTTAGCTCTGACAGCGGGACATAGCCGGCATGCTTCGTGCCGATATCCACAGCTATCTCGGTTGGAGATATGCTTGTAACGGTCCCTATGACCTTCTCCCCGTTGTATGTACTTTTGAAGGATTGGTCAAGCATCTCCTCAAAGCTCAGCTCGGTCTGATTTTCCAAAATCTCACTCATGGCCTCTTGTACCTCCTTAATTATGCGAACCGGCGTAGACGCACCGGCGGTAATACCTATTTTTTGAAATCCCTGTATACACCGGCTGTTCAGCTCGGCGGCGGTTTCCACATGGATGGCTGTGCAATGGCGGCGGCAGATATCGACAAGCTTTGCGGTGTTTGAGCTATGTCTTCCGCCAACGATTACCATAGCGTCCGACTCGCGGGCCATCTTTTCGGTCTCCTGTTGCCTAACAGCAGTCGCATTACATATTGTATCAAAAATTTCTGCCGTTGTACATATCTTTTTTAGACTTTCTATGCATCTTTCCCATTCATTGGAATCGAAAGTCGTCTGCGCCACCATGGTTACGGCTTTGCGGCCACTTTTCAAAATATCCTCAGCCCTTTCAGACAAGGCTTTTGCATCGGCAACTACTATATGTTTCCCACTACAACGACTTTTAATCGCCTCTACTTCCGGATGGCTGTCGTCCCCTGCAATAATGACGAGTCCATCCTTCTCTGTTGTGGCAACAATTTCATGAATCTTTTTGACAAAGGGACAAGTAGCGTCAAGATAGGGTATCTCTAGATCATCCATCCGTTTCTGTGTATCCCGTTCGATACCATGGGAACGGATAATGACCGTCTCGCCGCTTACGCTTTCTTCAGGAAATTTGATCACGCGCACTCCCTTTGCGGAAAGCTCTTCCACCAATTGGGTATTATGGATGATCGGCCCCAGAGTGCAAATGTTCTCACCTCGGTCAAGGCAGTTAATTATCATATCCACTGCTCGTTTTACACCGAAGCAGAAACCTGCACTTTCAGCCGTTCGAATGACTGTCTTCACGCAAAGCATCTCCCATCAAAGCAGCTATCTTAGACATGATATATTTGCTAGCAACCACTGTTTCCCGTGCTGATATGCCGACGAAACCAAGGTCGCTGTTTTTGATGATCTGCCCAAACCGCATGGTAATCTTCGAGCGAAAATGAAGAGGCCCTTCGAAGAGGATACAACAGGGCAGTATATCCGCCCCGGTCATTTTGGCGATCACCGCCATACCAGACTTGGCACGCTGGAGTTTACCATCCTTTGATCTCGTTCCCTCTGGAAAGATCCCGATCACCTTCCCTTTTTTGAGAAGCTCACCCGCCTTATCCAAAGCTGTGGTGTCTCCCGTCCCTCTCTCAATCCTGATACATTCAGCGATACGGGTGATCACGCCGAAGAAGGGATGGTCGAAAAGCTCTGTCTTTGCAAAATAACAAATATGACTTCTTACCTTCCAGGTCAACAGGACGGGATCAAGATAAGTGCGGTGGTTACAAGCGATCAGGTATCCTCCCTTTTTGGGGATGTTCTCTCCACCCTCAAAGCGAATATCAAACCAGATAAACAATAAAAGCGTAGCGCAGCGTGAAAGAATATAGTATAACCAGACCATCTATAATTTCTCCCTTATAATCTGCGATATGACCGCCACCGATTCTTCCAGAGTGAAAGCACTTGTGTCCACCAGGACGGCATCCTCAGCCTGTTTGAGCGGCGCAATAGGCCGAGACATATCGTTCTTATCCCGCAGTATGGTCTCCGCGAGAAGGGCGTCATAATCCACATTGATCCCCTTTTGTAGGAACTCAGCCTGTCTGCGGCGTGTTCTTTCTTCCGGAGAGGCAGTGAGAAATATTTTTACCTTTGCGTCAGGAAGAACAACCGTACCAATGTCACGCCCATCCATCACCACGTTGTTTTTACGGGCGAGGTTCCTCTGGAGTTCCAAAAGGAACTGTCGCACTGAGGGAAAGGCAGATACATTGGAGGCCGCCATTGACATTTCGGGACGACGAATATCTTCAGACACATCCTTACCATTCAACATTATTCTCTGTGCGCCCTCGCGGTAAACGATTTGAGCATCAATTTCCGACAAAAGAGCAGTCACAGCCTGCTCATCCATTGTACTTACACCTTTTTCAAGCACAAAAAGGCCGATTGCCCTATAAAGCGCCCCTGTATCCACATAAATAAAGGAACAATCAGCAGCCACGCGGCGAGCTATTGTGCTTTTTCCCGCGGCGGATGGTCCATCAATTGCAATTGCAATCATATTTCAACTTCCTTTCTGTGCCCTGGCGGCAGAGATGCCGGCAAGATATCCGGTAGAAAAGGCAATTTGCAGATTAAATCCACCTGTATAGGCGTCCAGATCGAGTACCTCACCAGCAAAATAGAGACCGGGGACCAACTTTGACTGCATCGTGCGCGGGTCAATTTGCGAAGTATCCACCCCGCCCGAGGTGACAATGGCTTCGGCCACAGGCCTGAATGCCGTGGGTATTACGGGAAGTGACTTTAAAAGATTTAAAAGCCCGGCACGCTGGGTCTTTGTGATCAGGTTAACCTTTTGCTCTGGCGATATCCCCGAAAGTCTGACAATCACAGGGATCAGTGTCTTTGGAAGTAGAGCGCCAAGCGAGTTAATAAAATCCTTATTTTTAGCCGCATCAAAGTCTCGCAAAAGGCGGGCGTCAAGCTGCTCGTTAGAAAGCCCCGGTTTTAAATCGATCATGATGCGATATCGAGATAATTCACCCGACATATGGCTCGAAGCCGAAAGAACCAGAGGCCCCGAAACCCCAAAATGCGTAAAAAGCATCTCACCCAGCTCATTATAGACAGTCGTCCCTTTGGCTGTATCAATGACGGACAAGGTCACATTTTTTAAAGAAAGCCCAGAAAGCTCCTTACACCAAACCTCTTGGGTGATAATTGGTACCAGTGAAGGAGACTGTGGAAGCAGTTTGTGGCCGAAACTTTCGGCAAAGCGATAGCCATCCCCTCTGGAGCCGGTTGCGGGATAGCTCAGGCCCCCGGTAGCAATGACCACCATCGCACCTTTATGTGTAATACCACCGGCTGTATAAAGAGAGAAGCCGTTTTCCTCTCTGGCTATAGACAGAACCGGGTCGTGAATAAAACGCACACCGCTTTTTTTCATATAAGAAACCAGCGCGTCGACAACATCTATCGCGCGGTCAGATACGGGGAATACTCGGCTGCCCCGTTCAGTTTTTAAGGGGACACCTAATTCTTCAAAAAAAGCCATGGCGTCCTGGGGGGTCAAGGCGTTAATGGCACTGTACAGAAAGCGCGGATTTCTGCGCACGGCAGAAAGAAAATCGTCAATGGTACAGTTGTTTGTGAGATTGCAGCGGCCTTTTCCGGTAATCATCAGCTTGCGCCCCGGACGGCTGTTCGCATCAATTAGTACAACCGACAGTCCAAGCGAAGCCGCTGTACCGGCGCACATCAACCCGGCAGCCCCTGCGCCAACCACGATCAGATCCCAGCTTTGATTCATGCCAGCCCATTCTCCTCTGACTTATCATATACCTCATACTCGTCCCAGATACGCTCGAGTTCCGCATAGGCACGGCTGACCTCGTCTTTTTTCTTAATGCCCACCGCAACGATGAGTGCATTAATCAAACTTAGTGGCGCCACAAGGGAATCAACAAATGATGCCATGTCACTGCGTGCATAGAGGCGGTAGTTTGCATACTCGGCAATCGGTGAGATGCTTGAGTCAGTGATCGCTATCACCTTCGCCCCTTGATCTTTAACATATTTCATGGCCATAACCGTACGCTTTGAATAGCGGGGAAAGCTGATCCCGATAAAGAGGTCGTCCTTCTTTACCTTCAAAATCTGTTCAAATACGTCACTCGTGCTGGCCGCTGTGATCAGTTTTACGTTGTCAAAAATATGGTTGAAGTAAAAACCAAGAAAGCCCGCAAGAGAGGCAGACGAACGGATTCCCAAAATATAAATGGCTTTGGCGTGAATAAGGCTTTCAACCGCGCCAGAAAATTCTTCGCGGGAGGTTTCTTCCAAAGTACGCCGTATTTTGTCAATATCCATCGAGAGAACTCGTTCCAAAAAATCCCCTTCGCCCATCTGGTCGCCCGTAATCTCCATGCGTTGTACATTGGTTAGCCGATTTCGGATTAACTCCTGGAGTGATCGCTGAAGCTGGGGATAGCCTTCAAAGCTCAGCTCAGAGGCAAAGCGTACAACGGTGGACTCACTGACGCCGACTGCTTGTCCCAGCTTGGCCGCTGTCATAAACGCCGCTTTATCATAATGGTCTACAATATACCTGGCAATCAGTTTTTGTCCTTTTGAAAAATGAGGCATCATACCGGAAATTAGCCCAATTAAATCCCTATTCATTACTACCTCCGTTATTTTTTGATGAAACAGATTAGTCACTCTACAATCATCACCCAACTGCACTGACAAAAGCAAAATTTGTGTTTAATAATGTAAGCGAGAAAAAAGTACTTTCAATAGGATAATAAATACTGCTATTAGATTACACCAATCATGCAGAAAAATCAAGCAAATGCAGGATATTTATGAAATTCCTGCACCTTTTGCATGGTATAAATTCATTATCGATCTGTTTTATATAAAAATGTTCTTATGATTTGTTCTCTTTTCCCCGCTTATGGCTGGAAAAAGAGAATCTGTTCAACGTTTTTCAACGTCAAACAGATGAGAACGAAAACTCTGATACCCGATTAAAAATAAACGGGTTGAAGTTGCTGTCCTTTTAGTGCCATTTCCATTGCCGGCAAAAGTCTGTTAAAATCCGCGACAACCGACCTTGGCTTCTTCTCAGGATTATCTTGCGACATAGGAATAAAATAAATGTTCTTGTAATTCATCAGTTGACCGATATTTTTGGCTGCCCCGCCCAAAGCATCGTTTGTCGAGACACCAATGATAACCGGCAGGCCATTCCGGAGATGTGATTTGACAGCCATAGTCGCAGCCGTATCGGTAATGCCGGCCCCAAGCTTTGCCAGCGTATTGCCCGTGCACGGGGCTATCACCATAATATCCGTCATTTTCTCTGGACCAATCGGCTCTGCGCCAACGACAGTATGAATGATCTTTTTGTCTGTTATGGCCTCTATTCTCAGAATATAATTTCTGGCAAGGCCGAATTTTGTATCGGTTTGATAGGCCTGCTCCGACATGATAGGGACAACCTCATAGCCCGCTTCGACAAGTCTTTGTATCTGGAGAATCACAATTTCGAATGTGCAAAAAGAGCCAGTCAGCGCAAAGCCCACCTTGATGTTTTCCATAGGTCAACCTCCGTTCGGCGACGCCTTGCGGCGTTAAAAAATGATATACCTTGCTGCTTCTTTTCCAACTGCGAGGCTTTGGCATTGTCACTTTATAATCACCGTCGCAGCCGGTAATACTATTCGTCTAGGCATCTGCGTTTTAGAAATGGGTTCATTCTATAAAATGATCGGTGATTCTTTCTCTTACTGCCTCACCTGTTGTAAGACGATAAAAGTTCGATTTTTCTCTTATTGATAAGCTTTTTTAAAAAGTATTTCAATTTTATATTTCTTTTACCCACCTGTTGCACGGAAAAGAAAACCTAATGAACGCGCTTTTCACTTCAAACAGTCCAAGTATAGCGTTTTTGAGGCGCCAATTTTTTATCGGACACTAAAGAAAACCGTCTGCCGTATGCAGAGCGGCAAAGGACCATTTTAAGCAGTTAAACTATCCCCCGCTCCTTGAGGCAGTTTTGCAGGGTCATATAAATAATTTCTCCCGCTGTGATCGGTGCCACCTTTCCCGGCATGGAGAGCGCCCAGATTGTTTTCACGCCAAGCTCACTTGCCGCCTCAAAGTCCAGACCGCCTGGCTTGGAAGCAAGATCAATGACTAGGCAGTCTTTTTTGAGCTGAGACAAAATCTCCCTGTTAAACAAAAGAGCGGGAACGGTGTTAATAATAACATCCATACGGCCCGCATATTCCAAAAGCTGGTGGGTATGTATCGGCTCACATCCATTGATCCGTATCCATGCGTGATCGGAATATCTCCTTGCTGCCACCCATACCTTCGCACCAAAGGCAGTCAGGAGCCTTACAATCACCTTACCAATCCGTCCAAAACCCGTCACCAACACATGACTTCCGAATATAGTGATAGGAAGCTCACGCATGGCAATCTCAATGGCGCCCTCGGCTGTAGGAATGGCATTTAAAACAGTAAGCTCTTCTCTGGCAAAATAATCTATAATTTCCAATCCTTTTTCCGCAGCCAATTTGCGAAGAGAATCTGTCATCAGCCCGGCAAACGTCAACGTCTCGGGTGAAATTGCCTTAATGCACCTTTCTATACTGAGCTTATCCTTGGCATATGGCGCATTTATGGTTATGCCGTCAACAGTCACGGGCAGCGGCAGCACAATCATCTGGCAACCTGGCAGTATCTCTTCAATATTGTTGGTAGTGATGATCTCGCTGCTCATCCCGGGAGCCTCACTCATAAACATGCCGTACACCTTTGTTCCCGGCGCGCTGAGTTTTGCCGCAAGGTGCACCTGCCTCAGATCCCCACCCAAAACAGCTATCTTTTTTTCCATATGAAAACCCCCATAGGACGTTCTTCTATATCCTATGGGGGCAAACTATATTTAGTTCATGTCCGAGTTATCTTTATTCTTTTCGGTTTCTTCCATATGATGCCAGTAAGCTGCTAATATCTCCTCTTCAAGCTGGCCGCGGGCCTGTGGCGTAATCGGATGGCATATATCCCGGAAAACACCGTTATCATCTTTGCGGCTGGGCATCGCCACAAAATAGCGGTCCGGCCCCTCAATAACTTTAATGTCGTGTACGGCAAAGTCATTGTCCACCGTTACCGAAACAAGCGCTTTCAGACGTGCATCCTGATAAGTCCTACGAATTTTGATATCTGTTATATTCATACTTGCCCTCCTCACTGTCCCTAATATTATCTGAATCGCACTGGGCTTTATTCAGGCCATTTAACAATGTGGCCATATTATTTCATCTAATTATCTGTTTACTTTTTTCCCAATGCTCTATAATATAGTAGTAAATTATCTTTATGGGGGTATTTCTGTGGCTGCTATCAGTGAAAGCATATTCGATGGACGGAAAAACATCCACTTTATCGGCGTAGGCGGATCAGGAATGTTTCCGATCGTGCAAATTATGCTCACACATGGTTTTAATATCTCAGGATCTGACAATAACCCAGGTGATACAACTGACAGGGAAATTGCCATGGGTGTCAAGGTTTTTGTTGGACACAGCGCGGATAACATCAAGGGGGCGGATATGGTCATCTATTCCGCCGCGATCATGAAGGATAACCCCGAGCTTGTGGCCGCAAGAGAATTAGGCATCCCCGTTTTGGAGCGTTCTGAAATACTGGGTCTTTTAAGCCGCCGGTATGACAACTGCATCTGCGTAGCGGGTACACATGGAAAAACAACAACCTCGTCTATGCTTACTCAGGTGCTTCTCCTTGCGGGAATGGACCCTTCTGCCGTCATCGGCGGCAAACTTGAAGTGATAAACGGTAGCGGCCTTGCCGGAAGCAGCGACATCATGGTGTGCGAAGCCTGTGAGTTTGTTGACACCTTTCTCCAGCTGGACCCTAATATTGCGATCATCTTGAATGTTGATGCGGATCACCTTGACTATTTTGGAAATCTTCAAAATGTAATCAGCTCCTTTCGCAAATTTGCCGATCTCACCTCACGCTGTATTGTTGTAAACGGAGACGATCCCAATGCCATGAAGGCTGTCGAAGGACTTGACAAAGAGTGTATAACCTTTGGATGGAGTGAAAATAACAGGTTTTATCCTACCATGATCTCCCTAGGCGTGGATGGCGGCTGGGACTTTGACCTTATGATGGATGGAAAGCTTCTCACCCATATTCAACTTAATGTACCCGGACGCCATAATATACTCAATGCGATGGCCGCCTCAGTTGCTGCAACCCTTGTGGGCGTGCGAAGCGACGATCTTGCCCGCGGCCTTTTGGCCTTTCAGGGTGTTGGACGGCGCTTTGAAATATTGGGAAATGTAGGTGGGTTTACCATTGCAGATGATTACGCACACCATCCTGCTGAGCTAAGGGTCACTTTGGAGGCCGCAAAACTGATGGGATTCAAACAGATTTGGGCCGTGTTCCAGCCGTTTACCTACTCTCGTACTGCACTTCTTTTGGATGATTTTGCCGAAGTTTTGACAATGGCCGACCATGTGGTCATGTCAAAGATAATGGGAGGCCGCGAAAACAACACTTATAATATTTTTACCTCCGATCTTGCCAAAAAAGTTCCGGGAAGCGTCTGGTTTGAAACCTTTGAAGAAATTTCAGACTATGTAATTGCTCACGCAAAACCGGGAGACCTTGTCATTACTCTGGGATGCGGCGACATCTATAAATGTGCTAAATTGATGTTGCACAAATAAGAAAGTGGATTGAAGTAAGCGCTTGGTAACAAATTGAGAGCTTTTTTCACCGAAGCGCGGTTCAGGAATATAATATCTATAGCTATATCTGCCGGTATTGAATTCGACTCGTCTTATATGCGATAATATAAAGGCACAAATAATAATTCGTATGAAAGCGGAAAATTTAGGGGGTGATTTTGCATTTTTTAAAAATATTTTTTGGGGAGATGAGAAAAGGGTTTTAAACAGTAAGCGCCAGAGCCACATAAGGCTGACGAGGTGAGAGGAGTATCGAAATTTCGGCGGATGCCTCTCCGTTCCCCTTCAGAACGCAAACCAAGGACAAATACGCGGGGCAATCTGCGGGACAGAGCCTATGGTGTGAAGGAAGAATATTGATGAAACTGGAGAATTTAATATATGTGTGGAATTGTTGGATATGCAGGCGGCTCAGCGGCCGTCCCTATTCTGTTGGATGGACTTTCCCAGCTGGAGTATCGCGGGTACGACTCGGCGGGAATATCGGTGTTTGGTCCTGATGGCTTACTTACAGTTAAGGCTGAAGGAAGGCTTGACAACCTGCGTGCAAAGCTCACAGAAATCCCCGAAGGCTGTTGTGGCATCGGCCATACCCGCTGGGCTACCCATGGCGCACCCTCGGACGTTAATGCACACCCTCATCGCAGCAACAAAGTGGTAATCATACATAACGGGATTATTGAGAACTATCTGGCGATAAAAACCTTCCTGTTGGAGAAGGGATATATGTTTGTATCCCAGACCGACACCGAGGTTGCCGCAGCACTGATCGATTTTCATTATACGGGAGACCCCTTTACCGCCATTAAAAAGTTTTTGGAAGAAATCGAGGGATCTTATTCGTTAGGGATTATGTTTTCCGACCGCCCCGGAGAAATATATGCGGTCCGCAAGGATGGTCCACTGCTTGTTGCTGTGGGTGAAGGAGAAAATTTTATCGTCTCTGATGTCACAGCGGTAATCGGTCATACGAAAAAGTTCTTTCCCCTTGAAGAGGGTGAAATTGCTGTCATCACACAGGATTCGGCAAAGGTTTATGACCTTATGCACCGCCTTGTTCATAAAGAGCTTTTGACAGTGACATGGAATATAGAAGAGGCACAGAAGGACGGCTTTGATCACTTTATGATGAAAGAGATCACTGAGCAGCCCACCGCCATTCACAACACGATCTCTCCCCGCATCAAGCAGGGCCAGCCGACCTTTGGCTTTGACGGTATACCAGAAGGCTTTTTTAAAGCCTTCGACCACATCAATATTGTGGCCTGTGGAACAGCCATGCATGCCGGACTTGTGGGCAAAAGTGTGATTGAGGATCTGGCAAGGGTTCATGTTGAAGTGGACATTGCGTCAGAATTTCGTTATAAAAACCCCATATTAGATGACAAAAGCCTTGTGATCATTATCTCACAGTCTGGCGAAACTGCCGACAGTCTAGCTGCCCTTCGTCTGGCGCGAAGCAGTGGGATCACTACCCTTGCCATCGTCAATGTGGCCGGTTCCTCCATCGCCAGAGAAGCAGATTTTGTAATACACACTCTTGCCGGCCCTGAGATATCCGTCGCGAGCACCAAGGCCTTTACCGTACAGCTTGCTATCCTCTACCTTATTGCCTTTACAATGGGGCGTGAAAAAGGGATGCTGACTGACAGCGCTTCTTTGGAATTGACAAACCTCTTGGGAAAAGTACAAAAGGTAATGAAGATTCAGCTTTTAAAAAATAAAGAAATCCAAGAGACCGCAAAAAACTTTAAAGAGACCGAGCATCTTTTCTTTATCGGCCGCGGGCTGGATTACTCGCTTGCGAGTGAGGGTTCATTAAAACTTAAGGAAATCAGCTATATTTACAGCGAGGCCTATGCTGCGGGTGAACTCAAACACGGGACCATCTCACTGATTACACCAGGAGTCCCGGTGATTGGACTTTGCACCCAGCAGAAACTCATACCAAAGTTGGTATCCAATCTCCAGGAAGTGCGGGCCAGGGGGGCTTATACCCTGCTCATCGCCTCAGCTGGATATAAAGCGGATCCCGACCTGTATGACAGCCTGATCACCCTGGAGGAACTGCCCGATTTGTTTATGCCCTTTATTTTGGCTGTTACCCTTCAGCTTCTGGCCTATCATACTGCCGCCCTGCGCGGCTGCGATATTGACAAACCCCGCAATCTGGCAAAATCGGTCACAGTAGAGTAATTGAAGCACCTTTTTTTCCAAAACATTTATCAGAGCGTATTATGGCAGCAAGCTTCAAGACTTGCTGCCATTTCTCTTTTAAAGGGACTTTGCACAGTATTTATCCGCATAATATATAGCTAATTAATTTGAAAACTAGCTTGTGATTTCTTCACCCGCCGAAGGCGGGGGAAGAAAATGACGTTTAATATATAGCCAGTTTTAAGTTAATTGCTACATTGTAAAATGAAATGCGACAGAAAAAGATAGCCCAAGGCAGCCAAAACGTGTAGAATAGAGTTTGCAACAACAACATTCACACAAGGAGGCAGCCATGAGCCACCACCATTTTACAACATTCGAACGAGGAAAGATAGAGGAACTCCGTCAAATCGGATATACGACCCGGAAAATCGCATCACGTCTGGGATGTCACCACAGCAGTATCGCTAGAGAATTGAAACGTTTTTACGGTGCCCGAGCGTATAACGCAGAAGAAGCACAACTGGATTACCAGAAGAAACGGCACAACAGCAAACCTCAAGGGAAATGGAACGAGGAGTTGTGCGCAGCTGTGGCAGAAAAGCTGAAAGAGACCTGGTCGCCAGAACAAATATCACATACCGTTACTTCAAGCCAACTGAGCTTTAAAACAATATACAACTGGCTTTATGCCGGACGACTGAACGGACTTACCGCAGATGTGCTGCGCCGTAATGGAAAAAAGAGATGCTGTAAAAATCTTGCGCATTATGCTCGTGGTACTTCTATCCGCAAGAGACCCAATGAGGTATATACCAGAGAAACATTTGGGCATTGGGAACTTGATACGGTGGTTTCCTCTAGGGGTTCCGGTGGTTGCTTGGCCACCTTTGTGGAACGAAAAACAAGGTTCTATACAGCCGTTCCCATTCCTGATCGAACGGCAGCTTCCATGGAAGCTGCAATCAAGCACCTGCACACTTTATTGCCACAAGGCACATTCAAAACAGCAACAACAGATCGTGGCGGTGAATTTGCCTGTTATGATGTAATCCAGAAAGATCTAGGCTTAACTCTTTATTTCGCTGATCCATATTGTCCGCATCAGAGAGGAAGCAATGAGTACGGTAACGGTTTGCTCAGAGAGTTCTTTCCGAAAGGTACTGTTCTGTCCACTGTTTCTCATCAAAACCTGTCTTCTTCTCTTCTGCTTATAAACAATAGACCCCGAAAATGTCTTAATTGGAATACACCTTCCCAGCTCTTTCTACTCGAACTGTCGCATTTGGCTTGACAATGTAGCGATTGACTATACCTACTGAGGAGATGGCTCTTACCAAAAGGCACTTCATTGCATTAACTCAGCAATAGTATAACATGGGCATCCATAAATTGTTAGGTCAAATTTCAAAAAGAAGGTACATACGTATTTTTCTCCTCACGCCGCTAACTTTGGCACGCGATACACTCTTTTTATGCACAAATCAGCAACGACCTTCTTTGAAATCTGAATATAATTGGGGAAATATGCGATTTTACCAATTTTATTTTTATTCTTTAATAGAATTAAAGCATATTTTACATGCATTATAATTCCTATAAGGAATTACAAATTAGTGTGGTGTAAGATGAGAAGCAGAAAAATACCATTGGGAGACAAAAACGCTGTCGGCGCCAATATTATGGCAATCAGAAAATCGCGTCACATTAAACAAAAAGATTTAATAGCGCGGATGCAAGCAATGGGTATTGACATTAACCCCACTAGCTTTTCAAAGCTGGAGGGACAATTGCGTATGGTGTCAGACAAAGAACTGTTCGTCATCGCACAGATTTTTAACATCAAAATTGACGATTTGTTTATGAAGCAATCTATCTGTTTGAAGCAAAAAGAAGGCTGATTAGGTTCTCTTATTTCCGACAGCGCTGGGATAAGAGAAATCATACAACTCCCTTTTTAAACACAGTTGATTATCATACAATTTATTAGTTTATAAAACTAAAGAGCTTGCAACATGAAACCTTGCAAGCTCTTTACACATTATATTATTACGCTGCCGCTTTGTGGCGGCTTTTTTATTCCAAATCAATTCAAGAGAATATAGCAGGATTATCCTAACAACTTTGATGTATTTGCTTTAAATTTAATTAAAATATCTCTTCAGCAATCCCTCAAAACCACAGCCGTGTCTTGCTTCATCCTTGGCCATTTCATGAACTGTATCATGGATCGCATCCAGTCCCAGCTCTTTCGCACGGGTGGCCAGCTTCTTTTTGCCGGCACAAGCACCGTTCTCAGCGGCGGCGCGCAGCGTAAGGTTCTTTTTGGTGTCGGCGTTGACAACCTCGCCCAGAAGCTCGGCAAATTTAGCGGCGTGTTCAGCCTCTTCAAAGGCGTACTTCTTAAAGGCGTCCGCAATTTCGGGATAGCCCTCACGGTCCGCCTGGCGGCTCATGGCGAGATACATACCAACCTCGGTGCACTCACCGGTAAAGTTTCTTTGGAGCCCCTCGATGATCTCAGAGTCCACGCCCTGTGCAACCCCCACTCGGTGCTCGTCTGCCCAGGCCAGCTTGCCAGAATCGATCTGCTCAACAAATTTAGAAGAGGGTGCCTTACAGGTAGGACAGGCAACAGGGGCTGCTTCGCCCTCGTGAATATAGCCACAAATTGAACATACAAACTTTTTCATATTTTCATCCTCCAATCGTTCTTTATGTACAGAATATCACAACCTGCTTTATATTTCAATAGTTTTATTTACTTATTAATAAATATTATCATTAATAATTTGGTATAATTATCCTGATACTGCTGCGAATATAATCCAGTTACTCGCAGATAATATGAACGCAAGGGGGGGTGACGGGTCGATTGATTCTGTCTTTCCCCGCAGGAGCTTGCGAAGGATCTTTCCATTTCGCCTGCTGCCTGCCCTATGCATTTACGCCGTTTACTTTTGCCAGCGACAAACGTAAGCGGGATTCAAACAAATAAAAATGAGTGTCGCTGGAGAAAAGGTGTTTAAGATGGCAAAGAACAAAGATCAGGATCGAGCAAAGGTAAACATGCCAGAAGTGCAACCCGGCAATCATGCAGACTATTCTGGCAACCAGAGTGACAGAACTAACAACACTCAGCAAAATCGCAATGGCAATCCCAACATGGAAAACAAGAACAAAAACAAGGATATGAAATAACGATTACACAGAGTGTCCATGCCTCCATGAAAGCAAAAAGCGCCTGCATGCAGGCGCTTTTTTTATGATACAAATCCAATATTAATGATACTTTATTTCCGACTGTGCTCGCCCCGACAGATGTGAGGGAAATACAGTCGGAAATATGGCCTTTGCAAAACAAATACTGTTAGCCGGCAATTGCTTTAAAACCCTTGCCAAGGATCTCGCCCGCCTCGGTTACGATGACAAAAGCGTGGCTGTCAATATCCTCAACGGTTTTTTTCAAACGATAAAGCTCCTGCTTTCTCACCACACAAAAAAGAACCTGCGTTTCCGCCTTGGTATAGGCTCCCATGCCGTTTAAGAGTGTCGCGCCACGGTGCATATTGGAGAGTATTGCTTGTGCAATTTCCTCACCTTTTCTGGAAATGATCACAACAAACTCGCCCATGTCAAAACCGTATAGAATAGCATCAATCATTTTTCCGGAAGTGAAGGTCATAATCAGTCCATAAAGGGCTGTTTCAATGTTATTGTATACAAGAGCAGCAGACAGAAGTACCGAAGCGTTGATTACCAGAATGATCTTACCGGTAGATATGTAAGGATACTTTTTTAGGATGAGTTTGGTAACAATATCAGATCCGCCAGTGGTTGAGCCCCGTGAAAAAATAAGCCCCACGCCGCTTCCGGATAGAACACCGCCGAAAAGAGCGGCCAGGAGGGGGTCACCCGTATAGGCAGGCAGAAAAGCCAACACATAGTCCATCATGACCGTACTGATGACCAGCGTGCGTAGAGTATTGAAGGTAAAGCGTTTGCCTAAAAAACGATATCCCACAATCAAAAGAGGAATATTCATGATCAGCACCAACATGCCGATCGGCAATCCGGAAAGGTAATTGACAAGAGTGGCAATACCAGTTACCCCGCCGGGTGCTATGTGGTTGGGTGCAGAGAAAACCTTTATACCAAATGCCATCAGAGATGTACCAATTATGTCAGTGCCTACATCGACGGCATAGCGAAGTAGCTCTCCCTTATTACCGGTTTTGTTCATACATCATTCCTCCTCAGTCTCAAGCGTGATTGACCAGATTCCGAACCATATGCCATGCTATCGTTGATTAACTTGAAAACAAGCTTGTGATTTCTTCCCCCGCCTTCGGCGGGGGAAGAAAATGACGTTTTATATATAGCCAGTTTTTAAGTTAATTGGCTATATAATTTTTATCTGTTATTCTGCCACAAGCGAGGAAAACAGATACGTAGAATCATATATTAGTGGAATTGTACCATATAAAGGCAGAAAAAGAAACAAAAAAGAGCCTTCGGCTCTTTTCCATACAGAATATTATTAATAATTTTACTATTATATTTTTTTCCACCTTTGGCGGGGGGAAAATTACTGATTCACGCGCTAATCAAAGCTCAGGTTTTATCGGCTTAAATCCCTCTCCCAAGATCTCGCCCGCTTCTGCCACAATCACAAAGGCAAACGGGTCTGCGGTGTGAACAATCGTCTTGAGCTTGAAAAATTCCTGCTTTCTCACCACACAGATGAGGGCATTGGTGTCCTTTCCCGAATAGGCTCCCTTGGCAGGCAAAATGGTTGCGCTGCGATTAAGGCCAACGTTAATCTGTCTTCCAATCTCCTGCGCCTTGGAAGAGATAATGATGGCACATTTGCCCATGTCAAAACCATAGATTATGGCGTCTATCACCTTGGCGCATACAAAGATAGCAATCAGGCCATAAAGGGCTGTTTCTATGTTCTGATATACGAAGGCAGCGGTGACTAGAACCATTAAATCAGTGACGAAAATGATACTGCCAAGCGCCATATGAGGAAACTTCTGCTGAATAAGCCTTACAATGATGTCTGAACCGCCTGTGGTGGAGCCGCGCATAAAGACAACTCCAAGCCCCAGCCCCATGAAAACACCCCCAAAAAGGGCGGCCAGAAGCGGATCTCCTGTGTAAACAGGCACATCCTTCAGAATGACATCCATGAAAAGGGTAACTACAACAAGGGTGCGCAGAGTACTTAAACTAAAACGCTTTCCCAGAAACTTATACCCGATAAGAAGAAGTGGAATGTTCATAAGAAGGGATACCATACCGATACGCCAACCAAAGATGTAGTTGATAATGGTGGCAAGTCCTGTGACCCCGCCCGGTGCAATCTGGTTGGGCGCGGTAAAGCAAATGATCCCTACCGCTAAAAGAGCCGAACCAACCGCGTCATATCCCAAACTGAGCAGAAACTCTATCGAAGTGTTTCTCTTTTTAAGATTGTCCATCTATATTCCCCTCAGCGCCTTCTAAGATAATGGCGAAAAGCGTATTAATCCTATCGATTTGGTCAGACAGGTAGAGATAGCCAAAAAGAGCCTCAACGCCGGTTGCCCGGCGGTAGTCGGCAGGATTTGAGCGTCTTGGAACGGCGGTGGAGTTTGCGTTACGGCCGCGTCTGAGGATATCCTCTTCTTTCTCAGAAAGATAGGGTTCAATCAGCTGATAGGCTTGTGCCTGGGCGGCTGCGCAAACGAGATTCACCGCAAGCCGATGAAGCTTCCCGGCGGGCATGCTACCTTTGGCGATAACATGCTCGCGCGCAAGAAGCTCATATACCCCATCCCCAATAAAGGCAAGGGTCAGTGGGCTTAAAAGCGTCGGATCGGTTTTCGAGGATGTTAAGAATTGCATAGACCCTTCTCCTACCTCATATAGTCGAATTCAAGTCCGCAGATGCTAACCGTATCGCCTTCTTGTATGCCCCGCTCTTCAAGGGCGTCAATAATGCCGCATTTTCTAAGCACGCGCTGGAAATACTGAAGAGACTCATAATCGTCCGTATTGACCATCTTCAGTAGATTGTTAAGCCAGGGGGCATCCACAAAGTAGATGCCTTCTTCCACCGTAATCTCAAAGCGGCTGTTAGCCTCGAAATCAATCTGCGGAAGAGGATCCGGCTCATACTGCTTAATTGGCGGCAGCATGTCAAGCTGTGCGGCCAGCGCCTTGATGAGAGGATCTACCCCTTGACGTGTAGCGGCAGAAATGCAAAAAAATGCATATCCCTGCTCTTCGATATACGCTTTAAAGGTCTCAATCTGCTCGGAGGTTGCAATGTCGCTCTTGTTGGCGGCGACAATCTGTGGTCTTCCGGCAAGCTCAGGCGAAAAATTTTTGAGTTCAAGATTGATCCGTTTAAAGTCCTCAATGGGGTCGCGGTCTTCGCTTCCTGACACATCCACCACATGGAGAATCAGGCGACATCTATCCACATGTCGCAAAAACTCATGACCAAGACCCAGTCCCTCGCTTGCTCCCTCGATCAGGCCGGGAATGTCAGCCATAACAAAACTCTTTTCTGCCTCAACCCGCACCACGCCGAGTACTGGAGTCAGCGTGGTGAAATGGTAGTTGGCAATTTTGGGCTTTGCATCGCTTACGACCGAGATCAGGGTAGACTTTCCCACGTTGGGAAAGCCAACAAGGCCGACATCAGCCAGAAGCTTCAGCTCTAAAAGAAGCTCAAATGACTCTCCCGGCAAGCCGGGTTTGGCGAAAAGCGGAATCTGTCGCGTTGGGGTAGCAAAATGGCTGTTACCCCAGCCGCCTTTTCCCCCGCGCGCAATTACCACAGGTTCAGTCCCCGACAAGTCGGCAATAAGCCTTCCAGTATTGCGTTCCTTGACCAGTGTACCCCTTGGCACCTTGATCACAAGGTCTTCCGCACTCTTACCAGAGCATTTTTTTGCCCCGCCATTTTCCCCATTGGGGGCATAATATTTTTTCTTATAGTGAAAATCAATCAGGGTGGCTACATTAGTGTCCGTTAAAAAGACCACATCTCCGCCCTTACCGCCGTCACCACCGTCGGGGCCGCCGGCAGACACAAATTTTTCACGGTGAAAGGATACAGCGCCAGCACCGCCGTCCCCGCCCTTAATATTGATTCTGGCTAAGTCAACAAACACAGTCTCACCCTCCTCTTGATAATTGCATTATTCAAAATGAATGCGATTTCTTTATATCTTTCCAATTGCTTTAGTATACCCTGATCAGTATGTCGATCATTACAAAAAACTGACAGTGTATTTTCGCGCTGTTACCCTTGCCTCCGGCGTGGGAAATAGCAGCTATAGTTGATTAACTTGAAAACAAGCTTGTGATTTCTTCTCCCGCCCAAGGCGGGGGAAGAAAATGACATTTTATATATAGCCAGTTTTTAAGTTAATTGGCTATAAATTTATAACGGATGCAATATTTTGAGTACAAACAAAAATCCCGAGCGAACACTCGGGATTCGTTTGACAGCTTGCTTTTAGTTCTCCGAATATACGGAAACCTTCTTGCGGTCCTTTCCCTTGCGTTCGAAGCGGACCTTGCCATCTACAAGAGCAAAAAGTGTGTCGTCTGAACCCTTGCCGACGCCATTGCCTGGATGAATATGTGTGCCGCGCTGGCGAACGAGAATATTACCGGCCAGAACGAACTGACCGTCAGCACGTTTTACACCAAGTCGTTTAGCTTCTGAATCTCTACCATTTCTTGTAGAGCCCATACCTTTTTTATGTGCCATTTATCTACACCTCCGATATTATTAGATTAATTACGCGATGATGGACTGAATCTCAACCTTGGTATAGGGCTGTCTGTGGCCCATCTTGCGCTTGGAATTCTTCTTAGAGCGGTAGGTAAATATGGTTATTTTCTTTGCCTTGCCATTTTTGATAGCCTTGGCGATAACCTTGGCACCTTCAATGACCGGTGTTCCCACCTTAACCGCGTCCTCGCTGCCGATTGCCATTACATGGTCAAACTCGATCGTTGCGTCTGCTTCCACATCGAGCTTTTCGATATAAAGAATATCGCCCTGGGACACACGGTACTGTTTTCCGCCGGTTTCAATTACTGCGTACACGATTGTTACACCTGCTTATTTAGACTCGCTGATAGATAGGCGGCGCAAAGCGCTCTTAAAAAAGCCTACAACATGCGGCGTATAATATGTTATCACAAGCTGTCCAGAGTGTCAAGGGCCATTCTTACCAATAAAGCATTTGCAGAGGACGTAAAGGTGTTACTTTTTTTATTTTTTTGATGCCGCTTCCTTTAGCCTTTGTTTCTCGATCTGCCATTCTTGTGTCTTACCATACGGGAGCAAGTATGTGGGATCATTATTACGCCTGATCTTTGCCCGAATCCCAATCAATATGGCATTGGCCACGATTACACACACAGCCGCCAATATCTGAGATACACGAAATGACCCCAGCATCAGACTGTCCGTTCTCAACCCTTCGATAAAGAAACGGCCGGCGCCATACCAAATCGTATAAATAAGTAAGAGCTCACCATCGAAAAAACGGCGGCGCGCCAACATGGCAAGAAGAATAAAACCGATCAGGCACCAAATCGATTCATATAAAAAGGTGGGGTGTACACGTGTCATCGGATTTACAAGCACCCCAATTGAGGCTAGTTGACCTTTATGAATTTGAAGATAGTTAGCGATAGTGGGAGAGGACATCCCCCAGGGCAGGGTGGTGTTACTTCCAAACGCTTCAATATTGAAAAAGTTTCCCCAGCGTCCGAGGGCTTGACCAATGATCAGCCCGCCCATGCACATATCGGCAAGTGGAAGTATCCTGACATGCCACAGCCTGCACAGAAAAGCCGCAGTAATAAAGGCACCGATGACCCCGCCGTAAATGGCAATTCCACCATTCCATATTTTAAAAATTTCATCCGTATGCTGGCTGTAATAGTCCCAGGTGAACGCAACATAATAAATTCTGGCACCCACAAAGCCGCCGATGATGGACATCATAATCACATCCAGACCCTTGTCCTCATCCACGCCAAATTCATTACTGCGGGAAAAGGCATATAAGCCGCCGAGCAGGATGCCTGTTGTGACCATAATACCATACCAATAAACGGTGAGTGATCCAATAGAAAGGGCCACCTTATCAATGTCGAAAACCAGACCCAGCCCGGGAAAATTTACAATTTCACTCATAATAAGCTCCATTCCGCCGCTTTGCGTCGGCACAAAAATAATTGAATCACAAACTCTCATCACGCAAAGCACAGGAATGATAAGAGCTTATTTGTCATCCCTCGCCGGTTGTCGCTTAGCGGCGAGGCGATGGGGACATAGTTCGCCCGTGAGCGAGGCAAGTTGAAAGAAACTACAAGTTTCTTCAACTCATGCTCCATTCTGCCGCTTTGCGTCGGCACAAAAATAATTGAATCACAAACTCTCATCACGCAAAGCACAGGAATGATAAGAGCTAATTACCACCCCAACAAATCATTTGTTGGGGGCCCCGGGTCATCCCTCGCCGGTTGTCGCTTAGCGGCGAGGCGATGGGGACATTATTTGCTCGCGTGCGAGGCAGGTTGGAAGAATGGTCAGTTCTTTTAATCTACATCGCCTTCCACAGCCGGGGTAATTACCGACAGTGCTGAATATTCGCTGTTAAAATGGGTTGGAAGCATTTCATAAAGCTGTGCCGATGTCGCAGAGGTGAGAATATCCAGTATCTCATAGCCCTCCATGCCCGACATATGGGCAAGCAGCAGCAGTCCGGCGACGGACTCTGGGTTCGAGTAGATGCCCATATAGCGACCATAACACGCTCTCTGCGCACGAAGGAAACGATCTTCCTCAAGACCTTTTTCTTTCATGGACTCAATTTCACCGCATATTTGACGGTATACCTCATCCGGATCACGGCCTTCACCTGACAGCATAGGGACAATATAGTTTGGACCTGCCAGCACCTCGGTCACAAAAACCTGATTAATCAACCCCTGATCATACAGCTTGCGATAGAGGGGGGTGGATTCGCCTGCGATTAGCTCCAGAATCAGTTCACAGCGGATCTGGTCGGCGATATTCTGCTTATAATCCCCTGCGGCTGCCTTAAAACCGATCTGGAAGAGTGGCTGAGCCACAGCAAGTTTCTTTTCCACTCGTTTCGACTGCACATAAGGGGGTTCTTTGATCTCTCTGCGGCTGATCGCTATGGGTTCGGCAGGCTTTAAAATACGGTCGGCCACTTGAATAACTGTCTCTACAGTAAAGTTACCCGCGATGGAAAGCACCATGTTGTGCAGGTTGTAGAAAGTACCATAGCAACGATACAGGAGGTCAGCATCTATCTTGGCGATGGTTTCCACAGTTCCGGCAATATCAATGCTGATGGGATGGTTCTGATATAGGGCACCCAAAAGTCCGAAAAACACCTGCCAATCGGGTGAATCGTCATACATCCGAATCTCTTGTCCGATGATTCCCTGCTCTTTTTCCACCGTCTTCTGTGAAAAATATGGATGTGTTACAAAGTTCAAGAGGATTTCAAGCGACTCTTCGAAGTGATCTGTGCAGCTGAACAAATAGGCGGTCTTTTCAAAGGAAGTAAATGCGTTAGCCGACGCCCCGGTAGCCGCATAAAGAGAAAACACATCACCTTGTTCATTTTCAAAAAGCTTGTGTTCCAGAAAGTGAGCAATGCCCGCGGGCACCTCTAAAAACTCCTTGTCAGCACCAGTCTTAAAACAGTCGTCAATCGAACCATACCGTGTAGCAAATAAAGCATGTGCGACGGAAAAGCCCTCCATCGGGTAGAGCAGCATGGTGAGCCCACTTGGATGCTCGATTTTAATATAGCTTTCGCCCAGAGTTTCTGAGTGAATTTTATCCTGTTTCATTGATTCTGTCCTCCTGTGAGAAGATATACGGTATCAAGGCTGACCTTTTTGGCCGCCTCGATAACCTGCTGACCGGTTACACCATCAAGGGCAGCAATGTCCTCATCCGGGGAAATCCCTGTACCCGATACAAGCTGCATCAGATTCCAATCGTCAATAGAGCCCGGCGAATCGCTGACAGAACGAAGTGAGTTTTTCATGGAAAGACGAGCGTTTTCAAGCTCTTCATCGGTAAAGTCTCCCCGTTTGACAGCCTCTAGTTGATTGAGAATCTCGGCCTGGGCCTTCTCGCGGTTGTCGCCCTCAATGCCGCTGTCGATCATCAGAATACCGGTAGCGCGGTCAAAGCGAGCTGCACAATAATAACAGAGGGAAAGCTTCTCACGTACATTCATAAATAGTTTAGAAAAAGGAGTTCCTCCGAGGATAGCGGTCATCAGCCGGGTAGCGTTCTGCTCGCCGATATTCGCAATCTCACCCGTTCGAAAGCCCATAACAAGCTTGGACTGGCTTACATCCATGTGCTCGATATGCTCGTTGACGTTTTTGGCGGTTGTCTTCATGGGTTCAGGAGCATAACTCAGGGGTTGACGCTTCATCGCGGAAAGTCCTTTGATCAAAATATCACCCGCGGTATCACCGTTTCCGCTTCCCACAAAGCAGAGCTCAATTGCCGCCATGCGCATCAACCTGTCATAGCTTGATGCCGCTGACTGGGGGGTCAGAAGCTTGGCGCGGTCAATATACCCGTAACGGCGAATGGCAGCAGCATCCCCCTCGCACATAATCGCCTTGCAGCGGCTCATCGCATAGGCACGCTTGTCGTTAATCTCAGATTCGATGGTGTCAATCAGATACTGGCGTTCCAGCTCGATATCAATTTGTGGGAAGGCACCATTCACAATATTGGGGCTGATGAGCATATCCCTAAGTGTAACGGCGCACTCCTTTACAAGCTCTTCCTTTTGTATTGCAAAGCGATCATCGATAGACTGAATCGAAATGCTGAGTATTTGATAACGACCAATCTTAGATACATCGGCACTCAAACTGGCACCATACAGATCGTCAAGCCTTGCATTAAGCGCGCTGAAGTCGGCGCAACCCTGATACCCCTTGCGCATCACAAAGGGCAAAAGCGCATAATCCGTTACGGTAGACATATCCAGCGGCACAATCAGATTGGCGGAAATTCTGTTGTGCTTGAATTTGGGATCGTTTATAACGTTATAGTGTATACCATTTCCCGCAGGCTGTCTTTTCAGACTGTAGCTCATCTGCACATCTCCATATCAGGCAAATTTAAGATTCGCCATATTTTTACAATTGTCAAACTTTAACTATCGTATAAACTCTTTGGGCTTATGCGATAATTGCCCACCACCAGCGAAACCCCACGGTGGAAGCCTATGGGGCGTAAATTGGTAAAATAAGCATCTTGTCGTTTATTATACCACAAACATATCCACATGGAATACCAAAAATTACAGAGTTAGCTCAACACTGTGTGGTTGACCGTCCAGCTCTATCTGGTCCGTGGGCTTTCCATCGCAAAAAAGGGCAGAAGTTCCTGTGCGCTTCACTGTAATGCTAAGTCTGGTACCCATAATCACAGCTTCGAGGTCAAAACCCGGCCAGTCAATTGGCAGCTTTGGGGTAAGAAGAAGATGATCACCTCGAAGCGTTATACCCAAAAGCCACTGCATCACCCCGCGGTAATACCAGGCGGCCGCCCCTGTATATATGCTCCAGCCGCCATGTCCCAAAGCATCCTGATTCGTAGAAATATCCGCAGCCAGATAGTAAGGCTCGAGTTTATAAGCGTCGGCCAGCTCCTTGTTTTTGCATCGGTCCGCCGGATTGAGCATCTGTAGGACATGATATCCCTCGTCGACCCTTCCCGCTTCAAAAAGCCCAATGGCCAGCCAGATCGCCGAATGAGTGTATTGCCCCCCATTCTCTCTAATCCCGGACGGATAGAATTTGACATAGCCGGGATTCTGTCTTGAGCGGCTGAAAGGTGGAGCGAAAAGCCTCACAATACGTTTTTCCTCATCCACAAGCTCGCTCATCGCGCAGTCAAGGGCACTGTTGACCCGTTCGCTGTTCGACATACCCGCAATAGAGGCAAAGCTTTGGGGCAGAAGATCAATGCGGCATTCCTCCGCATTGACTGAACCCATCGGCTCGCCGTCGTCATAGAAGGCACGCAGGTACCAGCGGCCCTCCCAACACTCACGGTCTACCGCTTCTTTGAGCGAATGAGACAGGGCTTCATAGCGGTCCGCCCGTTCGTCGTCGCACATCTGGCGGCAAATTGGAGCAAAACGACACAGTAGATGAGCGAGGAATAGAGCAAGCCAGACACTCTGTCCTCTGCCCGCCGCACCGACCTGATTAAAGCTGTCGTTCCAGTCCCCGCAGCCCATAAGCGGAAGGCCTTTATCGCCCAGCCTAGCCGCACGCTCAATCGCCCTGAGACAATGGTGATATACATCCTCTTTTAAATCACTTTTTTGCGGCGTAATATACCGTTCGTGTTCCCCATCTTCCAGAATTGGTGCGGTAATATAGGCGATTTTGGGGGACAGGATGGAACTGTCTTCAGTCCTTTCTAGATATTCGCATACGGTATAGGGCAGCCAAAGAAGATCATCCGAGTATCTTGTTCTAACCCCTTTCGTACCCCCTCCCGATGCAGGAAGACGATGCCACCAATGCAGGACGTCCCCTTCAGTAAACTGCACCGCACAGGCTCTGTAAATCTGTCGTTTAGCTAGCTCTGGCGAGAAGAAAAGTGCACCACAGGCATCCTGAAGTTGATCGCGGAAGCCGAAGGCTCCTCCACATTGATAAAAACCGCACCTACCCCACATCCTGGCCCCGACGATCTGATTAGGAAGGAAGCCATTGATAAAGCTATCCAGATATTTATCGGGGGTGGTGATCCGATAGCTGTTTTCCGGATGCCAACCGGTAGATTTTGGCATAGCAGCCAGCCTTTTCACCGCCTTTTCCTCTGTAGCGAATCCCAGAATAAAGCGGATGTGCACGCTGCGTTTAGGGGGCAGTTGCCGTTTGATGATAATAGCGGCGCAGGGGTCACTTTGTGGTTTCACTTCTTTTTTGAGCCAGTCCCCACTGAGAAAAGCGGCCCGGTTGGTAGTCGCATAAGAAATTTCGCTGTTGCTTGCCATCAGTGCATAGCCCATAACGCCAGAGCCATACGGATTTGACAGCAGCAGACCCTCTTTGTCAAGATGTGGTTTAATGAACATGGCGCGGCTTCTGTCTACACCCAGCACCGGTTCAATATAATAGGCACAGATGGCCTCCACCTCCCGTTCATCCTGATTTGTCAAGGTTACATCCATATATTTAACGCCTCCAGCCGTGGCGACACTCACCTCGACGTGGGTGGATATTCTTCCCGCCATCCCCTCGTAAAGGGCGTCCTTTGATGAAAATGACGCCAGAGAGCCTTCAATCAGGTTGTAACAGCTTTCTCCAACCCTTAGCAGCAGAAGTTCACCGTTATTGTCAGTTGCAATATCGTTGTACCAGGGAGTAAGCTTGTTTTCACGCGAGTTTGTTGCCCATGTAAAGCCAAGTGCCTTGTCGGACATTAAGCTTCCGAATCCGGGGTTTGAAAGCAAATGGCAGTATGGCAGTGGCGAGATTCTGTCAACATAAAACCGGTCATTCACAAAGCATCCACCATACACGGGGAGGCCCTCGAGTAAAAATTCTTTTCTCTCGACGGGTCTTTGCATAGTCGGATGAAAAGCTGTTAGTCGGCGTTCTCCCGACCTGGCCATTGGGATATTCCTTGCTGACGCTCGAATCAAGGTCACCGTATCTTCGCGGCAGCTGTCGGTATCCACAAAAAATATGCCGCCCCTTGCCCCAAGAATTCCCTCTCTCCCCCCCTCGGCGATCACCTGAAGGGCTTTTCCTAAAAGCTCCTCACTGCGAAGCGAAGCGTACAACAGACAGATGTCAAACTCAATTCCACACACTCTTAACTTGCTTTGAATGCTCTGATAAAACATCAGTTCCTCAAGATCAGACTCTTCTTCGAGAGCGAGCACAGCGATAGGCAGATCGCCAGATATACTAAGCGGCCACAGCGCGCACTGGCCTTGGACGTTTTTTAAGGCAGCTTCTTCCCTTTCCACCCCACCTTCGCGTCCGAAAAGGAGCTGTGCCAAAAGGTCCAGGCAGATTCTTCCCTCAGCCGAATCCATTGCAATGGGACCGGGAGCACCCTTTTCCTTAGGCATTCCGCCACGTCGCCGCGCTGATATAATGCCGGCAATCCCATCCTGGATGGATTTTGACTCGTGCATCAAAAGAGTGAGCTGACCCTGCGAATTTGGATTAATTACAAGTTTCGCTCGAATCGCTAAAACACCATCAGGTGTGCCCATTAGACCTGTAAAAGGGATGTGGTCAAAATTTTTCACCCATGCAAAGCCATCGGGGGAAGAAAACAGATTTTCTTTTTTGAGTTCAAAATCGAAATCCGCCTTTTCCAGCAGGGCAGCGGTGAAATAGATCTCCTCGCACGCACCTCTTTTGCATCGAGCAAAGGTAACTGAACGGCTTTCCGCATCATAGGAGGAGGACACAAACAGCTTGGAAAAGGCAGGATGAGCGTTGTAATCTCCCGCAGGCGATAATGTGGGCTCAAGATAGAAGAGAACTTCAACCGTTTGTTTTTTTGCGCTTTTGTTTTTAATAATGAGCTGACGCTGCGCAGTTGGGACTGTTGGATAGACCATACAACGCATAGAGGCCTCAATGTGTCCGCTTTCAGCCGCAAATGTCACCCCTGTGGAATCTCCTTTGACCTCATAGGAGACATTTGTAAATTCAAGCGGTGATTTCGTCACGGGGATCAGTCTGCCTCCTACCTTAATAAACGCAAATATTCCCTGCGCGCGGCGAAGGATATCCGGACTGTGGCGTGTCAGGTCACAGCTTCCGCTTCGCAGAAAACCCGCCCCCGTATCCGTCAGAATCTCAGTCAGTTCCCCGTTGGACAAGAGCATGGCGCGTGGCATCGCGCTATCAATGTCAATCAAGCTTTCATCCCCCCCTCTCAGCGATGAGGGACGCTCGGAAAGCCCTGCTACCCGCGCGCGTCCGTACACCACAGTTTCTTTTGCAATTCGCTCCTGAAGAAATTCTTCCGCCGAAGCCATGCTGTCATCATTCATGAAACGCCGCTGCATGATCTGATCAGAGAGTGCATTATCACAGGCTACCAAACTCATACCAAGATGATGTGACATATAGCTGCGCACAATAGAATAAGGTGAACTGGCCGTCCGGCTTGGTGTACAGTCCATTGCCTCAAAAAAGCCATAACTTCCATAGGCTCCCAGTTCCTTAAACTGTCTCAGGTTTTTGATAGACATTCCAGGACTGAAGGGCAGTGTGAGGAATGATGAGTAAGGCGATAGAACAAGCTCGCGGTCCAGTCCGCGCTTTACACCGATTTGCTGAACGCCGTGGGCTTTGTACTGGTAGTTTAAATGCTGATCGAAGGCATAAAAGCCGCTTTCGGATATTCCCCAAGGACTAAAGGACGGGCGTTTTTGCTTTTTTTGGCAATAAAGACAATACCGAAGTCCCTCGCCCATCAATGAACCCCCGTAATCAGGCAGAAGAAGATAAGGCATAAAATATTCAAACATTGTTCCTGTCCAAGACACCGGGCCCGCATAGGAACCATTTCTTGTCATACTGCGATTAAGAGCACCCCAGTGCTTTCTTTCCACCTGGCCGCATGCAATGGCATAGTAGCTGGTCATACGGCTTTCACTCATTAGAAAATCGTAATAAGAGTGATTGGTTAAGTCCGTGTCAGGATCAATCCCAATGGACAAAAGCTTTCGCCGCTTGCTGTAGAATATTGATAGGTCTGTATCCGATATGAGGGTTTCAATTCTGGATACCAGACCCTCAGCGCCCTTTCCTCCCCATTCAAGCACCCCTTCTTTGAGGGCAACCAGTGAGCAAACAAAATTGCCGCTGTCCACAGCAGATATAAAGGCCGGTCGAAGAAGGCTTAAGTCAATCGTACTGTACCAGTTGTAGAGGTTACCATGATAACGTTCCATCCGCTCTATGGTGGAAAGGGTGCGATCGATTCGCATATGCATTCCCTCTAGATCGATAAAGCCAAAGTCCTTTGCCGCAAGCACAGAAAGAAGGTACATCCCAATATTGGTGGGTGAGGTGCGTGCAGCCACCGCGTAGGCTGGGGCGAACTGTATGTTGTCGGGAGGCAGAAAATTGTTTTTTTCATCCACATAATTTTCAAAAAAGCGCCAGATAGCCGCCGCATATCCCAAAATCTCGCCCCTGTCCTCCTCGCTCAGTTCGAGCTGCCGATGCCCATGGGGACGTCCGCTTAAATAGATGGTCAGGTGGATGGTTGAGAATATCCCCCCATATATAAGCAAAAATGGATTTTCGGCAAGGAGGAAGATCGTCATCCCAATGAGCTGCGCAGGTAGAAAACGCAAGATAAATCCGTGGGTTTTATAGTTTTTCGCTTGCTGCTGGGCCGCTGTTGTCCACGCAAGGGTGTTTTTGCGCGAGACAAATGTGCGATATAATGCCCTTATCATGGCGTCAACGGCAATACCGGACTGCTCGACAAGAAGTGCGGCGCTAAAGTACGCCCGCCCCAGCATATCGGCGGCAAAGGGCAGAAAACCGGCAAAATACCGTCGTGATAAGACGAAAAAGCCTCCGCTGACCGCAGAGGATACGGCGGATATCAGCGGTGGCAGGAGAAGAGCAAGGGTTACCGCAAAAACCAGCGCATTAGCCGAATGTTTGGCGATCATCGCGTAAACAAGGCAGAGAAGCATCGCCGGTGGGGTCATGGAACGTCTCAGATTATCCCATAGCTTATATTTAGAAAGCATAGATATAGGATTTTTATATTCCTCTGCATCCAGCCGAAAGCGTCTTTTTAGGAAAAGTACGTTTTGCCAATCCCCTCTGACCCAGCGGTGGAAGCGTAAAAGCCAGCTGTCGGCGTTGGGAGGTGTCTGGTCGGTCATTTCGATATCGGACATAAAACCTACCCTAAGGTAGGCTCCCTCCAGAATATCGTGGCTCAAGATTTGCCCCTGAGGAAGGGAATTGTTTAAAAGCTTGTAATAACTGTCGATATCCAGAAGACCCTTTCCTGAGAAGATTCCCTCTCCGAAAAGGTCCTGATAAAGATCCTTTGTCCTCGTGTCATATGGTGTAATACCCCCGCTTCCCTCCATCACCCGAGAAAAGCTGGTCGCCTCGGCACTTTTCAAATCGACGCCGATGCGCGGGACCAGTATGCCATATCCGTCAGTCACAATCCCTCTTTTCTCGTCAATAAGCGGACGATTTAAGGGATGTACCGCTGCTGCAACCATTCTCTCCAAACTGCGAAAGGTCATCTGTGTGTCGGCATCCAGTGTCACGCAATACTGGGCCCTTCTCAGGCGCCGCCTGTCCCCTTCGAAGGTATAATAATCGGTATTTTCCCCCTTTAAAAAGCGAAACAGCTCGGTAATCGCACCGCGTTTTCTTTCCCAACCGGTAAAGGCATCCTCGGTGTGGGAATAGCTGCGGCGGCGCACAAGAAGCGCAAAGCGGTTGTCGTATCGACTGTTGAGACTTCTAACTACCCTTGCCGCCGCCTCCGCTCGCGCCTGATCTTCGGGTGTAAGAGGCTCTCCCGATTGGGAGAAATCCGCAAGGATACAGTAGCAGGCGTTATGATACCGGTTTTTAAAATGCAGAGATACCAGCCTCTTGCCCAGCTTTTCCGCCTCAGCAGCCTGAGGAAGCAGGGTTGCCACCGCCACAACAACATGGGGCCTCTCTCCAGTTTTATCAAAATCCATCCGAGGGATGAAATCGGCAGGAACAGAAGGATAAATAAGCCGTTCCAAAAGGATGCGTGTGCATTCCCAAAACGGCAGAATGAGCAGAAGAAAAACCCAGAAGTTTTCAAGGTATAATCCGATACACGCAGAAATACCCATGGCGGCAACGGGCGCGCCTATAATTAACATCCTCCCCTTTGCGCGCTTTTGAGATGTCGAAACCGGATCTTTGAGAATATAGTAGCCGACATGACGAGTACGCTCGTCCGTACCTTTTTTGGCCCGCTCGACCGCCTCTAGAGCAATTTCCCTTTCCTCACACCCCCTGCGCATGGCAATAGCGGCTACCCTTCCTCTGTAATACGATCGGCTTTCCTCAGTCATCTTTGGATAAATGCCAGATGGATCAAGACAAAGAATCCTTTCTATTTGACTAACCGTATCTTCAATCGCAGCAAAATCGATCTGATAAAGCGCTGTCAGACCCTTGACCGCATAACTTATTTCTCTTTCGGCATCTTCTCTCTCCAGTCCCTCGTATACCGCACCGTAAGCAATAGAAATGAGCGCTAATCGCAGCAAGGTCGGCAAAAGACTGAGCTGCCCGACGGTGAGCGGGCAACGCAGGTCAATGCGCGAAAGCACCATTACAATACTCTCATCATCCAGCGATGGTGAAAGTTTGGATAAAACACGGTAGAGCATCTCATATATTCTCTCAACCCCCTGGGGAAACCGCCTCTTTTGCATGGCAGAAAGTTCAACGAGACAAAGTCGCGCCTCCCGTTCCAGGGAATAGTGGTTGTCCCAAAGCCATTGCTGCGCAGGGGTACGTCCCGTTTGAGGCAGAGCCGTATAGCCTGCCGTTATAAAATGCATCTCTTTTTTGATTGATCTTCCCAACTGTCGCGCCGTTTTTTTACGGCTTTCGCCATCAGGTATCAGATTATCAATTTCATCTATAGTCATCCTTGCGGGCTCTGTCATCTAATCTACCTCCGGCCTTCATTAAGTTTATTTTTATCAGCTTACTCATGAAAAATTCACCAGTGATAAAAAAGGACAAAACATCGCACCTTAAGCACCGCAAAAAGCAATTTATAGTCGCCTGTTTTTTAGACAGCAGTAAATCAAAGCCTTCAATAGTTGCTTTTTTACAGGTCTGTTTTCTCAATTGCAACAACAAATCATATATAGCCAATTAATTTAAAAACTGGCTATAGATAAAACGTCATTTTCTTCCCCGCCTTTGGCGGAGGAAGAAATTACAAGCTTGTTTTCAAGTTAATCAACTATAGCTCATAACCATTGATTATTCGGTTTGGACGTTTAATTAAGCTCTCCAAACAGCTCCAGAATAATCATTGAAGTTGGACAAATTGATTAATAGTAATCCTAAATCAAACGATAATTTGCCTTCTATTTCTCAGCCGGAGGAGGAAATCTGAAACAAAAATATAAAGAAAAGCTGTAAACCCTTATCATCCAAGAGTTCACAGCCTTTATGATTAGTTGATTAACTTGAAAACAAGCTTGTGATTTCTTCCCCCGCCTTCGGTGGGGGAAGAAAATGACGTTTTATATATAGCCACTTTTTAAGTTAATTGGCTATAGATTCTGTATTTTGTCAGGCCAATTTAAATCGAAATAATACTCCTATCCCACAAACAGGTTTAGCAAATAGAACCCTTATGAATATGAATTATACTGCCTTTTGGAATTGTGAATTGTATAGGTTTGTATAAAACCCGTTTAAAGCGATCAGTTCATTATGGGTGCCTTGCTCAATGATATCGCCGTCGTTCATAACCAAAATCAAATCGGCATTTCGAATCGTGGATAAACGATGTGCAATCACAAAGCTCGTGCGTCCTTTCATCAGATTATCCATTGCTTTCTGAATCAAAGCCTCGGTACGGGTATCAACGCTGCTGGTCGCTTCATCGAGAATCAGTATTTCAGGATCAGCTAAAATAGCTCTGGCAATCGTCAGAAGTTGTTTTTGACCTTGTGAAATATTATCAGCCTCTTCATTTAATACCATGTTATATCCGTCAGGCAGTGTCCGTACAAAATGATGAACCTGAGCGGCTTTCGCTGCGTTTTTCACTTCCTCATTGGAAGCATTGAACCTTCCGTATCGAATATTATCGGCTATCGTACCATTAAACAGCCAGGTGTCCTGCAATACCATGCCAAACAGCGAACGAAGTTCATCCCTCTTGAACGTCCTGATATCGTGTCCGTCAATCGTGATTGCCCCGCTGTTTACATCATAAAAGCGCATTAAAAGTTTTACAATCGTCGTCTTCCCAGCGCCTGTCGGGCCGACAATTGCTATTTTCTGTCCGGGATTGACCTTGGCGCTAAAATTATGAATGATGGTTTTATCTGGATCATAACCAAATGATGTCTGCTCAAAGCTGACATGGCCATCAATATGGACAAGAGTATCCGTATTTGGCACTGCATCATTATGATTCACAGAAAGCGCATTAGACTCATCTTCGACTTCTTCTTTCTCAGCCAAAAATTCAAATACACGTTCGGCCGCCGCCGCTGTTTGCTGCAGAACATTAGAGATATTGGCGATTTGAGAAATGGGTTGGTTAAATGAGCGTACATACTGAATAAAGGCTTGTATGCCACCGATAGTCAATGTACCGTTCGAGGCAAAATAACCGCCCAAAATACAGATAGCCACATAAGCGAGATTACCAATAAATCCGGTGATCGGCATCATAAGACCTGACAAGAAATTTGCTTTCCAAGCTGAATTGTAAAGAGATTCGTTATATTTCTCAAAGGTTTTAGCCGAATCCTCTTCACCACAAAAAGATTTTACCACAACATGACTGCCAAACATTTCTTCTACATGTCCATTGAGGCTTCCCAGAAACTTTTGCTGATTTTTAAAGTGAGTCTGTGATTTTTTTACGATCAGAATCACAACGAACATGGAAACAGGAATAACGCACAATGCCGCCAAAGTAAGCTGCCAACTGATGGATAGCATCATGATGGCTATGCCGATAAGCGAAGTTATGGAAGTGATCATCTGCGTCAGGCTTTGGTTTAAAGTTTGGCTGATCGTGTCAACATCGTTGGTAATTCTGCTGAGCACCTCACCATGGGTCGTTTTGTCATAATATCTCAAGGGAAGCTTGTGCATTTTATCACTTATATCATTTCTTAGCTTAAATGTGACCTTGGCAGTTACACCCGTCATTACAAAGCCTTGCAAGTAGGAGAAGATAGCGCCGACACCATATAGCCCAATCAGCGACAAAATAATCCCGCCGATTTTTTCAAAATTTACACTGCCAGTGCCTGTAATACGGCTCATGATTCCGGTAAAAAGTTCATCGGTAGCCTTTCCTAAAATCTTTGGGCCTAAAATCGTAAACACTGTGGAGACAATCGCCAGCGTATACACAAAAATAATCGTCCATTTATGCTTTCCCAAATATCCAATGAGTTTTGTAATTGAGCCTTTAAAGTCCTTCGGCTTTGCACCGGGCATCATGCCAGCCATCATACCGGGGCCGCCACCCATCGGACCTCTTGGCAAGCTATTTTTTCTGTTGTTTTCCTGACTCAAGCTAATTCCTCCTGTGACAATTGCGATGAGGCAATCTCATAATATTGCGGACAGTTCATTAGAAGTTCCTTATGTGTACCGCATCCAACGATTCTGCCCTCATCCAGCACGAGTATTTGCTCTGCGTTTCGAATCGTACTGATTCTTTGTGCCACAATGATAACCGTACTGCTACTCGTGTGTTCTTTCAGAGCTTTGCGTAGATCAGCATCAGTTCTAAAGTCTAAAGCAGAAAAGCTATCATCAAAAATAAATATTTCCGGTTCCTTTGCCAGTGCGCGTGCAATGGATAATCTCTGTTTTTGCCCACCAGAAATATTAGTACCACCTTGTGAAATTGCCGATTCAAAACGCTCTGGCATTTCCTCAATAAAATCCATGGCCTGCGCAACGTTCGCCACAGTTTCAATCTCGTGATCTGACGCATCTTTCTTGCCGTATCTAAGGTTAGATGCTATGGTGCCAGAAAGCAGCACCCCTTTTTGTGGTATATATCCGATTTTCTTACGCAAATCCTTTTGCTTGACCTCTCGCACATCCACACCATCAACTAAAATTTGGCCTTCGCTTACATCATAAAAACGCAGTGCCATGTTAGCGATCGTTGTTTTTCCGGAACCGGTTGGCCCGATAATGGCGGTCATTTGCCCAGGCTTTGCTGTAAAGGTTATATCGCTTAGTGCATCTTCTTCCGCGCCGTGATAACGAAAGTATACATGCCTAAACTCCACAAGACCTTTTTTTGCTGCATCAAAGTTTTTGGGGCTTTGGGGATCAACAATAGTATTCTCAGTTTCCAACACCTCGACGATACGTACTGCTGAAACCGCCGCCCGAGGCACAAAAATAAACATCATGGAAATCATCAAGAACGACATAATGATTTGCATAGCATATTGCATGAATGCCATCATATCTCCAACCTGCATAGTAGAGTTTACTATTTGGTGAGCACCAACCCAGACAATCAACAGGGTTACGCCATTCATAATAAGCGTCATCGCAGGCATCATAAACACCATGATGCGGTTTACAAACAGATTTGTTTTCGTCAAGTCCTGATTTGCCGCTTCAAAGCGTTTGCTCTCATGTTCTTGCGTACCAAATGCACGAATTACCATCATGCCGCTTAAGTTCTCTCTGGAAACCAGGTTCAGTTTATCGACCAGTTTTTGTATGGCCTTAAATTTTGGCATGGCAATAGACATTATCACCATAATCATACCAACAAGAACAATACACGCTACCGCGATAATCCAACTCATGGAGGCCGATTTGTTTACGGCCATAATGATGCCGCCAATTCCCATGATTGGTGCATAGCAGATCATTCTAATTCCCATCATAAGAAGCTGTTGTATTTGGGTGATGTCGTTGGTACACCGTGTAATGAGAGAAGCAACCCCAAACTTATCAAATTCGTTGTTTGAAAAACCCTCAATCTTATTGAACACATCTTTTCGTAAGTTTCGGGCAACTCCGGCCGCAATTCTCGACGATATTAAACTGACTGAAACTGTTGCCAATCCCCCCAAAAGGGCAATCGCAAGCATCCTAAGACCTATACTAAGAATATAGTCAGTCTGAGTGCTGTTTGTAGCCACGCCTAATTCACTATATAAAGCTTTCGCGAGCATAATGCCGCCTTGTTTTAAAAGGCTTCCATCAGTGGCAACTGCTTTTTCATGTGCGGCAGTAATTGCAGCCGCTGATAACTTGTCAAGCATTGGTATAGCCTGATAAAGCTTTGAAATATCTAAATTTTTTACATCAGTTGATAAGCTGCCAGCGTTAGTTTGCCCAGACTCTGCAGGCATTTTTTGCATGACATTGATGAGTGTCCATGTGGCAATTCCAAAGGCGTTATCTAGATGGGTATTGACAGCTTCGTCTGCATCCTTTTTTACATAAATCTGCGTACCTGCTTTGGGATAAAGGCTGTTATAAGTTTTCCCGTCTGCATTCTTGTCCTCCCCGGATACAAGGACATAATTTTGATCAACGAGCTGCTTTTCACTTTCTGTCATGAAGGTGGTCATAAGATTTTTCCCGTTTTGGCTGATCGCGTTCGGAGCAGAGTGCTCAATGCCGTTTTGTTGTATACCAACATTCACAATGTCAGACATATAATTTGGCAGGTTTAGATCACACATGGCCTGCCCGAATAATAGCGCTATTGCCAAAGCCAAGCCGATGGAAAATGGCTTGAGATATTTCGCAAGCTTAATCAAATAGATCGTCTCCTTTTTTGTTTTCCTGTAAGGCTTCATGCTTCAAATCTTCAGATATATCCGCCAATAGAGTGAAGAGCTCTATCAGTTGCCGCGTGTTTTCCTCCCCAAAACGAGAAATGACCTTTCCCAACGTCTGATCGGTATATTCTCTCGTCTGTTTTAAAATCTCTCGTCCTTTTAAAGTAAGCGTTAGCGCAATTTTTCTACGGTCGCTCTTGCCAATCTCACGGCTGATATATCCTTTTTTTTCTAGTGCATTGAGCATCTGCGAAACAGCAGGTTTTGTAATATAAAGATTGGATTGTATGTCAGATACATAAACATCCTTATCTTTGCAGGACTCATTCTTTGCAATCCCATTCATAACAAAAAGTTCATGCATGCGGATATCAAGACCCTGTGGAAATGTCATGCCCACTTTTTTAAAACGAAGCATAGCACGAACTAACTGCTCTTTTAAAGTAAGGTCCATTTTATTTCCTCCTTAATATATAATATATTAATATTTAAGTTATTAACTATATTACAGCAAAGCTTCATAAAAATCAATGGCAATATGTGCCCGCAAAGTTTTCGAGCTTTATACATGTAAGCAGTCAGGCCAAAAGGATTTTAATAAAAGGATACCTAATTGGCATCCTTTTTGTTTTTTGGGTACAATAATGCTATAGCCAATTAACTTAAAAACTGGCTATAGTTAAAACGTCATTTTCTTCCCCCGCCTTCGGCGGGGGAAGAAATCACAAGCTTGTTTTCAAGTTAATCAACTATAATATGTTTATGAAAAAGGTGATACGATGCCAGCTGATACAAACAGGCTCCCTAACCAACTGATAAATGAAAAATCGCCCTATCTACTCCAGCACGCCCACAATCCGGTTAACTGGTATCCTTGGAATGATGAAGCCTTTCAAAAGGCAGAAATAGAAGACAAGCCAATTTTCCTTTCAATTGGGTATTCCACTTGTCACTGGTGCCACGTCTGATGGCAGAACCAAAATTTATGGATTAATTAAACAAGTTATCAATAATAAATACAGTTATATTAGTTCATATATCCAAGGCTTTTGTTCCATTACATGGCATTATTGTATAAATTAAGCCAGCTATAAAACTGGCTTGATAATTAGATTATCAACATTTCATTAATGAATTTATTCAGACTTATTTAAAGTATTTACATACCTAATCCTGCAATAATATATATACTACCATCTAATAATTTAAAATTAATAATTTTTAGTCCCGCTTCTGAACACATAGAGATTATCTCATTTGGTTTTATTATCCCATAGAATGAATAACTTTTATTATTGCGAATAATCCATCCATCATAATATTTGTATGTATTATTACGAGAGTTATAAGAATTAAAATATGAATTTCTATATTGAACAGAAATAAATGCTTTCCCATCATTATTTAACGATGCCTTAATATTCTTTAAAACACAGAGTCGCATTTCGTAATTTGGAATCGCTGATAATACATTTGTGCAAAGAACAATATCATATTTTACCTTTTTCCATTTGTCATCTTGCAATTCGAATACTTTAACATTGCTCATTTTTTCCTTTGCATATTTTAACAATGTAGTTTTTAGCTTATTAATAGTCTGTGTTCTTTCAATTTGTTCTTTTGAATCAATTGCTATTACCGCTTTTGCATTTAATGATAACGGAATAGTATATCGAAACTTACCACATCCATAGTCAAGAACTACCATCGAATTTGTAATTGAATCAATAAATTCTAGTACTCGTTTGTTTGGCTGATCATAGGATTTGGCAGCATTTTCAGATTTAACAATTATTTTGTCTTCAATTATGTAATGCATTTATTAAATAATCCTTAATTATTTTTTCCCTATCACTATCGCTCAATATAGCATTGACTTCTTCAATTGCATATTTCTTAGCATCTTTTTTTATATAATCCATTACAAAAAACATTATTAATATTATTAAAAAATAATCAATGAGTATATTAACCGCAAATCCAAAACAAATAGAAACAGATGCAAAAATTATAGTAACAAAAGTTGAATCTAAAATAATCCAATACCAACACCAAGTTCCTAAAGCCATATCAATAAGATGTCTGTCAATAACAGGATTACCATAACCTGCATATCGGTAAAAAATGTCTGTCATTATTTTATCCCTATTACCAGAATTTATTTTTTCGTATAATAGCATAAGATTTAGGTTTTTGAAGAATAGGGTAATGATTATGTCTTTATCGAAATTATATCTTATTTTAAAGACATCTGAGATTTTGTCGTGAAGTTTTATAATATTTTCTATAATGGCAAATAATATAGGAATATAAAAATATGCAATATATATTTTAATTCCTACTTTTTCATATATTATGCCAAACGAGTTGTTTTTAAGTAAATTAGCAATATCAGGATTGAATTGTGATAATATAAATATTTCAATTAATACAGCCCAAAATAAACCCCATGCAATCTTATTTAACATTTCACGATAACTCTGTGGTGATACGAATAACATACTTGATAATCCCACCTCATATTTCTATATTCAACCAGTAAATAATAATAATAATAACCATTAATTAATTATTGTCAACTATTGGAATATGAATGATCCACTTCTGACAATACCATTAACAAGCTAAGTGAATAGTGTCATCTATTAATACAATATTTAATAAGTTAAATATTTAAAATATATTTGATAATAATATTGATGAAATTAATATTAAAAAGGTGGTGATGCCCAATGTCAAGTAACAAAATACCCAATAGATTAGCTAATGAAAAGTCACCGTATTTATTACAACATGCTTATAATCCAGTTGCATGGTTTCCTTGGTGCGAAGAGGCTTTTCAGAAAGCAAAAGTAGAAGATAAACCTATCTTCTTATCTATTGGGTATAGTTAACTTGGTTCTATTTAAGTACCTGCCATTGGTGCCACGTCATGGCCCATGAATCCTTTGAGGATGATTCTATCGCAGCTTTTTTAAACGATCACTTTGTCAGCATCAAGGTAGACCGTGAAGAACGCCCGGATGTTGACAACATTTATATGCGCGTCTGCCAGACTCTCACAGGCTCCGGAGGCTGGCCGCTGAGTATCTTTATGGATGCCCATAAAACGCCTTTTTTCGCCGGAACCTACTTTCCACAAGAAGATCGAGGCGGGATGGTGGGTTTTCCGAGCCTGCTGCAAAATATCGCCTCACTTTGGCAAAACAAGCGCGATGATTTGATCAAGCATGGTGAAAAAATAGTAAAGGCAATCGCGCCAGAGGCTAAGACATCGAAAGCAATTAATGAAAAACTGACCCTTACAGCATTTCGGCAGCTTTCCGAGAGCTTTGACAGCGTTTATGGAGGGTTTGGCAATGCGCCTAAATTCCCCACTCCACACAATCTTTTGTTTTTACTGAAATATAGCGTGTGTGAACAAAACACCAGGGCACTTGAAATCTGCACCAAAACTCTGGACAGTATGCGATCAGGAGGAATATTCGATCACGTGGGGTTCGGCTTTTCTCGATATTCGACTGACAGACGCTGGCTTGTCCCTCACTTTGAGAAAATGCTTTATGATAACGCTCTTTTATGCCTAGTGTATACCGAGTGCTTTTCGATTACCAAGGATCCCAAATACCAAAAGACGGCGGAAGAAATCATTACCTATCTTGTTCGTGATTTGCGCAGTGAAAACGGTGCCTTTTATGCCGCCGAGGATGCGGATTCTGAAGGCGTTGAGGGTAAATTCTACTGTTTTTCCAAAGCTGAAATCGAAAGTACTCTCGGCAGTCAGGCCGGTGAGTTTTGTCAATACTTTAATGTCACCGAAAAAGGCAACTTTGAGGGCACCAATATTCTAAACACGATCGACGTTGGAGTTCCCGAAAATCGCCAAGAGTTTGCCGATACTTGCAGGCAGAAGCTCTTTACGTTCCGGCAGAACCGTATACGCCCTTCACGGGATGAAAAAATCCTCACTTCCTATAACGGTCTCGCCATTGCTGCTCTCGCAATGGCGGGAAAGGTGTTGGAAAAAGATGAGTATGTCTCTTATGCCATGATGGCTGCACGTTTTGTGCTTGACAGTTTACAGACGCGGGAAGGCAAGCTGTTGGCACGCTATTGCGATGGTGAGTCAAAATATCCTGGCAGCGCCGATGACTACGCTTTCTTCATCTGGGGTTTGATAGAACTATATCAGGCTACCTTTGATGAAAGTTATCTACAAAAGGCTTTATCGCTGGACCGCATTTTTATCGACAATTTTTTCGACCCGAATGAGGGGGGATTTTTTCTCAGCGATAAGGATGCAGAGGCAATGCTTACACGCCCGAAAGAGATCTATGACGGTGCAATGCCTTCTGCAAACGCTATATCTGTATATAACAATATGCGGCTGTCAAAATTGACGCACGATATTACACTTACCGAGCTGACCACTAAAACACTGGAAACCTTTATGGCGGACATCGAAGCCATACCCATGGGGCACACCTTTAGTGCCATCGATATCCTTTGCCATCAAAAAGGGAGCATTGACGCCGTCTTAGTAGCGGACCATGCTGACCAACTAAAAGAAATGCTTTCGATTTTGCGAAGTAAGTATCACCCGTTTCTCAACATCAAGGTAGTAAATTCCGGCGAGCAGAAAGAACATTGCTTGATCGACGGCCTTCCTACCGTTTACTTGTGTAAAGGATTTACTTGCATGCCCCCTGTCACTTCAGCTTTGGAACTTGAAAAACTGCTTTCTTAGTATATAGGGTCATCAGGCGGGAAATATATTATTAAAACACAAGAAAAGGGAGAAATATTTATGGATAAAAAAGAGTTTACAGGAAGAGATAGCAATCATTTTGAAGAAGACACGGATTATAATAGGACTAATCGAGCGACAAATGATAGCTCAGATGAAATACCTATGGATTATGATACGGGTATCGGGGGAATAAACTTTGGAAGAGCAGAAAAGGACTTTGAGGGCGGTTTGAGTATTGAACATCCCCTGACTCATCCCCAAAATAACGAGTGGACAGTATCCAAATATTCCAGTTTGACTGAAACTGAAAAAAAACGTCTTTCCAAATATATTGAGGAAAATATCACCGGTGAGGCTTTCAGACACCCTCAGGAACGCACTATGCAAAATATCAGAGAAGATATGGTCAATTTCCTCATGTAATACAAATACTTTTCTATACCCTTTCCTCTGCCGTACGCAGGAGAAAGGGTACGTTTTTACAATTTCTATTCTAAATAGTATAAGCATCTGCATCAGTAAAGCCGTAATATAGTTGATTAATTTGAAAACAAGCTTGTGATTTCTTCCCCCGCCGAAGGCAGGGGAAGAAAATGACGTTTTATATATAGCCAGTTTTTAAGTTAATTGCTACATTGTCAAGCCAAATGCGACAGTTCGAGTAGAAAGAGCTGGGAAGGTGTATTCCAATTAAGACATTTTCGGGGTCTATTGTTTATAAGCAGAAGAGAAGAAGACAGGTTTTGATGAGAAACAGTTGACAGAACAGTACCTTTCGGAAAGAACTCTCTGAGTAAACTGTTACCGTACTCATTGCTTCCTCTCTGATGCGGACAATATGGATCAGCGAAATAAAGAGTTAAGCATAGATCTTTCTGGATTACATCATAACAGGCAAATTCACCGCCACGATCTGTTGTTGCTGTTTTGAATGTGCCTTGTGGCAATAAAGTGTGCAGGTGCTTGATTGCAGCTTCCATGGAAGCTGCCGTTCGATCAGGAATGGGAACGGCTGTATAGAACCTTGTTTTTCGTTCCACAAAGGTGGCCAAGCAACCGCTGGAACCCCTAGAGAAAACCACCGTATCAAGTTCCCAATGCCCAAATGTTTCTCTGGTATATACCTCTTTGGGTCTCTTGTGGATAGAAGTACCACGAGCATAATGCGCAAGATTTTTACAGCTTCTCTTTTTTCCATTACGGCGCAGCACATCTGCGGTAAGTCCGTTCAGTCGTCCGGCATAAAGCCAGTTGTATATGGTTTTAAAGCTCAGTTGGCTTGAAGTAACGGTATGTGATATTTGTTCTGGCGACCAGGTCTCTTTCAGCTTTTCTGCCACAACTGCGCACAACTCCTCGTTCCATTTCCCTTGAGGTTTGCTGTTGTGCCGTTTCTTCTGGTAATCCAGTTGTGCTTCTTCTGCGTTATACGCTCGGGCACCGTAAAAACGTTTCAATTCTCTAGCGATACTGCTGTGGTGACATCCCAGACGTGATGCGATTTTCCGGGTCGTATATCCGATTTGACGGAGTTCTTCTATCTTTCCTCGTTCGAATGTTGTAAAATGGTGGTGGCTCATGGCTGCCTCCTTGTGTGAATGTTGTTGTTGCAAACTCTATTCTACACGTTTTGGCTGCCTTGGGCTATCTTTTTTCTGTCGCATTTCATTTTACAATGTAGCAATTGGCTATAATACCAACCCTTATTGACGGCAAGATAATTCTGTTTAGTTTGCAATTAGTATCTAGATACTGAGGGGGGAACCTTAATGGATGCTGTATTTAGAACACTGGTCGGGTTTTTCCTTCTACTTGTACTGACCAGGGTAATGGGTAAAAAGCAGCTCGGCCAGTTAACCGTATTCACATATATAACGGGAATCGCCATGGGGAATATGGCTGGTGATATGATTATTCACAAGGATGTTAAGATTTTAGATGGAATCACCGGAATGGTTTTGTGGAGCGTTCTTATATTTCTTATCGAATTTGTCAGCATGAAATCGGCAAAAGCGCGCGTTCTATTGGATGGAGAGCCAACAATTGTCATAAAAAAAGGGCAAATTATTGCCGATAGTCTTAAAAGTCTCAGACTGAATATAGACGACCTGAGCATGCTTCTTAGAACCAACGACATATTTACAATCACTGATGTTGAGTATGCCATTTTGGAGCCCAATGGAGAACTCAGTATCCTTAAAAAACCAGATAAAGAACAACCTACCAAAAAGGATATGAACATTTCGTCACCGGGATCAAGATTTTTACCGACTGAGCTGATCGTAGACGGAAAGCTTGTGCCGCAAAATCTGAAGGAACTTGGATTAACCTCACAATGGCTTAATGCGCAGCTTGCCCAAATGGGCATTCAATCGATAAAGGAAGTGCTTTTCGCCGAGCTTCAGCCAGATAATTCTGTGTATCTACAGCGCAAATAACAGAGGTTCTTGTATAGTTGATTAACTTGAAAACAAGCTTGTGATTTCTTCCCCCGCCTTCGGCGGGGGAAGAAAATAACGATTTATATATAGCCAGTTTTTAAGTTAATTGGCTATATATTAAAGGTTAAGATTTTATAATGCTCTGGCACTCATGATTACATTTTGGGGAATAATTACGAAAAAGGGCATGTGTCAGAACGAAAAAGGCTCCGCATTCTACTAATACGGAGCCTTTTTTTCTTTCGCCCAATCGCATTAAACGGGAAATAAAATTCTCGCAAGATATATGACCATTGTCAGAGTAATCGAACTAAATATTGTGGATATCACAACTGCTTGTGTCGCGAATTCCTTATTATTATTACACTCAACTGCAATTAGCGCTGTATTTACTGCTGTAGGTACAGAATAAGCAATCAGCACAGTTTGAGCAGTTGCACCAGTGAATCCAAATAAGCGAATATATATAAAAGCCAGGATCGGTCCAATAATCAGACGAGTAAACGTTGATATATGTACATTTACATTTTTAAAATTAAATTCAGTTTTGGAAAGCTGAACACCCAATGTTAACAGAGCCATAGATACAAGCCCTTCTTTAAGGTAAACCAGAGCAGGCCACACGACAGTTGTCGTCACATCATATTTTATATATTTCAAAAATAAAGTAATAGGTATCACATATATTGTTGGCATTGTAAATATCTGAGTGATTGACTTTTTGAAACTCATCGTTGCCCTGCCTGCATTGTAGAAGCCCAGCGTATTCATCGTAATATTCATAAAAACCAGAACCGTAATCAATGCCGTCAATGCTTCGCTTAAGTAGGGCGTTTTCCCGTTGATGATAAAAGGGGCGCTGCTGAAAACTAGCGTTATCAAAGATAAGCCTATATTACCTGTATTATTAAACATGATTGAATTTTTAAAGGCATTCGTCATGCCCATATCATATTTTCTAATTTTGGAGACAATTCTAGAAAGTAAATCTGCGGTGGTTAAATATAGAATCGAAAAAAATACAATTTTCAACATATCTAGATTTAAATTTGTTGTATACAGATTCACAAAGATAAATGCAGGAACAAATAAATAGAAATTAAGCTTACTGAGAGTATTAATATTTAAATCAAATTTCTTGCTGATGATAAAACCTAACGTGATCATAATAAAAATGGGGGCAACATTGTGGGCTAAAATGTAGAAAAAAATGCTCATATTCATTTTCCCTTCTAAAGGTGATTTTTAATAATTTATTATGAGTGCCATGGTCCATTCACACGGCACAGATTATTCAAATATCAAAGAACATCTCATAGTCTGTTCCCTGCCGGTAAAGGCACTGTTGACTTTTCCTGTTAACGCATAAAACGAAAGGGTTCATTGGTTAATCTCCCATGGTTGGCAGTACTCCCATTAGCGATGAACCCACAGGACATAAAATTGGCATAATGAGTGCAATGACATATATTATATCATATATCCAAAGACTTATGGTGTCACTGAATAAGATTTCCGAATACTGAAAATGCCCCACCCGGAAGGCTTCATGCATGCCGCCTTTGAGGTCGTCGTAAGAACTAAAAAAGAACTTGTTCAGAACTTCATTGTAGAAATCCTGAACAAGTTTGTAGGAGGCAGAGAATACGAAGTATCACCGGATTAGGCTCGGTGCATGCAAATGTGTTTATATTAACCATTGTTCTTCCCTCTTTTCATTAAGCAGTCAGTCATACTATGCCTTTTATTGTCGTTTAAATATTGTAAACCTCCAGGCCGGTGCGTCTGTCATACACCGACTTGGAGGTTTACCTTTAATTCGTGGTTGACTCATGTAAGGGACGCTCTGATAAATTATCCTTGCAGTTCCAAATTCTTAAACTAAATCTCTTTGGGCTTAAAACTTTATTTTAATTGTGCGCCAAATAGAGATTTGATGACGGCGGATTCAAATATCGGCATATTATTTTTGTAATGATTTTTCATTCCAAACCAAATATCCATGCTAATTAGTTTTGCTTAACGTTATTTGATTTTCCCCAAAGTATAATCCACCTGGAATGCAACATTGGCTGCCCGCGGAGCCTTTATCATTTTACGTTCTTTAGCAATTTCCAACACTTCTGGTGCCTCCTTGGTATATGGCTTCCAAGTTTGCTTTCCATCGCCATTGGGATTGCCCGTCTTAATGAAATTAGCCCAATAATCTGCTAATTCATTGGATAGATCAAAATCAAATCCGGTATAAGGAAGTTTTGATCGGACAAGGGTCTGAAAGACATATTGATGCTCTACGGAATGGAAAGCACCCATCTTTTCGCATCCCGGCGGCACATAAGTAAAGTAGTACATGAAAGCCGGATTACGACCAAGCATCAGTTGATTCTCACAATAAGCCAAATCACCAGACAGCATATTGTCACCGATACCATTTTCAAAATAAGGCTGACAGGCAATCGGATCTTTGGCTTGAATCGCTTCTAAGTATTTTTCAGCCAAATCACCGTAATTTGCTTTCGCCTGTTCTTTGATAATATCATAAGCAGGAGCAGCGGCACCTGGCTTGCGCATTTCATCCCTGGTACAACCAACCATATAATCGATATCGGGCTGTTTACCGGCAAGGAAATACTCAGCAGGATCTTCCGGTGTCACATAGCCGTCGATACAAGGACGGAACAGCTGGGAATAGCCATCAGTGCCTTTAAATTCTTTGAATTTTTCGATTAGGGTCTGGCCGTCAACTGCTCTGGCCTCGGCCAATGATTTTACGCCCAGAAACTCAAAAAATCGGACACCTATCTTTTCTGCGTTCTCCTTGGAACTGGAATTCATAACTCCCTTTTTATTCAGGCCGCCGCCGCTTTGGAAAATTGCACGCTTGAATTTACCCTTTACCAAAGGAGAAGCGCACAAATTTGATACGCTGTTGCCACCGGCAGATTGGCCAAATAGAGTGATATTTTCAGGGTTCCCGCCGAAAGCGGCTATATTCCTTATGACCCATTCAATCGCCGCCACCTGATCCATCGTACCATAATTGCCGGTACTGCCGTGTGGATCCTCGGCAGCCAATTCTGGGTGAGCTAAAAATCCAAATAGATTCACACGATAAGGAATTGTTACGATGACGATATCTCTCTTGGCGAAACCATCCCCATCATAAGCATTTAAATAACTATAGCCAGTCTCGTAACCGCCTCCATGAATATAAATTCCAACCGGCAGCTTTTCATTTGCGGTTTTGGCCGGTGTCCAAACGTTCAGGTACAGGCAGTCTTCACTCATTGGAAACTCGACTACATAGAATTCTCTGGCGGCTAAAGTATTTCCGCCGCCTTCAGATGCAAAACGACATTGCATGGCAATGGGAGCAAATTTGTATGCTTGTTTTACGCCCTCCCAAGATTCGGCCGGCTGTGGAGCTTTCCACCTTAAATCGCCTACCGGGGGTTTTGCAAAAGGAATTCCTTTGAATAAGCTTACCGCCTGATTGCTGGACGGAAGGCCTTCTACGATTCCATTTTCTGTTTTAACTTGTAAAATTGCCATGTCACATTTCCTTTCTGTTTGCTCTCTTTCGAGCTGCGCCAGATTTATAATCGGCCTGAAAGTTGCTTCTAGTGCCTTGTAATATCTAAATCTTATATGACAATGGATTAAATGTTCTCGTATATTCCCCCGCCTTCGGCGGGGGAATATACGAGATTAAAATTTTACAATGTACTAGCCTTATACTATATCCTATTAAAATGGCACTATATTTTATCTCTGATTCCCACCTGAGATGGAATAATCAAGGACAGAATCGTCATCGATTGGAGATTAGTATTAAAGAGTATTCAAGCCATCATCGAAAGGTTGCAAAAAATGAATGAATATTTTGTGTGAAGAGAGTCTGCCACGCAGGCTGCTTCGCGGCCTGCGTGGCAGTACTCCAATCAACATCTTATTTAACTATAAACACATTCCAAATAAGTACTATTATGCGAAAGATAAGGTCTTAACCAGCCAACTACTTACCAAGAACTCCTTTAAGCCTTTTATGCTAGCATTTGCCGCATTTACCTCTTCGTTTTCCTGAACTGGGAGCCAGGGCAGATTATCCATAAAGATTTCCTGTGCTTGCTTCAGGGTTGAAAGATATTCGGTTTCATTGGTTGTATTACGAGCTGTGGTTACGAGTTGTCTATATTTCTCATCGTACCAGCCAGAGTGATTATATCCGCTCTTTCCGGTAGGATCACTCAGTGTCCACAGAAGCAAAGAGCCTTCAGATCCGATTCTGGTGCCGATCAGGCTGATATCCCAGTCTTTGCCGCCGTATACTGCATCAAAGTAAGTTGCAGATTCATAGGACTTAAGAGTTACTTTGATATTCATTGCCGACAAATAATGCTGCAGAATTTCGACAGTTGCCACACGGAATGCATTTTCATCTACAATCAGTGTTACATTGAAGCCGTTTGCATAACCGAGATCTGCCAGCATTTTCTTTGCCTTTTCTACATTGTACTCATATCTGGGGGTGGTGACCAAATCCTGATCAAAGCCCTTATAAGCGGTTGAAAGCGGTCCAACTGCTACTTTTCCGATTCCGCTGTAGGCAGTTTTTACGATAGCCGCTTTGTCAATGCCATATGCGATTGCCTGACGGACTTGAGCATTGTCTAAAGGAGAATGTTCTTTTCTGCAGTTAAAAACGATAACGTTGTTAAGGAAGCTGGGATATGTCTCTAGCTGCAATTTTGTATTTGCTTTGATTCTTGTACGGTCGCTTCCGTTCACATCCAAAACGATGTCAACGCCACCGGTTTCAAGCTCGATGGTTCTCTGTGCAGCCTCTGTAATGGTTCTGATGACTACTTCTTTAATAGCGGGTGCTCCGCCCCAATATGCATCGTTCGCAATCAATTCAGAACGGTCGCCGGTTACCCTCTTTACAAATTTATAAGGGCCTGTGCCACAAAGAGCCTGGGGGTCTTTTTCATAGGCTACCTGACTGGCCATGGGAAGCAAATTGCTAGTCAGCAAATATAGAATCGTACCTTGTTTCTCCTTTAGGGGTACACGGACTGTATAATCATCGACTTTTTTCACATTGTCAAAGTCAACATTGGTAAGCTGGGCACCTTTGACAGATGTTTTTGTTTTCTGGAATGTCCATAGTACATCATCTGCATTAAAATCAGATCCGTCATGGAATTTTACACCTTTTCTTAATTTGAACAACAAAGTCGTTTCATTTTCCCATGAATAGCTTTCTGCCAAAACGTTATGAATTGTACCATCATTGTATACAGCTATTAAACCTTCTACTACTTGGTTAATAACACGACTGGACGCGGTAGTACCGGACGCCCATGGATCCAATGACTGGGGATCCTGTAGATTTGCCAAAACCAGTTTTGTCTTTTTCGCAGCGGCAGAAGATGTTTTGCTACTGCTGGATGATGTTCCTGTGCCTGACCCACAGGCTGTAATGGATAATAGTGCCAAAACGCATGCCAGTGCCATTGCCAGAATCTTGATCGAGAAATTTTTCATGTTTTTCCTCCTCATTGATTTGTGTTAGTTTTATAGGGTATTTGCATAAAACACTTCTTCTCGCTGATTATACGATTGCATGACAGGCTATAAAGTGTCCCGGTTTAATTTCCCGTAGCACTGGGTTTTCCCTCGTGCAGAGCGCCTGGGCACAATTACATCTAGCAGCAAACCGGCATCCGGGCTTTGGGTTAATTGGGGAGGTAATCTCGCCGTTTAAAAGGATACGCTCATGCTTTACGGTGATATCCGGAATTGGAATGGCTGACAACAGCGCCTTGGTATAAGGGTGCATAGGGCTTTCAAATAATTCATCGGAAGAGCATTTCTCCACCATATTTCCAAGATACATCACGCAGATATCATCAGAAATATATTTTACGACCGACAAATTATGAGTAATAAACATATAGGTCAGCCCTCTCTCCTCCTGGAGATCCTGCATGAGGTTTAAGATCTGGGCCTGGATAGATACGTCCAATGCCGAAACCGGTTCATCACATACGATAAACTTGGGCCTTAATGCCAAAGCTCTTGCCACACCGATTCTCTGACGTCTCCCTCCATCCAATTCGTGAGGATAAGAATTATAAAGTCTGTCAGCCAAACCGACGATATCCATCAGGTTCCTGATCTCTTTTTCAATTTCGTCTCTTTTCATACTTCCATCAATGACCAAGGGGTCACGGATGATTTCGCTGACAGTCTTTCTGGGGTTTAGAGAAGAAAATGGATCCTGAAAAATGATCTGCATGTTCTTTCTTAGTTCACGAAGCTCTTGTTTATTGACATGCGTCACATCCTTGCCTTCAAAAAGCACCTGTCCCCCTGTACTTTCCAAAAGGTGAATGAGGGTACGCCCTAATGTGGATTTTCCACACCCTGACTCGCCCACCACGCCAAGAGTTTTGCCAGCTTGAATGGTGAAATTAACGCCATCCACCGCATGGAGAGGTCCCCTGGGTGTGTTAAAATATTTTTTTAGATCTTTTACTTCAATCAATGCACTCATTTATTTACTTCACTCCGTCCCACCGGCACTGCCTTTATGCATCTCACAAAATGCCCGGGATTCAGCTCGAGATTTGGAATCTCACCGCTGCGACATTCTTCAGTGCATTCAGGACAACGCGGATTAAATTTACATCCCTGGGGCAGATCGGCAGGATTCGGCATTAAGCCTTTAATGGGTATTAATCGTTTTGCCTTACTGGTAATGCTGGGCAGGGACGCAAACAGTCCCTTTGTATATGGATGGCTTGTTTTTAAAAAGATATCTTCTTTGTTGCCGTATTCTACAATCTCACCTGCGTATATGATCGCTACTTTATCACAGATATCCGCCACAATTCCCAGATCGTGGGTGATCATCAACATTGAAGTCTTAAGCTTTTGCTTCAGTTTGTCCATCATGTCGAGTACTTGCGCCTGAATCGTTACATCCAACGCTGTCGTTGGCTCATCCGCAATCAGAAGAACGGGATTACAGGCCAAAGCGATCGCAATGACAACACGCTGCTTCATACCACCGGAAAACTGATGGGGATATTCTTCATGCCGCTCTCCCGGAATTCCCACCATCTCTAACATTTCTATCGCTTTCTGTCTGGCTTCGCTTGCATTAATAGGTCTATCGCCGACCTTTTCATGAAGCCTGATCACTTCGGCAATTTGTTCACCAACCGTCATAATCGGGTTTAAAGCCGTCATTGGATCCTGGAAAATCATAGAAATCTTCCGTCCACGGATTTCTCTCATATCGTTTATGGATAACTTGGTCAGGTCTTTTCCTTCAAAAATAATTTCTCCTGAAACCAGTTCTCCTGGTGGATCTGGAATCAGCTGCATAAGGCCCAAGGCAATGGTTGTTTTACCGGCACCGGTCTCTCCCACAAGTCCTACAGTCTCCCCTACCCCGATTTCCAGAGAAATTCCGTTTACTGCATGGACGACCTCTGCATCTGTTTTATACTCAATCACCAGATCTTTTATAGACAATAAAGTTTCTTTTTCCATCATATACCTCCTTAATTCTTCAGCCTGGGGTCTAGGGCATCTCTCAGGCCGTCGCCCAGCATATTTAAGGAGAACACGGTCAACATGATACATAAGCCGGGATACAGAACCAGCTGCATATAGTCACGGATGAACTGCCTTCCTGTGGAAAGCATTGCCCCCCATTCTGGATACGGAGGCTGTACTCCTAATCCAATGAAGCTCAAAGAAGCCGCCGTCAGAATGGCACCAGCCACGCCTAATGTAATCTGAATAATAATGGGAGACAACACGTTAGGTATGATATCAAACATGATAATTCTAGCATCTCTGGCGTTGATAGAACGAGCAGCCTCAATATACTCCATCTCGCGGACTGAAAGGATAGAGGCACGCATCATCCTGGCATATCCCGGAATACCTGAAATACCGATAGCAATGATGGCGTTATTGATGCCAGACCCCAGTGTCGCCGCTATTGCAATAGCCAACAGAATGTTGGGGATTGCCATAAATATATCCAAGATACGCATGAGGATCTGATCCACTTTTCCCCCATAATATCCTGCAATCGCTCCGACAGTTGACCCTAACAAACAGGAAACAGCTACTGAAATCAGGCCTACACGCAAAGAGATTCTTCCGCCATACATCAGGCGAGTCAGGATATCTCTTCCCAGTTGATCCGTACCAAAAAGATGGCTCGCACTGGGGGATTGGAACATAATGTCAATATTCTGATCATCATATCCATAGGGTGTCAGAAAATCAGCAAATACACACATGAAGATAATGATAGCCAGCACAGCCAGTCCCGCCATTGCCATCTTATTCTTTCGGAGCCTTTTCCACACATCCATAAACTGGCTGTTTTTCTTACCGATATTCGCTTTCTTACTCTCAGAGCTCGTCATTCCTACTATCATTTAGGCCCTCCCCTGCGCACGCTTGTACTGGGATTTAATTCTTGGATCAACATACGCATATAAAATATCAACAATCAAGTTCATAAAGCCCACAGTGATCGCTACAAAAAGCACACAGCCCTGCACAGCTGGAAAGTCACGATTCTTAATGGAACTCACCATAAAGTTTCCAAGACCTGGTATGGAGAAAATTACTTCCGTTACCATGGCGCCGCAAAGAAGCGCACCAAACATCATACCAATAGAGGTGAGTACCGGGATCAGGGCATTCTTTAAGGCATGAATGATCACAACGATTAGTTCTTTCTGTCCTTTTGCTCTGGCAGTACGAATATAATCCTGACGGATGACCTCGAGCATACTGGAACGGGTCTGTCTGGCAATAGTAGCCATTCCCTGTACCGAGACGGTAAGAGCGGGCAATATCCAATACGAGGGGCCATAAAAACCCGACGCGGGAAGCCAGCCAAGTTTCAACGCAAAGATAATAGACAGCATAAGTCCCAGCCAAAAGTTTGGCATCGAGACCCCGACAAGCGCAAACGCCATGGCCATATTATCCTTCCATGTATTTTGATTGACAGCAGCAATGACCCCCATTGAGACACCTACTGTCGAAGAAATACACATAGCTATAACAGCCAGCAGAAATGTGGAAGGAAAACGATCAAAGATTTCTTTGATAACAGGCCTGTCGCTTAGATAAGATTTTCCGAAGTCGCCAACTGCAACACCACTGATGTAGCGAATCAGCCTCACAAAGTATCCATCATTAAGTCCCAACTCTGCACGCTTCATCTCTATTTCTGTTGAAGTCGCATTTGATCCAAGTATCATCTTTGCCGGATCACCCGGTGTAAAATATAGTAGGGTAAAAACAATTATGGTCACCCCTACTAATACCGGCAGCATTAGAATTAGCCGTTTAAGTATGTAACGCCCCATTTAGCCACTCCTCTAATTGAATGTATTTTTATGCATATATTGGTCTATATTATGCACATCACTACAATCTACATTTGTCTGTTTAGGAGATTTTTGTAACTACGTTATTAACAGAATAAACACCATAATTGCAATGTAGAGCATGACATAAATTCTGATATGTCGATCTTTTTTAAAATTATGATTATACAAAAATTCCTTTTTTTACCTATCTAGCAGTTTCTCACAGACCTCCGTTCTATTCAACGAGCAACCCCGGTCAAAAAGAAACGGACACCAAAGATCACGGCAATTGCAACGTTGCACCCAAAATATATATTAAAACAATAGACTTGTCAATCAAATTTGCAGCATATTGACGAAAAATAATTGTTGTTTAATTTGTTACATATCGCTATAGTTACTAAGAAAAAAGTAATAGCAACAAAATTGTGATTTTATTTTACGAGAGTTAACATATTTATCAAACGTAAACATATTCTATCAAGCTATAAACGGAAACTATTAATTAATAGATTATATTTATAGAACTATAAACATAATCTATTAACCTATTTATAAATTCTATCAAGTCACATGCATAATACACAGATAAGTTGATTTAATATTATTCAATATTAAATCAACAATATGTATATTTACAGCATAAGTATAACCAATATGAATGAAGGAGATTGGATGCGTAAGAAAATATTTCTAATCATAAAGTTAGTTCGAATTAATGTCCACATCACTCTATTTTTATAACTATCTATGGCGGGAACCACATTATATAGCCAATTAGCTTAAAAACTGGCTATATATAAAACGTCATTTTCTTCGCCCGCCTTCGGCGGGGGAAGAAATCACAAGCTTGTTTTCAAGTTAATCAACTATATATCTTGTGTAGGGCTCATTGAGAACAGAAATATTTAGCATATAAAAGCAGGAGGCATGCAAATACTTTGCATGCCTCCTGCTTTTATTGAGTTTAGTTTACACTATCACGATATTGACCCGGTGTAACACCGGCAAATTTTTTAAAGACACGTATAAAGCTTTGGATCGAATTGAATCCGGTTTTAAAGCCAATTTCTTTGATGGTAAGATCGGTAGCGGTTAACAATAGCTTAGCCTTTCCGATACGGTATCCATTGAGATAATCCACAAAGTGTTGTCCGGTGCATTCTTTAAAAAGCTTACTTAAATATGATGGATTTGTTTTGACATAATCGCTGATATTATTGAGTGAAAGACTGCTGTCGGTATAGCTTTCTGCAACACTTTCTTTCACCTGCTCAATATACTTATGACGGCTTTTATGATAATACGTATTAATCAGTTCGATAGCCTGTTTAAAAAAGCCAAACGTATATTGCTCCATCTGTGAAACTGCCTCAAAAGGAAGGAAATCTTTATCAAGAATTTTTTTCCCGGCAAATAGCAGATCATTACAATTCATTCTCATAGAAATAAGCTTTTCAATAATTTCATTAATGACCAACTCATAAATTTGGCGGGCGACTTCTAAAGATTCGGATTGTCCGGCTATCTCTTTTGTTATACGGGAAGCAAGCTGCAAGGCATCCTCCTTTTGATTAATACTTGAAAATTGTATAGCGTGACGAGTTAAACCTTTATAATAATACGGATCAAAAGAGGAGTTCGATTCTGTCAGTTGGTCATTTGCGTATTGCAGAAAATGGTTACCCTCATCCCCAAAATACATGTGATGATTTAAATCATCCAAAGCCTCTGCATAGGAATACTTGATATCAGAAATATGGTTATACACTTGGCCTCGTCCCACATTCACATTGTAAGGAAGCTTTTGGACCGCGCTAAGAATATTCGTATAAAAACTGATGATTGTTTCCTTAATATTAATGGCGGTTGCGTCCTTTTCAAAACTAAGAATCAACGTAATTGTAGGTTCCTTCACAATCAATGTATAAAATCGGCACTTACCATTTAATTGCTCTGTAATAATATTATTCAAACTTATCATGTAAAGGTGTAGTTCAACGCTTGATGGAGTACTTTCCTGTGTTTGCTGGGCTAGTGCGAGAACTATATAGCGGCTGTCAGGCACAAAAGGATTGCCGGTACAACCTAATATCTCTGCGATATATTGTTCAGACAGTTCTTTTCCTGAAAGCAAATTATTAAACAGTTGGTCCAAGAAAACAGGAGTCATGCCTTCCATTACACCCGCAAGCTGGCTGTTTTTGTCCATGGCATCGCTGTAAGCAAATTCCAAAAAATCAAATTCATTCTTTATTTCTTGATATTTGGTAGTTAAAGTCTGCGTTGAAGATGGCTTTACAACCGAAAGCATCAGATTGCTAATAGGCTTATAAATGCTGTAAGTAATATATGCGGACGCGCCTACCCCAATAAATGCAAACATTAAAAGAAATGGCAAAATAATTTTTATATTATCGTTGTAGGTAGGCATTATGCTTGTGCTATCAAGTATATAGTAATATTTCCATCCGGTCATGGCAGATTGATAGTAAAATAAGACAGAACTGCCGGACTTTATGGAACCACCCATATGAAAATCGTTAATAATCAACGGATCGTTGTCATTAAGCAGCACCTTATTATATAAGGTATAGTTCATATAATTTTGGAACAGCGGGTTACTGTCATAATCATACACTCCAATACTGGGATCAAGTATATTATCTTTTCCACAAGTAATCTTATAGAGTTCTGCATTATTGATTTCATAAATTAGCGTGCCAATTCTCTTGTGGAATGCGAAGTCCTGAAACAAAAAAATCCGTCCATCTACAATTTGAATGCTGGTTTTGATATCATCTTGGGTTAACAGAAAATCCTGTGGAGGCGAATTGTAATAATTTTCTATAATATTCTTATCATAAAAGTTTTCTAGCTTACCGATAAAGCTTTGTGAGTCATACACGGTCCCTGTAGTAGGAATATACAAATAAGCTTTATTGATGGTAGCCATGGTCTGACGAATGGAACCCATCAGCCGCATGACGTTAGAATCGCGTTCATACTTGTTGGTACCGGGAGCTACCATCGCACTGATGATATCTGAATTCCAGAGACACTGTGTCATATTCTGTGCTAAATTGGAAAGCGTTAAATCAATAGCATCACTAGTTTTTGTTAATATACCAACATTAAAGACTTTACTATTCTCCTCCAGATTTTTAACTATAATTTCATGCGCGAAATAATTAAAAATTGACATCATTATAATACATAATAATGTTAGAATTAAAAAGGTCTTAAAAAAAACACTATTCATTTTATAGGTTTTTAGAAAAGTGAATTTTGATGTTATCAAGATATACACTTCCTTTAAAAGAGATAGTATAATACTAAATCCGTTTAAATAACACACATAGAATTAGATAAACCGTATTGGATAAACTGTATCGCCATTATAACATAAAAGTTTTTATTCATATATATCTATATATCATTTATGACTATAACAATATCTATCATGACTAATATTTTTATGCTTTTTTCTTATTTGTTAGTGAACATAAAATCTAGCCGTATACAGCCACCTATATTTTTGCTTAAATTAAATCATGGTAATTATTGTGTTTTTGGTATAAAATAAAATTATGTGTTGGAATACTTTTGTCTGTTATTATAATTGATTACTTGGTCATACAGTTTGAACATAATCGATATTTACAGTTTTATAGGAGGGTTTCTCATGAAAGTTTCCCGCATGATTGCCATCATTCTTTCTATAGCTGTTTTAAGTTCGCTTGTTGCTTGCAATAATGGCACTGTTCCTTCAAGCAGCACAGCTTCTTCTTCAAGCTCGAAATCAGTTCCTACATCTGATAATATTTTCGATAATGGCCCAACAGTCAAATTTGTCATTGCTTCTTCCGCTTCCTCTACCAGCCTCACTTACGAGAAAATGAAGTTAATGGCTGAAAATATCAAAACTGCGTCAAAAGGAAAAATCTTAGTTGATGTGGTTTGGGATGGTATACTGGGCGGAGACCGTGAGCTAATGGAGGGTTGCATCGCAGGGAACATTTCTGCCGTTTCCATGGCCAGTTCCTCTCAATTGACCTTTGTCCCGGAGGTGGCCGTGTTTGACATGCCGATGCTATTTGACTCTAAAGAACAGAGCGTTGAAGTATTCAAAGCACTGAAAACGACTTTTGATACAATCTATAATAAATATGGATTAGAGCTGCTCTCACTTTCCGCTTCATCCTTCCGTGAAATGACCTGCAACAAAAATATTACAAAAATAGAAGACTTCAAAGGTATCAAAATTCGCACCATTGAAAACAAATATCACATGCAATTCTGGTCAAACCTTGGCTCATTGCCGACGCCACTGCCTTTCAGTGAGTTGTATATTGCTCTTCAGCAAGGTCTGGTTGAAGCGCAGGAAAACCCAATTACAGGAATACAAGCTTCCAAACTCTATGAGGTTCAAGATTACTTAATTTATACTCATCATATCCTTTTTGCAAGCACTATACTGATGAATAAAGAATTCTATGATACACTTAATAATGAATATAAAGCCGTCATTCAAAAGGAAGTCGACTCTTATATTGCCTGGTCCATGTCAAGCCAAGAAGATGTCAACGCAGACGCCATTACTGCCATGCGCACTGTTATTAAAACGGTCGAAATCTCCAATACATTAAAAGCTCAAATGAGAAAGGCTGCGGAACCTGTATATGATTCCATACGTGCCGAAATCGGAACAGAAATGGTTGACAAAATGCTTGCGGCAGCACAATTAGCTAATAAAATAAAGTAAATCATTGACTGAGAACTGTACACACCCCTTTTTTGGATAAACAAATTTTAAAATACAGGAGCTGTATTTCATTAAAATGCACCCACACTCAGGCTATGAGCCACTATGGGATCTGAAAATGAATCTCAAAGCAGCCACAAATGGTGATGATAATAATGACCGAATGAACGCTGTCCGCACGATTTTAACCAAATATGAAAAACCAGATAACACGGATATGATTGACAGCGAGGTTCCCGGCCTAAATGTCGCCCTGATGTCCCAATCCGCATCTATCGCATGATGAATGCACCACTCACAAGATGGATTCGCGATGGCATATGTGCTTCTTTTCGCAGAGAATTCGGTATTCTTTAAATTACTTATAGCAAATGGGCAAATAGAATGAGAGTTTGAGCTCAGTCTACCTTACTGTTTCCCCGACGTCACATTTGTATAAAATTTTAGGAGGCAATAAAATGATCACAGTAGATACCAAACTGATCGGTCTTTTGGGAAAGCCGCTCAGACAATCCTTTTCCCCGCGGATGCAAAATGAAGCTTATCAGGCGGCGGGTCTGGATTACCTTTACTACCCCATTGAGGTTGAAAACGATCATTTAGGTGATGTTGTCAACGGCTTGCGCTACATGAATTATTGCGGGTTCGCCGTTACAAAACCCAATAAGATACAGGTGATTCAGTATCTGGATGAACTTGATCCACTGGCTAAGAAGATGGGTTCGGTTAATACTGTTGTTAACACCGATGGCAAACTGAAGGGCTATAACACTGATGGTGAGGGCTTTGTTCGCTCATTGCTGACACAAACGAATTGCTGCCTCAATACTTCCATCTTTTTCTGTTTCGGCGCAGGTGGCGCTGGTCGAGCCATGTGTTCCACGCTTGCTTATCGCGGCGCAAAAAAAAATATACATAGTCGATAAATTTCCCGAAGCTAGCACCAGCCTGGTACATGACATCAACACAAATTTTGCCCCTATTGCCGAAATGGTTAATCTCGAGGATACCACAACAGTAAACCACCTTGTCAGCCAGTCGGATGTTGTACTCAATGCTTCAGGCATCGGCATGTATCCTCATATGGATGAGACTCCTATTTCTAAAGAGGTGCTGCGCCCCCACCAGATTGTATTTGACGCCACCTACAATCCCCTTAAGACCAGGCTTTTGCAAGAGGCCGAATCGATCGGATGCAAAATTCTGAATGGACTTGGCATGGTGATTCATCAGGGTGCAATCCAGTTTAAACTATGGACAGGCAAAGAAGAACCTGTAGAAGCCATGACCACTTCTATTAACAAGATTATTACCGAAATGCAGAAGTAAACAAAAGTATTAATTGGATGACCCGACCGCGCCTTTCAGATTATGGCGTCGTCGGGCCATTTTGCGTTTTTAAAAGAGGATATTCGATTTTTCATATGTCTGAGGATCTTTACACTTTATATAGCCAATTAACTTAAAAACTGGCCATATGTAAAACGTCATTTTCTTCCCCCGCCTTCGGCGGGGGAAGAAATCACAAGCTTGTTTTCAAGTTAATCAACTATACCTCTAACAACTGGACGAGTAAAGAGGAATATTTGAACTCGCTCTGCTGCCGTTGGTAAAAAAAACTGTCCTATAAAGACGGATTTGTTGCATCAAACAATAGAACCATAATAAGCTTCTTTCTCGCCTTGGCAACTTTTATTGTTTAATCTTCGAAACCATAAAACTGTGTTTTGCTGTAAAATTCCACCTGAGAGAGTAGATTTTAATAGTAAAATATATTATAATGTATTTGCTAAAGTATTTAGTATATATTTTCCAATCATAGATGCGGTTAAGTATGATTGCATGAACAGCTGCAAATATCTAAAAATACAATATCATACTAAGACTCAATTCGCAGAAAAAAGCCACATCCTAACATAACTAGAAAGACCCAATTTTGGCATAATCCGCAGAAATTATGGCATAAAATAATGTACAAGCATACTTTTAGGGAAAACCTGAAATTATTAATAAACTGGAGGAGTTACAATGGCGAGAATTTTAGTAAGTGATGGTCTTGAAAAAAGCGCGGTAGAGCAGCTCAAAAAACTGGGGCATGAGGTTGTGGAACAGTTTTATGCCGAAGATGAACTGAAAGAGCAAGTCAAGAATTTTGATGCCGTTATTGTACGTTCGGCCACTAAAATTACGAAAAAACGTAATCGATGGAGCTCTTGCGACAAAGCGTCTGAAGATAGTGATCAGAGGCGGCGTTGGCGTGGATAACATTGATGTTGCCTATGCGACGGCAAACGGTGTTATGGTTACCAATACACCGAAAGCAAGCAGCCTTGCCGTAGCCGAACTGACAATCGGGCATATGTTTTCTCTCGCCAGATACATTTATGCTGCCAATTTGACCATGCATAGTGGTAAATGGAACAAAAAAGAGTATGAAGGCATAGAGCTGTCCGGAAAAACGCTGGGACTTATCGGCTTTGGACGTATTGCAACAGAAGTCGCCAAAATCGCGAAAGCGATCGGCATGAATGTACTTTATAATGACTTTCTGGGCAAAAAAGATGGCTTTGACGAGTTTACGTTTGTAACCGTGGAAGATTTGCTCAAAAAATCTGATTTTATCTCTTTGCATATTCCATACGACAAAAATGTGGGAGCTGTCATTGGTGCAAAAGAATTTGATATGATGAAGAATGGCGTCTATCTGATCAACTGCGCACGCGGTGGCGTCGTTAGCGAAGAGGCACTACTCACAGCTTTGGACTCGGGCAAGGTAGCGGCAGCCGCCTTGGATGTGTTTGAACAGGAGCCAACCAAAAACGAGCGTCTTTATACACACAACAAAGTATCCCTGACCCCCCATATTGGCGCCTCGACGGTCGAAGCCCAAAAGAAGATTGGTCAGGAAATCGTAGAAATCATTACAAAACAGCTTCAATAGGAGGAACTTTCATGGCACAGTTTAAACCCTTTAATAGTGTCAGGCCCAAAATCGGGCTGGCCGAAAAAATTGCGACCTTGCCGTATGATGTAATGAACAGAGAAGAAGCCAAAAAGATGGCCGAAGGAAATGAAGATTCTTTTCTTCATATTTCAAGATCGGAAATCGATTTGGATGATTCCATAGGTGCATACGATAAGATTGTCTATGAAACGGCAAGAAAAAATTTGGATGCCATGTTGGATAAAGGGGTCCTGATACAGGATAGCATGCCAAAATTCTACATTTACCGGCAGATCATGTGGGGACGAGTTCAGACAGGTATCGTAGGTTGCGCCTCGATTGACGATTATATCAATGACATTATCAAAAAACATGAGCTGACAAGAGTAGAAAAGGAAATTGATAGAATCAATAATTTCGACTATTGTGACGCCAATACGGAACCGGTTTTCTTAACGTACAGAAAAAATGAGAAAATCAATAAAGTTGTAGGCGACTGGATAAAATTCAATAAGCCAGTTTATGATTTTACCAGTGAAGATGCCATTACTCATATTATTTGGGATATCAATGATGAAGTCACGGTTAAAACACTGGAAGAAGCATTTGGCGCGATGAATTATCTTTATATTGCCGACGGTCACCACAGATCCGCTTCTTCTGTTAAAGTCGGACTGAAAAAGAGAGAAGCGGCCGGCAACTTTACCGGGAAAGAAGAATTCAATTATTTTCTCTGTGTTGCCTTCCCCGATGAAGATCTTTTCATCATGGACTATAACCGCTTGGTGAAAGATCTCAATGGCTGCACACCTAACCAGCTGTTAAAGAAAATTGAAGAGAAGTTCATTGTTGAAAAATCAGCAGAACAATACAAGCCGAAAGAAAAACACACCTTTGGCATGTATATGGAGAATCAGTGGTATAAGCTGACAGCAAAAGAAGGAACCTTCGATTCTGCTAACGCGATTGAAAGACTGGATGTATCAATTTTGCAAAACAATCTGCTGCAACCTGTTTTAGGGATAGGTGATCCCCGAACAGATAAAAGGATTGATTTTGTCGGTGGAATCAGAGGAATGGATGAACTCGAAAAAAGGACTGGCCATGATATGAAGATCGCTTTCGCTCTCTATCCGACAACGATTGAAGACTTGATTTCAGTTGCCGATTCGGGACTTATCATGCCACCAAAATCCACTTGGTTCGAGCCGAAACTGAGAAGCGGACTTTTTGTGCATCGGTTTTCCAAGTAAATTCAAATAAAAACTATTTTGAATGAGGAGATGTATTCATGAAAAGAGTGTACAATTTTGCGGCAGGACCAGCCGTACTTCCCGAAAGCGTTCTGAGAAAAGCACAGGAAGAAATGCTTTGCTACGGCAATTCCGGTATGTCTGTAATGGAAATGAGCCACCGTTCTAAAGTATATGAGAGCATTATTTTTGGAGCAGAGCAACATTTGAGAGATATCATGGGGATTCCCTCAAACTATAAGGTGCTTTTTGTTCAGGGCGGAGGCTCCACCCAGTTCGCCATGGTACCATTAAATCTTATGACCAAGAACAAAAAAGCCGATATCGTGAATACCGGAACATGGGCTGCCAAAGCATTACAGGAAGCCAGCAGGTATGGTAAGATGAATGTTGTTGCCTCCTCAGAGGACACCAAATTCAATCGTATACCAGATCTTGATCCTAAGAAGTTTGATCCCGAAGCAGATTACTTCCATATCTGCACCAATAACACCATCGAAGGCACACGCTACACTTCCCTGCCAAACACAGGAAATGTTCCGCTCGTAGCTGACATGTCTTCAAACATCCTGTCTGAGGTCTATGATGTATCGAAATTCGGTATGATTTTTGCAGGCGCGCAGAAAAACATAGGACCTGCCGGTGTAACAGTTGTCATTATCCGCGAGGATTTAATCGGCGACGCAATGGATATTACCCCGACAATGTTAAAGTATAAGACTCATGCGGCTGAAAGCTCTTTATACAACACTCCTCCGACATTCGGAATCTATATGTGCAAATTGGTTTTCGAATGGGTTAAGGAAATGGGCGGAGTCGCTACCGTTCAAAAAAACAACGAGAAAAAGGCCAGCATCCTCTATGATTATCTGGATCAGTCTACCATGTTTAAGGGTACAGTCGTTAAAAAAGACCGTTCTCTGATGAACGTCCCATTTGTTTCCCCGAATACTGATCTGGATGCCAAATTCATTAAAGAAGCAGCCGCAAATGGCTTGGTTGAACTAAAGGGTCACCGTCTTGTCGGTGGCATGCGTGCAAGTATCTATAATGCAATGCCGATCGAAGGCGTCACCGCACTTGTCGACTTCATGAAGAAGTTCGAGATGGAAAATAAGTAAGACGACATCTTTTCATGTTTTTAAAAAGGCAGGAATCCGATCGGATTCCTGCCTTTTTACTGTTCAGGTAATATTAAAACTGGTTTTATTTAAAGGATAATTTCGGCCCGGTTTCCTTTGATGTTCATTTTTGTACCGTAAGACTCAGAAAGCATGGCAAGCTGTTCCAGAATGGAAGAATCCTTTGCCGGCGTCGGCCATCCGCCGCGACTGCGGGGCAGTCCAAAACCAAGCTCGGAAGCCAAAACAGTCAGTTTGGTCAATTTACCGTCTTCCATTTCCCAATACGGAATAAATGTTTCAAAAGCCTCTCGTTTTGTTTGCAGGCCTCTGGTAAAGTTCGCTGAGCGTACTTTGAAAAGGTTGTGCATTGTGGTGTCGGCTGGCAGATGGTAGGTTTCAAAATAATCGGCGGGAGCCTTGGTGATATTTTCATTCTGTAAAACAAAATCACCAAGAGAATAGAAAATCGGGCGTCCCTGATAGATTTCAATTCCTCTGATCGTGTGCGGGCCATGGCCGATGACGGCATGAGCGCCACAGTCTATGCAACGTTTTGCAAATTCTTCAAGAAATTCAGGAGGCAAATTTTTTTTAGTGGCGCACATCTCGTGACAGTGGATCGAAATAACGATGTAATCGGCCTGAAGACTGGCTTCATAAATAGATTTTTCGATTCTGGCCATATCATCGAGATGCACAGAGGTTTTAATACCGGTTTTATCACCGACCTCAAAAACAAGATTGTCAAATTCCAGTTTGTTTTCCGGCAGAGGCAGCAGATAGCCTTCCCCGCGCGCCATTTCACGAAAAGCATTCAAATCGGTAGAGGCGGCGACTTCCTTAAGCGATTGCGCATATTTTGCCTCGATGTAGTAAGTAGTGTTGAATCGAAGCCCATTGACACCGGGACGTCCCTTCAGGTAACGTGATGCCTCTCCTGCCATGGAAGCCGGATGAAAGGATGAGGTAGCACTGATCAGGGCGACTCTTCCCGTCGGGCAATCCAGATAGACGGGCGCCGAAGCCCGCTGCATATCAAGGCCGACACCGGCTGAAGGAATCCCCGCTTTACGTACATTTTCAAGCGTTTTTTCTACACCGCCATAAGAAAAATCAAGGGTATGGTTGTTAGCGAAGGAAGTAATATTAAAGCCAAAATTTTTGGCGTCTTCTAGTACTTCGGGCGGCGCGCACAAATAACTGCCGCCGTTGTATTGTGAACCATAAGACTCATAGTTGTGAATTGTGGTCTCAAGATTAAAAAAGCGCATTTCACCTTTGCGGATTTCTTGAGATATTTCTGCAAATCCCTGGTATTCTCCTGGTAAGCGCCTTTGAACCAGCATATCACCGGCCGCGGTAAATGACATTTTCGATTGCATGTCATATCCTCCCATTGATTTGATTTTGTCACAATGCTGTGATTACTTAGAACATTAAATTAAGTGTAAAACCACTTTCCGACCGGTTTACGGAAGGCTGTTTTCTTTACTCAATGAAGGGGGGGCAGAGGAAAAAGCAAGTTGCTCTCATCAAATTACTTTTAAAGATACTGCCCCCATCAGAATTTTCCATGATTATGCTATCAAAGTATCATGGGGCCAATAATTGCGTAAACAATAATGAAGAGCCATGCTACTCCGGCACCAATCCAATTCGCCTGTAATGCTTCCTTAGTGTTATCGCAACGCGCAGTAACCATCTGGCCCATAAAGTTCCCTGTTGGGTAAACCGAACTCGTAAGTCGGGTCGCAGCGAGGATGGAAACGGCAAAGACACCCATTGGTAAACCAGCTGAAGCAGCCATTTTGCCAAACATTTCAGCGATAATCTTAATCTCAAGAACGGCAGCAGTTTCGATGCCAAAGCCGCCGACAATTGCTGAAACAATGGCCACCGATGTCGCGCCGCCGCCTTTAGCCAAACATCCAAGCGCGTTACCCAGTGCAGTAAACCCTCCACCGGCAGTAATCATGTCCATCATCACAGTAAAGTTTAGCAAGAGAATAAGCGTTGAAGCCTGTGACCCTGCGCCCTTGGCAAGCAATTCAACCGCTTTGTCAACATTAATTTTGGCGGAAATTGTAATGATTCCGGCAAGCAGGAACATGACTGTCAAAGCATAGTTGGTGCTTTGCTTGGTAATAGCGCCATACGCAATCAGTGCGATGAAAGAAATAAGGAATATACTTGTATTGCGTTTCTCATTAGGGGTGATCGTAATGGAATTTATGTCTTGCGCATCTTTTTCCAGTTCATAAGTTTCCTTGCCCTCGGTTCTCTTTTGAGCACGGTTGCAGCCAATCCAGGTACCTAGCAGCCAGAAAGCAGAAAACGGAATGACCGCATACAGCATAAGCTGACCATAAGATAGTTTCGTGACCTGCATAGTTATTAGGGTAACACCCGTCAGCGGGCCCATGATTAGGCCGATCTCACCTGATACTTTGAACAAAATTGCAACTACGGTTGGGGTAATACCCAGTGCGGCGAGAATCGGGATTAAAATGGGAGCAATAATCGCGTTGCCGCCCGCCAGCGTTCCTAACAAACCACAAACCAAAATCGAACAAACAACCAAAGCAATTTTGCCCTTTGTTCGTGTGTTAACACCGATTTTCTTGACAATCCAGTAAACCATCGTGTGTGTAATGCGTGCTTCAGTCATCAGTACGCCAAGTCCTGTTCCCATCATGATAAGTAAGCCAATTATTGTGGTGGAGGATGCAATTGCTGAAGTGTATGATTTAGTCAACGAAGCCAGATCCTGTCCCGTCAGTATTAAGCCAACAATCATGCCAAGAAAAAGCCCGAGGTAGTTGCCCTTACCCATAAGCGCAAATATGATAAATATAACAAGTGGGGCAAGTGCCAAAAGGGACGGTGAACTAATGATAGCCCAACTTCCAAGTGCCATTGATGAATACCCCTTTCACATTTTAGATTTTGATATGTTTGAAATCATGTACCTTTGGACACACGGCAATCTATTTTTGATGTAACATCATTTATATATGTAAGAGAGGCAATCTCCTCACATACGTCCGCAGCCAAATATGTCACATCCCCCATTTCTTTAATAAACTTTTATATTTGCATAATTGAATCCAACCGGCCGGCTTGGTCCAATTTCTGCACAAACAAAAAAAGGCAGAGCCCGCCCCAATACAATGGGTCGAACCTCTACCTTGGTGAAGCCGGAGGAATATTCCAACCTCGAAGGTGTTATTACATCGGCGACATTTTCTGACGCCTCGATTTTATCTTATTATAGGCATCCTTGACCGCTATTGCTATCATAATCTTAGAACCACCACAATAGCGATATTCGATTTGTTTAAGTATATTCTCATATTCAGTATATATGCTGTGTCCAACCATTATATCCTGAATAAAACGGCTGGTGAGGCCACAGATTCCATCCATCTGTACATCAAGGATCATGCCTGTAACGTGTGAAAAACTGATGCAGATAAGTAAAGCACGATAAGTACGTGTAATCGGATTCAAACTTTTTATTCTTGCTGCGCCAATTACAAAATCATACTGCTCGCTCTCCAAATTCAACCTCCAAGTGGTCAATAAAATGCTCTTAATGATAGTTGGTTAATTGTAATCATCTACTCCATAATAACGTTTATGTTTTATACTTTATACTCCCTACGATCAATTTGTCAATAGTCTTTGTTGAGTTTGTATGACCGTACTAAAAAGGATAGACATAATCGGTATATCCTATAAAATAAAAAACCTTATAGATACAAAAATGAATTAATTTTAAATTAAACCAGACTTGTGATTTGTTAGGTAAAGTCCATATTGGGAGAACGCTATCTTAGATTCGGTTTTGTTGTATCTGAAAGTGGATATAACAGTAAAAATTTTTTGGCACAAGCATTAAGAGCATATACCAGACTTTTTGACGATTCACCATAATATCGGGATCTAATATCATCAATAATATGCTGTAAATCAATGCGCAAGCTATAACCGATCATCAGATCCTGCACAAACTTAGTGGTAAGATTGCAGATCGAGTTAATTTCTGCATCAACAATAACCCCGCTTTTCCGTTCAACAACCAAAGTCAATAATAGGAACCTATATCGATGTGTAATTGGATTGTCCGTAGAAACTTGAGCTGCCTCACAAATGAAGACACTATCTGCAGGGAAATTCGCCATACTATATGCACCACCTTTATGAAAGTATATCAGTTGTGATTTGCATTTACAAGATATGATTGAATTGAAATCACACTTGACTTTGTATGACTACATTAAATTTTAAGCCTATCAAAACCAATATCATCACATATAACGCTAACAAAACGTCTCAATAATTTTGCTAGTTTCAATTTTTGTATAAAAGTGATAGACTAATATTAGGAAAAGACCTAAACCAATTATAAAAATAACAGGAGGGATGTTATGAAAAAAATTCTTGTTCCCGTTGACGGATCTGCCGAATCCCAAAAAGCCGCCAAAGAGGCAGTCGATATTGCCAAAAAATATGGCAGTGAAATCACATTCCTCACCGTGGTGGAAGTAGAAGGAATCATAAGTTATCCTGAAATGGGCCTAAGCTTTTCAATAGAGTATTTGGAGAGCCGAGAGCTAATGATTAAAGGCAAAATGGAACTTGATGGCAGAATGCTTGACGCCATTGTGGACACATTAAACTGCGCAGAGCTTAAAACAGAAAAAAAGGTTATCCTTGGTACTGCGCATCCGCAGATCGTAGAAACAGCACAGAGAGGAAAATATGATCTGATTGTCATGGGCCACCGGGGCTTAAATCCCTTCAAGAGTTTCTTCTTGGGCTCCGTTGCTAAAAGAGTTGTTGAAGACGCTAACTGCTCAGTATATGTTGTAAAATAACAGGTTTATGTATTGTTTTATATTGATATAAAAAAAGACTGCTGTTATATCAGTAGTATTGGCGGCACTTGGCCCCAAAGCAATCAATAAAAAAATTCAATTAGGGAACAACAAGATACTGGAAAAGGGCTAGTCGAAAGGCTGGCCTTTCTTGTTGCGCAAAAATGCCACCTGTTATAGCCAAAACTGGCTATAGTTAAAACGTCATTTTCTTACCCCGCCTTCGGCGGGGTAAGAAATCACAAGCTTGTTTTCAAGTTAATCAACTATAGCTGGCGTTTGTTGTAAATGCAAATTAGAGAGGTTGATCCAATATGATTTTCCATAATCATAAAAAGAGGTAGTTGCGACCTCAATAAACACAAGAAATCCAGAAGCAAAAGCATTTTTGCATGTCGCTGTTCAAATGGTCAAACGACATGCCACACTTTCGCTTTCAGGAAGGATCATCCCGCCGCCGACAACAATATCCCCCTGATAAAAAACGACCGCCTGTCCGGGAGCGGCTGTCGGCTGAGGTATCAGAAAATCGACACGCACCCAATTGTTTTTCATAGGCGAAATGACCGCCGGTACTTCCGCCTGCTTATATCTTGTTTTAACCTTGACTTCCAGCGGAATTTCTAATTTCTCTACAGAGATAAGATTGACATCGGCCGCGATGAAGCTTGTGCAACTTAAAGCGTCTCTGTCACCAAGGGTGATGGTGTTTGATGCTTTGTCTTTTCTTAGGACATATTTTCGGTCGCCGAAGCTTAGGCCAAGGCCTTTTCGCTGTCCGACTGTATAGTGGTTCAGTCCCCTATGTTGGCCCAGTATTTGTCCCTTTTGATCAACAAAGTTGCCGGGCTCCGATTGAACACCCAGCACCTGTTCAAGAAACTGCCCATAATCCCCGTCTTTTACAAAGCAAATATCTTGACTGTCGTGTTTTCGCGCGTTGACCAGTCCACGTTCTTCTGCCAAAGTGCGCACTTCGCTTTTGATCAGATTTCCCAGCGGAAACTTCGTCTTTTCCAATTCTCTCTGCGTCATCGCGTAAAGGACATAGCTCTGGTCTTTGGTGGAATCCTTCGCTTTTTTGAGCAGGGTGCGGGCCTAATCTGCCGTCATATTCCACTCGCGCGTAATGACCTGTTTGCCAGAAAATCCATATCCATGAGCTCTGCCCTTTCCAGGAGCTTGTGAAGCTTGATATACCAATTGCAGTTAATGCACGGATTTGGCGTCAGTCCTTCCAGATAACCAGATGCAAATCGCTGTATCACCTCACGCTGAAATTCCATACCGAAATTGAAAACATAATGCTCAAAGCCCAGCTTGCGCGCCCACACAGCGCGCATCCTCCACATCGGCAAGAGAACAGCAGGTGCGCGGTTTTGCTGTCAAGGCCAATATCTTCATTCGAAAAGAGTTTCAGGGTAACTCCTTTTACGTCATACCCCTGTTCGCAAAGCAGAGCCGCTGCAACAGAACTGTCTACCCCGCCGCTCATAGCCATCATGATCTTTTTTCCACACTGCCCTCTCCCCAAAAAAGTGGGCGAGCAATCGGAATTCGCTCACCCGAAACTGTACTAAACCTATTTTTATCCAAATAATCTCCAAGTGGCGGATAAGATAGCATTTTGTGGTCTGTCTGCCCCACAATTGGTGAGGTATGAGATTGCAAGGCGTCTCTCTCAGTCGGTGGAACAAAGACAGGAAACTCGTTTGATTTTTAGAATTACATGATCTATGCTAGAATGCCTGATTGAGATCATAGATCAAATCATCGATATGCTCGGTGCCGATAGAAAGCCGTATGGTATTTGGCTTTATGCCGTTATATGTTCCGCCATTAAAGCGTGTTAGCGGAGACAATATGATCGCCCGCATGGGCAATATTCTGTATCGCATAAGTAACAGCGGCGGCGCCGCTGGCAAGCGCGAGCGCCCTAATGCCCCCCTCCAGCGCGGCAATGCGCTTTTCAAAAACATCCGTCGTGGGGTTCATGATACGGGAATAGATATTGCCCGGTTCGGTCAATCCAAAGCGCCCCGCACCCTGCGCGCAGTCCGCAAAGACATACGACGAGGTCTGATAAATCGGGACAGCTCTCGCATCAGTTGCAGAATCTGGCCGCTCTTGACCAACATAAATCTGCAGCGTTTCAAATTTTAGCTTCCTGTTATTAGCCATTTGGTTCATTCGCTTTCGTATTGTTTATTATTCATATATATAATATAGATTATAGATAATGTAAACTCATTAGCCTCAAATACAAGAGGATTTTTGGTCAAATCTATAAGTTGATCAGCATCTTGTTTTTTTGGCTTTCAGACAGATCAGCAAGAGTAATATGATCCACCACACCGTTGATCGCCTCATCAACCTGTTTCCACACATCCAGAGTAGCACACTTTTGACATCGTGGACATTCATTGGGTTCTGATTCCATACAGGCCACGGGGACAAGGTTTCCTTCGATCAACCGAAGGATCATACCTACTGTATACTCTTCTGCGGGCCGCGCCAGCTTGTAACCGCCCTGCGCTCCTCGGTTGCTTCTTACAAAGCCAGACCGGTTCAAAACGGAGATAATCTGCTCGAGATACTTGTCTGAAATTTCCTGACGCGCAGCAATACTTTTGATGGTCACGAACCCTTCCCCGCTGTTCATAGCAAGGTCCAGCATCAACCGCAGCGCATAACGCCCTCTAGTGGATATTTTCATCTCTGCGCCCCATTCGAAAAATATTATACTCTATGAAATGCAAATAACAAGCTTACCGAGCAGAGGCCCACTCTTAGATACGTCTGTCCTTTACGGTGCTCTGGAGACTGTCAGCCAGATAAGTGAAGGAGCAACACTGTTGTCAGAATCTGTACATTCCAACGAGAAAATTCTGTATTAATATAAACACTGTTATTCAGAGAACATCGGTGTTGAAAGATAGCGTTCACCTGTATCCGGCAGCAATGCCACAATCACTTTGCCGACATTTTCAGGTCTCTTGGCGAGCTCGGTCGCCGCCCAGACGGCGGCGCCGAGGAAATACCGATCAGCAGACCTTCCGTTTTGGAAAGCTCACGGCCGATCTGGAACGCATCTTCATTCTTTACACGAATAATTTCATCATAAATCTTTGTGTTAAGCACATCGGGTACAAATCCCCCGCCAATGCCCTGAAGCTGGTGGGGCCCCGCTTTGCCCCGGAGAGCACCGGCGAAGCATCCGGCTCTACGGCGATAATTCTAATGTTAGGATTTTTCGATTTCAAAACTCACCGACGCCTGTAATGGTGCCACCCGTACCAACTCCAGCAATAAAAATGTCCACACTGCCGTCTGTGTCCTCCCAAATTTCTGGCCCGGTCGTCTCTCTGTGCACTTTGGGATTGGCGGGGTTAGTAAACTGTCCAGGAATAAACGAAAGGGGGATTTCTTGAGCTAGTTCTTCGGCTTTAGCAATCGCACCCCGGCATACCCTTAGAGCCATCGGTCCAGTACCAGTTCGGCCCCATAAGCCTTCAAGAGATTTCTGCGCTCAACACTCATTGTCTCGGGCATGGTGAGTATGATGCGATATCCGCGTGCCGCAGCAACCGAGCCAATCCTATGCCGGTGTTTCCGCTGGTCGGTTCAATGATAACCGAACCCTGTTTAATAAACCTTTTGCCTCGGCTTCTTCTATCATCGCCTTGGCAATCCTGTCTTTTGCGCTCCCAGCCGGATTAAAATACTCCAACTTGCCTAAGATAGTAGCTTTCAGATTGTGCTTTTTCTCATAGTTAGAAAGTTCCAACAGCGGAGTTTTGCCAATGAGATCTGCAAGCGTTTTACAAATTTTCGACATTTGATTACCTCCTATAAAATATCATCCAGCTTTAGTATAATTCAATATATGTATTATATGATATTCACATCATATAGACCCTAGTCGACTTTGTCAATAGTTTTAAAATTTATGTCATGAATAAGAGTCTTTATTAATTCTCAAAACTAAATAAAAATAAGTTAAGTACGATATATATATGATAGAAAAGGTGAAATAACTTTCTATTCTTATATGATTTGAGAAATTTGAAAATGAATTCGTAGCATAAAGGGGATGATATCATGTTAAAAAAAAATCTCTTCACAAAAAACGGAATAGAAAAACAGCTTATTTATGCTATGCAAAGTTTAGACAATATCAATGATGGCGTGTTTTGGGCAGATAATGATAGCAATTTTGTTTATGTTAATGAAGCGGCATGCCGTGAATTAGGATATTCAAAAAGTGAATTGCTAAAAATGAAAGTCACTCAAATTGATGCTTCTCAAGAGTATAAAGACCTTGAGAATTATAGTCAGTTAGTAGTAGATTTAAAAACGAGGAAACATAACACATTTTAATACCTATCACAAGCATCGAGACGGTCACTTGATCCCAGTCGAAATAGTGACTACAGGGATTGGAGGGGGCGAGGTAGGCGCATCCATTGTTCGGGATATGACTGAACATATTCGAACTGAGACGGAATTAAAAGAAGCTTACAACCATTTGTCGTTCTTGAATAAAATTTATCAAATTTATATGACAGAAATGGATATTGACAGTATTATTAAAGACACTCCCCATTTATTGCAGAATGAACTTGCCCTAGACAGCATTGCTATCTATTTATATGATGACATCCAGAAAGAAATCATTATTTGTAATAGTGTGGGAATGGAAGATGAATTAAGAAAAAAAACTACATACTTTACCTGAAAGCTTTTACAAAAAAGCAAAACATAATTTTGAAGGTATTGAATACATTGAAGCCACACATCAGGAGATTTTGGATTTGCTACAAAGATAAAAGTTATATCGATTGTGTTTTCTTTCCTATATATTTGAACAAAAAAATTATCTGGCGGGTATCAGTATTTTAAATAAATCGAATCAGCTTGACAAATCGAAAAATCGCGAAATTGTATCGGCCGTTTGCGCACAGATTAGTATTGTGATTCACAATATTCATCTATACAAATCTCTGCACGGAGAATTAGAAAGCCACAAGAAAACAGAAGAATTACTTAAAAAAGCAAATCGCGAATTAGAAAATTCGTCCAACTATGATCAATTAACAAATCTTTGGAATAGAAGGTGCTTCCTCAATCATATCAACATCAATGAACAAATAAAAAACCTTAAGAAGAAAAACTTTCATATTACACTTTTCCTTTTAGATATCGACAACTTCAAATATGTGAATGATCGTTTTGGACATCAAGCGGGTGATTCTGTCCTCGTTGAATTCGCAGGGCTTTTAAAAAATAATATTCGCAGCGGTGATTCGTTGACTCGTTGGGGGTGGAGAAGAATTTTTGCTTTTAGCACCCAATTTGGATTCTGAAAATGCGATATATTATGCTGAAAGAATAAGGAATTTAGTGGCCAACTATACTTTTTCAGCCATAAAAACAATTACTGTAAGTATCGGGGTTGCTGAGCTACAAGAATGTGAAGACTTAGAACATTGGATCAAGCGAGTCGATGATGCCTTATATTCAGCTAAAAAGAACAGGGAACGAAGTCGCATTAAGTGTGAGCTGATGCTTTATTGTATTCTTCCCCCCTCCTTATTCATGCATATACTTTATATAAATAGTACAAGCATTGATCTCGTTTAAATAATAAGTGCTTCTATGACCTTTATGGTAATAAAAGCACTTATTGTTTTTTGTAAAATATATAGCCAATTAACTTAAAAACTGGCTATATATAAAAACGTTATTTTCTTCCCCCGCCTTCGGCGGGGGGAAGAAATCACAAGCTTGTTTTCAAGTTAATCGCTACATTGTAAAATGAAATGCGACAGAAAAAAGATAGCCCAAGGCAGCCAAAACGTGTAGAATAGAGTTTGCAACAACAACATTCACACAAGAGGAGGCAGCCATGAGCCACCACCATTTTACAACATTCGAACGAGGAAAGATTAGAGGAACTCCGTCAAATCGGATATACGACCCGGAAAATCGCATCACGTCTGGGATGTCACCACAGCAAGTATCGCTAGAGAATTGAAACGTTTTTACGGTGCCCGAGCGTATAACGCAGAAGAAGCACAACTGGATTACCAGAAGAAACGGCACAACAGCAAACCTCAAGGGAAATGGAACGAGGAGTTGTGCGCAGCTGTGGCAGAAAAGCTGAAAGAGACCTGGTCGCCAGAACAAATATCACATACCGTTACTTCAAGCCAACTGAGCTTTAAAACCATATACAACTGGCTTTATGCCGGACGACTGAACGGACTTACCGCAGATGTGCTGCGCCGTAATGGAAAAAAGAGATGCTGTAAAAATCTTGCGCATTATGCTCGTGGTACTTCTATCCACAAGAGACCCAAAGAGGTATATAACAGAGAAACATTTGGGCATTGGGAACTTGATACGGTGGTTTTCTCTAGGGGTTCCAGCGGTTGCTTGGCCACCTTTGTGGAACGAAAAACAAGGTTCTATACAGCCGTTCCCATTCCTGATCGAACGGCAGCTTCCATGGAAGCTGCAATCAAGCACCTGCACACTTTATTGCCACAAGGCACATTCAAAACAGCAACAACAGATCGTGGCGGTGAATTTGCCTGTTATGATGTAATCCAGAAAGATCTAGGCTTAACTCTTTATTTCGCTGATCCATATTGTCCGCATCAGAGAGGAAGCAATGAGTACGGTAACGGTTTGCTCAGAGAGTTCTTTCCGAAAGGTACTGTTCTGTCCACTGTTTCTCATCAAAACCTGTCTTCTTCTCTTCTGCTTATAAACAATAGACCCCGAAAATGTCTTAATTGGAATACACCTTCCCAGCTCTTTCTACTCGAACTGTCGCATTTGGCTTGACAATGTAGCAATCAACTATAAACCCATAAAATAATTTTTGATACCAAATCTAAAGAGAAATATTTGTGATTTATCTGCCCACACTCATTACACGATTTTTGTTGTCCATTCCTCGAGATTCCAAACATTTGATACAATATCCAGATAAAATTCTGGTTCATGGCTTACGATCAGCAGGGTACCACGGAATTCGGACAATGCAGTTTTAAGTGCTTTCCTTTGCATCCACATCAAGATGATTCGTAGGCTCATCCAGTACCAGCAAGTTCATACTTCGCAGCATGAGTTTGGATAAACGCACTTTGGCATTTTCACCTCCGCTGAGCACCTTCATCTGACTCCCGATGTGTTCGGCCGTTAGGCCACATTTTGCCAGAGCACCACGCACCTCTCCGTTACTCATGGAAGGATACTCCTTCCAGATTTCATCAAGTGCTGTATGGCTTCCCACCGCTTCTTCCTGCTCAAAATAACCGGTTTCAACATACGTATCAAGCTCTACTGATCCCGAAATTGGTGACAATATGCCTAGTAATGTTTTGAGAAGAGTAGATTTGCCCAGGCCATTAACGCCCTTGATGGCAATTTTTTGTCCCCTTTCAAGCTGTAAATTAAGTGGAGCTGTGAGTGGTTCATCATAGCCAAGCACAAGTCCTTTCGCCTCAATCACAATTTTTCCAGAGGTACGGGCTGGGGTAAACGAAAAAGATGGCTTGATTTTCTCCTTACCCAATTCAATAATATCCATCTTGTCCAGCTTTTTCTGACGGCTCTTTGCCATATTTGTTGTAGCAACTCTGGCTTTGTTACGGGCAATGAAGTCCTCAAGTCGTGAGATTTCCTTTTGCTGCTTATCATATGCTTGTTCAATCTGCCGCTTTTTCAATTCACTCATCGTGACAAAGTTATCGTAGTCACCTCTATAGCGCGTAAGAATGGCATTTTCAACATGATACACAACATTGACCACCGAATTGAGAAAAGGAATATCATGCGACACAAGAATAAAAGCGTTTTCATATCTTTGTAATAGGTTCGTCAACCATGCGATGTGGTTCTCGTCTAAGAAATTGGTGGGCTCATCAAGAATGAGAATCATGGGATTCTCTAACAAAAGTTTGGTAAGCAACACTTTTGTGCGCTGTCCCCCGCTGAGCTCTCCCACATCTTTATCCAAACCAATTTCAAACAGCCCCAAGCCATTGGAGTACTCCTCTATACGAGAATCCAGTGAATAAAAGCCGCTATGATCCAGCATTTCCTGTATTTCCCCAACATCATCCATCAGCGCAGCCATTTCCTCGTCATTACAATCTGACATACGTTCGTACATTTTTAGCATTTCTTGTTCCATAAGGTACATTTCTGCAAATGCCTCACGCAAGACTTCACGGATCGTTTTCCCTTTGGTGAGGGTACTGCTTTGATCAAGGTAGCCTGTGGTGATATGGTTACACCAGCTCACACTTCCCTCATCCGGCATCAGTTGACCTGTAATAATCTTAAGAAATGTGGACTTGCCCTCACCATTTGCGCCAACAAGTCCTACATGTTCACCCTTCAACAGACGAAATGATGCGTTTTCTAAAATTCTCCTTGCACCAAAACCATACGTAACATTTTCTACATTTAAAACGCTCATGGATGCCTCCCAGAAATATCGTGATTTTATCTTATATTAGTTCTAAATTAACTCATAAATCATATCTGATTTTCCCTGCCAGCGGCGGGTAAAAACAGATATAAAATTAGTCGCTTTTCAAAAGAAGATATAGATGATTAACTTGAAAACAAGCTTGTGATTTCTTCCCCCGTCGAAGGCGGGGGAAGAAAATGACGTTTTAACTATAGCCAGTTTTTAAGTTAATTGGCTATAGTATTAGAATACTTGAAAAATGAGTTGTAGCAAAAAAATAGCCCATAAAAGATTTGTCGTGTAAAATAAAGTTGCCACACTTGCAAAATACACTGAGGATCAACGACGGATCAACGATATCTTATCATATATTAGCAAACTCGTATAGATACATCAAACGAATCACACTGGTTGTTCAAATGCGGATAAGAGAAACAGGCCAAAAATTCCTCAAAAAACGAAAGACATCCAAACGAGCCTTTTTGCCTTATATGGTGAATGTTGCATTGTCCAGCAGTTCTGATAATGTTCTGACAACTGCAATGCAAGGAAACTGGCAAAATTCTTTTTTTTCTGTTGTACCGGTTATGACAGCAATAAAATCAACATTTGCACTCTGTGCTGTTTTAGCATCAATAATGTTGTCGCCAATATATAAAACACTATTGTTTTGTGCATTCATTTTTTCAATTGCATGAAATAATGCTTCAGGATGAGGTTTAGCATTTTTTACATCCTCACCACCTATAATAACATCGATCAGATGATTAATATGAAATTTGTTTAGAATCTCGTCAATTCTGTAATGATATTTTGTTGTTACGATTCCAGTTTTTATCCCTTTTGATTTCAGATGTGACAGAACTTTAATGGTATCTGGAAACAGCTCAGTATTTGCAGTCATAATCTCATCCGCTTTTTCTTTAAACAATTTGACAAATTGGTCTCTTTGTTTTGAATCATTATTCTTTGTCAAATGTGTAAATGTTTCTGGCAATGACATCCCCACTGTTTTGCGAATATCATCTCTTGAAAATGCAGGGAAATTCATTTGGCTTAACGCAAAGTTGACAGATGCTACGATCCCATTTGTCGCATCGCCCAATGTATAATCAAAATCGAAAACGCAAACCGAATACTTCATCCTAATCCCCCACATTATGCAAAGACTTAAAGAGAATGATACCATCAAATGATAACTACTTCAACTATACAATCGAAGATAGCCTATAGAAAAGATCGTAGAATTGCTTATATATTAGATATTTAAGTCTCTCTTATAAAACTCGAAGTTCTGTCAAGTTAAGTTGCTTTACAGTACATAAGCATCCCATATATAGCCAATTAGCTTAAAAACTGGCTATAGTTAAAACGTCATTTTCTTCCCCCGCCTTCGGCGGGGGAAGAAATCACAAGCTTGTTTTCAAGTTAATCAACTATACCTAAGACATCTCAATCATTCATTGATATCTTACTAAAGTGATAAGGCTTATTAACATTAAACTTTTGTCAATATAATTCGATATATAAAAAGACATAATGATATTTTTGCGCAAAAAATCTTAGAAAGACATCAATAGTAAATTTATCAACACAAATAAAAAGGTGGGGGTATTAATATCTATGAAAAAGATGAAACTTGCGACAAAAATAATACTTATCGTTGTTATAGCTGTATCCTTGATTTTGATCTCGACATTCACATATTTAGGGGTAAGTGAAAGAAGCAAAGACCTCGACTATGCATATAACAACTCGGCATCGATAGCAAGGGAAAATGCAGCCGCAATAAAAGCTGAGCTTGAAGTAACACTTGACAGCGCCCGCACACTTGCTCAAACCTTGAGTGCATTTGAGGAATACCCAATCGAAAGCAGACGCCAAATATGCAGTAGTATCATTAAAAAGTTAGCCGATGAAAATAAAAACTTTCTAGGTGCATGGGCTTGCTTTGAGCCCAATGCCCTGGATGGTATGGATAATAAATTTGCAAATAGCGAAGGACATGACCAAACAGGTAGATTTATTCCCTATTGGTCAAGAGGAGAACAAGGAGTAAGCCATTCCGCTCTTGTTGATTATGCTGTCGAGGGTTCGGGAGATTATTATCTTCTCGCACTCCGCTCGGGCAAAGAATCAATATTAGAGCCCTATATATATCAAATTTCAGGGAAAAATGTATTACTGACAACTTTTTCTGTCCCAATTAAAAATGCACTAGGTAAGATCATTGGTGTAGCCGGCATCGATATATCACTGGATACGCTTAACAGTATGAAATTTAATGCTGGCAATTTCACCAGTGCTAATGTATACCTGTTATCTAACAGTGGTACATACGTTATACACAGTAACAAAGAGACACTCGGCAAAAAACTGAGTGATATCGAACTTGATAAAAACAAAATAGAAAAAATGCTGGGTGCGATAAAAGCTGGAAATTCATATGTTACAGAAGGTACATCCGAAGTGACGAAAGCAGAAAGCTTGAAAACGATGGTGCCTATCGTTTTAGGGAATACAGGTGCGCCTTGGTCAACAGGATTTACGGTTAAAATGAGCGAAATTACAGCAAAGTCTAATGCAAATATCATTTTACTGATTACCATTTTCATTTTGGTTATAGCGGCTATATCAGCGGCAATTTGGATCTCGGTTGTAAGAATTATCAAAAGGCCGCTGTCACAGCTCGTTGCGGTGGCCGAGCAACAAGCAAAGGGTAATTATGATATGGATATCAATAGCGATAGAGGAGATGAACTTGGTATTTTATTTCAATCTCTGAAAGCTGTTAACGACAACATGAACGTATTGGTGTCAAACATGAGAGAAGCGTCTGAGCAAGTGACATCAGGGGCGAAGCAAATATCCACCTCAAGCATCGGACTCGCTCAGGGTGCAACCGAGCAGGCAAGTACAATCGAAGAGCTAACCGCTTCAATTGAAGAGATTTCTTCCCAGACGAATATGAATGCCGGAAATGCACGCGAAGCAAACACGCTTGCCGAGACCGCGAAGACGAACGCCGTCAATGGTAATGTACAGATGCAAGAGATGCTTATTGCTATGAATAACATAAACGAGTCATCAGGTAATATCTTTAAAATCATAAAAGTAATCGACGAAATAGCGTTTCAGACAAATATTCTCGCTCTCAATGCGGCCGTTGAAGCAGCCAGGGCTGGACAACATGGGAAAGGTTTTGCAGTCGTTGCAGAAGAGGTCAGAAACCTTGCAGCGAGATCCGCAAATGCTGCAAAAGAAACGACTGCAATGATCGAAAGTTCGATCAAAAAAGTAAAAGATGGAACCATGATTGCGAATGAAACAGCAAAAGCATTGGACAAGATCGTTGAAGATGTATCCCGTGTTGCAAGTCTCGTCAGTGAGATTGCGACAGCATCACACGAACAGTCTTCGGGAATTAATCAGATCAATCAGGGAATTATTCAGGTTTCGAATGTGGTACAAACAAACTCAGCAACTTCAGAAGAGAGCGCCGCAGCAAGCGAAGAACTTTTGAGTCAGGCCGAAGCGCTAAAGGATCAGGTGTCTCAGTTCAAACTCAGGCAGAACCGGAATGGTTTTATGATCTAATAAGAAGGCAGTTCAGTCTCTACTTACATACACAAAAATAGCCAACAAGATCTATCACTGCTCATCATACAACGAACCCCGTCTTTTTCAGGACGGGGTTCGTTGTACTCTAGTGGATACTTACTTTCCAACTCACCACGGCAATTTGAGGTATTATCATCACGTTTCCTACCTTTTCTATTCTTATTAACTGCCTGTTTGTTGGCCCACAATGGAAAACTGGACGGATTTCAATACACCCACTGCAGTGATTCGCAGTGGGTGTATTTTTGAAACATACTTATCATTTTTACCCTAGAGTATTATAGTTGATTAACTTGAAAACAAGCTTGTGATTTCTTCCCCCGCCTTCGGCGGGGGAAGAAAATGGCGTTTTATATATAGCCAGTTTTTAAGTTAATTGGCTATATTACCTTTGCATGTTTAGATGCTCAGTAAAAATTCTTTTGCTTCTCTGGTTAATGGAATAACATCAGTTTGATCGATATATTGCAGGCTGAATTTTCGGTTGAGTCCCATTAATAATTTCATGCCAAAAGCCAAACGTTCAATATATGAGAAAAGACCGATGGCACCCGGGGTGATTGGAGAATTATTGTCACGATATAGGTATTTAATGTGTTTTGCTTCTCTGAAAATAGTATCAATACTATCTCCATAATTTTGATATGCTGAAGGCGTGGCCCCTTTTTCAATCATTTCTCCTACATTTTTGGCTGACATCGCTGCAGCCATGGCACCTCTGCCGATCGCGACTAAATGAATATATGGGGCGCCAAGAGCAAGTGCTTTGAACATGGTATCTTCCATGGCAATACCACCGGCAATTGCAATAGACGGAAGCCATGCACCTTCTTTTCTTAATTCATCCATTAACTGATAAACGACTTTTTCCAATTCAATGGTCGGGAGACTCCATTCATTCATCATCTTGCATGGACTATGCCCTGTTCCACCGCCGGCTCCATCAAAAGTTACAAGGGCGACTTTATTGTCAGAAGCAATTTTCAAGACTTTTCTAATGTCTGCTTCATCATAGCCTGCCATTTTGAAAAAGATATTCTCAGCGCCCAGGCTGCGGTACTTTGCGATCATGTCTGCCAAGGAATCTTTATCCCACATTGGAAGACGTCCATACTGCATAAAATAAAGCCCAATGTCCTGATCAAATTCTTTCTTTACTTTTTCATCCAATGGATCTGGAAAAATCAGATAGCCGTTCTTTTTAATTTTGACAGCCTCTTCATAGGAATAAACCGGAGCTACGTGCTGAATTCCCTTTGCCGCTTGTCCAAACTTAATTTCCAAAGTTTTTAAATCAAAGTTCTTGAGTGCATATTCCGGGGTACCAACAGCTATATCGTCAACATTCACCTGTAAAACAATATCGCCATATCCTTTATCAAATTTTCTGAAACAATTTATCATTTCGCCTAAAAGAGGTGCGTGAGACACCATACCTTTTTCATCGTGATTTAGCTCGGGATCATTTTTTATGGCTGATTCACCGATGACGGCGATAATACCAGCCATTGCCGCTCCGGAGTAATAGTCTCTCCAATTCAATTTTGCCATAGCTGGAAGGACGATGGGCGCTTTTAATTTTATTTTTTTCTCATATCCAATTTCACAACTAATATCTACTGTATGTATGTTGGTCTGTTCTGAATTTGCTGGCGCGCCGGTCGCGCCAAATACACGGCCGTTAATATTAAAATGTGAGTAATCAAAAGGATAACATTTTTCCGATGCAAACTGCTGGGTTGTGGTATTGAAGGGATATGCTCCCTCCACACCTCGAACAGCAGACAACCCAATTTCGCATAAACCAGTACATTTATCAGAACAAACGGAACACATACCAGATAAATCGCAGATATTATCAGGGGTTCTTAGCTTTGTATTAGTAAACGTTGTTGCTAAATTCGGACTGAATGACATTGTATGACCTCCCTTTATTGTTATACGGATTGGACCTTTTTTACAGTTAACATCTAAAGAAAATACATTCCATCGATTTTCTTTAGTTCACTCTTTAGATACTCCACGTCCTTTGGCTCCAGCGGTGTCTTTAGGCATTCATCAATATTCTCTATGGCATAAGAAAAATGTTTATAATTCCCCGGAGGCACAATTGCGTCTACACCCAGCGATAATGCGTACTTTATTGCTGCAATAATAAATTGATCATTATCAAAAATAGGCTTACACCACGATTTGGAAAAGCCCGACTCCTCGCGCTCCTTCTGGTTTTTCCATTGCCTATGGATCATCGACTTCATACCAAGAAGCCCGATGTCCTTTTTCTTTGCTAATGCGCTTATTCGTTCTCCAAAGCCCTTTCCAAGATGCAGGCCCCAGTTTATAGGAAAAAGTACTGTGTCAAAGTCATACAGTGACAGTGCCTTTATTGCTGCGTCTTCATCATGACAGGTGATGCCAAGGAAGCGCACAAGCCCCTGCTCTTTGGCGTGTACCATGACATCCATTGCACCGCCTTTTCCAAAGGCTGTCTCTACTTCCTCAATGCTCACCAATTCGTGCATCTGATACACATCAAAATAGTCCGTTTTTAGAGAACGCAAAGAGTCCTCCATTTCCTGACGAGCAGCTGCTGCATAGCGTTGCTTGGTTTTGCAGGCGAGATAGACCTCTTTCCGGTAAGGCTTAAGAGAATTTCCAAGCTTTTCTTGTGCATCACCATAGGATGGCGCAACATCGAAGTAATTGATTCCCTTTTCAATAGCATACGCTACATACTTGTCCGAATTTTCTTGTCCATCACCCTTAGATACGATTCCGCCATATATTACCGGCGTTATCATCATCCCTGTTTTTCCGAGAACTCTGTTCTTTTGCATTTAGATTCCCCCTTTCTTCATTACCTTATTGATGCCAATATTTTATAAATAATCTGAACTTCCCTCGATAAAACTATATCCCTTTTTTCTTTTTAATGATACGCTTTTAATTCATAATTTTTTATTTTGCAGCTGTTTGGATAAAAAAAGTAAAAATAAAATCTTTGCTATAAAACTTGATCAATATTAAAGAGCTGTTTATGAATAGAAATCATTGTATTTTTAAAAATTCTAAAAAAGTACGATTTCAAATGATCAAACAGCATAAAACTCTACGCGCAATAAAACAGGCAGCTAACCAAACAAGTACTTCTTATTTTGCGAAAGAGACCCCGTCCATCGGACGGGGTCTAATCGATTCAAAATCTGTTTTCTCTCGCCTATTGATATAGTTATTGAATAAAATGCTTTGCAGCTAACACGAACAACTAGTAATGCTCTTGCCAATTAAATAAACGAATTAAATCGTACCATATTTATAATCTTATCAATTTTTCAGACCGTCCTCCAAGATGGCAAATGCCATCTTGGAGAGGTCCTCCTCACCGGATATAGCGCTGAGTTATTTTATGTCAATATTACAACGATGTCGTGCGCTTTTTCGGTTTTGGGCGGGTATTCTTCCCAAGAACTAATTTAGCATAAAAATAATAGATTTGTTTAAAAGATGTAGAATTGTTGGTTTTGAAAGTCGTTTCTCAAGACATGTCCAATTCAACAATAATTATCTGTAATATACTGTAATTTTATATTTTATTGTTCTGTTGTTTTTGGACATATCTCTAAATTTTCTTATCATGTTCAACTTTGATTGATCTCTATAATTTAAACTTAATTTCTACTTCTAAATACAAAACTATAATTTCAAAATTTTTAAAAATTCATTTGTTTACTTGTATGATTAATCATTTATAAACTAAAGAAGAGAACGATAAGTTTTAACACTTATCGTTCTCTTCTTTTTGACCTAGAAGCAGCAATATTGCAACGGTTAGAGGCGCGGCCATAGCCAAAAGTAGCAATCTCATAGGAATATTGATTATTACAGAAAGTACAACCGCTGCTGTTTCTATCGCCAGAATCATTTGCGTCATTTTTTTGTATTTTGTCTTTTCATGCTGATCCAGTGGTTTGTTAGGGTCTGCAACTGGTGCCAATTGAAAAATTGTGAAGACGCTTGCAGCGAATAATACACAGGCGGCCCACATTGGAATTGCCTCTGCGGCATATGCGACAACCACAACCACAAGAAGAAATATAATCAAAGATGTCAAATAGCATCGCATATAATTATTTTGATGGAATCCCCCCGCAAAGGTCCGTAAAGGGATGAAAAAGATCATATAAATCAGTGCACCCCAAAACGAATGAAACATAGCTCCAATCAGAATTAAGCTTGTCCAACTCATCGCTTGCGCAATGAGCGCCTGGTATGCGTATAGATAAAGCTCTCGTTCATCTTCAGCTATGGCCCCCGACATGATTGCTTTATCCGCTAGCTTCTCCGCTAAGACTGGGAGCTTCATTTCTTATACTTGAGGGCAGCTTCTGGCAGTTTGGGTTGGTGGATAATAGCCAAGCACGTTGAGTTGACATTTGCAATCGTAACAATCAAAGCCATGCACGCGGTGAGTTTCATCATCCAGTTGATAAGCTTGTTCATAATAACCCTCCCAAAAAATTTGTTATTATTATTATAACAAATTTTACAAGTTAGGTAGGTTTATGCAGTAATATCCGATTTGAATGTCATTTCTGTCGTTTTATGGGTTATTATTATGTATTGAGTTCATCCGAATCAACAGTATAAAAGTATTTTCGTCATATTCGAATGTTGCATCCCCACCATATTTTTCGGCGACATGTCGAACATTGTCTATTCCGAAACCGTGTTGCCCTTGGTCTTGTTTTGACGATTTGATATGGCCGTTCATTTCTTTAATTGGATTATTTTTTGAGTTTTCTATTTTCACCACAAGAAAATGACCAGCTGTGAAAATTTTCAGTGTGATATATTTATGTGCTTCAGATGGCATCTGTCGACAAGCCAGAAGCGCATTGTCCATAGCATTGTTGAAAATGGTATTCGCATCCATATAATCCAGAAACGACAGATCATCATATTCAATTTGGACGGAAAAAGTAATGTTTGAATGCGCACACATGAGCTGGGTTTTTTTAATAATGTTGCTGATTACCGCATTGTGCATATCAATTGTCTGCATTTTCTCCTGTGATTCCAGTGAAGTCATTAAATCATGATGATATTTTCTTGCGCTTACGTCGCCAGCATTATAAAGCTCATTGAGACTGAGTAACTGATTTTTAAAGTCATGTATAATTTTTCGCGTTTCCTCAACATCACGCTCTTGTTGGCGAGAAAGAGCCTCGTTAGCTTGGTGCCGGTGTTCTGCGATAATAAGCTTGTTTTCAAGCTCACGGTTATTCATGCTGCTGTCATACACCATAAAAGTAATAATTCCCGAAAAGATCAATCCGACGCCGACTATGGTACTCACAAGAAGCTCAGTGGAGCTGGGCTGTCCATGGAACTCAAGATACATCAGCAAGTACATATTGATGATTCCAAAGATCGGGAGCAGAACAAGCCAGATCGTCCTCCGGTCCAGTGAACTATAGTGTTTTTGCGGATATAAGTATATGATTGTTCTGGTAATTACAAACAAAATGCCCTTACTAACAATGTATATTGCAAGAACATAAAGGGGAATTTGAATAGTCTCAGTCAAATTCGTATTAAAGCATAAAGACACTCCAAAGCCGGCTGCAAATTCCGCCACGATTCCAAGTGTAATGATAAAAACAGTCATCAAAAATTTGGACAGGCTTCTTCCCTCAAACAATATTTCTGTGTAAGCATAGAGCAAAATGATAGCCGCAATTGTATTTAGCGGAAGCACCTCTAGCAAATTTATAACAGTGAGCAAAGCTATAATAATAGCAGATGTCATTATTTTATACAAATTTGATTTGCTTTTTCTATCAAAAAAATTACTTAGAAATTGATAAAAAATTATAAATTCAGTAGTGCTAACTAAAATTAGTGTTGTAAGATTCATTTTGAATCCCCCAAAAAGCGTTGAAATGCTTTATTGAAATCCTCATATCTTCCTTTTACATAACGTATCTGTCTATGGTTACTCATGGTTAATAATGTTTTATTGGCCTCGACCACATGAGCAAAATTGATCATAAAACACTTCTGGAGTAAATAGAACTGCTTTTCAGGCAGCCTTTGCAATAGCTTTTCCCACGACTCAGTAGTAGGATATTTCTCCATTTCTACATAAATAAATCGCTTTCGGTTATATGATTCAATCATTACAATATCGTTTAAATTAACAAAACGTCTTAGGTTTTTAAACTTGATTTCAAATTTAGTTGAAGCCAGTTGAAGTGTTTGAATAACTGCCCGCAACGCTTCATCAAATTCTTGTTCGAGAATGGGCTTTGTCAAATATCTGAGAACACTTGCCTGATAGCCATCCTTATGACGATCATTTCGTGATGTTGTAAGGATAAAAATTGCATTGTTCCCTTTTTCTCGCAGCTGTTTGCCAATTTCGATACCGTCCATCCCGTTCTCCAGCATAATATCCAGAAACAGAACATCATAATCAAATGGTGCTCCAAGTAATGCAGCAGCTGAATTAAAATACTGAAAATAAATTTCTATGTTATATTTCCAGCTGAAAATATCAAGGCATTTTCGAATTTGACTTTCAAATACAACTTCGTCATCGCAGAGAGCTATTCTTAACATAAAATTGCTTCCTTCTTATTCATGTATCATGGTATCTTTTAAAGCGGTCTTAATAATTCTCTATCATGTTCTTAAGATTCCATGTTTTTTTCTCTTTCGAACCTCTCTGTCATTAAATCCTCGTTGTCAAATGTCTTTTATAATTATCTCTAAAGGTATACTAATAAGGAATTTGCTATCAGACTATTTCGAATCCCATCTACACATCTCCTATTCATATAAGTTCTGAGATACATAACGCATGAAGCACTTTTGTTGTTTAACTGTATTTTATTATGTAATAAATATAACCTTTATCAATAAAAAGTACAAGTCTACGACATAATTCAACATATGTATTTAAACGATATAAGTGTTGGCAGAGTAGGCGGGGCGGTACGCGTGGGGTTTTATGCTGCGATTACCCTCGAATAGTAAAGTTGAACTTTGGTGAGTGAAAAGTACCTGCTGACTCATTTCAATCTCCGCCATACAAGCTTAAAAAGTTTTTAAGTTAATTGGCTATACACCTTATTTGTGATAAATTTGTTTTGGCCGGATAAGCTAATGATTGAGGTGATAGTATGTCTTATGTAGACCCACAAATTCAGTACAGGTTTGAATCGCTTTCGATAGACCTAAAAAATGCAATTCTTGAAAAGAATGTCAAGCTTAACACACTTGATGATCTCAACAGAGCGTTAAAGGAAATCACAGTGGGAGAATATTCGTCTTCGGATACTGCTCCACATCCTGGCCGGTGAAATCCAATTTTTTATTGCCTTTATAAGTTACTAAAGCCGTATCATTATACTAAATCTTGTTTAAAGAGTACTTAATTTTCGTTTCTGTTTCCTCCTTTGTACGCGGTGAAAACAGAGACAGGATTATGGCAGTTAAATTTTAAAATGAGTATCTGATACAGGCTTTAGTATTTACTCAGAATCAACTTAAAGGTTTTGGTATTATTTTATTCTAATTCAATTTCCACCGGCGCTTCTGGCAGTGGACACCAGTGGGTGATGTTATCACTATTGATACCATATGCGGTAAATTTTTTTGCGTCTTTCCAGTAGGTGGCCATTGTGACAAAGCCATCACAGTCCATGACAATAAGCCTTATTCCGATATTATCTGACCACTCATTTTGTTCATCATTAACTTCTGGCCCCATCCTGTCTACAGGTATCCACGGATTTTTTTCCAACTCAGCAAGCAGAGCGAAAACGTCATCTCTGGCGTGGATGATAAAGTCCACGTCATTATTTGTTACGGTTATGCACGAATGTGGATCGTCATTATGATTCCCCACAGGTGTAATAATTGGCTTGGCACTTAAATTTCCCGAATTGTCGGTATGGCAAGCTATAAATACACCTTTTCTTTCATCATATTCCCATTTTCCAGATGTCGCCGCCTTGCACCTTGCTTTGATCGCATTAAGCTGTTCCTGCATCATTTTAAAGTATCCCTTTCTAATAGAAATGACTTCCTACAATCATCACATTTTTTAAATCAGTATCATTAGCACCAGATTGTTTTTATTATTCTTCCCTTTGCTTTGGCTTAAGCAAGCCTGCAAAATTCAGTCAAAGTATTTTACATTTTTCAACAACAGCTTGGCCCGATAGTCCCCTGACTGAAAAATTATTCGCAACCATTACGCAAAATACTTGATATTGTGAGTAGAAAGTGGTACACTACTAAAAATTGAATACAATAAAGGCATTGACGAGGAAGAGTACATACTTATCCAATGCAAAGAGAGAAGGTGGTTGGTGTAAACCTTCGTGAAGAAAGTATGGAAGTGTCCTCTGAGCTGTGAACCGAACAGAAAGTAATTTCTCAGTAAGCTTCAACGGGATTTCCACCGTCATAGGGAAAACGATATCGGATAGAATGCGGCTATACCATGGGCGCTGATATCCCGCATCGATTAAGTGCAGGAGTTTATCTTCTGAATTTAGGTGGTACCACGGACACATTGTTCGCCCTAAAGTAACTGTAGTTACTTTAGGGCGTTTTTATTGTGTTCGATTTATTTTTTAAGGAGGTATCACTGATGGAGAAAAACTACAATTTCACAGTCATTGAAAAGCAAATGCAAGAGCTTTGGGATAAGGAACAGATCTACAGGTTTGACACCCGAAATCAAGGGGCAATTTATTCGATCGACACACCGCCCCCTACGGTCAGCGGAAGTCTGCACATAGGGCACATCTTTTCTTATACGCAAGCCGAAATAATCGCTCGGTATCGCAGAATGCAAGGATACAATGTCTTTTATCCCTTTGGCTTTGACGACAACGGTCTGCCGACAGAACGTTTGGTTGAGCGTGACGAGAAAATCCTTGCTAAAAACTACTCTCGCAGCGAATTTATTGAAAAATGCGTAAAGATAACAGGGAAATACGAAAGCGAATTCAAAAATTTGTGGAAATCACTCGGCTTTTCAGTTGATTGGTCCCTACAGTATGAAACCATTAATCCAAGCGTCCGCAAAATTTCACAGGAGTTGTTTTTGGAACTTGTAAAAACAGGCAAAGCATATAGCAAGGAATCCCCCGTTTTATGGTGTATCGAGTGTCAAACATCGATTGCACAAGCTGAATTAGATACAAGCGATGTCGATTCAACCTTTAATTATATTTCGTTTATGGTCGATGGCGTGGCTTTGAACGTTGCCACAACACGCCCGGAATTACTGTTCGGCTGTGTTTGCCTTTTTGTTAATCCAAATGATGAAAGGTACTTAAAATATGTTGGTAAAAAGGCGTTGGTCCCACTATATAATTATGAGATACCGATTTTAATGGACGAAAAGGTTAGTCTTGACAAAGGTACGGGCGTTGTTATGTGCGCAACCTTTGGCGACAGTACGGATGCCGAGTGGTACACCGAACACAACTTGCCATATCGCAAGGTAATACTGCCAAACGGCTGTATTGATAACGAGGTTCCATTCATTGGTGGATTGAAGATTATCGCTGCAAGAAAAGAAATCATCAGGTTGCTTAATGAAAACCAACTGCTGTTAAAATCCGAGCTGATCACTCACACGGTTGCCACTCATGAGCGATGCGGAAAAGAAATTGAAATTATTCCATCCAGACAATGGTATATTGATGTTCTGACTGAAAGAGATCGCTTCTTGAAAGCTGCCGATGAAATCAATTGGTATCCTCCACAAATGAAGAACCGTTATATTGCATGGGTTGGAAATTTGAAATGGGATTGGTGTATTTCACGCCAACGTTATTTCGGCGTTCCATTTCCTGTTTGGTATTGTAAAGGCTGTGGCAAACCCGTTTTCGCAAAAGTGGAACAACTACCTGTAAATCCGCTTGAAACCGAATATGCCGTCGAGTGCGAGTGTGGCTGCACAGAATTTACGCCAGAACGCGCAGTGTTTGACACTTGGGCAACTTCATCGGTAACTCCACAAATAAATTCTCGGTTTGGGATTGATATTCTGCCAATGAGCATGAGATCACAAGCACATGAGATTATTCGCACTTGGACTTTCTATACTATTGTTCGCAGCCTATATCATACAGGCAATATTCCATGGAGAGATTTAATGATAAGCGGTTTTGTCCTTGCAAAAAAGGGCGAGAAGATCAGTAAATCAAAAAGCAACTCCGACCTCGTTCCCGCAAATCTGATTGCCAACAATTCCGCTGATGTTCTTCGTTATTGGGCTGCTAATGCAAGGCTCGGGACAGACACCTTTTTCTCTACTGATGAGCTTGCTATTTCAAAACGCTTTGTCACTAAACTATGGAACGCTTCTAAGTTTGGCATCTCGCATTTACAGGATATTGATTTAACTACTGTCCCTGAATTGATGCCAGTTGACAGGTGGATGATTGAACGTACAAACGAAACGATAATCAAAGCAACAAAACTCTTGAATGAATATGAAATCGGTTCGGCGCGGCACGAAATCGACGATCTGTTTTGGAAAGACTTTTGCGATAACTATATTGAGATTATTAAAGAGCGTTTGTATCAACCTGAAGTTCACGGTGATGAAGAGCGCCGTTCAGGACAGTACGCACTTTACTATACGCTATTTAACCTCTTAAAGCTCTACGCAATCTATGTTCCTCATATCACCGAATTTATCTATCAAGAATTTTTCAAAGATTATGAGAAAGAGAATTCTATTCATCAGCTTTCATGGGAAAAACCAATTACAGTTGATAAGCAAATGCTGCAATTTGGAGAAAAGTTGAAAGAAGTCATTTCGGATATTCGTAAAACGAAGTCAGAAAACAACCTTTCCATGCGTTCTGAAATGGATGAATTGCATATTACCACAACAGATATACTTCGCAGATATTTTGAACAAACAGAGAAAGATATTATAGCTTGTTCCAGAGCAAAAAAGATTGTACTATATACTGATGCGTCGTAAGGGGTTCACTTTTTTCGATATTCAACAAGCATTCGCGCTAAAAACGCGAAACTAACTGGCTTTGAATCGATCAACATAGTGGGAAAATCCAAAAACAACTATATTACAGCGAAAAACACAATAAAACCCGTCTCATTATGAGGCGGGTTTTATTGTATCAACGTTTGTTGATGAAGTGGTGGAGCTGGGTCGAGTAGTCTCTCGGACATCGTCGTCTTATACTAAACGGCTAAAAACGTATCAGTTTACGTATATTCGTTGCTTATATAAAAGCCAAATGTAAGTCCTGGAAAGTTCATTTCATTACACGATAGCAATTTAAAAATAAAGTGGAGTAAGCTTTGTTATCTCTGTTTCAATTTGAAATTGCTATAAGTGAAAGCCAGTTCTGATGCTTTTTTCTCTTCTGCAATATATAAAATGGCGAGTCACAAAACGTTTTAAAAGAGGTGAACACGCTCCTTGCATTTACAGATTTTCTTCTCTGCTAAGTTGCTTTTATGAATTGCATTTGGTATCATATGATTTGAAACAGAATTTAAAAGATATTAAAAAGGTGGAGGAAAGAATGAGCCCAGCATTTTATATAACATCAATTTTAAATGTTGAATTAATGTTTCGAACATTGAGAAATCCAGCATCTCGTGCTGTGCCCAAGTGTATTTGTGCTTGTATAAACAAAAACAGTGCTAATGAATTTGATGTGGATTGGAATTATTTTGCGGCCCTTAAGAAGCTGGTTTTCAATTTCATAAACGATCAATTACTATGGTTACGCAATGGATAATCAAGAGCAAAAGCATCAAAGACGTAATCGATATAAAGGCACTCATCCTAAAGATTTCAAAGAAAAATATAAAGAACTGCAGCCAGAGAAATATGCTGATGATGTGGCAAAAGTTATTCAAAGGGGCAGTACTCCTGCCGGTATGCATCGTTCAATTTGCGTAAAAGAAATATTAGAGTTCTTACAAATTACTCCTGGCCAAATAGGATTAGATGCAACACTAGGTTATGGTGGTCATACTTTAGAGATGCTTAAATGTTTAAATTCAAAGGGCCACTTGTATGCAATTGATGTAGATTCTTTTGAATTACCGCGCACACAAGAGCGTTTAGAGAGCTTAGGCTATGGCTCCGAAATTTTAACGATCAAGCATATGAACTTTTCCGATATAGATCAGATTGCTGTCGAATCAGGGCCATTAAATTTTATATTGGCAGATTTGGGTGTCTCTTCTATGCAAATAGACAATCCCGAAAGAGGGTTTTCATTTAAGCATGAAGGGCCATTAGACTTGCGGCTAAATCCTAAAAGGGGTATATCAGCCGCAGCTCGTTTAAAAACCATTTCGCAAGATGAATTAGAAGGTATGTTGATAGAAAACTCAGACGAGCCTCATGCCGCAGTAATCGCTCGCGCCATTATTTCAGAAATTAAATTAGGAATAAACATATCAACAACAACACAGCTCCGACAAATTATCACTACTGCCCTGAAATTTATTCCAGAGAATGAACGAAAAGATGAGATTAAAAAATCTTGTCAACGATGCTTTCAAGCGTTGCGAATTGACGTTAATAGTGAATTTGAAGTCTTATATGAATTTTTGGAAAAACTTCCCGCTACTCTTACTAAGGGCGGGCGCGTCGCTATTCTTTCTTTTCATTCGGGAGAAGATCGTCTAGTTAAAAAATCTTTTCAACACTTTTTTCGTGAAGGCATCTATCGTGAAATAACTCCCGATCCTATTCGGCCATCATCAGAAGAATGTAATACCAATAGTCGTGCGCGTTCTGCAAAATTGCGTTGGGCTATAAAAGCTTGAGTTGGTAAAGTTCTATGGCCAGTTAAAAATTACCAGTACATACTCTAATGATGAGTATTAGCTTAATGGCAAGCAAATTGATTAGCATCAGAGAAAAACAACTAATCATATTTCATATATGCACCTGTTCGAACATAAAATCAGACGGTGCTTTTTCTATGTGTCCTTAATTCTTCCGTAAAGCTACTGCTTGACTTTAAAATCTATCACATAAAAAAATAAGAAAACACCTTTTTTGATGTTCTCTTTATTGTATCGCTCAATTTTAAGCAATTTAAAGTTGATTAACTTGAAAACAAGCTTGTGATTTCTTCCCCCGCCGAGGGCGGGGGAAGAAAATGGCATTTTATATATATATTTCTTTCACAGGCGAAGAACAATAACATCGACTAAAGTTAAATGCGCATCAACGCACCATTAGGCTTTTGCAATTCTTTTTTCTCTATCCGATTCATTAGACAAAAATGGTCAAAGAAGTGCTGTGCAAATTCTAGTTCCTGCGTCTCATTTTTCATAGAAACAATATCTCTTAAAATCTGAGCCATCCATATATTGTCAAAATAATAGTGCTTTCCTGTATTCCATTTCATATTGTTCGGATATTTTTCACTTGCATAATAGTTCCAAAAAAACATCTTCTTAGATTCCTCTTCAGAAAGACGAAGCCTGTATTCTGGATGAGCAGTAATATATCCATCTTCACACAGTTTTCCAGTAAAAGCTTCGTTCACCATATAAACACCTAATATGCGTCTATCTTTTTCCGGCATGCCAGGATCTATTGACGTTAAAAGGCAAGCACTATTTTGATGTATTCGAATTAGTTTATTTGGCTTACCTTCGTTATAACCTCTTTTTGTCAAACCTGTAAAAACTCTCCACTCAGTAAAAATCTTATTTTTTTCTTCAGATTTACACCAAAAAGCGGCTTGGGAAATGGGATGAATTTTAGGATTATACTTAAGCTTTTCCTCCTGCAAGAAACGTTGCTTTTCTGCGCGTCGCAGGATATTTTCCTTTTCTAGTTCCAATTCTTTCTGCTTGTGTTCTTTTTCCTCTCTTTGTTGATTCATCCTTTTGACTGAATCAGCAGCACTTTTATCAATTAGCGTTAGATATGTTCCAAAAGCATTTGGAAAAATAAACTTTCTATTTCCCGAATCAAAATGAATTTCTATGAATGAATCGGTATATTCAATTACACTTCCTTCACCAAAACTCTGATGTATCACTTGTTCATTAATGAGATTCAAATCTTGTTCCTCCTTTAATTTACATAATTTCATGAGTGAAACCCTAGTGCTTTTTGTATTATTTTGTTTCATTTATTTTAGATGTGTTTTAAAAAGCCATTTCTGACACTATTAATAATGATTTAAAATACATTATAGTTATTATAACATAATATTTTAATTTTTGCAAATTTATATTGACATTACAATATATTATGATGTATAATAAATATTTTATATAATTTTACATTTTTAAGATACTAATATTGTTATAACTTACTTGATTTTCAAGATGAAGCTTTGGAAATGATAATTTTAGAATGCTGAAGAAGGGTATTAAATATTATTCTTGTGTGAGTATCTATCTGCATCCCGATCATCACATCAATAAAAGCGTTAATAACTCAAAATGATTAACTAATATAAATAATAAAAGCAACATGCAAAGCTTAAAGAGTCTGATATCGATGGTTTATACTTCTGGAACTTGCAAAGGGATTCGACGCAAGTCATATTATCAATGGTAAATCCACTTAATTAACTATAATTAACAGAGCACTGCCTACAATCAAATTTCTTAACTCATTAAAAAATAATGAAGAAGTCCGAAGAGTTTTTGCTCTTCGGACTTCTTCATCACGTATTTGTCAACATGCCCTAACAACATAGGGCTTTTTTGTGCTTTAAAATGACAGTTAACTTTTAATTTACACAAATGAAGAGACAACTAGATTAAGGTAATGGACAATTGTTTTGGCGCTACGTCAGGCTAAAGTCTCTTGCGGTTGATTGGGCGTTTTTCCCATTTGGCTGATGACCATTTCATAATAAGGCCCTTTACGCTCCATCAGGCTCTTGTGGTCACCGCTCTCCAATATCCTGCCGCCGCCGATTACCATAATATTGTCGGCGTCCCTGATGGTGGAGAGGCGGTGCGCAATCAGGAAGCTTGTGCGGTTTTTCATCAGGCTCAAAAGCGCGCGCTGAATGTTCTTTTCGGTTTTGGTATCAACGCTGCTGGTGGCCTCATCCAATATCAAGATTGGGCTATCACACAAAACCGCCCTCGCAATTGCTATGAGCTGCCGCTGTCCCTGACTAAAGGTATCATTCGCTCCGGACACCATCGTATAGTACCCTTTGGGCAGCTTGCTGACAAAATCATGGGCGTGTGCAATTCTAGATGCCGCAATAACTTCTTCGTCGGTAGCGTCATTTTGTGAATAACGTATATTATCCATAATAGTTCCTGTAAATAGACAGGTGTCCTGAAGCACGACAGAAAAACATTTGCGCAGTTCGGTTCGCTTTAATTTGTTAATTGGTGTGTTATCAATTAATATCTCTCCGCTCTGTGCATCGTAAAAGCGAGTCAGGAGATTTACGATTGTTGTTTTACCCGCGCCGGTTTCACCGACCAGAGCCACCACTTCGCCCGCTTTCACGCTGAAGCTTACATCCTTAAGGATTGGGGTGGACAGGTCATAGAAAAAGTTGACATGTTCAAAAACCACATCGCCTTTGGGTTGCTGCAGCTCAATTGCATCCGGAGCATCCGGCGTTTCCTCGGCGATGTCCATAATCTCAAAAACACGTTCCGCACCAGCAAGCGCCGATTGGAGCGTATTGAACATTCCCGCAAAGGAGCTGAGTGGCTGTGAAAACTGCATTGAATAGCTCAGGAAGCTGACCACGGTGCCAATGGAAAGCCCGTAATTTACCGATAACACACCGCCGGCAAAAGCGACGACGGTAAAGATAAAGTTGTTTAAGACGTTCATGAGCGGCAGTACGTAGCCCCCCAAAACAAGCGCTTTGCTGCCGACTTTGCAAAGCTCTTCATTGATTTGCTCAAATTGGTCGATCACATCCTGCTGTTTTCCGAACACCTTCACCATTTTCTGGCCCATGATATTCTCCACAATTGAGCCGTTGAGCATTCCAAGGCTTTTTTTCTGTGCCTTAAAATATTCATGGCTGCGCTTGGCAAGCGTGCGCGTTATTAGGAAAACAAATGGAGTATTGAGCAAAATTACGATGGTAAGCGGCACGTTCAGGATTATCATTACGATAAGCGACCCGGTAAGCGTTATGAAGCTTGATATCAGCTGAGTCGTAGCCTGGGCAATCGTGGAGCTGATATTGTCAACGTCATTGGTGATTCTGCTCATAGTGTCCCCATGGGAGTACGTATCGTAAAACCCCAAAGGAAGTCTCTGCATCTTTTCAAAAAACTCTTCGCGCAGAACAAACACAAGCTTCTTGGAAACCCTGAGTGTAATTACGCCGTTCATGGTCGAAATAAACCAACTCGCCAGATATAGAAGGATAATAATCAGCAAAAAGTTCTGCAGCAGCCCGAAATCCACAGTCCTTGTTGAAATCTGAAAAGTGTTAAAGGCTTTTCCAATTAAGAGCGGCACCAAAACGGAAATCAGCGATGAACAAATGGTAATCAGCACCGCAAGTATCAGCGTCTTTCCCCAACGCATATAAATTTTCAGAAGGCGTATTATTGTTCCTTTGGCATCTTTAGGTTTTGCGCCCGGGGCAAACCTGGCTGCGCCAACGGCGCCCAAGTTATTGCCTATGGCCGGAGTTTTCGTTTTGGACGTTCCATGTTGTTCAGCCATAACTTACGCCTCCTTGCTTTCTATCTGCGTTTTGTAAATATCACGGTAAACTTCGCAGTTTTCCATCAGTTGCTCATGCGTCCCGTAACCGACCTTGCTACCGTTATCCATCACTAAAATGCGGTCAGCGAACATGGCAGTCCCACAGCGCTGAGTAATCGTTATGATCGTTTGGTCCCTTGCATCCGAATACAGATTTTCACGAACTTTGGCTTCTGTTACGGCGTCCAGCGCACTGGTTGCATCATCAAGAATGAGTATCGGGGAGTTTTTCAGGATTCCCCGCGCAATTGAAATGCGCTGCTTTTGCCCGCCGGAGATATTTACCCCTCCGCTGCCCAGTATGCTTTCAAAGCCGTTTGACATATCGTCTATAAAACCGGCTTGAGCTTTTTGAGCCGCCATACACAGCATCTCATCGTCTGCCTGGCCGTCTCCCCATCTGATATTCTCAGCGACAGAACCTGAAAACAGCATCGGTTTTTGAGGTACGATTGCGACATTGTTGCGGATTGAATCAACGCCAAGATTTTTGAGATCGCACCCTCCCATTAAAATCCGTCCGCTGTCTGCATCGTAAAACCGAAGTAGCAGCCAAGCAATCGTAGATTTCCCGCTGCCGGTCGGCCCAATGATCGCAAGGCGTTCTCCACTTTTGGCCGAAAAAGACAAGTCTTTAATAGCTGGCACGCCGCTGCCGGTCGGATATGCAAAGGTAACATTTTGAAAATCAATCTCTCCGCCCAGCTCCTCTGTCTTACCGCTTGAAGCAAAGTCTTCTTTGCACTCCAATACCTCTTGAATACGTGTGGTCGAAGTTTTGGCTCGAATGAAGGCATTAAATATATATGTAACCAATAATAGTGATGATAAAATCTGTGCCATGTAAATCGTAAACGCAGTGATGTCACCCAGGTTTGCCATATTGACAGAAAAAAGTTTGCTGCCAATCAAAATTACAAGCACTGTACCAATACCGACAGTCAACGATATCAGCGGTGCTATAAGGGTGATCACCATCTGTGCCGAAACGCCTTTTTGCATTAGATTCTGGTTTGCATCTTCAAATTTATCGCTTTCCTGGTCGTAAGTTCCAAATGCTTTTACAAGGCGAACACCGATCAGGTACTCCTGAACGATTGAGTTTACTTTGTCCAGGGCTGTCTGCAGTTTGGAATAACGTGGTTGGCTGAGTTTCACACTGATCGTAATAAGAAGCGCGACAATAGCGACGACAGAGTAAATGATAAGGCTGAGCCTGAAGTTGAGTATACTGGCGAGCACGATGCTTCCGATACACATAACAGGAGCTTTTACATAGACTCTCATAATGCTGGTTACAAACTGCACTATCTGATTCGTATCGTTTGTCATGCGGGTGACAAGGGAACCGCTTTCGATTTTATCGAAGCTCTGTTCCGAAAAGCACATGATTTTTTTAAACAGATCGTATCTTAAATCCGCTCCCACGCGTTGCGAAACTGTGCACGAAAGATTGTTTCTGATGATTGCAAAAATTGCTCCGAGCGCCGTAACCAATAGCATAAGCGCACCCCAGCGATAAACATTCGGAAGGGATTTTTCGTAGATCCCAAAATTAATAATTTTAGACATCAGCGTCGGGACGAGCAGATCGCAGATCCCCTCAAGCGCAACACTGCCGACCGATATAAAAAATGGGATCTTGTACTTTTTAAAATACTTTCCATACAAACTCATACTCGTCATCTCCGCTTATCACTTTTTTGTCATATATATCCTATTATCGCTTTTTTGGTCTAGCAGTCAAGGAATATTTTCCTATTATTCCTTATTTTGTTATATTGATTCTCTTTAGTATCATGATGATAACACATACCTTTCTTTGAAAAGGTATTCCTATCAATCAAATCCTTGAGTTACCCATAGTATAGCCAATTAACTTAAAAACTGGCTATATATAAAACGTCATTTTCTTCCCCCGCCTTCGGCGGGGGGAGAAATCACGAGCTTGTTTTCAAATTAATCAACTATATAAAGGATAAGCGCCTAGGCTTCGCTATACTGAAGCAGTAGTCTCAAAGTAGACATATAAAGAGAATCAGCCGATTTTATCATGGGCAAAACGGATTATCGGGAAGATAAAGGCGGTCTTAATGAAAAGATCGGCAGGAAAGCTACTATCGGTAAGCTTGTATCAGACACAGCGGGATTGGACATTGCGGGATAACGCACGGTTATCGAATATGTTGGATTGCAAAAGCCTAGAGAGAAAAATTCTAGAAAAGTGTTAAAGGCTGCTGTTTTTCGTTGAATATTTGCAATAGTATGAGAGCGCGAAGTTTCGATAAACTTCGCGCTCTTTTAATCTATTACCAATACTCAATTTCATCCATAGTGGCTCGCCGGGATGAAACTCAAACTTGCAGTTTACTGACCTGCTTTTACTTCATCGTTATAATCATTCAACGTGGCCGGAGTGGATTTATAGGACTTGGAGATGATGTTATTGTTCAAAGGAGCTGTTACGGGCAGGGTTGTCCTGTTGGTGGTTTTCTTATTCGTACCGCAATGCATCGATGGGATCCATCTTTGCTGCCTTATTCGCGGGATAGTAGCCGAAGAAAATACCGATCATCATCGAGAATCCAACAGCAAGGGAAATGCTCGACAGAGAGACCGTTACGGCTGCGCCAAGTAGGCTGGCAGCGACCGCGCCCAACAAAATACCCAGAATAATTCCGATGACGCCGCCAATCATACAGATGATGATGGCTTCCACCACAAACTGGATGCGTATGGCGCTGTCTCTGGCTCCCAATGCTTTTCGCGTACCAATTTCGCGCGTGCGCTCAGTAACCGACACCAGCATGATGTTCATCACACCAATGCCGCCTACGACAAGTGAAATAGCCGCAATAGCCGCAATGGCCAACTGAACATTGGAAAGAATGGTTGTCATAGTATCCAACATGGATTCCATGCTGGTCGCGTAGACTGTGTATTTGATATTGCTTGCATAGTAGCGCTCAAAAAAAGTTTCGATTCGGGTAACTATCTGTGCGGAATCTGCTTCTGGTGTGGTGGTAATGGTAAAACTTTGGTACCCGTCGGAGCCGCCCGACAGCTTCTTAGCGGTGGTAACAGGAATATAAAGTCCGGTACTCACATCCTCGGTGGCTGCAAAGCCACCCATCCCGTTATCGTTGTATTTATACACGCCCACGACGGAAAAGGTCAAAATCCGATCTTCGGTATACACCTTGATTTCTTGGTCAATCGACGCAGTGTTGCCACCAAACAGGCTTTTGGCGACCCTATCTGACACAACAGCGACATTTTTTCTACCCAATACATCCCGCTCGGTGAGGAAACGACCTTCGATCAACTCAACGTTGCTGGTCGTTTGATATTCCTCGTTTACACCACTGATGGATACATTGGCATACAAGTGGTCATCCTGCACTTTCCCGCTGCCAAGGCTTTCGACGTAACTGATAGCGCGAATATCATTGCTGTACAAGTTGCTGAAAGTGTTTATCATTTCGCTGGTGATGAGGTCTTTTTCTTTAATGGAAGCAACCGTTCCACCAATATTGCCTGGACCTTGTATCTGACTGTTGCGTTCCTGCAACGAGACTGTGATATTATTGACACCCATGGATGACATGGAGTCAGTCATTGTGCCGGTGAGGGCGTCCCCGATGGTCGAAATGGCAATGACCGAGCCGATGCCGATAATGATACCCAGCATGGTGAGTAGCGCCCGCATCTTGCTTGCCTGTAAACCGGCGATGGCTAAGCTGATATTCTCACGCAGATACGACATCTACCTCACCTCCTATTTTGCCGCTTCCCAACTTTTCGCCGGTGATCAACCCATCTCGTATCGTGATAATTCGATCGGTTTCCTCAGCCAGAGTCGGGTTGTGTGTAATCAGTATGATAGTTTTGCCTTGCTGCCGGTGCAGCTTATGAAACAAATCCATCACCATCCGTCCAGTATCGGTGTCCAGCGCGCCGGTGGGCTCGTCGGCCAAGATGATATCAGGGTCGTTGGCCATAGCTCGGGCGATGGCTACACGCTGTTTCTGTCCGCCGGAAAGCTCATTGGGCATGTGCTTCATGCGGTCTTCCATGCCCACCAGCTGGAGAAGTTCCTTTGCTCGCTGCGTGCGCTCGGTCTTGCCAATCCCTTTGTAGAGCATGGGTAGTTCCACATTTTTAAGGGCCGACGTGCGTGGGATGAGATTGAAGGTTTGGAAAACAAAACCGATTTTGCGATTGCGGGTGTCCGCCAGATCATTGCCTTGCAGAGATTTGATGCCTTCATTTCCTAAATAATATTCTCCGGAGGTTGGGCGGTCGAGCACACCGATTATATTCATGAGTGTGGACTTGCCCGAGCCCGACTCACCCACCACCGACACGAACTCACCCTTATAGATTTCAAGGTTAATCCCCTTGAGCACAGAGAGCTCATTTTGGGTGCCTACATAATACTGCTTCGTGATGTTGTTCATTCGAATCATCTGTTCCATTACAATCCTCCTACTTCTGCAGGGTGATTTTATCGCCCTGCTTGACATTCTGCGGGTTTTTAATCACAATCATGCCATCGGTCAAGGAGTCGGACAGTATTTCGGCGAAGAGATTGCTTTCCAGCCCTATGGTGACGCTCAGTTTCTGCACAATGTGGTCAGTTCCATTCGGTATCGCCACATAGATGTAATTTTCACCTTCGGGTGTCGTGCCCAACGTCTCATAAGGCACCGAATAGATGTTAGATTTTTCTTCGATGATAGTATTTAAACGAGCGTTCATGCCTATACGTAACCCAGATGCAGATGAAGCCACTGTAATCTCCGATTCAAACTCGGCATCAGTGGAAGTGTTTGTCTTACCGGCGATACTTTCGGTTGATGTCGGGGAGATGCGGCTCAGAACACCCTCGAATACTTTGTCACCTGTGGCGTCGGTCTTGATGGTAACGCGATTGCCCACTTGCACGGTAGCGACATCATACTCAGGAATGTTGGTGATCACTTTCAGGTTGTCGGTATCCTGTATCACAAAGAGTAAACCGTTGCCCGAAGCGCCCGCCACTGCCTGTACATCGCTAATGGTTCCCGAAACGGGCGCCTTAATGGTGGAGGACGCCAAGTCGCTTTCCAGCTTTTGCAGCGCGATGAGCTGATCTTGCAGATTAGCCGAAATTTCAGCACTTCTTACTTTATTCTCGTAAGAGCTGACGGTGGTGTTTTTGTTTGCCTGAGCTATCTCGTACGCTTTCGTAGCTTTATCGAGATTGGCTTGGGCCTTGTCAAGTACAATTTCTTTTTGAACGGAAATCTCTTTTAGCTGATCCAATTCGTCGTCATCTGCGCCGCTGTCCTCTGCATCCGAAAGATTTCTGCGTGCATTTTTGACGTCTGATTGTGCGGCTTGCAAATCCAGTCGCGCGGTCTCCACCGAAATTCCGGCGTTGTAGAGTTCGGCGTTGAGATTTTCCTCAAGGTTTTCTAGGTAGATGTCCAGATCGTTTTGTGCTATTTCCAGAGCCAGTTGCGTTGACGCCTGAGTGTTATTAAGTGCCGCGCGCTTTTGGGCAATATCTTTCTCCAGGCTTGCAACATCCAGCCGCGCCAGCGTATCTCCGGCTTTAACAACATCCCCCACGTCCACGTAAATTTCCTTAACCTGATAATTGAGATTGGAATAGACCTTGGTGACGTTTTGACTGTAGATGGTTCCGGTAGTACTGACCGAATAAGTCAGATCTCCTTTTTGAAGAATCAAGGTACTTACATTCCCAGAGACCCCGTTTCCCTTCGTACCCTGTGCGGCGAAGCCAACCAAAATCACGGCTGAAAGCATAATGCTGACGAAAATAACTACTTTTTTATTTATTTTTATTGTTTTCAAAATTTTCTCTCCTTAAATGAATGTGATATTATTGATTCGTGATGACATAATATCCGCCCGTATTGGTTGCAAAAGTGAGGGTTCCGTCGGTATTGCAGGTGATCTCACCCGTTGAAACCTTTACAAAAGCCTTGGCGGTGTCATCATAATGATAAAGATGAAGTTGCTCCGTCGGCGCAGAAGCATCATTTGCGCTTACCTGTACCTTAACCATCATGCCAAACTCACCCAGTTGGCTTAGATAAACATCTGTTGCTCTATCTCCAAAGGCTTTTATTTTTTCGTCAATGTAACTAGCGGGGATTGCATCGCCCGTATGTACTGACGTACTGAGAGTACCCGGCACAAGGTCTTCGGCGTTAGCTGCGTCAATTGTTAATCGGCCCTCTTCTGTCATTGTTCCGCTATCCATGGTGAGAAAGGTAAGGATAACCATGATGTCTTCTTGACTGCCGATGTAGTCAGCTGTTTGAATGGCCGAAACGGTGACCGAACTGTAACCTTCGAAGACTACGGTCGCCACATCGCCGGTGGATGGCAGGTAGACCTCATCTTCCACAGCCGGCCTTATTTTGGTGATGGTGAGTAAGTCGTTTTCTCTTTCAAAAACTGAAATACCGGTCAAGTTCTCAAGTACCGTTACCGTACATCGACCGATTTTTCCGTTATTTGATTGGGCAGTAATTTCCACTGTGCCAGGTTTAATACCCGTTACTATCCCGTTGCCGTCAACACTGGCGATTCCGAAATTGCTTGAATTCCATGTGATATAGGGGTTATCTGCATCGGGGGAGTTCACGATTGTGTAAAGCAATCGGGTTTGATTGACCCGAACGGTGCAAATACTCAGGTTGATCTGTACGCTTTTGACGTTTTTTTCGGACGCGTATGCTGGGACAAGCAGCACCGAAAAGAGAACCATCGCACAAATCAATGAAGCGGTTTTAGCGGAGTTCTTAATATGCATTGACATTGCTCCTTTGTTACTACATGATAATAAATGAATGGGAATAGCACCTTAACATCAGAACTCATATTTGTGCTATATTCATGATATAATGGGCACATTAATTGAACATTAATGAATGATGCAAATTTGTTTATGCTGAGTTAATCTTGGCATGATTAATTGGTAATAGGTTTATAATACACTTGGCGGAGGTGCGGCTATGTTTCATATTTTGATTGTGGATGACGATCCCAGCGCCAGAAAGCTTATGGAAGCGGTGCTGAAGGAAAGCGGATTTAAAGCTTTTATAGCTGCGAATGGAGCCGATGCCCTTGAAATGCTGGATCAACAACATATTGACCTGATCATCACTGACATCATGATGCCGGTGATGGACGGCTATGATCTGACCGACCAACTGCGCGAGGCTGGATATAACCTGCCTGTGCTTATGATTTCGGCTAAAGACACCCCCAAAGATAAAAAGCGGGGATTTGGGGTTGGTACCGATGATTACATGGTCAAGCCTGTAGATATTGAGGAGATGGTTTTGCGGATTCGCGCGTTGCTTCGCCGTTCACAAATTGTCAGCGAGCGCAAACTGACCATAGGCAAGGTGACACTGGATTACGATGCCTTGACCGTCACACGGGAAAACGAAAGAATTACGTTGCCGCAAAAGGAGTTTTACCTTTTGTACAAGCTGCTCTCCTATCCGGACATCATTTTCACGCGGTTGCAGTTGATGGATGAGATCTGGGGGATGAATTCACAAAGCGATGACCGAACTGTCAATGTTCATATCAATCGTTTGCGCGAACGATTCTATTCCTATCCGGAATTTGAAATTGAGACGGTGCGCGGGCTTGGATACAAGGCGGTGAAGAAGGTTTGAGACAAAAATACACGCACAATCAAACAGACCCCGCCCAACATACTTTTCCCTTTAGCCATCGATTGACTATGTTTGTCAGCTTGGTTGTGTTTGTGTTTATCATTTTATCGGTCACAATCCTGTTTGTGGGATTACTGACTATTCTGCTATATCAAAACGGCCTGTTTGAAAACGGGAGGAATCCCCATGCGCTGACAATATTATTCGGTCTTTTGATCGTAAGCGTTGTAATCGGAACAGCATTGGCCGCCTTGTTTGGAAAGGGTCCGCTACGTCCTCTGGGCAAGCTCATAGAGGCCACCAAGCAGATTGCTGCTGGGAATTTTGATGTCCGGGTAGAGTTTAAAGGTCCTCGGGAGGTGCTGGAACTGGCCAACAGCTTTAATACCATGGCAAAGGAACTAAGCAGTATCGAGACACTGCGCACTGATTTTGTCAACAACGTCTCACATGAGTTTAAAACTCCAGTCTCATCCATCTTGGGATTTGCCCGGCTGCTGCAAAAAAACACGATAAGTGAGGCGGATCGCAACGAGTATCTTGGAATTATCGTGACCGAATCCCTTCGCCTGCAAAAGATGGCCAGCAACGTGCTTACTCTCAGCAAGCTTGATAATCAACAGATCGCCCCAGAGTCTGCGACCTTTCTTTTGGATGAACAGCTTCGACAGATGATACTGTTGCTAGAACCACAGTGGAAAAAGAAACACCTCACTATGGATGTTGATTTGCACAGTGTGAAATACACAGGCAATGAGGAACTCCTTTGTCAGGTATGGATTAACCTCCTTGACAATGCCATAAAATTTTCACCGATAGGTGCTACTGTCGAAATTTCTTTGCAGGTGAAAGAAGGGGTTCTCGAGGTCGCCATTGCGGACTATGGTATAGGTATGGATGAAGAAACGAAAGAGCATCTGTTTGACCGCTTTTATCAAAGCGACAAATCCCGTTCTACTGAAGGTAATGGCCTGGGGCTCTCTTTGGTCTATCGCATTTTGCAGCTCTATGGCGGAGAAATTTCTGTTGATAGCACACAGAGCGAAGGTAGCTGCTTTACGATCAAATTGCCTCTTAAAGCGGCAATTTGATTATCCGATACAAATCTGTCACCCTTGCTTATCCATAAAACCAGCACGACGAGATATATGTAATTGAAGGAAGTGTGTCAAGTCAGGACCACCGGCTTAGCCGGTGGCCTGCTCATGCACTGTAAAGGCATAATGATGGCATGTACCTTAAGGTACACGGCGGTTTGCCAATTGCGAAGGATGTTACTGCCAACCCCTTGAAGGGGTTGCCATACTCCTTTAGGCTCTTCTGATCTTCGGCGGTATGCTAACCAACATTGTATATTGCCTATACATGCGTTCGCTTTTATTATTTTTACGTCTTTCCATTCACACTGCTCTCGCAAAATCTTCCAATATTCGCCTTCTTCTCTCCGCAGATTTCCTTTCGTCGGTATATTGGCGTGAACACTAGATGATATTTGCAGTTCCATTTTGTGTGTGCTAAACTATTCTTGTTCATTTTTGACCTCCTTTTGATTTTGATGCGGCTGGCAATCCGCATCTATTCTATCGAAAGGAGGTCTTCTATTATATTTTCATCGCTAAAGCTCTTCCCTCTCACTGGCATAGCGGGTGGTTGTTTCGCGCAACAAATAGGCGATAATCCGGGATCAAAAGATGATCCTCCGATTACCGCCTAAAAAACATAAGAATATATATTGTTTTTCTTGTGAGAAAGTTAAAATGAGCTGTTAATCTTCACAATATTACACCACATTTTTGGACGTTCAGCTTAAATCGCAGCTTAAAGTAAATATCCGCCGGCTTAGCCGGCGGCTTTTCTTATGCGGGTATAACCCGCTGTTACTGGCTGCCATTGCAATGGCATATTACGGTCTGACATTTGCAAAAGCTTGTTACTTGCTACCCTTGAAAGGGTCTTCGTATTCTCTGAACGTCAACTGATCCTGCAGCTTATCTTCTTTCAATTGATTTTGGATATATTCAGTGATCTTTTTGGTGTTCTTCCCCACTGTGTCCACATAGTATCCTCGACACCAAAATGATCGGTTGCCATGTTTGTACTTTAAATTCGCATGTCGTTCATGTATGATCAGACTGCTTTTTCCTTTGAGAAATCCCATAAAGCTTGAAACACTCATCTTCGGCGGGATTTCCACTAGCATGTGAATATGATCCGTACAAACTTCTGCTTCAATAATGTTAACACCTTTCCAGGCACACAATTCTCTTAGAATTTTTCCGATTTCTTCTCGCTTTTCACCATAAAATATTTCTCTGCGGTATTTTGGCGCGAATACGACGTGATATTTACAATTCCACGTTGTATGTGCTAGACTTTTATTGTCATTCATTTTGAATGTCCTCCTTTTGATGTGCTCTTGCAGTTGCCAGACCGCAAGTTTATTCTACATCAAAAGGAGTTTTTTTGTCCGCTTCATCGCTAAAGCTTTTTTGGCTCCACCGACATAGTCGGTGGTTGTTTTCACAATGAGAAAAACCACTTATAACTATCATTACAAGTGGTTTTGTGGTGGAGGCGAGGGGAGTTGAACCCCTGTCCGAAAACCTATCCGCATGAGTTTCTCCGAGCGCAGTCAGTCATTTAGGATTCCCCCCATGTACCGCCGGCTAACAGGCTGTACACTTCGGTATCCCCTTGTACGGTGCGGACCCAGGGAGACCTTCCGCAACGTTGACCACTAATCGACGCCCTATCCGGAGCCGTGGTGCTCCCCGGTAAGACGGCAGCCTAACTAGGCTGCGTAAGCTAAATTATTGTTAGCGTTTAAAATTAAACTTCGGGTTTTATAGAGGGCCCGGCCTCTGCTCGCTACTCATGGTTCAAAATCCCCGTCGAAACCAGTACGCCCCCATATTAATGGGCCGCTAACGGGTATTGCGTTCTTTTACCGCGCGGTCGATATCTCTCGCCGCGTCTTTTCGTGCGCTGTCCTCCCTCTTATCATATAATTTTTTGCCTTTGCATAGGCCAAGTTCTACCTTTACTCTTGACCCTTTAAAATAGACCGAGAGAGGAATCAGTGTATATCCCTGCTGCTTGACAAGGCCAAAAATGCGAACAATCTCACGGCGGTGCATTAACAGCTTTCGCTGTCGCAGCGGATCACTATTAAATATGTTTCCCTTCTCATAGGGACTGATATGCATCTGCTTGATATAAAGCTCTCCACTTGTGACATCACACCAACTGTCCTTGAGGTTTACCCCGCCGGAGCGCAGTGATTTGACCTCGGTGCCAAGAAGCTCAATTCCTGTCTCATAGGCTTCTTCCACAAAATAGTCATGGCGTGCCTTGCGATTCTGCGCTATGCCTTTAATTGTATCCTTGCCCATCGGTACGCCATCCTTTCTGTCATCTAAATACCCACAAACGATTTACCACAAAACCCAGTGGCACGGTGACCACCAGCGAACAGAGCTTAGCAATCAACTCAGCGTATCCAAGCTGTCTATATATAATATATATGATAATGAGGCTGATTGCCATCACACAGATGTTGGCAATTGCAAATTTGATAAGCTGTGGACTGAGATAGCCCTCATCCGTCTTAAAAGTCCAACTGCGATTGACGGTATAGCTGTTGAGCATCCCGGCGGTATAGGAGATTACCTGCACAACATAGACGTTGATACCCGTCAGTGCGGACAGTGCAGTGAAAACCGCCAAGTCCACCAAGGTGTTCATGCCACCGGTAATAGCAAACTTTATAAACTTTTTGATGTCGTTATTTTTAAGTATAGCCTGTAAATTAATCATAGTTTCCTCTGTCAGATCTCGTTTCGACCTTCAAGGGCACGATAAAGGGTAACTTCATCCGCGTATTCCAAACTTCCGCCCACGGGGATCCCATAGGCAAGCCTTGTAACCTTGATGCCAATCGGTTTAAGCAGCCGTGCCAAATACATGGCGGTGGCTTCCCCTTCCACGGTGGGATTTTGGGCCATGACAACTTCTTTCACTTCCCCTGAGGCGAGGCGGGCGATCAGCTCTTTGATATAAAGCTGCTCGGGACCTATACCGTCCATTGGAGAGATCAGACCATGAAGTACATGATAAAGACCCTTGTACTCTCGGGTACGTTCAAAAGCGATTACATCCCTGGGATCCTCCACCACGCAGATAATTGTTTTATCCCGGCTGGCATCCTCACAGATTGGGCAGTGCTCTACATCGGTGAGGTTTTGGCAGATCGAACATCGTTTGATGGTACGGCTTGCCTCCAGCAGAGCCTTGGAGAAATCCTCCGCCCTTTGCGGAGGTTGGTTGAGCATGTAGAACGCAAGGCGCTGGGCACTCTTCTTTCCAATACCCGGAAGCCGTTCAAACTGCTCGATGAGCTTGGTCAGGGGCAGAACATTGTATCCCATTGTTAATCCAACCCCGGTATGTTGAGCCCTCCGGTCAGCTTGGAAAGCTCGGTGGATGTGGTCTCCTCAACCGTTCTGATCGCCTCGTTGACTGCGGCCATAATTACATCCTGAAGGATTTCGATATCGTCCGGATCGACAATTTCAGGTTTGATGGTCAGCTCGGTGATTTCTTTTTTTCCATTAATGGTAACCTGTACCATACCACCGCCCGAACTCATATGATAGACAGCCGCATCAAGCTCGGCCTGTCTGATGACCATATCATTCTGGATTTTCTGGACTTGCTTGAGCATATTGCCTCCGCCGCCACCGCCGTATCCTTGTGGTAATCTTGCTTTCACGTTTTGTACCTCCCGAATATCATCGAATCGTTATATTGTCGTCCTGAGGAAGGGAGCTGATAAACTGCTCCAGCACGTCTGTCGCTTCCTCTTTTGGTGCCTGCGACCGGTAGGGCCCAATGGGATACCGCTTGCCGGTCACCTCAGAAATTGCGCGTTTTATGCTTTCACGAGTGTATTCATTCTCCCTTATCATGGTTAAAAACAAAGGGTCAGCACACTCGATCAGCAGCCGGTCGCCGTCGATATGGGCTGCGGAACCGGCAAGCACGGCACGGATTGTGGGATTGATGGTTCCCAATCTTTCAAGCACCTGCGGCCATTGAGAGAATAACCCTCCCTCGGGAGCAGATGATGGTTCACTTTCCAAAGCCAGTGTAGAAAGGCTGTCAGGTTCAACTTTTGCGGTTTGTTTTGGCGCAGCCGCTGCTACTGGAATGGGCGCGGCCGGCGCTTTTGCCACAGCAGATGAATGATGTTTAAGCGCCATTTCAAGTTCCTCGACGCGTCGCACGAGCGTCTGGAGAGTCTGCCCCCCTACAGAGGGATCGCAGAGTCTGACCGCTGCCATTTCAAGTTCCGAGCGCTTTAAGGCGGTGCGGGAAATGCGACCCAGACAATCTTGAAGGATGGACAATGCATACAGGATCTGCCCAAGATCACAACGTGCGGCCTGCGTAAGCAACGCTGGAAGTTGTGATGGCAGACAATTGACTAAATCAGCGGGGTCGGCTACGGTCTTGGCAAGCATCAGATCGCGGTAGTGGCCGATCATCTGCTCACAAAGGCGCTGGGGATCGAGAGAAAGCCCAATCAACTCATCCAACGCGGTATAAAAACCGGTGATGTTTTTATCTATGATCAGGTCGGTCAATGACAAGAGGTGATCCTCGCCGGCAAGTCCCATGGCAGCAGCCACAGTTTCGATCGTCAGCTCTTGAGAGTGGGCTGAGCAGACATCCAAAAGAGACTGTGCATCACGCATTCCGCCTTCAGAAAGGCGGGCAATCAAGCGTGCGGCCTCTTCTGTAATCGTAATTCCCTCTTTTAGAGCGATCGACATCAGAAGTCCGGTGATGAGTTCAACACTGATACGCTTAAAATCGAAGCGCTGACAGCGAGAGATAATCGTTGGAAGTACCTTATGAATCTCGGTGGTGGCAAGTATAAAAATAAGATGCTGGGGCGGCTCTTCCATAATCTTCAAAAGCGCGTTAAAGGCGCTTGTGGAAAGCATATGAACCTCGTCAATAATGTACACACGGTATTTTGCCATACCCGGGGTAAAGCTTGAATCATCACGGAGATCACGAATACTGTCGACACCGCTGTTGGTGGCAGCATCAATCTCTATGATATCCATCAGCCTGCCCTCATCAGCGTACCGACAGGTCGGGCAGACACCACAAGGATTTCCCCCCTGAGGATTCTCACAATTGATCGCCTTGGCAACAATCCGGGCACAGCTTGTTTTCCCCGTACCCCTTGAACCGGTGAACAGGTAGGCATGCGCAATGCGGCCGGTCGCGATCTCGTTTTTCAAAACAGTAGTAATGTGTTCCTGCCCTATGACGTCATCAAAGGTTTTAGGGCGGTACTTTCTGTACAGGGCCTGGTACATTTTATTTGCCCTCCAACTTAAAAATTAGGCAGGACCCACCCAAACAAAGTTGGGTTCTGGGACGCTTCGTCACACGGATGCGCAGGTTGACTGCGGCGCACAAGGGTATCCACTTAATGCTGCTCGGTTCCCCGCCTGACATGGTTCGTGAAGCCTCATCGCACAGGACCCGCGCATCCGTGTGGCGGAGCGTCCACTCCGTCCTGCCTAACAGTTGCGTAAAAACGATAGTGATTCGGTCACCAACGAAGGCAACCACAATTCAATGTTTTGATAGCCGCAACTGCGGCTCAAACAGGAATAAAATGATTATACAATAAATTTTCATAAAACTCAAGTCGAGATTTATGAGTTCACAGAATAACCCGCGTCTTCGATGGCGGCGGCTATGGCTTGGCGGTTTAAATTCTTACCAGATACGGTGACCTGCTTATCGACAGCAGAAGCTACTGCGTTCTCGACGCCCTCAAGCTCCATCAGGGCCTTGACAACACGCTTTTCACAGTGAGCGCAGCTCATGCCTTCGACCTTTACAATTAAATTTTCCATAGAAATCCCCTTTCCACCGTATTACAAAAGACTATTTTAGATATTATACTACTTTGGGCCATATTTGCATAGATCATTTTTTCAGAGCATTAATTCCGTCAGCAATTTCCTTAAATACCGGCGCTGCGGTATCCCCGCCTGAATCTCCCCCCTCTATAAGAACGACAATTACATACTCTGGCTTCTCCGCAGGGAAAAAGCCACAAAACCAAGCGTGCACAACCTCCACACCATTCTCCATGATACCTGTTTGAGCCGAAGCTGTCTTTCCGCCGGCTCCACCCTCTTGGGGCTTCGCGTTTTTGCCGCTGCCCTCATTCACCACATCCACCATAAGCCCTTTGACCGTATTAGCAGCACTGGCAGTTAGCACCTGATTGCGAGCATAGGTGGGGGTGTATTCGATCACTTTACCATCGGTGGTATAGCCGTCGATCAGTCTTGGTACTACCGTCATACCCGATCCCGCGATCGTGCTGACAAGGGTTGCCATCTGAATTGGCGTGGCAGAAAGTGAACCCTGACCAAATCCGAAATTTGCCACAGCTGCGGGAGATTTAAACTCTTCACTTGTGGGCAGGCTGCCGGTTTGTGTACGGTAGTTATCGGCAAACTGAGCAGCTCGTCCAAAACCAATTGCAGAGGCCTTATAAGCAATCGTCTGAGCACCAACTTTAGTGGCAAGGTTAATAAAATATGGATTACAGGATTTTTCCAAGGCCGTACGCAAATCCATCAAACCGTGTCCGGCGGTATTATGGCAGTTGAACCGCTGGTCGCCCACCTGTATAAAGCCCTTACAAGTATAGGTATATCCCACGCTGACTCCCTGTTCCAGTGCAGTAGCCGCTACCAGCAGCTTAAAAGTAGAACCAACACTGTAGGCATAGAAAGGTCGGTTGATAAAGGGTGAGTTCGCATTTTTAAGGTCTGCGGCAATGTCGTTGGGATTATAGGTTGGACAGCTTACCGATGCCTTGATATTTCCTGTATAGGGGTCCATGACCACTACGGCTCCTTTTTCGATGGACCCCGCGGCTTTTTCTGCAATCTTTTGTATGCGCGAATCTATGGTCAGTACCACCCCAGCCGCAGAGCTATAGCTGGTATTAATCACCTCTGGTGCTGCTCCGGTCAGTGGGCGTCGGGCGGCGTCCACTTTATATCGCATCTTGATACTGCCCCCCATGGACGCAAGTTGCTCTTCGCAAGCCATCTCAATGCCTGATGCGCCCTTACCAGTTTCAGGATTGATCAGGCCGATCAAGTGGGCTGCGGTCTGATTCTTAGCATAACGCTGATGCACTTGGAAAACGTCGATTCCCTTCGCATAGATGTCTGGTGTCGTCACCTTACATACAAAAGGATTCATTGCCTCAAGGCTTTTAATCACTGAGGCACGGTCTTCATCACTGACAGCATTCAGAAGTGCGGCCGACGATTCGGGGCTTGGCATCACAGCCGCAACATAACTGCTCTCCTCACCGGTAAGAGGCACCATATTGCAATCATATATCACTCCGCGTGAGTTGGCCACATCCAAAAGATAGTTACTCTGGCTGTTAGCCGCTTTGGCAAGATAATTCCCACCAGAGATATAATAGATCCTAAACATAACTCCGCAAAGCATAAATATTATGGCGCTATAGAGCGCCACAGCGCGTCTGTACATAAATTCACCTCAATCTAAATCTATTGCCTCCGCCTTCGGCGAGGAATATAGATGCAAAAATAACAGTCCATTGAAAGAGGACTTGGTTTTATATATTTAGCATTGCCAGATAAAAGACAATAAAAACACATCAAACAAATTCTCTGCACGAAAATATCCATGTTACGTATACATATTATGTCATTGTAAAAGCCACGCCACGATGTTAAAATAGAGAAAAAGACCCAAAGTTAAAGGAGGTTGTTTCTATGCCAAGCGTAACTATAGAACTTTTCAAAGGGAAAGATGTCGAACAAAAGCGCAAGCTCGTCAAAAAGATGACAGAAGCAGTTTGTGAGGTCGTCGGATGTGCCGCTGACGCTGTCACCGTAAGAATCGTTGAGGGTGAGCGCGAGAACCTGGCCAAGGGCGGCGTTCTCTACAGCGATAAATAATCAACTTCGTTTTTCCCCACCGCCTTGGGAAAAGCATGAAATGATATGACAGCAAAAAGCCGCCATAATGGCGGCTTTTGTTGTATGACAGAAGCGAAAGCTTTTCTTTCCCATCCTCTGCCCCATTCATTTATATAAAAGTATATATAGTTGATTAATTTGAAAACAAGCTTGTGATTTATTCCCCCGCCGAAGGCGGGGGAATAAAATAACGTTATATATATAGCCAGTTTTTAAGCTAACTGGCTATATAAGAAATTTTCTTAGAATGGGAGGGAGAATAATGATCTTTGAAACTCTTACCAACTTTAGACGCATCACATATAAGAAAAACATTTACAGCTTATATGCCATTGCAAAAGCCCTTTTTTCAAACAATTTTAGAAAAGGCTTTTTTTAAATCATCAATGATATCCTCAACACTTTCCAATCCGACAGAAAGGCGCACCATACCTGCGTTGATACCAGCCTGCAACAAGCTGTTCTTCGGTAAGCTGACGATGTGTTTCGCTTGCGGGGTGCAGGACACAGGTTCGAATATCCGCAACGTGAACTTCATTAGAAGCTAGCTCCAATGCATCCATAAACTGAACGGCAGGGGCTCTGCCCCCTTTCACGATAAAAGATATAACCCCGCTTGCACCTTTTAGATATTTCTTTGCCAAATTGTGATTTTTGTCACTTTCAAGTCCCCGGATAAAAACACTTTTTCAACTTTATCAGAACTTTCAAGATACCGTGCAACCGTGAGAGCATTTTCACAATACTGCTTCATTCTGACCGCTAAGGTTTCAAGACCTAGGTTTAATAAAAACGCCGAATGTGCCGCAGGATACACGCCGAAGTCACGCATTAACTGCATTCTTGCCTTGATGATATAGGCCTTTTTACCGTAGGTCTGTGTATAAGATATCCCATGATAGGATTCGTCCGGTTCTGTAAAGTCAGGGAAATTACCGTTCGTCCAATCAAAATTTCCGCTGTCAACAATGACGCCGCCAACTTGAACCGCGTGACCATCCATATACTTTGTGGTGGAATGAATAATGATGTCCGCGCCGAATTCAAATGGCTTGCATAAAATCGGTGTCGCAAAGGTATTATCCATAATCAGCGGGACATTGTGCCTGTGCGCAATTTTAGCAAAGCGTTCAATATCAAAAACCTTGAGTGCGGGATTGGCTATGGTTTCACCAAAAACCGCCTTTGTATTTGGCTTGAACGCACTGTGTATTTCTTCATCGGTTGCGTCCTGTTTGACATAGATGCACTCAATTCCTAATCGCTTAAGTGTAAATGAAAACAAATTGATGCTTCCGCCGTATATTTGTGGTGTACTGATAAAGCTGTCACCGGCACTGCAGATGTTTAGAATAGAAAGCAAGGTTGCTGCTTGTCCCGAAGAAGTGCATAATGCGCCTATACCGCCTTCAAGCTCAGCAATTTTATCTTCCACCGCCCATTACGGTTGGATTACCGAAGCGGGAGTAAATCAAGCTTTTCGTAGGTTCGTCAAACACGGCGGCGACATCGTCTGTGGAATCATAAACATAGGTTGTGCTTTGCACTATTGGCATAACTCTAGGTTCTGAATTTTTGGGATGATAGCCCGCATGCAGGCATTTTGTTGCGTCGTTCATAAGTGTTCCTCCTAAAATACATCAGTTTTCAAAGTGTTTTACTGTTACAAGAAGTTTAGCATACATTCCACCCTATAGGGTAACACCGTTTTAATATATCTCGATATAGATTCATACTATAGAAAAAACCTCGCGTCATCTTCTTCAGTAAGATGACGCGAGGTTTTTCTTTTACAAATGTTCAGCGAATTGATTGAGAGCCTCCAAATATTTTTTTCCAAGCTCAGAGAGCGTGGCATCCTTATGCATGATTGTTCCAACCTGTATTTTTTCATCTACATTTAACGGAACAGATATGATGTCTTCTCCGTGCAGATATTTTGGGAATACGCCGGATGTAATGGTATATCCATTAAGACCGATTATAAAATTGACAACCGCCGCACGATCACTTACGCGAATGCTCTTTTTTACAGTTCGTGTACTTAAGATCTCTTCCGAAAAATAAAAAGAGTTGTGTTGTCCTTGATTAAACGAAATACAAGGGTATTCTTCTAAATCGTCGACGTCGACGGATTTCCTGTCTGCTAACGGATGGTGTTTATAAAGAAAAATATGGGGTTTGGCAGTAAAAAGCTCTGTATATACCAAATTGTTCTCCGTAAGAATTTTTCGGAGTACCGTTTCGTTATAATTGCTCAAATAAATAATTCCCATTTCGCTGAACATCGTCTTTACATTTTCAATAATTTCATAGGTGGTGGTTTCATTCAGCGCAAATTCATATTCATCAAGTCCGAATTCCTTGACAAGTTCCACGAAAGCGTTTGCAGCAAACAGATAATGATGAGCCGATACACAAAAGCGCTGCTTCATCGGCTTATTGCTGACATATTTTGATTCCAACAGTTCCGACTGTGTCAAGACCTGACGGGCATAGCTGAGAAATTCGGCGCCTTCGTTTGTGACGGTTATTCCTCTGTTGTTGCGGACAAAGATAGTCGTATGCACTTCTTTTTCAAGCTCCATTATGGCATTTGAAAGGCTTGGCTGAGAAATAAACAGCTCTTTAGCTGCCTCGTTAATTGAACCTTTTTCCGCAACTTTAACGACATATTTTAATTGTTGCAAGGTCACGCATTTCACCGCCTTTCGCGGAAGCTTGTAAGTAAATACCAATGTGTTGGGTTTAATAAATTATTTGCATGTAAACTATATTTTACCACATCAAAAAAACTCTTTCAACGGCAATACCGCGAAGAAAGGGGGTAAAGTGGTCAAACTGCTCTCCCTGATGCTACTGCCTCCCTTTTGTGCCAAATAGCGCACAGAACAAAGGTCTTTATCCTGCGTGGCGTTGTCGGTACATATCCGCCTGCGATCATTTGATTTCAGCAAAGAGTATCAAATATAGTTGATTAACTTGAAAACAAACTTGTGATTTCTCCCCCCGCCTTCGGCGGGGGGAGAAAATAATGTTTTATATATAGCCAGTTTTTAAGTTAATTGCTACACATGACAGCGAAAAAATGTATTATAAGAGTCAATCACTGCACAGCAAAGAACCGCCTTTGCAGGCGGTTCTTCATCACTTTTTACTAGAACACAGTGCCGCATCAATCGCTAAAACAATCATTAATGCATAAAGGACATCTTCTTCTTTTTGTACATCTATTTCATAAGTATCCGTAAAATTCCATATTTTTTTTGGAGGCATGCATAATTTGGGTTGTTCCATCCATGACATCGTAATCCCATTGAAAAAGGTCGCCCTGAACCGTCCAGTCATTAAAATCCAATGAGTAAACGGGCTCAAAAAAAGTAAATTCTTTCTTTATCTCCCCTATATAGGATTCACCTGCATACATTTGAAATTTGGGAAGAAAGGTCAGCACTTCTTCTTGAATGTACCCAACCTTATTGCCACTGGCATCAAAGATCTGAAGACAATGCCCAAAAGATAATACGCCCTTCACCACAAATACAACATTACCCGCTTCATCATAAATATCATAACTGTCAAACCAAGAAAAGAAACGCTGTTTAAATAATAATTTCATAAAATTCTCTTTTCCTCCGTATTATGTCCGGGTTGATTTGAAGAAGGTGGTTTTATATCTGTTTTCCCTGCGGAAGGCCGAGGAAAAGCAAAGAGAATTCTGCAAAGCTCGCATGATTTCCCCTATTTTTTACCGATATCCTTGCGGTAGAAGACCCCTTCAAAAGCGATGCCCTCTACAGCAAGATAAGCAGTTTTGAGAGCCTCGAGTAGTGAAGTGCCATAGCCTGTGATACCCAATACTCTTCCGCCCGCAGTAAAATAGCTCCCTGCGATCAATTTGGTACCAGCATGATAGACAGTCGCCCCACCAATCTGTCCACATAAATCAAGGCCCGTGATCGGATAGCCGGTCTTATAGGAAACGGGATATCCTCCGCTTGCCATGATGACACAAGCGCAGGCACCCTCTTTCCAGCGAATGTCCAATTTGGAAAGGCTGCCCTCGATACAGGCAAGCATCACTTCAACAAGATCGGTCTCTAACAGTGGGAGCACAACTTGAGCCTCGGGGTCACCGAAGCGGCAGTTATACTCGATCACAGTTGGCCCCTTGGGCGTCAGCATCAGGCCAAAATAAAGACAGCCCTTAAATGGACTCCCCTCAGCAGCCATGGCTTTGATGGTGGGGAGAAATATGTTTTCCATGCACGCATCAGCGATTTCCTCTGTGTAGTAAGGGTTGGGGGCAATCGTCCCCATGCCCCCTGTATTGGGTCCCAGATCTCCATCCATGGCACGCTTATGATCCATTGAGGAAATCATCGGCTTAACGGTAAACCCGTCGGTAAAGGCCAGCACGGACACCTCGGGGCCGGTGAGAAATTCTTCGATCACGATACGGTTGCCGCTTTGACCGAAGGCTTTATCCTCCATAATCGAATGGATGGCTTCCGATGCTTCTCCGCGGTCTGCCGCGATAATGACACCTTTACCAAAGGCGAGTCCATCGGCTTTGATCACCACCGGATAGGTCCCGGTGACATCAATGTATTGCATTGCTTCATCCGGATCCGAAAAAACTTTGTAGGCAGCCGTGGGAATAGAATACTTCTCCATAAGTCCTTTGGAGAAGACCTTGCTTCCCTCAATGGCGGCGGCGGCCTTGTCGGGGCCAAAGGCTGTGATCCCTGCAGCGGTCAGAGCATCTACCAAGCCTATGACCAGTGGGTCGTCCGGAGCGACGACCACAAGATCAATCTTCATCTCACGGGCAAAGGCGACGATACCGTCGATGTCGGTGGCCTTTAATTCCACACAGATCGCTTTGGAAGCGATTCCTCCGTTTCCGGGACATGCGTAGATCGTTTTGGCAAGGGGGCTTTCGCTGATCTTTTCCACAAGAGCGTGCTCTCTGCCCCCGCCCCCGACAACCAGTATGTTCATTGGGGTTCTGGACGTCATCCGTTTTTCCTCCATCAGTGCTTAAAGTGGCGCATTCCGGTAAATATCATTGCGATGCCTGCCTCGTCGCAGGCTTTGATGCTGTCTTCGTCACGGATTGAGCCGCCCGGCTGAATAATGGCGGTAATGCCTGCCTTAACAGCCAGTTCAACACAGTCGGAGAAGGGAAAAAACGCGTCGGAGCCCATCACAGAGCCTTGTGACCTCTCACCAGCATAGCGGATGGCTAGGTCCAGCGCGGTTACGCGGTTGGTCTGTCCGGGGCCAACGCCCACCGTCATGTTGCCCTTGATCAGAGCGATGCCGTTGGACTTGATATGCTTTGCAACCTTCATCGCAAATATGAGCTGCTTCATTTCCTCTGCGGTGGGCGCGCGCTTTGTGACGACCTTTAGATCAGCATCGTTATAGAGCTTTGTGTCCAGTTGCTGAACAAGAAGGCCGCCTGCCACCTTTTTCGTATCCATGAGCTTGGAAGAATTTGGTTTTGACAGTCCGGGGAGTTGCAGTAGACGAATATTCTTCTTTTTTTCCAGTATGGCAATCGCCTCGGCTGAAAAGCCGGGGGCGATAATGATTTCTAAGAAGGTGGTAGAAAGCATTTCGGCTGTAGGGAGGTCAACTATGCGGTTGAGAGCAACAATTCCGCCAAAGATCGAAACAGGATCAGAATCGTAGGCGTTCTGATAGGCCTCGGCGATACTGCCACCTACGCCCACACCGCAGGGGTTGGCATGCTTGACCGCAACCGCGCATGGCTCTTTATCTCCGAACTCCTTGAGGACGTCGAGGGCGCCATTGGCGTCAGAAATGTTATTATAAGAAAGCTCCTTGCCATGAATCTGCTGGGCATCGGCAATGGTATTGCCAAAATGACCGATTTCACGGTAGAAGGCGGCCGTCTGATGGGGATTCTCGCCATAGCGGAGCGGCTGTACCCTTTCATAGGTCAGGGTAAGATTTTCAGGAAAAGGATCTAAACCGGTCTGTTCGCGCAAATAGGAAGCAATCAGGGCATCATAGGCGGCGGTGTGTTCAAATACTTTCAGAGCGAGAGCAAACTTCGTCTTACGAGTTGGGCCGCCTGCCGTAAGCTCTGCAATCACAGCGGAATAATCGCTTGGATCGACCACAACGGTAACATCCTGCCAATTCTTGGCGGCCGCTCTGATCATGGTGGGCCCGCCAATGTCTATGTTCTCAATCGCCTCCTCAAGTTCCACATCCGCTTTCAGGATGGTTGCCTTGAACGGGTAGAGATTGATCACCACAATGTCGATAGGTGTGACACCCAGGTCTTCGATCTGTCGCATATGTTCGGGGTTATCGCGGATGGCCAAAATGCCCGCATGTACCATGGGGTGCAGGGTTTTTACCCTTCCGTCAAGGCATTCGGGGAAAGCCTGTGATGTCAGAAATACCGATTACTCGGATACCGCCGTCCTTAAGTGCCTTGGCGGTACCCCCCCGTGGAAACAATCTCATAGCCCAGATGCTCAAGCTGACGGGCAAATTCCACGACACCCGTCTTATCGGATACGCTGATCAACGCGCGCTTTTTCATATTAGTTTACTTCCTCCTCTGTCTTGATAAGGCCCTGACAAAAAAGAGATACAGCCTGAGGCAAAAGCACCCATTCGGCTTCTTCCATTACCCTGCGCTGCAGCGTTTGGGGTGTGTCGCCAGGAAGTACCTCCACCGCCTTTTGCAGGATGATCCTGCCGCCATCAGTTATCTCGTTGACAAAATGTACCGTGGCACCAGTGAGCTTTACCCCATATTGCAAAGCCGCCTCATGCACCCTCAGGCCGTAGAAGCCGGGCCCGCAAAAGGCGGGTATCAGTGATGGGGTGGACGTTGATGATCCTGTTTTTAAAACGGTCTGTAACCTTTTTTTCTAAGATTACCAGAAATCCCGCGAGAACGATCAGTCCGATCTGCTCGCGTTCAAGAGTCTCCATCAGCGCGTCACTGTAATCTGAAAGGGTGGCATATTCCTCGGGGGCAAGCACCTGGCAGCTAATCCCTGCTGCTTTAGCACGCGAAAGAGCATAGGCATCGGCATTTGAGGAAATACACAGGGCTATGCGGCCATCTTTGATCTCACCGGCCTTTTCGGCATTGATAAGCGCCTGGAGATTTGTTCCGCCGCCCGAGACCAGAACAGCCACATTTAACATAGCTCTACCCCGCCCTCACCTTTCTGCACTTCACCCATGATATAGGGGTTTTCCCCGTGGGCGATGAGTATGGCTAGAATATTCTCGGCCTTTTCTTTATCTACGATCATACACAGTCCCACACCCATATTGAAGGTGTTAAACATCTCTCGACGCGAAATTTCGCCTTTTTTGGCGATCAGTCCGAAGATGGGCGGGATGCGAAGCGTTTTCACGTCGATCACCGCTTTGTGTCCCTTGGGCAGAGCGCGGGGAATATTCTCAAAGAAACCGCCGCCGGTGATATGTGAGATGCTGCGGACACCGCCTGAAGCAATGGCGGCCAGGGCAGACTTTACATAGATTCTGGTCGGCGTAAGAAGCGTCTCACCAAGGCTGGCGCCAAGCTCGTCCACAGTCACTTTCAAATCACAGTTTTCCACCGATAGAACCTTGCGCACCAGCGAGAAGCCGTTGGAATGTACCCCCGAAGAGGGCAGCGCAACAAGGAGATCGCCGGGTTTCACATTTTGGGAATCAAGAATCGCATTTTTGTCCACCACACCGACCGAAAATCCGGCCAGATCGTACTCATCCACCGGATAAAAACCGGGCATTTCGGCGGTTTCGCCCCCGACAAGGGCGCAACCTGCCTGCACGCAGCCCTCGGCCACACCAGCGACGATTTGTGCGACCTTTTCAGGAACATTCTTCCCAAGCGCCACATAATCCAAAAAGAAAAGCGGACGGGCACCACAGCAGATGATATCGTTGACGCACATTGCTACGCAGTCTATCCCCACCGTGTCATGCTTGTCCATCATGAAAGCAATTTTCAGTTTTGTACCTACCCCATCGGTGCCTGAGACTAGAACAGGTTTTTGAATTCCCTGTAGGTCCAGTTCAAACATCCCGCCAAAGCCGCCGATCCCGCTTAAAACACCGGGGATAACGGTGCGCGCCACATGGGCTTTCATCAGCTCAACCGCTTTATATCCGGCGGTGACGTCTACACCAGCCGCCTTGTAGCTGTCGCTATAGCTGTTCTGCATACGCTGTCTCCTGCCTTTTCTTTTATTTTGCACTCTCAAACTGATTCTTAGAGCCCTCAGCTCTTACCTCGATGGGGTAGATGCCGCTGAAACATCCGGAGCAAAAGCTCTTATCCTTCGTGTCAGCGATCTTTTGGACTCCCTCAAGGCTGAGGTAACCCAGGCTGTCGACATTTATCTTCTTTGCAATTTCTTCGATTGTCATCTGGTTTGCAATTAAATTTTCACGGCTGTCAACATCTGTTCCAAAAAAGCAGGGATGACGAAAAGGCGGAGAGGAGACTCTCATATGCACCTCTGTTGCCCCCGCGTTGCGGAGCAGGCTGACAATTTTAGCACTTGTGGTACCCCTGACAATGGAATCATCCACCATGACCACCCTTTTGCCCGACACCGTGGATGAAAGCGCATTCAGCTTAATACGAACTGCGTCCTCGCGCTGGCCCTGGTTAGGCTGGATAAAGGTACGACCGATATACCGGTTTTTGATGAAACCAACTCCATAGGGGATTCCAGACCGGACAGAAAAACCTAAAGCGGCATCAAGACCAGAGTCGGGCACACCAATCACCACATCCGCTTCAACAGGATGTTCTTCATACAGAAGCTCACCGGCGCGGCGGCGTGCCTGGTGTACGCTGGCACCCTCGATGATCGAATCAGGACGTGAAAAATAAACAAACTCAAAAACGCAAATACTGCTTTTTTGGCCGCAGTGCGTGCGGATACTCTGAATACCATCATCGCTGACGACAACTATCTCGCCGGGGTCAAGGTCGCGAATCAGGCGTGCACCAAGGCTTTCCAAGGCACAGGTTTCAGAGGCAAAGATGATCGAACCGTCCGGGGTTTCGCCCATGCAGAGGGGGCGAAATCCATTAGGATCGCGAACACCAATCAACTTGTTCGCGCCCATAAGCACCATCGAATAGGCGCCCTTAATATGGCGCATACATTCTTCAATGGCCTTCTCGGTGGAATCAGTCTTCAGTCTCATACCGGTGATGACATAGGCAATGACCTCAGAGTCATTTGTTGTATGGAAAATAGCGCCCATATGCTCAAGCTTGTTTCGGAGCTCATAGGCATTGACAATGTTCCCGTTGTGGGCAAGGGCCATCGCCCCATCCACCTTTCTCACGACCAGAGGCTGACAATTGGCTCTTGAAACACCACCTGTAGTCGAATAGCGGGTGTGACCGACTGCCATATTGCCTTTTCCCAGCGATGTGAGATTCTTTTCACCGAATACGTCAGGCACAAGGCCCAAATCGGCATAGTTTCGTATCACACCGTTATCGCCAACTGCGATTCCACAGCTTTCCTGTCCTCGGTGCTGCAGGGCGTACAGGGCATAATAAGCGCTTTTGGCGACATCGGTACGCTTTTTCGACCGAATACCAAATACCCCGCACTCCTCATGGAGTTTATCAAACAATTGTCATCTTCCTTTCCGACTGCATCCTACCCGGGCTTATTCACCCAGAAGGCGGTGTAAAATTTCCTGGTAAGCTCCCTCAACATTGCCAAGATCACGGCGGAAGCGGTCCTTGTCCAACTTTTCGCCGGTCTTGCTGTCCCAGAAGCGGCAGGTATCCGGCGATATTTCGTCGGCAAGGACGATGGTGCCATCGGACAGTCTTCCAAATTCCAGTTTAAAATCGATGAGCTCGATACCCAGATCTTTCAGATAATGGCCAAGTATTCCGTTAATCTTCAGCGCATAGGATGCGATTTGGCTCATCTCTTCATCGGTGGCCAACCCCATGGCGCGAATGTGATAGTCGTTAATCATGGGATCTCCCAGTTCATCATTTTTGTAGCTGTATTCAAGCACAGTGCAGGCGAGCTTTCTGCCCTCTTCGATTCCGAGCCTTTTGGCAAGCGAGCCTGCCGCTATATTGCGGACGATCACCTCGACCGGAACGATATTAACCTTTTTTACTGCTGTCTCGCGCTCAGAAAGCTCTTCGACAAAATGAGTGGGGATACCGTATCCAGACAGCATCTTCATCAGATGATTGGTCACGCGATTGTTGATAACACCCTTGCCTTGAATGCTGCCGCGCTTCAGGCCGTTAAAGGCGGTAGCATCATCCTTATAGTCGACAATATAGATCTCAGGATGGTCGGTTGCGAATACCTTCTTCGCCTTGCCTTCATAAACCTGCTCCAACTTTTTGTATACTGCCATTTTATTGTCCCCCTCTTATTCTATCACATCATTTATTTTTACCGCTTATAAAATATCTTCACAGTATTGCAGCATATAATTTGCCATTTTGGCCCTCTCTGCATTTTGGGGAAAGCCACGCCACATTTACAGAGACAGTATATCTTCAAGTCTGAGTGTGGCATCCTTTACTTTTACCGCTTCGGACATTTCCACCTTTTTTTGAGCAAGCTTTACCGCGATTGTCTTATCCGTTATGGCAAGCATCTGTGCTGCAAGCAGCGCGGCATTTTCCGCACCGTCGATAGCCACCGTAGCCACCGGTACGCCAGAGGGCATCTGTACCGTGGACAAAAGTGCATCCAGCCCGTCAAGAGTGGATGACTTGATCGGCACACCAATCACCGGCAGGGTGGTATGCGCGGCAAGCACGCCAGCAAGATGGGCCGCCTTTCCCGCCGCCGCAATGATAACACCAAAGCCGTTTTCCCTTGCACCGGCAGCAAAATTCCCTGCTTCTTGTGGTGTTCTGTGAGCTGACATAACCCGCACCTCTACCACTATCCCCATCGAGTGAAGGGTCTTGACCGCTGTCTTCATGACAGGCAGATCACTGTCGCTTCCCATGATAATTGCCACCTTTTTGGTGTCTGCCATAGCGTTAACCTCCATACAAAAAAATATGCTGCGACTATTAAGGCCGCAGCTTTGCTATCAGGATGCAGTTTGACCTTGGGGAGGATGACCGGCAAACCGCGCAGCTGTCCCCGGGAAAAGACCCGCCGGAATAGCGACCTTTTGAAGCCATTTTCATTCCGATACCCCCAATTATTATATTCTTTTATTTTAGCGTAAAATGCCGAAAAATTCAATGGCTGGCGTAATAAAATGACAGGTTTGTGTAAGCGTCAAATAACCGCTTTGGCTTGGGGAAGGTTTTTATCAATAATAGCTATATAATCAGGACTGTGAACCTAAACCCCGTTAAATAGCGCTGTGTTTTTGCCTCTGATATTAATTTCATATGAAACAGCAATAATGTTTTCTGTTTTCCCGTCAAAGACGAGGAAAGCAGAGAAAGAATTAAATGCTTTTTAAAACGGAAAGCAAAGCTAAAATCACTTTGAAAGCCAAAAAACGCATACGGCACACAAAATGGGTTTGTGTGCCGTATCACTGTTTAACAGGTTCTTTTACTCATCTTTAGAGATAATCTCTTTCATTGAAGTCGCCAGTCCAGCCAAAGACTGAATATTGGAGGGGATAATGATCTTCGTCGCTTTGCCATCCGCGGCTTTTGCAAAAGCCTCTAGACTCTTAAGGACAAGAACCTGTTCGCTTGGGGCCGCCTCATTGAGCAGCTTGATGGATTCAGCCAAAGCCTTTTGCACCATTTCAATGGCCTGGGCTTCGCCCTGTGCCTCGATGATCTTTTGGTTCTTGACGGCATCCGCTCTGAGTATGGCGGATTCCTTCTCAGCCTGGGCGCGGAGGATTGCGGATTCCTTTTCTCCTTCGGCCACAAGGATCTGGCTATGCTTCTCCCCCTCGGCGCGGAGAATAGACTGACGGCGCTCGCGCTCGGCCTTCATCTGCTTCTCCATAGCATCCTGAATTTCCCTAGGAGGAATGATATTTTTCAGTTCAACACGATTCACTTTGATACCCCACTTGTCGGTAGCGGTATCAAGGATAGCCGTAATCCTGGTGTTGATAACATCACGGGAAGTAAGGGTAAAGTCAAGTTCCATATCACCGATGATATTACGCAAGGTAGTTGCTGTCAAATTTTCAATCGCGGACAGGGGGTGTTCCACACCATAAGTGTATAGCTTGGCGTCAGTAATCTGGAAGAAAACGATGTTGTCTATCTGCATTGTGACGTTATCCTTGGTGATCACGGGCTGTGGTTCGAAATCGACAACCTGCTCCTTCACAGAGACTACTTTTGCAACGCGATCGATAAACGGAACCTTGATGTGCAGGCCGGTCTCCCAAGTGGTAAAATAGGCACCAAGTCTTTCCACAACATAGACAGACGCCTGGGGGACGATCTTAATACTCGTCGTTGCCATGATTAGTGCCACGATAAATAATGAAAATAGTACAACTGTCGCGATAAAGGGTCCCATAATGATTGCCTCCCAATTTTTGTTTTAATAAATATGATTCGTAATTCTTTACTACAAAACGCTATCAGATAATTTTCTCAACGATCAGTTTAACGCCCTCGATTTTTTTAATCAGCACCTGCTGGTCAGTCTCGATGATCTGTCCGTCCTCTGAAACCGCTGCCCAGTCAAGGCCTGAAATTAGGACGCGGCCACGGCCCTTGATATTGTCAATATCGTCTATCACCACACCGATTTGACCAATTAGGCTGTCCGCGTTGGTATGAATCTTTCTATGGTGAAGAACTTTTTCCATGAAGGGCCTGGTCATAGCCAGTGACAGGGTGGAAACTGCGATGAAAACCGCAAATTGAAGCCATAATGGACCCCCAAGCAATGCGGGAATGATCGCTGCAATTGCCCCCACTGCGAACCAGATGGCGACAAGTTGTACAGTTGAGGCTTCCAGTATTCCCAGTATGATGGCGAAAAGCAGCCAGACCAGCGGCATGAACTGGGATATGAAGCGTACGAACTCTTCCATATGTCTTAACCTCTCCTAAATCGTGATTTTCGCAGGATCTCCAAAAGTCATCGATTTCTGTATTTCTAAAGGGTCTAAAACCTCGCCCGCAATCTTAGACAGAAGAACGATTCGTCCGGCCTCTGCCCTTAGGATATCCAGACCAATTGGCGTAATTCTGTATATTTTGCGCCTGTCTATCTCTTTGGCCACGGTGATCAGATTATCCTGCTCCATCTTATATAGGATGGTGTACACGGTACCGGCGCCAAGGGTTACACGGCCCCCTGTCATTTCAAGCACATCCTGCATAATTGCATATCCGTGACGCTCTTCCAGGAGGCTTCTCAAAAGCAGAAAGCTGGGCTCGGACATTGGTATGTAGCTTTTCGTCAGCTTCTCAACGTCGGATCGCAACAAAAGCACCTCCTTGTTTGTATCTATGGATGATATATCGAATATCGATATATTGTTATATAAATATATCATCCTGCAATCACCTTGTCAAGAGCCATCAGAAAACGCCAATATGTCTCCACACTGAGCAGCGCAGAGACAAAAAAGGGAGGGGTCTCCCCCTCCCTGCGATAGTAACTATATCTTAATACATTCCGCCCATGTTCGGAGCGGGAGCAGCGGGCTCCTCGCTCTTCTCATCGGTCACCAGCGATTCAGTGGTCAGAATCATTGCAGCCACTGAGGCGGCGTTCTGCAGGGCACTGCGGGAAACCTTGGTCGGATCTACAATCCCGGCTTCCATCATGTCGCAATAGACCTCTTTGGCGGCATCAAATCCGTAACCTGCGCGATGGGCGCGTTTGATCTTGTCAATGATAACCGATCCTTCAAGTCCGGCGTTGGCAGCAATCTGGCGGCAGGGCTCTTCAAGAGCGCGCAGCAGGATGCGGATACCGGTCTTTACGTCCCCTTCACAACCAGGAAGGAGCTTTTCAACAGCAGGCATGGCATTGAGCAACGAGATTCCACCACCCGCAACAATTCCCTCTTCAACCGCTGCCTTGGTGGCAGAAAGAGCGTCTTCAATGCGCAGCTTCTTTTCCTTCATCTCAATTTCGGTGGCAGCACCGACCTTGATGACAGCTACACCGCCGGCCAGCTTGGCAAGGCGTTCCTGAAGCTTCTCTTTGTCAAAATCAGAGGTGCTGATCTCAAGTTCAGAGCGAATCTGGGCGATTCTCGATTTGATTGCCTCGGGGGCGCCCATTCCATCAACGATAATGGTATTCTCTTTCGTAACCTTGACCTGACGTGCGCGGCCAAGCTGGCTGATCTGAGCTTCCTTCAGGTCAAGTCCCAGTTCCTCGCTGATGACTTCGCCACCGGTAAGGGCAGCGATGTCGCGGAGCATTTCCTTGCGTCTGTCGCCAAAACCTGGGGCCTTGACGGCTACGCAGATAAAGGTGCCACGTAATTTATTGAGTATAATCGTATTCAGGGCCTCGCCCTCGACATCCTCGGCGACGATAACCAGCTTCTTGCCGGACTGTACAACCTGCTCAAGCAGGGGCAGTATCTCCTGGATAGAGGAAATCTTCTTATCTGTGATTAGAAGATAGGCGTCATCAATAATGGCAGCCATTTTATCGGTGTCTGTAACCATGTAAGGGGTGACATAACCGCGGTCAAACTGCATGCCTTCCACAACTTCGCTGTATGTTTCAGCAGTCTTGGACTCTTCAATCGTGATCACGCCGTCAGCGCTCACCTTTTCCATCGCCTCGGCAATCAGCTTGCCAATGAATTCGTCACCAGCGGATATGGTGGCAACACGGGCAATATCATCTGTTCCGGATACCTTCTTGGAATTCTCCTTGATGGCAGCAACGGCGGCATCCACAGCCTTCTGGATTCCCTTCTTGATGGCCATTGGGTTTGCACCGGCAGCTACGTTTTTCATGCCTTCGCGCACCATAGCCTGAGCCAGCAGCGTCGCAGTTGTGGTGCCATCACCGGCGGCGTCATTTGTCTTTGTGGCGACCTCTTTCACAAGCTGGGCGCCCATATTCTCAAAGGGATCACTAAGTTCAATCTCTTTGGCGATGGTGACACCGTCGTTTGTGATGAGAGGGGAGCCATATTTCTTATCCAGAACCACGTTGCGTCCCTTGGGGCCAAGGGTAATCTTCACTGTATCAGCCAGTTTATCAACACCGGCCTGCAGAGATTTTCTCGCGTCTTCGCCATAGCTTATCATCTTTGCCATATTTATCACCTTTTCTCCGCACATCATAGATAGAGTTTTTTGATCCACTTGACACTTTGTACGGAAAATGGCAAGTGGTTTTTGTACTTACTTATGTTTTACCGTTAACCATGAAGACAGCAGAGACATGGCTTTGGCCGCAGGTGCGGCAACTATAAAGGAACAACTACCTTTATCAGCATGATCTCACATTTTGTCTTTTGATCACGAATCACATTGTACAGAATATGACAAGTTGTTTTTATCACACAGACTGCAGGGTAAAGCAAGTAAACAGTGATAGTCTATTTGCCCAAAGGGATATTAGTCAATTATTCTACAACTGCGAGAATGTCTGACTGGCGAAGGATTGTATATTCCACACCGTCAATCTTGACCTCTGTCCCGGCGTACTTGCTAATCAGTACACGATCCTTAACTTTAAGTTCCATCTTAATCTCTTTACCGTCGACGACACCACCCGGACCAACTGCCATAACCTCGGCAACCTGTGGCTTTTCTTTTGCAGCACCTGCAAGAATTATGCCGCTTTTTGTGGTCTCTTCAGCTTCTATCATCCTGATTACAACCCTATCAGCAAGTGGCTTAATTTTCATACAAATTCCTCCATCCTATATTATCAAATTTTAAGCATATTTTAGCACTCCCACTTATTGAGTGCTAAACATATTTTATCGCACTTTTCTAAAAAATCAAGGGGTTTCATGCGATTTTAAATTTTTTTTACAAATCTTTCATATTTTTCTGCGTTATCTATCCTGAAATTCGTTTAAATGGAACCAAATTTCTGTCTTTAGACTGAGGTCGGATATTGGAGATTCACTTAATAGAAGGTTGACAATCAAATACCTTTATAGTATATTTTTATTAATAAGCAATAGGAGATGAATGTATGGATTTTTTGAAACTGGCTGCCAAACGTCAAAGTACACGTGCCTATAAGGACTCCACTGTTCCCAGAGAGGAAATTCTCTATTGTATCGAGGCCGCACGCATAGCACCCTCTGCCTCCAATAAACAGCCCTGGAAATTTGTTGTGGCAGATGATCACACGATTCTCGAGAAAATGGTTCCCCATATTACCAATGATGTGATTACATTCAATCGGTTTATTCCCCAATGCCCGGTCATTATCGCCGCCGTTACAGAGCCCCGCCCCGCCTATAAGACGGGCCTACTGTCGACCCTGCCTCCTTTTGCCCCCTTCGATATGGGCATGGCTGTGGAAAACCTCTGCCTCGCCGCCGCCGACCGCGGATTGGGTACCTGTATCATCGGTGGATTCGAAGCCAATAAGATTAAGGCCATTCTGGGTATCCCAGAGGAGAATTCTGTTGGGCTTCTGGTCGCACTGGGCTACCCGGCAGATGGGGACCCCATTCGGGAGAAAACCCGCTTGGATACCGCTGAGATCGTCAGCTTCAACCGTTATTAGACCCTTCCTTTGAGTTAAAATCGCACCAGTCTGTAATGTAACTTTGAAACGCCATGAGTTCATGAAGAGTCAGCACCCACGAATGTCTTCAGTTTTGCCATTTACACCGGTGATATGCACTTTTCTTTCTGGGGCCATAAATAAGCATATACAGTCTGCTGCGCCTTTTGACGTCCTATCGTAATTTTCTAATATAGGGCCTTTTCTGTCAATCTGCCCCCGTAGTCAAGCGCACAGAGTTCAAATTTTCTCGCGATCATATTCTCCCCTACAGCTCTTAAGCTTTTTAAAATAACTGACATATCTGGTGGATTTCACGAAACACGAAAAGCGTCCCGCCTATAAACGGGACGCCTTTCGTTTAATCTTTTACCCTCTATACCTCGCCCAACGCCTTTCACTTTATCCTTAAATAATATAAAGGCCAAACGTCATCACAAGAATCCCCGCCAACACGCCCATAAGAGATAAGCGGGCGTGACCATACCTCCAGGAAGAGGGCAGCAGTTCATCAAAAACGATATACACCATCAGTCCCGCTATCACTGAAAACATGACAGCCAAAAGCTTAAGAGTCAAAAACGGCCTGAATACTAAAAATGCCAATAGGGCACCAACGGGCTCGGACAGGCCGGAAACGAAGGCAGCCGCCACTGCTTTTGTTTTGCTGGAGGTTGCATAATAGATTGGCATCGAGACTGCCATTCCCTCGGGAACATTGTGAAGTGCAATCGCAATGGCAATGGAAAGGCCCAGAGGAATATTCGTATAGGTGCTCATAAAGGTGGCAATCCCCTCGGGAAAGTTGTGGATCAGTACTGCCATGGTGGAAAAAACGCCAAGCCTGAAAAGGATTGCTTTCTCGCTACTGCTTTGCCCCTCACTTTTTTTATTGCTGTGATCCGGCAAGGTTTGATCGATCAGTGCCGCCAGCCCCAGTCCGATCACCATTGCGGCCACCGTAGCCACCGCACCCGCTGTGCGTCCGAAGCTACCGATAAAAATCTCGGCCGCATGGGGCAGCATGTCAGCCAGCGAGACCGTCAGCATAATCCCAGCGGAAAAGCCAAGAGAGAGGCAAAGAAACCGAGTGCCCTTTTGCTTCACAAGAACCACAATGATGCCCCCGATACCCGTGGAAAGTCCGGCTATTGTGCTTAAGGTGAATGCGGCGATGATGTTTTTATCCAACCTTGCTCCTCCTCAGGTTCACGATCTTATACAATTTCCTTTTTATAGGCAACTCATCTATTTTCACCTTCACAGACGAGCAAAACATGTTGCCGTTTAATATGGAATTATAGCCAATTAACTTAAAAACTGGCTAAATATAAAACGTCATTTTCTTCCCCCGCCTTCGGCGGGGGAAGAAATCACAAGCTTGTTTTCAAGTTAATCAACTATAGTAAGACGGGAACTCCATGTCAAATATATATGGCTGAGGAAGCCTTCAACATACCCTTTTTCTTGCACGCTTGCTTCATAAAGCCTTAAAAAGCAACAAATCTGCTTTTCCCCACCGAAAGCAGGGAAAAACAGATTTTGTTTTTGCTGTTTAACATAGAGTTAAGAGGCCTTTATCATACCTTTTTTCTTGCACGCACGCTGCGCACAGCGGCTACTATTTCGTCGGCGGTGAGGTTAAAGTGCTCTCTGAGATAGCTTTCTGAGCCAACCTCGCCAAATTGGTCACGAATTCCCACCATCTCGACCGGGGTGGGAATGGTCTGTGCGAGAAGCTCGGACACCGCAGCGCCAAGGCCGTTGATCACACTGTGATTCTCGCAGCATACGATGGCACCACAATCCATAGCAGCCGAAATGACTGCCTGATTGTCCAGAGGCTTGATAGTGAACATGTCCAGTACGCGGGCATTGATTCCCTCGCCTGTAAGAACTTCGGCCGCTTTCATGGCTTCGGCCACCATGATTCCGCTGGCGATAATGGCAACATCTTTGCCATCCCGAAGCTGTACAGCTTGTCCCAGTTGGAATTGACTGTCCTCGGTGTAAAGGCGCTGGGTAATCTTACGGACAAGCCGAATATAGAAAACGCCCTGCCTGTCGGCGGCAAGTTTGATCACCTGTCGAAGCTGAACGCTGTCACTTGGCTCGATAATAGTGATATTGGGAATATTTCGCATGATTCCAACATCTTCAAAGGGCATATGTGTACCGCCGTTAAAGGCTGCACATACGCCGGGGTCGCTTCCGACGATCTTGACATTCAGCTTCGCATAAGCACAGGAGAGAAAAACCTGGTCATAGACCCGCCGTGTAACAAAGGGACCAAAGGAATGGGCAAAAGGCACTTTTCCCGTGACGGAAAGCCCGGCCGCTATGCCGATCATATTCGCCTCGGCTATACCTGTATTGATCGCCCTTTCGGGATATTTCTTTTCGAACTTCTGCATGCCAAGGGTTCCCATCAAGTCGGCCGCAAGATAAATAATATCCTCATTCTCGTCGGCAAGCTCCATCATCGTATCGGCAAAGTACGACCGCATCTCGCGCTCGTCCGCCTTTATCTGGTCTAAGATTTTAATCACAGCGCTGCCACCGCCCTTTCCAGCTCTTTTTCAATTGTAGCTATGCCATCTTCCATCTGATCTTTGGAGATGGGAATGTGGTGGTTAGCGAAAATATCCTCAGCAAAACATCCTTTGCCCTTAACGGTATCCAATACGATGCAGCAAGGTGTTTCCGATTTCATCGCCTGTTCGATGGCGTTGTCAATGGCCTCGACGTCATGTCCGTTGATCATCCAAGAATTGAGGCCAAAGCTGCGCATACGCTCGTCAATGTTGGAAAAATTATTGATTACACTGACATAATCATCTAGCTGCTTTTTGTTATAGTCTACAAAGGTGATCAAATGGTTCAGTTTATGCTGTGCGATAAAGGACATCGCCTCCCACACCTGGCCCTCTTGGATTTCGCCGTCGCCCAGTATAAGATATGTGAAGCTGTCCTTGCCACTGAGACGGTTGCCATAGGCGATACCCACTGCAGAGGATGCGCCCTGACCGAGTGAGCCGGTGGTCATGTCAATGCCCGGTGTAAGCAGCCGGTCGCAATGGCTTGGCAGATGTGTTCCGGGCTGATTAATGGTCATCATCCACTCCATAGGGAAATAGCCCTTTAGCGCAAGCGTTGCATATATAGAAGGTCCCGCATGCCCCTTTGAGCATACGAGCCAGTCCCTCTCCGACCAGCCGGGGTCGCCGGGACGCACACGCATCCGCTTGCCATATAGCACCGACAGCAAATCAACGATAGAAAAGGCCCCACCCACATGGCCAAAGCCCAGTTTGCCCAGTCCACGCAAAGTGAGCGTGCGTATCTCTGCGGCAAACTGTAGCAGTTCTTTTTTTTCTGTTTGATCCATTCCTATACACCTCCATAATTTCCATGGAAAAGTATATCACAGCGCCATATAGCAAATCAATGAAGACTGAGCATTTATCCCCCTTTTATTGACATTCTTCATTAATTATGATATTATTTGTATCGAGAAATGATATATCGATTCATGATATAGCCAATTAACTTAAAAACTGGCTATATATAAAATGTCATTTTCTTCCCCCGCCGAAGGCGGGGGAAGAAATCATAAGCTTGTTTTCAAGTTAATCAACTATACATGCCTTGAGGAGGTACTATTTTGTTATTAAAAAAATGGAAACTGCCTGCATTTCTGATCCTTACCATCTTAAATCTCTACAGCATCTTTGCCAATGTAACCAACCTAAATCCGATGTATGCTGAGGGGGCTTTTTACTGGTGCTTTACCATCACCTGTTATGTGGGCCTATGGGGATTTTTTAAGGTCTTTGCAAAGCTTGGTTCCCCCGTGTTTGAAAAGCAGCCGGGGTCACAGCCGTTCGTTCTCAAAATGCCTGAATTTTCATTAAACGCAATCCCAAAGAATATAAAAACTATCATTGCTGTACCTTGGATTATTTTTGTTATAGTTGTTTTTATTTCTTCTGTTCTTTTTAACTGGAAAGCATATCGTGATCAGTTGGGAGAAGAGCAAGTCAAGAGTTTTTCCAGCGAAATACAGACAGTTGATCTTTCACAGATTCCTGTCGTTGATCAGGCGCTTGCCACCAAGCTTGCCGACAAAAAGCTTGGCGAGCGGCCATCTCTGGGAAGTCAGGTTGTCCTTGGCACCCCGGTAATCCAGAGAGTGAATGAAAAGCTGGTTTGGGTTGTACCCCTGTATCACTCTGGCTTATTTAAATGGCTGAGCAACATGGACGGTACGCCAGGATATGTGGTGGTTTCCGCCTCGAACGTAAACGATGTGGAATATGTCGAAAAACATAAAATTAAATTCCACCCCGGTTCCTACCTGATGTACGATCTCAGAAGACAGGTCCGTTTTTTGGACGGCGCGCTCTTGACCGGCATCACGGACTACTCTTTTGAGCTTGATGACGCCGGCGTCCCCTATTGGGTGGTGACAACCTATAAGAATCTGCGAGGCTTTTCCCTGCCAGAAGCCACCGGTACGATTGTGGTCAACGCCTCGACCGGTGAAAGTCACCGGTATTCCCTGGCCCAAACCCCAAGCTGGGTGGACCGTGTGCAGCCGGTTGACTTTATTGTACAACAGATCACCAATAAGGGCGAATATGTCCATGGCTTCCTCAATTTCTCTGATCGCGACAAGTATGGTCCCTCACAGGGGCAAGCCATCGTATACAATAATGGACGCTGCTACCTCTTTACCGGCTTGACTAGTGTGGGTACCGATGAAAGCGCCATTGGCTTTGTCATGATCGACATGGTTACCAAAGAATCCCGCCTCTATCAGATGAACGGGGCAACCGAATATGCGGCACAAAACTCCGCAAAAGGCAAGGTGCAGCACTTGGGGTACTATGCCTCTTTCCCTCTGATCATCAATGTGGACGGCCAGCCCACTTACTTCATGTCTCTTAAGGATAAAGAAGGCCTGATCAAGCAGTACGCCTTCGTATCTGTCGTCAATTATTCCACGGTTGGCGTCGGGGAAACAATGCAATTGGCCATGCGCGATTATGAGCAGGGGCTAAAAAATAGCGGCAGCACCCTTGTAACGGATAACACTAAAAAAGGCGAACGCACTGTGGTTGAAGGCAACGTCTTTAGGATCGCCAGCGAATATAACGGAAGCGAAACAGTATACATGATCATCCTCGAAGATAAAAGAAGCGTCATATTTACTCTTCCTTCCAACGCTTCAAGCCAGCTTGCGCTGACAAAGGAAGGGGACCGCGTGTCAATCGTGTATAATAATGACGGCAAAAATTCGCCCGTTATTGCCGCCACAAGCTTTGAAAATCTGGCGCTCAAGCAGGGATAATCCTGAAACTTCTTTCTGCCTTCCCCGCCTGCGGTGGGGAAGGCAGATTTTCAATTTTCTAAAACCTTTCCGATTGCGTCAAAGGAGATTACAGAAATGAAAATAGAAGATAATATCATAAAACATAATTTGAAAAATGTTTTATTTATATGTGGAACAGCTTGTGCAGGAAAAACAACTATGTCCAAACTTTTAGCTGAAAAATACAATTTCTATTTGTATGATATGGATAAGCAATATACAGAGCATAAATAGCAGATGAAATACATCAGCCAGATACAAGCTATCATGGTAAGAATTTTCACGAACAGTGGATGCGTCCGATTCAAGAGCAGGCAAGATGGAGTATAAATTCACTAAGGGAACAAAATGAAATGGTTCTCTTAGATTTAATAAAATTATCAGAAAAGCAAAAAGTTATTGCAGACGTTCTGTATACACCTGATTATACTCAAAATATTATAAATTATAATCAATTGGTATTTTTGACTGTTGAGAAATCACTTATTAGAAATACTTACTTTAATCGCCCTGAAAAAAGAGAGTTTTTCGAATATGTAAAGTCACAAGAACTCTCGGAAATTTATTTTGAAAATATTTTTCAATCGTTAGAACTTACAAATGAATTGGAATGTAAGATGATGCGAGAAAGCGGTTTCTATATGATTGAAAGGACAAAAGAAAGTTCAATTACAGATGTCCAAAAACTAATTGAGAAGCATTTTGGATTAATTTAATATTAAGCATAAAATTCACTGTGTAAAACAGATATTTTTGCTCTCTTTTCCCAAAGAAGAGGGAGAACCACTCTCGTTCTATTATGTATATACCTATATTCTTATCTATCACAGTCAAATAATTTCGAATCAAGCAACTTCCCCGCCTCATTCTCCACACCAGTGGAGTGGAAAATAGAACAAAAATACATAAGGGAGATGGGGTTCTGGAAATAACCGCCTATTTGGGAAAAGAGCATCATATCATCCTGAATAAACAGCAAACAGAGGCCGTGAACACAGACGCGCGCCGCCTGATGCTTCTGGCCGTCCCAGGGGCGGGCAAGACCACCGTCATCGCTGTGCGCATAGCCCGCTTAATGGCAGAAGACGGCGTTTCCCCCAATCGGATTTTGACCGTCACCTTTAGCCGCGAATCCGCTAGGGACATGTCACGGCGTTTTAACGAGCTTTTTTCAGGGCTTTGCGGCCAAATACCCGAATTTTCCACCATTCACAGCTTCTGTTATCAGATTCTGCGCCGGTATGCAAAACAGCATAACCGACCGATGCCACGTCTTCTCACAGAGGATGGCGCACGCTTAAACCTGATCAAAAGGGCAATGCTGGACATTAACGACCAGTACCCGGACGACGATACACTGGAAGAGGTCTCTCTTCTGATTGGAAGATTAAAAAACAGCATGTGGAAGCCTGCTGATGAGGCTACGGTAGTTTTTGATACAGCTTCCCTTCCCCAAATTTTTTCCAGATACGACGAGTTGAAAGCCGAGGCTGGTCTCATGGATTTTGACGATTTACTCACTTATGCACTGGACATACTGAAAAAAAAGCCTGAGATATTAGCCTTTTATCAGAATAAATATGCACATGTCAATCTCGATGAGGCACAGGATGCCACCCTTTTACAGCATGAGATATTACGTCTTGTTGCAGCGCACTGCAACCTTTGCATTGTCGGCGATGAGGATCAGAGCATCTACAGCTTTCGTGGCGCAGACCCTAAGGCCATACTGGACTTTGCCATACTTTACCCGGACGCCCTGGTTCTAAAGATGGAGGAAAGTTTTCGATGCCCACAAAGTCTGGTATCGGCGGCAGGGCGCTTGATCTCCCAAAACAGCCAGCGGATAGGCAAAATAATGATGACACTCGTACCCGACGTTCTGCTCCCCAAGGCCAGCCGTGTAAAGAACAGCCATGCGCAGAATGAATATCTTATCGCATGCATCCGTCAAGCCCTTGACCACAATGAAAGCACTGCCATCCTCTACCGTAACTGGCCCTCTTCGATCGGACTTGTGGATCTTTTAGACCGTAACGGATTTGAATTCTATATCCGGCGGCAAAACGCTTCGTTTCGTATGGATGGAATCGTTCAGGATGTTTTGGCCATTATTCGTCTTTCACAGCAGCCCTCTGACATCGAGGCTTTCACGAGGGTTTATTACAAGCTTTCCGCATACATATCCAGAAAAATGTGGCAGTATGTCTTCGATAACCACTCGGAAAACGAATCTGTTTTTGATTGTCTTCTCCGTAACGAGGGGGAAAATATGAACAGCGCCCGCATTCTTTTTATTAAAGGTCGGTTGGCACGCTTTCACATGATGACCCCTGTCGCTGTAGTGGACACCATTTTTGATCGACTGGGGTATCAGGACTTCCTCGCCGCGCGCACAGCGGCAGGATATCAACTGGAGCTGATCGCTCAGAAGGTTTCCGCTCTCAAGCATATTGCCAGTTTATCATTCACCCTATCGGCTTTTCAGATGAGAATTGAGGAACTGGACCGAATTTTTGAAACCCACTCTCAAACCAGCGCCAGTGCACAGCTGACCCTGACCACTATTCATTCAGCCAAGGGGATGGAATTTGATCGGGTTTTTTTGATCGATCTGTTGGATGGTATCCTTCCCTCCACAAGGGCAATCGAGGAAAGTGCGCTGGGCAAGAATGGCGCTTTGGAAGAGGAGGTGCGTCTTTGTTATGTAGCAGTGACCCGAGCTAAAAAAGGCCTGGAAATCATCTATCCCCAATTGCTTGGCAAGGATCCCCTCTCGCCTTCCCGCTTTATTGGGGTGCTTTTCCCGGATTATGCACCAGACAGAAAGCCTTTGATATTATAGCCAATTAACTTAAAAACTGGCTATATATAAAACGTCATTTTCTTCCCCTGCCTTCGGCGGGGGGAGAAATCACAAGCTTGTTTTCAAGTTAATCAACTATAAGTCCTGTATCAGTGGCTTTACATGATTATGTCTTAACCCCGCTGATGACTGGGAAAAGACGCAGATCAATTGCTTATTACCCCCAAAAATAGGCTTAAAATGAAAATAGCAAAGCCAATATTACTGCCCCTGTTTTCTCCGCCATGGCGGAGAAAACAGGGGCAGTAATTAAAAAGTATACTATTTAAACTTGACCGCCGTGCCATAACACATCACTTCTGCAGCGCCCTGCATCACCGAGCTGGAGGTGTAGCGTATATTCACGACTGCATCGGCCCCCATCGACTCGGCGTCGTCCACTAAACGCTTGGTGGCAATTTTGCGCGCGTCATCCATCATTTCGGTATACGCCTTGAGTTCGCCGCCCACGAGGGTTTTGAATGCCTGAGATATATCGGAGCCCACATTTTTCGATTGTATAGTAGAGCCCTTTGCGATGCCGAGGATCTCGAATTCCTTTCCGGGTATGTGATCAATATTGACTAAGATCATCTTTGTCCTCCTCCTTTATTTCATGAAATCGCTCGATAAGCATAGCCCCCAGCGTCCATAACAGCCACAAAAATATCGGTGCAAACAGAAGCAACGGCCAGTAAAGTCCAAACTCATAGAATCCCGCTATAATACCGATAAAATATCCTACCAGCAAACCGCCGGTGAGTAGAGCCGCTATTACGGGCGGCAGATATTTGCGCATATGGGCACGCCTCCTGTGATCGATATACTGAAGCGATCGAATTATCTCTATTATAGCCAATCAACTTAAAAACTTGCTATATACAAACCGTCATTTTCTTCCCCCGCCTTCGGCGGGGGAAGAAATCACAAGCTTGTTTTCAAGTTAATCAACTATATTTTGCTCACAAAATTATGATTATACCGATTGGTGGAAAGTGATTGGACAAGAGAACTTACTACAGATTGGCTTTTCCATTGGGTACCGGACTATCTTCAGAATAGGCCTCTGTCCTGATCGGCAATTTTTTATCCAGCAGACGGTATTCGACCACGGCGCGTATCAGCCAGTAGATCACCGCAAAGGTGGGAACACCGATAAACAATCCTAACATCCCCATCATGCTGCCAAAAGACATGATGGCAAACAGCACCCAGAAGGGGCGCAGTCCGATCGAAGCACCGACGATCCTGGGGCCAAGAAAATTCGCATCAACTTGCTGCAGGATCACAATAAATAAGGCAAACATCCACGCTTGTCCGGGATTCTGAAGAAAAATGATCAGAAAAGACGGTACTGCGCCGATAAAAGGTCCAAAATAGGGAATCACATTGGTGACACCTGCTAGAAAGCTTATCAAAACGGCATCCGGCATTCTCATCACCGTCATCCCGATAAAACAGAGCACACCTACAATCGTGGAATCCACAAGCTGGCCGGTGATAAAGCTGCTGAAGGTACTATGGCTTTGACGGGTCACATAGATGATATTATGCACAACGTCATCCGGGAAAACGGCATAGACTATCTTTTTTGACAGTGCACAAAAATTCTCTTTATCTGACAGAAAATAGAAGGAAATGACTACACCCATTAATAGTTTTACAATACCCGACGCAAGACCGGCCGTGTAATTAATGATGGCGGGAATTGACTTAGAAAGAATTTGATAGGTGCTGTTGAGTATCCCCCCCACCGAGCCAACTGCCGTCTCGATCGCACTGGCTGGAATGAACTCTTGCGGCAGGCCCGCAAACAGGCTGCGTGCTTCTGTCTCGGCCACTTGAACAAAATGAGGAAGCTTCGAAACGATGTCTGTGATGCTGTTGATAATTTGAGGAATGATCACCCAGAAAAATGTCACTAATATAAGGATGAGTAAGAGGTATGTGACCATCAGACTGATTGCCCGCGCGATTTTTGTTTTAAGGGGATGCTTCTTAAAAAACAGAGGAAGAAGCTTGTTCTCCACAATTCGCACAACCGGATTTAAAATATAGGCGATGGCAAAACCATATCCAACGGGGATAAGAGGCATCAGCAAAAGCTTAATGGTACCTCCAACAGTGGGGAGGTTAAAAATAGCCGCGGCGAAAAGCACGACACCCGCCAGTACCAAAAAGGTGTATATGGATACCGTTGTGTACCTTCTGTTCCATTCAATTTTCAATCTGTCCTTCTCCTTACATCTTATGGGCGATGATATTCATGTCATCTGTTTTTGGACTATAGTAATTTTCTAAAGTAGCAGGGTTCTTTCACTCTATTTTAAAATAGTATTATGGCTGGGTTCTGTCTAAAAAGAAAACAATGTATTCATTTTCCCAGTCTTTGGCGAGGAAATGTGAATCTAAATGGATGCACTTTAAGCTTGATTATCATCCCGAAGTTAGAAAGTTTAAAAATAACCGCGACAAAAAGGGCGGCACATGCCAGTAAGAAGAAAGCATATGCAAATATCGTCCCATACTGTCTGTTCCATTCTTTTCTCGATTTGATCTTCTTCCTGCGTCTAATAGGCATTGATTTATACGATTTTAATATTAAATGTGCCCCAATTAAGCCCTGCTTAAATATTACAATTTACACAGCTTCTATATGCTTATCTCCCACTGCGCATATCTCTGTTCCAGCTCGTCCGAAAGCCTTGCAGCCTCCTCCACAAGCCCGCTCAGTTTTTGATAATCCGCCGCGATTTCAGGGTCTGACATCCTCATTTGGCAGGTGGAAAGATCCTCTTCCAGGCGGGCAATCTCCGTTTCTAAGTTCGCTCTGCCTTCTCACCGCCGCCAACTGTTCCGCGCGCTGCCGCTTTGAGCGATGATACTGCTTTTCTTCGCCCTGAGGCTTTTGCGGTTGTGCAGCTGCCTCCGCCTGTTTCGCGTCCGGCTATGGCCGAAAGATAGCTGTCAAAAGCGCCCGGAAAACTTTTTGCCTCTCCCCCACGCATCTCGAGAATCCTCGTTGGAATCTTTCCCAACAGATACCGGTCATGAGAGACCAGAATCAGTGTGCCGCTAAAGTCCAGCAAGGCAGCATCAAGCGCTTCTTTTGCATCTATATCCAAATGATTGGTGGGCTCATCCATAATCAGAACATTTCCACCCGTCATGGAGATAATCGCCAGTTTCACTCTGGAACGCTCGCCGCCTGAAAGGTCGCCCACCTTTTTATAAACATCGTCACCGGAAAGTCCCAGTCCGCCCAAAAGGGTTCTGAGTGCATGCTCGGAACTTTGCGGGAAAAGATCCCAAAGCTGTTCGAGGGCGGTTTTTGTCCATGTCCAGCCCCTCGTCGCCCTGATCAAAGTAGCATATTTTTACACCGCCGCCCCAAAAGACATCCCCCGACTGGAAGGGCAACCTACCGATCAAGGCTTTAAGGAGAGAGGTTTTACCGGCACCGTTTTCCCCGATGATGGCTAGGCGCTCGCCCCTTGTGACGGTTAGATCCAGATCATCAAAAAGAGTTTTCCGTTCTCTCCCCTTCACCTACAGAAAGAGATAAACTGCTTACCACCAGCAAATCCTTGACCGTTCTGGTCGCCTCAGGGAATTTAATATAGGGTGGCTTTTGAGGCATGACAGGCCTTTCCACAGGCTCAAGGTGCTCAATCATTTTAAGACGGCTTTGGCACTGCTCGAGGTGGACGCCCGTGCCATATTGCGGTCGGCATAATCCTGAAAGCGCTGCCGTTCGCGCTGAAAGCGCTCATATTCCTTCTGGCGACGCTCAAAGCGTTCTCTCTTCAAGGTAAGATATCCAGTGTATCCCGCCGGATAGGCCACCACGCCCTTGTCCTCCATCTCCCAGATACATCTTGTGATGGTATCCAGAAAGAATCGGTCATGAGAAACGGCAAGTATGGCCCCCTTGTAACTTGACAGATAACTTTCAAGCCAAGCAAGCATGTGAAAGTCCAGATGGTTGGTCACCTCGTCCAACATCAGCAAATTGGGTTCGGCAAGAAGAAGTTTGCAGATGGCTAGGCGTGCCCGCTCTCCTCCACTCAGTGAGGAGACGGGCATCTCACGGCTAAAGCCGGAAAATCCCATGCCTGTGAGCACCGTATTGATTTTAACCTGCATCTGATAACCGTCACCCGATTCGAACTCTGTCTGCAGGCGATGGTACTGGTCGGTCAGGCGGTGGTACTCTTCGCTTTCATGATCGGTTTGACACGATATCTCGCCCTCAACAAGGCGCATTTTTTGCTCCAGGTTGTAGAGGTGGGAAAAAACCGACTGCAACTGGCTTTCAATGCTTCCTGACATCATCAGGCCGCTTTCCTGCCGGAAATAGCCTATGGAAAGCCCCTCCTGCACGTGGCGCTGCCCCTCGTCCGGCTCAAGCTCTCCTGAGATCATATTTAACAGGGTAGATTTTCCGGACCCGTTCGGGCCAATTAATCCTATCCGATCGCCCGGCTCGATGCCAAGCGTCAGATCCCTTAAAATCGTTTCCGCTCCAAAACCCTTGGAGGCCCCTATCAGTGATGCTATCATGTATACTCCCCTGACCTTATGCAATCTTTATTTATGATATCATAATATTTCCTTTTTAAAAAGCAACTAATTCTATATCTGTTCAATTAGGCATCCGTATCACAAAAAAGGCGGCTATAAAGGCCTTTATTTTTCTGACCGGTAACAGGACGCTTGCCTGAAAAAAAGTGTGCGGATTAAACAGAATCCTTTTTAATTACACTTATTTTTCTAGGAGAAAAGAAACACGTTTCATTTGAGGAAGCCATCACTCACAATATTGATTAGTATTTACCCAATAAACGCTTTTTTAAAATTATTCTGCCGGCCGTTTCAGGGGCAGAATAAATTTAAATTCTCCTTTTTGTTTGGTCAATTGCTATAAAGTTAATGAATTATTGCCTCGATGTTACTAAAAATGTCATCTTATGTGAAAACGAAACTAGCTTTCTTACAATATCCGTGATAAAATTTGATAAATATACAATCATAACCAAATTGTGGAGGATTAGCCTTGAAGAAAAATGATTTGATCATCCTTTCCATCACGGGCATCACCAGCGAAGGCTCGGGTGTAGGCCGCCATGAAGGGATGGCCGTGTTTGTCCCAATGACTGCTGTCGGTGATCTTCTGCGCGTGCGGATTGTCAAGGTGCTTGCCTCCTATTCCTATGGAATTATTGAAGAAATCCTCACGCCCTCGCCCGACAGGGTTGATCCTCAATGTCCTGTGTACAAAAGGTGCGGGGGGTGTGACCTGCGCCATATTTCCTATCCATCCGAGCTTTTGAT
>CAXXEO010000007.1:0-55443 GCA_963664585.2 Oscillospiraceae bacterium | reverse complement strand
CATTTGCGTATAAGCGTCACGCTCAATATAATACTATTTTCGGTTAATGGTAATCAATCCATCTTTCTCATCCCCGCTGCACGGCGGGGTTACAAGGCGATGATTTATCCTAAAAGGCAAAAATGGTAAATAAAACAAATATAGGAAAATATTTCTTAAATTGTAATAATTTATTTAAAAATTATATAATTAAATGGATATTGTAATAAATAATGGTAATGGTAACAAATAATGTAATCAAAAAACCAAAATAATTACTGAAATATTACAAAATAGCTTCAAAATGTATTGACAAAATCTGAACACCCCCTATAATAGGAAACAGTTGAAGCAATATTTGGAGAGAATGGCGCTTCACACGATTGATTAAAAAATAGGAGGATATTTCAAATGAAAAAGCTACTTGCTCTTTCTCTGGCACTGGTTATGGCCCTGGGCATGACCTCTGTTGCTTTCGCTGCTGAAGCTGCCTATGTCATGGCAACTACAGGTTACAAAACCACTGATGGTGTTGTCGATGATGAGACAGCATCCAAGGCTGTTGCTCCAAGTGGCAACGTCACCCCCGGCTCTGCTGTATACTATCAGATCTTTGCGACCGATGGCACAACTGGCCTGGTCGATTCCACCCAGGTAAAGGGTGCCACCATTAAGCAAACATGGGATATGGGCAAAGATTACATAGATTCCGTGTCTATCGTTAAAAAGAAGCTCGCTTCTGATGACATCTATTACTACTTTGTCTGCGTGACCTTCAAAGCCAGCACCAGCACAACCGTTTATGACTTTGCCGGCGATATCACAGTAAAGAAAACCACCACCTCCTCCTCAGTCGGTTCTGAGCCCGGTGTTGCGTTCTCTACTACTTTGAGCATCAACGGAACATATTCGTTCTCTAAAGCTACTTCGATGAATATCGCGAGTGAATCCACCAAGCTGTATGACTTCGCCAAGGCTGGTGCTATTGCCACACAGTCTGCCAAGGATACTGCTTATGCTGCTTCTATCGCAACAGCTGTCGACCCCACTAACCCCACTGCTGGTGAAATCGCTATTGCTACAGCTGCCGCTGCCGCTGTGACAACCGGTACATCTGCGATCGAAGGCGACCAGACCATCACCACCGACGCTGGTCACTATTTTGACGTCGATGTTACAGGTCAGGGCAAGGTTCTTCTGTACTATGATGAGAAGTACAACTCCTCCGTCGCTGCTGTATATCCCTCAGCCAACCTTGATTTCGTCAGCTTCAACGGACCTTCCTTCAACAAGACCGGCGAACTGACCATCCTTGCCAGCGCTGGCACCTACCTGTACGCTCTGAATGCGGACGGAAGCCTGTCCACAGTCAAGTCTACATACGACGAGTACGAAGAGGCTTTCAAAATCACAACCAGAACCCTTGGCAAGTATGTCATCTCTGACACCGAGCTGAAACTGGTTGCCCCTGTTTCCTCCAGCACAGTCTCTTCCAGCACTGTTGTTACTTCCAGCACAACAACAACCCCAGTGAAACCAAACCCCGGCACCGGCGCTGCTGCCTAAGTAGAACACCTACTTTTGAAGTAAGTTCCAAGCTTAAACGAAAAGACCCGACCACTCTCCAGGTCGGGTCTTTTTTTGCAGTAATGTTTGATAATTCTATAACGGATATCAATTCTTGTCTAAAGCTATGAATATCCGCCTCTGTTTTCTTTACCTTTGGCGTGGAAAACAGAGGCGGGATTTGAGTATAAGCGTCCCACATTGTAAGGGGCGCTTATTTGATACTATTTGAGGAAAAGCTGAGTCAAATATATATAGTTGATTAACTTGAAAACAAGCTTGTGATTTCTTCCCCCGCCGAAGGCAGGGGAAGAAAATGACGTTTTAACTATAGCCAGTTTTTAAGTTAATTGGCTATAAGAACTGTTTTTTATCGGGAATAGCGATGATGGGAAATTGAACCTATAGAAGAAAAAATTTCTTATATTGTAATAATTGGCATATATTAATAACATAATAATTGTAAAATGTAATAAATAGTGGAGTAAGTAACAGACAGTGTAATCAAATATATAAAATAATTACGAATAAATTACAAATTAACATCAAAATGTATTGACAAAGTCTGCAGACCCTCTATAATGAGAAGCAGTTGGAGCGAATATTTGGAGAGAATACCGCTTCACACGATTGATTGAAAATTAGGAGGAAATTACATGAAAAAGCTACTCGCTCTTTCTCTGGCACTGGTTATGGCTCTGGGCATGACCTCTGTAGCTCTCGCAGTTGAAGCTACATATACAGTGAATCCTACCGGCTACAAAACCACTGACGGTGTTGTTGATGTCGCAAAAACAGTTGCTGCTGGCACCAATGTCACCCCTGGTTCAGTTGTATACTACCAGCTCCTTGATGACTCCGCTGCCGGCCTGACAGACGCCGACCAAGTCAAGGGCGCTACCATCAAGCAGACATGGGACATGGGCAAAGATTTTATTGACTCTGTATCCATCGTTAAGAAGAAGCTTTCTTCTGACAGCATATACTACTACTTCGTATGTGTAACCTTCAAGGCCAGCACAAGCACAAGCGTTGCTGACTTTGCCGGCGAAATCAGCATTAAGAAGTCCACAACCTCCACTTCCGGCGGCGTAACAACCGGTGCGGCCTTCGTTGCTACTTTTAACATCAATGGACCATTCTCCTTCACGAATGCTGCAGGTATCTCTGATATCGCTGCTGAATCCACCAAGCTTTACAATTTCGGCACCAGCGGTACAGGCGCACTGAGCCTTTCCGGCGAACAGTCCTTCACCTTCGCGAACGGTAACTACTTCGACGTCGACCTGACAGCCCAGGGCAAGATGCTTCTGTACTATGATTCGAAGTACAACTCTACCGTCGCTGCCACCTATCCTTCCGCCAACCTGGATTTCGTCAGCTACAACGGCGCTTCTTTCAACAAAATTGGCGAACTGACCATCCTGGCTGATCCCGGCACCTTCCTGTACGCTATGAACGCGGACGGAAGCCTGTCCACAATCAAGGCTTCGTATGACGAGTACGAAGAGGCCTTCAAACTTTCCACCAGAACCCTTGGCAAGTATGTCATCTCTGACACCGAGCTGAAACTGGTTGCTCCTGTTGCTTCCAGCTCTACCGCTTCCAGCAGCACAACGACACCTGTTAAGACCAACCCCGGCACCGGCGCTGCTGCCTAAGCAAAACACTGGTTCCATCATAAGTCTTAAAACTTAAAAAAAAGGCCCGACCACTCTCCAGGTCGGGTCTTTTTTGTAGACCAAAAGCGTAAGAGTCCTTTAATTCTAATGGGCGTTTTCAGTAGACACAATCTAAAACTCTTTCGCAAGACCCTATTAGATTGCAGATTATGCGTAAAAATGAAATTATAATGACAGTATAAGGCGCATTTGAAAATAAAATGTCATAAATAAAGCGGTAAAATAACAAATAAATAACAAATTACTTAAAAATCATTGACAGTACATATCTGTCGTCTATAGTGAAATTAGCGGACATATGGAGAGTGTGTATGCCGCTTCACGAAATCGATTAAAATTTAGGAGGATACTATCAATGAAAAAGCTACTTGCTCTTTCTCTGGCACTGGTTATGGCCCTGGGCATGACCTCTGTCGCTTTAGCCTCCACCACATACTACATCGGAGGAAATCTCACAGGAGTTATTACTGATGGCGTACTTGCTGGTGTTTCGGCCACCACTGACGGCGTCGGTTTTCGGGCCACAGACGGCGTTGTTGTCTCTACCAAGAAAGTCGGCCCAAGCGACAATATTACCCCCGGATGGACCGTATTCTATGTCATCACTGATGAAACCGGTAAACTTTTGACGGATTCCGATCAGGTCAAGGGTGCCACCATCAAACAGACATGGGATATGGGTAAGGATTATATTGATTCCATATCGATTGTCAAGAAAAAATTCATAAGCGATTATTACTACTTTGTCGCTATTGCTTACAAGACCAGTACAAGCACAGGAATTTATGACATTGCGGGTGATGTCACCCTCACGAAGTCTACGACCACCACTTCTTCCGGCGCAACAACCGGTGAGCCTTTCTCTGCAACACTGACAATTGCCGCGTCGTTCTCCTTCGCAAACGCCAATTCGTTAAATATTGCATCTGAAACCACCGCGCTCTATAATTTCGCCTCGAGCGGCGGAATTGCGACTCAGAATGCGAAGGATGCCGCAAGCGCTGCGCAAACTACTTATACAGGAGCACAGCAAGAAGCTGCATATACCTATTGCAAAGGCGCAACTGCAACAGCTGCATATGACCTTGCTGGCACTTATACCGACCTCGCAGCTCTCGTTGCTGACGCTGGTGCCACTCCCCCGACAACAGCATTCTCTACAGCTGACTTGCTCAAGGTGAATACTTATGCCTTAGTATTGGCCAAGGCTACTGCTGCCAATGCTGTCACCACAGGTACAGAAGCCATTGAAGGCGACCAGACCATCACCACCGACACCGGCTACTACTTTGACGTAGACCTCACGGGTCAAGGCAAGCTCCTGCTGTACTACGATGAAAAGTATAACTCCACTGTAGCCGCCACTTATCCCTCTGCCAACCTGGATTTCGTCAGCTTCAACGGCGTTTCTTTTAATAAGACCGGTGAACTGACCATCCTGGCTGACCCTGATACCTTCCTGTACGCTCTGAATGCGGACGGAAGCCTGTCCACCATTAAGTCTACATACGACGAGTACGAAGAAGCTTTCAAGATCACAACCAGAACCCTTGGTAAGTATGTCATCTCTGACATCGAGCTGAAACTGGTTGCTGCTTCTTCCGTTGCTTCCTCAACAGATTCTGCTACTTCCAGCACAACAACCCCAGTGAAGACCAACCCCGGCACCGGTGCGGCTGCCTAAGCAGAACATTGGTTCCATAATATGTGTTAGCTATTAATGTAAAAGGCCCGACCACTCTCCTGGTCGGGTCTTTTTGTGCTAATAAGGTTACTATATTGAGAAGTCATGATTATAATCACAAAGATTGATACGCCTGTGGGGCAGTACAAGGGCAGCGATGAACACATTCTAGTAGAAAAAGCAAAGAATGCTTAAAACGATGGGAGAAAAATTAATAATTTTTAAATAATAACACTCTATTCAGAAAATTATGATATATATTGTCATATAATTGTTTAAATTGAGTTATAATATTACAAATAAATAACACAATGCTTCAAATATTGTTGACAATTTGTAACAATGACGCTATAATAATACTAGTGGAAGAAAAACTAACAAAGCTTGGCAATAAATTAAGTTAATTCCCCCACTTTATGAAGGGGGAGAGAATCGATGAATATACTATTGAGGAGGTTTTTTGATTGAAAAAATTATTTGCTGTTTCTCTGGCGCTCTTTATGGCGCTCAGTATGGCATCCGTTGCATTCGCAACCCCGGTCTATACTGTGGATTCAACCGGCTATGATCTTGAAAACGGAATTATCCTTATCGGGACAAGCGAGGCTGTTCATTCCGGCGACACCGTGAACCCCGGACAAACACTGTATTATGCAATTCTCGTTGACGGGGCGAAGATCAGCGACAGCGATATGGTGAAAGGCGTTACCGTTAAGCAGACTTGGGACATGGGCAAGGATTATGTCCAGTCTATTTCCGTCGTGAAGAAAAAGTATACCAATGGCGGCACTTCCGACTATTACTACTTTGTAGCGGTGGCTTACAAGACCAGTACCAGCACATCCGCTTATGATGTTGTCGGGGAAATCACACTGAAAAAGACAACCACTACGAATACAGTCGGCGTCCCCTTTACCGCAACCCTTGCAATTAACAACCCTTATGCCTTTGATAAGGCTGATGATTTTATCATTACCGATGAAACCATGCTGTATGACTTTTCCAGCACCGGCGAGCTGGGTAATGGCTCCGCTGTCACAGGCGACCAGACCTTCACGATCATCGGTGATCATTACTTTGATGTTGACGTGACGGGCCAGGGTAAGCTTCTGCTATATGCGGACCTCACATTCAATGCCACTGTTGCCACCGCATATCCATCCGCCAATCTCGATTTCGTCAACTTTAAAGGGAATTCCTTTAATAAAACGGGTGTGTTGACCATTCTGGCTGACGAAGGCAGCTATCTGTACTTGCTGAATGCTGACGGAACTCTGTCGAAAGCTAAGACTGAGTACGATGAATATGAAGAGGCCTTTAAGGTCACAACCAGAACCCTCGGCAAGTATGTCATCTCAGACATTGAGTTGAAACTGGCTGCTGCTTCCTCTTCCAGCACGGTTGTTTCCTCCAGTACTGCAGCTTCTTCCAGTACGGCTGCTTCTTCCAGCGCTGCTGCCCCTACCGGCAGTACCCCAGCCGGAAATGTAAAGACAAATCCGCCTACAGGTGCGGCTGCATAAGTAGGACATTTATTGGTTTTGCGAATATCACATGCTTATTATCATAAGACCCGATCTAATGATCAGGTCTTATGAATTTTTAGTTAAAATATAGATGCACTGTAAAAACTGCTGAGAAATTACAAAGACTATTACATAATATTGCTATCTATTTCCATCTGTTGTATAATACGAAGTATAAATCAATGGAGAATGGCAAATACTGTAAAGCATATGGAATAATTAGGAGGAAATTTTAGAGTGAAAAAAATACTTATTTTTGTACTAACTTTTATGCTGATCTTAGGGATGTCAACGGTAGCTTTGGCGACCACCGCTATTGAAGATATTGACACGGCTGGACACCTAGCTACTGAGGGTGTCGTCGATTCTGAATCTATCAATGGAAGCGGAAGCGCCGCCCCCGGCGAAACGGTTTATTATGCGCTTTTAAATGGTAGCGGTGGTTCGGATGGCTATATAACAACCTCTGACGACGTAAAAAACATCACCATCAAACAAACTTGGGATGAGGGTAAGGACAAGGTAGAATCGGTCACTCTCGTCAGAAAGAAGTATGATGCAACCCAAACTAATATCTATTTTTTAGCAATCAAGTTAAAAGGCAGTACGACAACGGTATCCTATGATGCAATTGGTACGGTGACACTAAAGCGGACGTCCTCACCCGTGGTCGACGCAGATCTCGCTGTTTCTATTGCGATCAAGTATCCTCCCGCTGAAGAACTTGAGGTTGTAAAAGAACCCCACCTTTTCTTTGGCTCTGATTCAAGCGCTACCTATGAACTGACAGGCGATAATACGATCAAGTTCCCCGGCGATGACAATGAATTTACCGTCAACCTGACCGGTCAGACGAAGCTTGTTATGTCCGCCAACAACGATTATAACAGTACGATTGCCGCAAAATATCCTTCAGCTGATCTTACCTTTCTGAATACAAACGGAATCTCCTTTTTTAGAACGGGTGAAATGAAGATCAGTGCGAAAGATAGTTCTTTTCTGTATCTAATCAACTCTGGGAACACTCTTACTCAGATCAAAAATGCTTATGACAGCAGTCAAGGTGCATTTGTTTTTTCAACCAAAACAATAGGCAGCTATGTCATTTCAGACGTAGCGCTCTCCTCAGTTTCTACTTCGTCTGTATCCTCATCCAGTTATCAATCATCGAGTAGTACGGCATCCACTTCTTATTCAAGCACCTATGGTTCTTCTACCATCAAAGTAAATCCAAGTACCGGAGCCGCCCAATAAGGTTTGATGTATACCGTTATGTCGCGGTTTGCAATATACTTTTAATGTTAGATTGAATATTGGCTTATAAATCAGCATACTTTAAAACAGCAAAACACCCAACCGTGGTTGGGTGTTTTTATTATGCAGTATACTGGAATATAAAACTTACTAAGGAAAATTTCACCTATTTTTCTCATAAGCTTCACCCTATATTTATTCCATTTTCAGAAACAAAGAGTAACATAATGATAATAGAGTAGTAAGAAGAAAAACAACAGGCTCTGAAAACATTACAGATTATTTAGGAGGAACACAATGAAACGATTATTATCTCTTTCCCTAGCTATGATTTTGGCCCTAGGCATGGCATCAGCCGTATTTGCAACAACAACAACCGAATATGAAATTGAAACGACAGGCTATACCCTCGACGATGACGGCGTCATTGATGTCGCCGGTGATAGTGATAAGATTGATGAAGGCGACACCGTAAACCCCGGTGACACAGTTTACTATTTAATTCACGACGCCGATGGGGAGGAAATTGATGACAGCGACATGGTGAAAGGAGTCACCATCAAGCAGACATGGGACATGGGTAAGGAATATGTTCAGTCTGTCTCAGTCGTAAAAAAGAAATATGTAACTAGTACTACTTCTGCCTATTACTACTTTTTAGCCGTCGCTTATAAGAACTCTACCAGCACATCCGCCTATGATGTCACTGGTGAGATCACCATTAAAAAGACAACCACCACCAACACGGTTGGCATCCCTTTTACGGCAACCCTTGATATTAACAACGGCTTTGCCTTCGATGAGGCTGATGATTTTAACATTACTGATGAAACGATGCTTTTTAACTTTTCCAGCACCGGCGAGCTGGGCGACGGCAGTGCTGTCACGGGGGACCAGACCTTCTCAATCTTGGATGAACACTATTTTGATGTTGACGTAACGGGTCAGGGCAAACTCCTACTGTACGCTGATACCGATTACAATTCTACCATTGCCGCAAAATACCCTGCTGCCAACCTGGAGTTTCTCAACATGAACGGCGCTTCCTTCAATAAAACAGGTGAACTAACCATCCTTGCCGATCCTGACACCTATCTGTATTCCGTCAACTCCGATGGCTCCCTTTCTAAAGTGAAAGCAGAATACGATGAATATGAAGAGGCATTTAAAGTCACTACCAGAACCCTTGGAAAGTATGTGGTCTCAGATATCGAGCTTAATGTTTCGTCAGCCTCCTCTTCCTCCAGCGAAGAAGAAGTGGTAGCGGTCATTATAGATGATACGAATACTACAAGCAGTACAACAACAACTGTTGTCAAGGCAAATCCCAGCACCGGTGCCGCTGCATAGTCAATTGTTCTCCTTATGATAGCGAGAGAAACCCCGGCCCTAAAAGAGGCCGGGGTTTATTAGTATGAGTTGGATGATAGAAAATTGAAAAATATATGCTACTACCACACATTAGGAGTTTGCGCCATTATTTATGGTTCTTCTCAAGAATTTGTTCGCCAAAGGATTAGCTGTTTCAAAATTTAGATGAACATATGGTATTGACTCATTCATGCAATATTCAAATATTTCCCTCAACATCCTTTTCCCGATTCCTTTTCCACGAAATTCGGGCTTGATATAGGCACCTAAATTTCCGATTAGCCCGCTGATCATTTCAGACAATGTTTCAATATTACATCGCCTATTTTTAATTAAGCTCATTATCCCAATAGGTATAGAATTGTCCCATGCAATAAATACATTACTTTGCTCTATAATATTTTAAAGAGCTTCTTTGGTATAAACATTTCTTTTTAAGAAGATAGGGGCATTCAAATAATAATTTCTTGATTCCTCCGCTAAATCAAATAATAAAACGGGATCCGCTGGAACCGCTTTCGATGTTTTATATGGACAATCAATTTGCAGTGTAGTTTCTGATGCTTTTTGACAAGCATCAATAACATGAGAGCCAAATCCGATATCATATAACATTTTTTTTAGAACAGAATCATCATGAAAGAACATCAACAAATGGTTGAACATGTTGTTTTTGATAAATTACTCCTGTTTACCCAAAGTCTGAATATGGGTCATCGAGCCATACATCTTTTTGATGCGGGCGAACTCCTTTTCATCGTAAAGCTGGCACTGTCCTTTGCCGTAATATTTGGCGACCTCCAGCATAAAGCGGGCAGCATCTTCAAGATCTACAAAATGTGTAGCACCGGTGGCGCATCCAGCCACAGCCACTTCGGTGGTAATTGCCACGCCGACCACGGGGACACTGGTGGCGGTGGCAGGTTGGAGAATCGAGTTGAGGTGATAGATGTCATTGCCATAAGGGGTGATATCCTGTGTAGTGATGGCAAATACTTGAGGAAGCTTTCCCGTTGTGGTCTGCATAATATCGAGAAGGTGATCAGAGACCTTCAGAATATAGCCCTCTTTAACGGTAGGAGAGATAGCAAAGCCCCTGTGGTTGATAATCCTGTTACCCTTGGTGGTGTCGACAGAGAGTATGGCGTCCAGGTCGTCGCTGACCTCCTCTTTGTTGACCTGGCTCATTTCAACGGGAGAACCCATGAACGGAACGGGTTCGTGAGGCTGGGTTGGGGCATCGGGGCAAACGTGGGTGGAGATCACGACGTCGCCCTCAAGATAATCGCCTTTGATTTGCATGTCCAAAATCTTGGCGGCGATCGTCAGCGCAATTAAAGCGCCGTCACCGTCAGACACAAAACCTGTCATCGTCGGTCTTGCACCTAAGCCGCCCAGTCGCCCGAGAAGTCCGATGGTAGGGGCGCTTCCTCCCGATGATTTGCCCTTTGTGCCGGGGATCCTGATGCGAATCATTTCCGTATCACCCTTTGGACCCACCAGATCATAGTATTGGATATCGGCGTCCGGCTTGATCGAGCGCAGATAATCCGCCACATTCTTAGCGCATGCGGTACTGGAATCCAGAATGTCGTACATTTCGGTAAGTTGTTTTAATAACATTTTTTTCTTCCTTTCCTTTATGACAGGCTTTGTGCCTCATTGGAAACGAGATGCGATGCTAATGCTCGAAATACACTGTGATTTGTTGAGACACTGGTTTGCCCTGAGGCAGTACTAGCTAAGACATGTCATACTCAATCTTGTTTAAATGACACTATATTTTTCCTCTATTTTCCCGCAAGAGACGGGAGGAACAAAGGAAAGATGATTACCATTTAATTTGGGATTAGTTTCAATTTGGCGTTTTGCCTCAATCAAACTTCTGCTAAAAATTCGATAAGCATCTTTTAAGCATGTGTACTCTAAATACCAGTATAATATACGCAGCACCATTTTTCCATAGTGAAAAGACAGATACAGAAAAAACGTTTATAGCCAATTAACTTGAAAACAAGCTTGTGATTTCTCCCCCCGCCGAAGGCGGGGGGAGAAAATAATGTTTTAACTATAGCCAGTTTTTAAGTTAATTGGCTATAGTAAGGTCAAAGCCCGCTTCAATTGCCAATAAGGCAGCTGAAGCAGGCTTTTATCACATGTTTGTGAATCCTATTTGGAGATTAGTATCAGAACAGTTTTACTACGTTGAGAGACGCAGTAATCGTATTGGGAAGCGCCCCGGCGGCGGTAATGGCCGGAATCAAAGGATCCACATTTCGAAGGGTAAGGGCCGCTGGGAGATCCGCAGGCACGACTACCAGTACGGTTTGGCCAATAACAGGTTCATTGCCTCCATTTGAAGAGAAGCGACTGTTGCTTACCTCATTGTTATTGAGGAAAAGAGCAAGGGTAACATCGTTGACACCCGCAAGGAATGTATAGGTAACCACAAAGGTTCCTGCCTTGCTGATCTGAAGGGTGTTTGGAGATACAAAGGTCGCCCAACTGGGCAAAGCTGTGGGGGCGGACAGGCTAAATGCCACCTGACCTCCAGCCGCTGCTACCGTCTGTACTCCAGTAGCTCCCAACCAGGCGACAGTGGAAGGGCGCTCATCATTTTCATTGTGTCCGTGATGGCAGCAATCGCAAGGAGATCTCTCCCAGCAGCATTCCCATGGAAATCTGTTGCAGCCGCATTCAGGTCCGCGCCAGGGGCTTCTGCCTCCGCCCAATTCCCAGGGAGGTCTGCCCCAGCCATCAGGTTGGTAATCACCATTATAATTATAGTAAGACATTCCGTCACGTCCTTTACATAATCGCAGATTGCATCCGCATACCATGATATGCGCAGAAGCAGCCAGATGGCACCCGTACGCAAACAGGCGCAGCCCGTACCCATTCAGGATACAGTCTGCGCCTTAGAAGGTTTTGCGTCAGTAGGAAAGACTCATTTTGAAATATAACCATGATATGCTTAAGGTGAGTTTGAATATTTCCTCAAAGCGAATATTCATAAAAGATATAGTTGATTAATTTGAAAACAAGCTTGTGATTTCTTCCCCCGCCGAAGGCGGGGGAAGAAAATGACGTTTTAACTATAGCCAGTTTTTAAGTTAATTGGCTATACTATACTCTATGATAATATATTTATACCTCTGCCAACTCGCTGATGACTCTACCCATGATCGTCCGGGGAAGAATGACCGGCTTGCCGGTGATCTCGGTCATGGCACGTTTCATTTCGACCGTATAACCTATACAGTCAAGAACGATAAGGTCAATGTCGGCACCCTTCAGTTCCTCAGCCGCCTTGATTACGCCGGGAACACCCTCATAGGGGTTGGCTGAAGCCGTAATCAGTTTGCTTGTGACCCCGCTCCATCGGTCCCGGGACTGGGCGATCTGGTCGGCGTGTGGAGTGACAATACCCAGATAACCGCGGGAGGCAATGGTGGGAACCAGGCCGTGAAGAACTTTGTCAGGGTAGAGAAGAGGGCAGCCTGCTTTGAAAATCTCCGGAAATTTCCCCGTGCAGATAAATACAATGGTACTGGCCCCTTGAGCCTCTAAGCTATCGACACAGTTCTGAAGCCGGGGCAGGATGTGCTTCTCGGCAAATTTTACCCAGCCGCCGTCCCTTAGCTTGGATACAAGAACATAGTCATCTCCGGTGGGGGAAAATCGCTCGATCTCCTCACGCGTCAGGCCATCAAGAGCGCCAGCCTGCAGAATTTCGATGCCGGAGCCCATGATCGCCGACATTTCAGGAATAACATCATTTCTCGGGGACTGACCCACGGTGATCGCGCCTATTTTCCTTGTCATAGGAATACCTCACAATACAAAGTTTGTACTATAGTTGATTAACTTGAAAACAAGCTTGTGATTTCTTCCCCCGCCTTCGGCGGGAGAAGAAAATGACGTTATATATAGCCAGTTTTTAAGTTAATTGGCTATAATCCTTAATAAACGAGTTTCCTGTCTTTGTTTTCTCATGGAATACAGAGAAGCTGAGACAAGAAACAACGTACAGGTTTACTCAGCATCTACATCCAAACGCTTATTTCGAAAGTACAGAAATAGGTCTACAGATATCATGGCCAGATTGAGAAAGTATAGATAGATGATCCAATCTCCGGGATAATTGATTAGCTTATTGAGGATCCCCGATATATAGCCGACGATTAGAATGCCGAGAAAGACAAGGCTTTTTCCCTTTGCGCTGCGCGAGGTGTAGGATTTATAGATGGATGCCGGCCATGCGGCACCAAAACAGATTAACATAATAACTTCATAAATACTCAACGGATAAAGGCCTCCAAATTTTTTTATTGGTTTTCTTTTCCTCGCCGAAGACGGAAAAAAAACCTATTTCACATTCTTTTTAATATAAACCGGCTCGCCGGCAACAACAGTCATATAAACGGGGATATCCTTGATATGACAGGGCTCAGCTTCAGAAAGATCCTCGTCAAGGATTGTCATATCCGCAGCCTTTCCAATGGCAAGCGTCCCCAAGCTGTCCTCGGCCGAAAGGGTATACGCAGCCTCCCTGGTAAGACATGTCAATCCTTCTGAAAGGGTCAGCTTCTGATCGGGAAGCCATCCACCTTCGGGCTGGCCTTTGAGGTTCATTCTGGTGATGGCGCAATAAAGATTAGGAAGAGCGGCGGGGTCCTCAACAGGGCAGTCGCTTCCAAACGAAATGTGTGTCCCACATTGGATAAAACGCTTCCAGTTATACGAGGTGGAGGCGCGCTTTTTCCCTAGGCGACTTTCAGCGATGGCCATATCGGTTGCCACAAAAATCGGCTGCACGAGAGCGGAAACACCTAGCTCCGAAAAACGTTGGATTTGTTTTTCGTCAGTGATCTGGCAGTGGACGATGGCATGTCGAAGTTTACCGAGGCAGGCTTTTTGAGCGGCTTCAATAGCATCAAGGGCATCGTCGAGCGTGGCATCCCCGATGGCGTGGATCGCCACAGGCATCCCAGCCTTTTGTGCGGCCAAAACCATTTCGGCAAGGGCCTCCCTTGTGTAAACGGAAATGCCTTTGGTGTCAGGCTTATCGGCATATGGATCTCTTAAACGGGCCGTTCTGGCACCAAGCGAGCCATCCGCCAATATTTTGAGAGAGGAAAGGGTAAAGCGGCCAAAGCGCTCACCAAAATGTTTACCTTCGTTAGTGAATTTTGTAAAGGTTTCCATATCGGGAAGCAGAGCCTGCTCAAATACGCGGATTTTAAGGTTGCCTTCTTCATACAACTCTCTGTAAGCCTGCCATACCCGATCATAATTACGCTCATTTCGCAGGGAAGAGATGTCGTCGCTTCCGATTGTGGTGATTCCTCGCTTGAAAAGCTCCTTCTGGGCATTTAACAGGGCACTTTTGATCTCAGTAACCGACAGCTCGTCAAGCTGCTCGTATACAATACGAAGGGCGTTTTCTCGAACAATACCGGTGGGCGTTCCGGATGCGTCGCAGTCAATATGACCGCCGTCAACCGCGAAGCCCGAGGTCATACCGGCTTTGGCCAGCATCGCGGAGTTCGCTACCGCCAGATGTCCGCAAACTCTCACAATGAGAATGGGGTTTGTGGTGCTCACATTGTCAAGCATATAGCGGTCAGGCATCCGCTTATCCAAAAAGTTCTCTTCATTAAAGCCGCGGGCCCAAATAACCCTTCCTGCTGGAATTTTGCGAGAGGATATATGTTCTTTCAGGCGGTCAACAAGATCATTTGAATCGACACATCCCTTGAGGTTACAGGCATCTAAAACGATACCGTAATGCAAGATGTGCATATGTGAATCAAAGAATCCGGGATAGACGGCCCTTCCACCTAGGTCGATTATTTGCGCATTAGGATACTTGTTGACAAGTTGATCGTCACCCAGTGCAGCCAAAATACCGTCTACGCTGACAGCCACACTGAAAGATCTGATCGCTTGAGCCCTGCGGATAAATTTTACCATTCATAAAGACTGTGGTCATCGTGTTCCTCCTAATAATAACTAGATGAATGGGTCTTTTCTTTCTGCCTTCCCCGCCATATACTATTTCTTTTTGAAAAACAACTAATTTCATATCTATTTTTTCCCGCCACAGGCGGGAAAAATAGATATGCTTGATTGCCTTAAGGCGTAGGAAGACAGAGTTCGAATACTCCTCTTTGTTTGCCTAATTGCTGTAGTCTAACGGAAACACAAGATTGGATATAAGCTTGTCCATATTGCATATACTATGATTCTATTCTATATTAACGCTTTTCGAGCTGCCTCGTCAATCATTTCACACGAATTCCAAACGAATGAGTTTCCTTTCTGCGTTCCCTTGCCGGTGGAGGGGTGGAAACATAGATGAAAATCGAGTCCCATTTAAACAAGGTTCAGAAGGCCACTTTACACAAACCTTGCATTCTTTTTACCCATCCATGATTTCTTTAAGAGTTAATGACGCGTAAAATAAGATTAGAAAGCGAAAGAGAAAAAGGAGAATGAACATGAATAAAATGATTACTTCCGTGGTACTGGCGGCAATGATGATTGCCGTCACAGGATGCGCCACAACTGGGGGAAGTTCCTCTCAGTCCAGCTCAAACAGCAGTCAGGCAAGCAGTAGCAAGACCAGCACCAGTAGTTTTGACAAAGCCAAAAGCATAACGGTGATCTCCCGCGAAGAGGGCTCGGGTACAAGAGGCGCCTTTGTAGAACTGACAGGAGTTGAAGCCAAGGATGCCAGCGGAAATAAAGTGGATCACACCACTAAGGAAGCCGAAGTTGTAAGTAAGACGGATGTCATGCTGACCAGTGTTGCAAGCGATACCTACGCGATCGGATATGTATCGCTAGGCTCTCTGAATACCACCGTCAAGGCGGTCAATTACGAGGGGATTGCAGCCACGGCGGAAAATGTAAAGAACGGAACCTATAAACTGGCCCGCCCCTTCCTCATCGTGACGGGCGCGAAAGTGGATGCCGTTGCCCAGGACTTTATCACCTTCATCACAAGCGCAGAGGGACAGAAGGTCATTACAGACAATAAATACATTCAATCTGTAGCTACCCCGGCCGCCTATAAAACGACCGCCGGTCTGACAGGAAAAATCGTCGTAGCCGGTTCCTCCTCGGTATCTCCGGTGATGGAGAAGCTAGCCGAAGCTTACAAGGTCATCAACAAGGGTGTAAACATCGAGATACAGACGTCAGACTCCAGCTCAGGCATCAAGGCGGCTACTGATGGAACATGCCAGATCGGTATGTCCTCCCGTGATCTGAAGGATACCGAAAAAACCGCCTTAAAGGACACAAAAATAGCGATTGACGGCATAGCGGTTATCGTCAACACCAAGAACCCCATTGCGAATATCACTAAAACACAGACAGCATCTATCTTCACCGGCGAAACCTCCAGCTGGGGAGGACTCAAGTAACAGGAGGCAGCTTTCGCACCATGGGGCAGCAGAGCTGCCCTTTTGGTGCATCTGCTACAGAAAGGAGATGCTTACATGCTCAAGCAAAAAACGGATGGAATCATGAAACAGGTATTTCTGGCGGCGGCAGTCCTTTGCGTCCTCTCAGTGCTTGCGATCTGCTACTTTATTTTCACCGGTGGACTTCCTGCTATCCTGCAGATAGGCCCACTTCGATTCCTGACCGGACTTGAATGGTCACCCACCGATATTCCGCCATCCTTTGGAATCCTGCCTATGATCGTGGGAACCATCTATCTCACTCTGGGTGCGGCGGCGCTGGGCGTTCCCATCGGAATATTATCTGCGGTGTTCATGGCGAGGTTCTGTCCCAAGAGATTGTATGCTATACTCAAACCAATGGTGGATTTGCTGGCCGGAATTCCTTCAATTATATACGGATTTTTCGGGCTGGTATTAATAGCACCCGTTATCTCACAATTGTTTGGCGGTTCGGGCAAAAACATTCTCACCGCCAGTATCCTTCTCGGGATCATGATTCTCCCCACAATTGCCAGCGTAAGTGAGGCATCCATCAGAGCGGTACCGGAAAGCTATTATGAAGGGGCCATTGCATTAGGCATAAGCCCAGAGCGTGCCGCTTTCGGGGTTTTGCTTCCGGCCGCGCGGCAGGGGATATCCGCCGCTGTCGTTCTCGGTATCGGGCGAGCGGTGGGCGAGACGACAGCGGTAATGATGGTGGCGGGCAACCAGCCACGCTTAACAGATAATATTTTTAAAGGGATACGCACCCTTACGACTAATATTATCCTCGAGATGGGCTATTCCGAAGGTCTTCACCGCGGTGCCCTCGTGGGGACAGGACTGGTGCTCTTCGTGCTGATCCTTATTCTGAACACCACCTTTGTCCTGATTCAAAAAAAAGGGGAGAGGATGCTTAAATGACCAAAGCCAGCCGAAAGCCGAAAAGCCCTATACAATCCGCATACGCCGATCCGCTTACCTTGTTGATTAGGGTAGCTGTTTGGGCGGCTGCCACACTGATGATCGGTATTCTGTTCTTCATCGTCGGTTATGTTCTTGTGAAGGGACTGCCCTATCTGCGCCCTTCCCTCTTCTCTTTAAATTATAATTCTGTGAATGTATCCGCGCTTCCCTCGATCGTCAACACGGTTATCATGGTGGTCTTAACGTTGGTTATTGCCATTCCGCTTGGGCTATCGTGTGCAATCTTTCTTACCGAGTATGCGAGTAAGCGCAGCAAAATCGTAACAGTCATACGTTTAGCTACCGAGACTCTTACCGGCATCCCCTCCATCGTCTATGGCCTGTTCGGCTTCCTCTTTTTTGTCACCGCAATGAAGTGGGGATATTCGATGGCGGCGGGGGCGGGCACCTTGGCCATCATGGTGCTTCCGGTGACCATACGCACCTCGGAAGAGGCCATCAAAAGCGTTCCCGATGTTTATCGCGAGGGCAGCTTGGGACTGGGTGCCAGTAAGCTGCGCACCATCATAAAAGTTGTGCTTCCTGCGGCCGCCCCAGGCATCCTTTCCGGGGTAATCCTTTCTATCGGGCGCATCGTCGGGGAAACGGCCGCCCTGATCTACACCTCCGGTACGGTTGCCAAGGTGCCAGATGGCATATTCTCTTCGGGAAGAACACTGGCGGTGCATATGTTTGCCCTTTCCAGCGAGGGACTTCACACCGGCGAGGCTTATGCAACCGGCGTGATCCTGCTGATCGCGGTAATGGGAATCAATCTTCTGGCTTCTACCTTAGTAAAACAGTGGGGAAGCCGGAAATAAGCAGGAGATGAACTTCGATTCTTTTTGAGGCGCCCCATGAATGCCTTATCATTTTCCCACTTCGCATGATAAGGCACCCCTTTCATTTTCGTGCCGGTGCGAAGCGGCGGAATGAGGTTTGAGATGACAGATAAAATCATCATTGAGGCATTGGACATATTTTATGGCGATTTACAGGCGATTAAGGGAGTCAATATGAAGATTCCCGAGAAACAAGTGACGGCCTTCATAGGCCCTTCCGGTTGTGGAAAATCCACCCTTCTCAAGAGCTTGAATCGCCTAAATGACCTGGTCGAGGGCTGCCGGATTACCGGCAACGTCCTGCTTGATGGCGTGAACATATATACCGATATGGACCCAATCCAGCTGAGAAGAAAAGTTGGGATGGTTTTTCAGAAACCGGCTCCTTTTCCGATGAGCATCTATGATAACATAGCCTATGGCCCACGAGCCCATGGCATCAAAAATCGCGCCCAACTGGATGAAATTGTTGAAAAGAGTCTTCAGGGTGCGGCAATCTGGAATGAAACCAAAGACCGGCTCAAAAAATCTGCACTGGGGCTGTCAGGTGGACAGCAGCAGCGGCTTTGTATAGCACGGGCTCTTGCTATAGAGCCAGATGTTATTCTGATGGATGAACCTACAAGTGCTCTTGATCCTATCTCCACTGGACGTATTGAAGAGTTAATCGAAGTGCTCAAAAAAGATTATACTGTGGTCATTGTCACACATAATATGCAGCAGGCTGCAAGAATTTCAGACAAAACTGCATTTTTCCTTTTGGGTGACATTGTGGAGTATGGGGATACCATCAAGATATTTTCAACTCCAAATGAAAAGCGAACGGAAGACTACATTACAGGGCGATTTGGTTGATGATCTGTCCGCCCCACCTAGGCTGGCAGATTGATTGAAGATGTCCATTTTATAAAAATTGTTATGGTATTGGCCTTGAAAGGAGAATAAATGGATAGAATAAGCTATGATAATGAGCTTCTCGCTCTGCGTGGAGAGGTAACCGATCTGGGGTGGATGGTGACTGCAGCGTTACAGAAAGCTCTCGTTTCTTTTGGCGAAAACGAAAGTGCACAGGCTGCGGCGGTCGTGGATGGTGACAGACTGGTTAACGAAACAGAGCACGCCATACAGCGGCGGTGCCTCAATTTGTTTCTGCGCCAGCAGCCAATTGCGGGTGATCTCAGAGTGATCACGGCAGCGGTCCAGATGATTGCCGATATGGAAAGAATAGGCGATCAGGCCGAGGATATCGCCTATATTGCTTTTCGGAGTCCCCATCTAAATCCTTACAAGCTTTGCAGTAAGATAGAAAAAATGGCTGACTGGGTAGTGCTGATGGTATCGGACAGCGTAAAATCCTATACGGAGCTGAATCTGGAGCTGGCGAGAGAAATTATGAGCAGGGATGACGTGGCCGACGCCATGTTCCAAGAAATTAAACAGGACCTGATCGCGCTGATAGGCACAAATCCGGATAAGGCGGATCAGATTATCAACAGCATGATGATCACGAAATATCTTGAGCGCATTGGCGATCATGCCGTTAATATTTGTGAATGGGTAGAGTTTATCAAGACAGGTATCCATAAAAATGCGAACATGTTTTAAAACTAATTTCAAATTAAATATTTCCTGTCTTTGTTTTTTTATGAAACGGGAGAAACAGAGACAATCATTGAGGTCTAAGACGATTTATAAGCGGAATTCTTGGATGCTTTTTGATTCTTTGATTTGCAATTATTGCTAATATACAAACAAGCTATATTGCTCAATAAAACTATTGATAATGACTTTTATAGCCAATTAACTTAAAAACTGGCTATAGTTAAAACGTCATTTTCTTCCCCCGCCGAAGGCGGGGGAAGAAATCACAAGCTTGTTTTCAAGTTAATCAACTATAAAATGCGATTAAAAGAATATTCCAAATGCAGTGAGCAGGAGAACTGATATCAAGACGGGGCACCCGCGAAATTTCGCGGGTGCCCCGTCTTGATTCCAATTATAATGATACTGTACGTCTGTACCCCACAAGAGGCGCGGTAATGAGAGAACGTATTATTAACTTATTTAGTTGCACCATGCAGACAAAAACGGATGCTGGTCACGATAGTACGAGAAAGGGTAGATTATTCTGTTTTAGACTTTATTAAAGCGGTGGATATATATCCTCCCATTCCATCCTTTGAGATCTGGCTTAGTCCTTCGATGAAATAATCCGGCTGCGCCATGGCGCTGACCACATATTTTTCCTCTTGCGAAACGGGCAAGGTGAGAGCTCCCTTATCTTTCAGCATGGCGAGATATTCCTCGAGACAAAGACTTTGCCCCATGATGATGTCCGCATGAGGCTTCCCCACATAACGAAAATGCCATGGTTCATAAACAATTTTGGTAATGTCCTGCTTGTCCTCCCGATATCGCAGGATAAAACCAAAGTCCTGGCAGTGAGCACCCAACCATTTCCCCGCCGGCGTATCGGCAAAATCGGAATCCAATGCATAATTTTTGCTCTTTGTGGATAGATCGATGGCAAGCCCGGTCTGGTGTTCGCTGGTTCCGGGTGGGGCTATAATCGAGGCCGCCGCTGCCCAGGCTTCTTTATATGCCATCGTTGTCTGGTTGCTGGCAATGCGGGCTTCAAAGATGTTTTTCTGATAGTTGTATGAGCGATAGCCGCTGACTGCTACGACATCAGTGACCCCGGCCGCCTTCATGGCATTCACCATCTTGATGAAGGCCAGCGCTGCCTCGTCGACCATGTAGATCTCTGCCTTTGTGGATGAGACGCGACTGGCGATATCAGTCATATCGGCGGGGACAAAGTCGGATGATAGACTGCACTTTTGATTTACTAATGAAACAGTATTGGTAATACTGATTGTGGCAGCAGAGGAAGAACCCGGTTTGCTTGACGAAGAGGACGAGGACACAGCGGAGGATGCCGCTGATGAAGATGATGCTTTAGAGGAGGACTCAGGCTGACTTGATCCTGAGATGTTGCTCGACCCAGATTGACTGGAAGAGGACTGTGCAGAATCAGCAGGGGGGTTACCAAGTTCCTGAACCATAAGAACGCCGCCTGCAATGCCTACCGTAGCTAAAAGCACAGTTCCAGCGACAATGGATGCTATCATTTTTTTGCTTAATATCGTTTTCGCCATATGCTCATTCTCCTTGAGAAAAACTATTGATACAGGCATTATAACATATAATTGATTAACTTGAAAACAAGCTTTTGATTTCTTCCCCCGCCGAAGGCGGGGGGAAGAAAATGACATTTTAACTATAGCCAGCTTTTAAGTTAATTGGCTATAGTTGTGTTATGGTTCACATAAGTTATTTTCATTTTACAACTTGATATATGAAGCTTAAGCGGTTTGTCCATTTACTTCTTTATCGCTCGCAATGCCTGGATAATCACGGAAGTATTATATGAAAAGTAAGTACTATCGCAATTTGACAGGTAAAGAGTCATATTTGAACGCAGGTTGCACCCATACTGCGCAGCAAAGAGAAAGAGTTTTTTATGATTGTTAATTTGCTAATGGCTGTCGGCGGATGGGCAGACTATCTTTTTACGATGCTTTATTTCAGCCGCTATGAGAATTAGGGTTGGTAAAATAACGACAAAGAGCAATGCATAGTATTTGTATGCATTGATGATCGTTTCCATATCCATGCTGTTTTTTGCAACAATAGTGGACAAAGCTATCGTTGTAAGAAATGCTGGATTAGCCATTTGACGGTAATTCTCAAAACCAAACAGTTTTGTCAGCCCCTTAGAGGCAACAAATAAACACACACTGATTTTGACAAATCCCGCTGTGATAAAAACAAGTGAAATGGTGGCTTCTATTCTCTCTAAAAAATCCCCCACAGAAACGATTCGCATGACGGCATAAGAAGTGTATCGTATACTGTTTAAAATCGGAAAGCCAATGACCGCTGAATTTCTGACAGTGGTTAATAAAAAGATAGTTCCTGTAACCAAAAGCGCAGTATAATAAATTTTGTATGGACTGGCTTCAGTGGTAAGCGATGAAGCGATGCAGGTAAAGAGAACCGCTTCTGAGAAGGGAACAATAAACAGTACATAAGCGCTTTTGACGATGGACTTCACACCTTGCCCTCCAATGGGGAGAAAGTTTGAAAAGTCCATATTTTTGACCGCTAGCACCGTTGTAAGCAAAACAATGATAATTGTAAAGACCTGAAGAAACAAAGCGCACTTACCCAGGGTTACAAGCCCGCTTTTTACGGCGTAAACCGATAGCGATCCCATAAAAAGAAGAATTGGGATTAAAGGAGTTTGGGGCACCGCAACAACTTGAATAAAATCCGCGAAGCTTCTTGAAATCATAGCGCCGAGATGAATGGAATACCAGGTAAACAAAAGCACGATGAATTTCCCCGTGATATTTCCAAAAAGGTCAATGGCAATATCAAATAAGTCCTTTCCAGGACATAGCTTTATGATTCTGGCGTACACGAAAAACAAGGGCATGGCCATACAGACAGCAAGCAGCATGGCAATCCATGAATCTTGTTTTGCAGGTGAATTGCCACCCATGATGATGGCAGTGCCGAACATAAATTTTGTAATGATAGAAATTGCCTGCTTAGCGTTGATCGTCTGTTCCTTCATGTAAGCACGCCTCGATTTTAGTTATTTATCTTTGTCTTTTTGCGATTCTTTATTTCAGCGGCGATAAGAATCACGATCGGCAAGAAAACCAAAATGGGAAAAGCATAGTATTTATAAACATTGATATCCTCATACAATTCCATTACATTATTATAGACGATGCTGGTAAGAGCAATTGTTGTGAGAAATGTAGGAAAAACCATCTGACGGTAATCATCAAAATCGAATAATTTAGTCAGCCCCTTTGAAGCGGCAAACATACAAAGGCTGACTTTTACAAATCCGGCGATGATAAAAATAGAAGAGATCGTGATTTCGATTCTCTCAAGAAAATCCCCGATTGAAACGATTCGCATAACAGTAAAAGAAGGGTAATAGAGTTGTCCCAAAATGGGGAATCCAATTACCATGATATTTCTCAAAACAGCGACTAAAAATGTAATCCCCGCCAACAAAAGTGTGCCGAAATATATTTTATACGGGTTTTCTTTCTGACCCAGACAAGAGGCTACACACGTAAAGATCATCACTTCGGAGAATGGCAGAATAAACAGCACATAGCTGTTGCCCATAATTGTTGCGACACCTTGGCCCCCAATGGGAAAAAGATTTTCGATCTTCATGTCTTTAGCGGCCATCAGTGTTGTCAGAAAGACCAGAATCAGCATCAAAAACAGAAGCAAGGCTGAGGTTTTCCCTAAAGTTTGAAAGCCGCTTTTAACAGCGTAAACTGACACCAGACCAATTAATATTAGAAATGGCAATTCTGGGGTTTCAGGCATGCTGGCAGTCATCATAAAATCAGCAAAGCTTCGATAAATGAAAGCGCCGAGGAGAAAAGAATAGAAAGTGAGTAAAAATACAATTGCTTTCCCAACTGTGTTCCCAAAAAGTTCAATTGCAATATCAAATAAATCTTTTCCGGGATGAAGCGTGATGATCCTTGCAGACACAAAATAGATAGGAATTGAAACGACCATAGCAAGAATGATAGCAATCCACGAATCCTGTTTGGCAGGACCATTGCCCCCCATAATAACGGCGCTGCCAAACAAAAACATTGTAATGATTGCAATTGCTTCTTTACTTGTTATCGTTTTTTCTTTCATGTAAGCGTCCCTTATCCTCTTAGACTCATTGTATTTTAATATCTCTTGTTATTAAGCACCGTTTATTGCTTATCTGCATCCTATCATCTTCAGACAGGGAAAAGGATGGGGTTCACGAAGTTCTTGTTTAAGAATAGCATTGAATTAGTGGGCTTGATTGGCAAACGTCTTTTTTCGATGCTTTATTTCAGCCGCAATGAGGATGACAATTGGCAAAACAACTAAAAATGGCAGGCTATAGTATGGATAAACGCTGTTATCTTCGTAAAATGCCATTGCGGTGCGAAAAGTTAATCTCGAAAAGGCAATCATTGTAAGAAATGCCGGAAAAACCATCTGACGGTAATTATCAAAATTAAATAATTTAGTCAGCCCTTTTGTGTAGGCGAATAAGCAGACACTGATTTTAACAAACCCCGCTACAATGAAAACCGATGAGACTGTACCTTCAATCCTCGTGATAAAATCCCCCACCGAAACGATTTGCATGATGGCATAAGAGGGATAGTACAGATCCGTCAAAATGGGGTAGCCAAACACCGATATATTTCTTAAAGTAGTTATTGTTAAGAGTAATCCTGTAATCAAAAGTGCCGTATAATAAGCTTTGTATGGGCTCGCTTCAGAGGGCAGGCAAGAGGCTATGCACAGGAAGAGAACACTTTCGGCGAAGGGAAAAGAAAAGGACTCAAAGGCGCTTGTTGCAATTATTTTCACACCCTGTCTTCCAATGGGCAGAAGGTTTGAAAAGTCCATATCTTTTGCCACCAATACTGTTATTATTAGCACAAGAGTGATCATAAAGCACAGAAGAAATAAAGCGCATTTGCCGAATGTTTCAAGTCCGCTTTTAACGGCATATACCGTTAAAAGCCCTATTAATATTACAATCGGAATTGAAGGCGTTTGGGGCGTAGCCACAGTTTTAATAAAATCTGTAAAGCTTCGAAAAACTAAAGCGCCAAGATAAAGAGAAAACAAGGTATACAAAACCACAATCGTTTTTCCAACGAATTTTCCGAAAAGAAGGATGACGATATCATATAGATCCTTTCCGGGATAAAGCTTCATAATTCTGGCAAATACGAAAAACATGGGCACAGCCATACAGACAGAAAGCAGCATGGCGATCCATGAATCCTGTTTGGCAAGCCCATTCCCGCATAGAATAAGGTTGGTGCCAAGCATAAACATTGTGATGATGGCAACTGCGTGTTTGATTGAAACCGTTTTTTCTTTCATGTAAGCGTGCCTCATCCTCTTAGACTCATTGTATTTTATAATCTCTTGTTATAGCCAATTAACTTAAAAACTGGCTATAGTTAAAACGTCATTTTCTTCCCCCGCCTTCGGCGGGGGAAGAAATCACAAGCTTGTTTTCAAGTTAATCAACTAATCCTATCTCCACTTCAGACAGGGGAAAGGATGGGGTTAACGAAGTTTTTATTTAAGAATAGCTTTGAATTAGTAGGCTTGATTGGCAAACATCTTTTTTCGATGCTTTAATTCAGCCGCGATGAGAATGACAATTGGCAAAAAAATCGTAAATGGCAGCGTATAGTACGGATAAACGAAGTTGTCCTCATAAAAACCCATTGCAGAATCAAAAGTAATCATGGCGATGGCTATTGTGATAAGATAAGTTGGAAAAACCATTTGAAGGTAATGATCAAAGCCGAACAATTTTGTCAGCCCCTTTGAAACGGAAAATAAACAAATAGTGACTCTTACAAATCCCCCCACGATAAAAATTGTTGAAATGGAGCTTTCGATTCTCGTAATGGAATCACCCAGCGAGACGATTTGCATAACGGCATAAGATGGATAGTAAAGGCTTGATATAATCGGCAAGCCCAGCACGGAGATATTGCTGAGAGTCATGGTTAAAAAGACTGTTCCAGTAATAAAAAGACCTATAAAATACGCTTTACACGGGTTTGCTTCCGGTGAGAGAGAAGAGGCGATGCAGATAAAAAGAACACTTTCTGCGAAGGGAAAAGAAAAGAGTTCAAAGGCGTTTTGCGCAATTGTTCTTATCCCCTGTGTTCCTATCGGAAGCAGGTTCGAAAAATTCATATCTTTTACGGCTAGCACTGTCGTCAAAAAGGCAAGGATGAGCATAAAGGTCAGAAGAAGCAAAGCGCATTTACCAAGTGTTTCAAAGCCGCTTCTCATGGCATAAACCGATAACAGCCCCATTAATACAAGAATTGGTAATGATGGAGTTTGAGGCATGACTACTGAGCAAAAAAAATCCGTGAAGCTTCTCAAAACCCAGGCACCCATGTAAAGAGAGTACAAGATGTATAAAATCACAAACGCTTTTCCGATCAAATTTCCGAAAAGTGCGATGACGATGTCATATAAATCTTTACCGGGGTAAAGATTGATGATTCTCGTATATACTAAAAACACGGGTATAGACATGCAAAGAGAAAGCAATAGCGCAATCCAAGAATCCTGCTCCGCAATTCCATTTCCACTCAAAATCAGTGAGGCGCCAAGCATAAACATCGAAACGAGAGCGATGGCCTGATTTGTGTTAACTGTTTTATCGCTCATGGCAGTACACCTTCCATCATTTCAGCTTTAACATGGAACGGATCAAATACCGTAAAGGTTCCCCTATGGTTGGAAGAGAAACATCCTGTGCTTTTAGAAACAGGATTATAAAAGAAGACGTAAATAATACGCCATAAACACAGATGAGCGTTTTGTTTTTACTTTTACAAGCTGGGATAAAATCAAAAATCAGAACCAAAAGATATAAGATTATGACGATTGTAACAACCATACTTATTCTCCCACTTTGATAGGCGCAATTGTAACTCCACTGCCTACAATATTGATTTTCGATTTTACTTCTACATCTACATCTTTAAAGACCGTTTCCCACTCAGGGCCCAGCTCTTTCCACAGCTTTGGATTTTGCTTACTGAGTAAATTGCCAAATCCAAAAATATCCACGCCATAATTACTTTGCACCTTTTTTACAACAGACTTTATATGATCTTCCAGAAGCACTTCCGTATTTTTTATGAATTCTTCTCGCTTATCTACACCAATTATATTGATGCTCGTTTCCAGTTCACCATAATCGGCAACAGTGTTGGTGCTGATTTGAAAGGATAGTTTCCCATTTTCATAAACGGGCTTAATGCTTGCTTTGCTTCGCACAATTTCAAGCGCAACATTTTTTTCACCATCTTTTTCGGCACTTGCGGACAGTATTCCCCCATGCACTTTATCGGTCGCAAAAAGAAAATATTGTGTATCTTGGGGGGATAAATACCCATACAGTTTGTCTTTTTGAAAAAGCGCAATCCCGTTGATTTGGGGAACAAGAATTTTGTCGTTCCAAACAGATTTTACTGCGCAGAGGGATAGTGATTCTCCTTCGCTTCCCAGTGTATTAACGATTTGATATAATTGCATATAATTTGTCGAGGACAAAGTGAGATCATTTGACTTAATCGCTAATGACATTTCAAATGATACGATTGGGTGGTCAATGGTTTTCAGTTGCAGGATTTCTTTTGCCGTCTTTTCTTGTGAGACCAAAGCTTGCATTGTAAATCTGACTTCATGGTCTCTGGTGAAAAAATCGACCACATCGGCTATACCATCTTTGGCCACCTCTTCGCTGATAATAAGAATGCTCATGTTGCTGAAATACAGTTTATGTGACATTAAATTTTTAGAGTTTCTGAAAGCTTCAAAAACAGTATCGCCATCCGTCTCAATTAATGCCGATTTGGTTTCGCCTTTTGCCGCTCCGCTGCTCAGATCAACAATTTCTGTGGTAAGATGATATTTTTTACCGTTCGTGCCTTTATCAATGGCGCATCCCACTGCGATGGCAAGGTCTTCAACTTCCCTATAGTTCCAACAGCCGCTCAGCACGATCATATTTGAAAGGACGAGAATAATTATAATAACCCTTTTCAATTTTATCATTGTTTAAGTTCCCCATCCATTTTCATTCTGGTCCTGTTGCCTGTTAGATATTCGGGCCTCGTAAGCATCTTCCACCATGGGGCTCTGATGGCCAGGTCTTTTGTCTTTTGATCATCAAGAGTGAGAATATCAGTGAAAAATGGCACACCAAAAGAATTGAGATTATATAGATGAATAAGCAACGCGATCATTCCGATAGTAAAACCGAAGAAACCAAGAAAGGCAGCCAACATAAGAAGCAGGGGGCGAATGACAAGGGTGGCACCGCTTAATCGCGGAACAACAAGCCCTGTTATTCCAACCAACGCAACGACGATGATAACAGGCGCACTGACAATTCTGGCCTCGACAGCCGATTGTCCGATGACCAAAGCCCCTAAAATGCTGAGCGCTTGTCCGATACCGGTAGCCATTCGGATTCCTGTCTCTGTTAAAATTTGAAAGACGATAATGATTCCAAAGAGTTCAATAATCGTCGGAAAGGGAACGTCTTGCCTCGCCGTAGCAATGCTCAACAGCATGGGTGTTGGCAACATCTCCTGATGATAGGTTACAATCGAAACATACAAGGCGGGTACAGTGATGGTAGCAAAAAAAGAACAGATGCGCAAAAGCCTTGTGATGCTCGAGTAGATAAAGGTGACATAATAGTCCTCGTTACTTTGAAAATTCTCAATAAAAAGATAGGGAACGGTTATCACGACTGGTGTGCCGTCCAAAAAAAGCGCAACTCGTCCTTCTAACAGTTTCGCCGCTATCATATCGGGCCTTTCGGTGAAACCGATTGTTTTAAAAAGAGATTTTGGCGAATCCCGAATGATTTCTGCAATATAATTGACATCCAACACGCCGTCTATCTGGAAAGTATTAAGGCGTTTATATAAGTCGTTCAGTACTTGTTTATTGACAATACCTTCAATATAACAAATACAGGCCTTTGTTTTTGTTACCGTACCAAAGGTCATATATTTCGTTTTCAAGTTTGGCGTTCTGATTCTTCGTCTGAGCATTGTCAGATTTCTCAAAATTCCTTCGGTAAAACCTTCTCTGGGGCCGCGAATGACCTTTTCACTTTCGGGTTCTACGACCGCGCGCAAGGCATACCCTTTGGTGTTGAGAATCAGCGCTTCGGATGAACCTTGCGCGAATAAAACGGTATCCCCGGCTATGATCGCCTGAATTATCTTTTCCAGATCATTTGTTTTTTGGACTTCGTTACTTCTCAAAACTTGTTTCATGAGAACATCCATCAAGTTTTCGGAGGAAATGTGGATGGATGTTGTTTGAAGAGGAAAAATAATGCTATCATTTATGATATCGTTGTCGATCATGCCATCGGTATAAAAAATGCAGCATTTTATCTCATCGTTTAAATTGTTCGTGAATTGTCTTTCCACCAAAGTATCATCGTCGCAAAATATCTCTTTGATCTTTTGCATATTTTCTTCAAGCTTGGTAGAAAACACGACGAGTTTTTCCTCGTGGTTTTTCTCCCCTTTGTTTTTTTCAGAAGATTTACGCTTATTGAAAAACTCAAACAATCAAATCCAACCTTTTTAAGTTTTTTGGGTAGATATTCCTGTAATAAATAATAGTATTTTCTAATATAAGCAAAATATGCAGAGCTTCTGCTACTATAATTTGGGGATCATATAGAAATTGAGTAAACCAATTTATTCATTGACGCAGTGAGAGAAAAACATACAAGTATTAAAAAGAGTTAAATAGTAAGTGGTTTTAAATACAAAAATGATATTTAATGCTATAAAAATGTGAGAGAACATGTTCTTTTGAAAATTGGCTTTTACTATTTTTTTGTTTGGTATATAATATGTAACAATAGACAACAGCTTTTCCCAATTGTTATTATAGGAATAATAATTTAGGTGATTTTATATTCTGGATTGAGGCTGTCAACATTGTATGAAGATAAAATGAGGGGGAACACTTTGGAAGAGTTAATTACGAAAATCAAAGAATACAAAAAGAAGCGCAATGCGGTTATTCTGGCTCATTTTTACGAGCTCCCTGAAATACAGGACATAGCGGACATCGTGGGCGATTCACTTGAACTGAGCCAGAGGGCGTGTGACGTGAAGGCGGATGTCATCGTCACTTGCGGTGTTCGTTTTATGGCTGAGACCGCAAAAATACTCAACCCCCAAAAGACTGTTCTGCTGCCCGTTATGGAAGCCGGCTGTCCCATGGCCGATATGGTCACGCCCGACGATATACGAAGTCTTCGCAGAGAGCACCCGGATGCCGCAGTCGTGACCTATGTGAATTCCAGCGCCGAGGTAAAAGCCGAGTGCGATATCTGCTGTACTTCTTCCAATGCTGTCAAGGTAGTCGAATCACTTTCAGAAAAAGAAATCATTTTTGTACCCGATCAAAATTTGGGCAACTATGTATCTCGCTTTATTTCAAATAAAAAATTCATCTTCCATAACGGTTATTGTCCTGTCCATCATTGCGTGACCGTTGAGGATGTTTTGAGGGCACGCGCGGCCCACCCGGAGGTGCCTGTCCTTGTACACCCAGAATGTCCTCCATCAGTTGTGGACCATGCGGATTTCGCCGGCAGCACAGCGGGCATTATTCAATATGCTAAAAATTCGGCAAGTACGGATTTTATCATCGGAACAGAAGAAGGCATTTTGCACAGTCTGAAGAAGCAAAATCCGGACAAGCATTTTCATATGCTTAGGGATCGGTTTATCTGTGCCAATATGAAGAAAATTACGCTTGAAAGTGTGCTTCATTCGCTTGAAAGGATGGAGCACCGGATTGAGCTAAGCGATGAGATTATTCAAAAGGCTTCGACCAGTCTTGCAAGGATGCTAGCAGTTAAATAATGTGAACCTAATCCAAAAGCAAACGAGTTTCTTGCTTCTGTTCGCCCTGCCGCGTGCGCAATGAACTGAAGCAAAAATACCATGCAATTTAATCAGGATGAAATGGGGGCTCAATAATTGAGAAGGTATATAATTAACAATGACCTTACCAATACCATACACATGGAGTCAGATGTTATCATCGTTGGAAGCGGTGCGGCGGGACTTTATGCCGCGCTCCACCTTGACAAAGATCTTTCTTGTGTAATCATCAACAAATCAGGAAGCGAAGAAAGCAATTCTATGTATGCTCAGGGTGGTATCGCCGCTGTCATCGATCAGCACGATACGACAGAGAGCCATTTGCATGATACGCTCAACGCAGGAGCCGGACTCTGTGACGCGGATGCGGTCAGGGTACTTGTGAGTGAGGGCCCTCAGGATATAAAAACGCTTTTGCAACTTGGTGTTCCCTTTGACAAAGACAGCGAAGGAAAGCTGAAATTGACCCGCGAGGGCGCACATGAATGTAATCGGATTGTCCACAGCGGCGGGGATGCAACTGGACTCCACCTGACTGAAAGTCTGACCAAATGTGTAGCTGCGCGCAGTAATCTTCACATTTTGAACGCCTTTGTGCTCATGGATATTGTCACTGATGAAAATGGGGAGACTGCGGGCGCGCTCGCAATAGACAGTGATAAAAAAATCTGTTTCATTTCATCTTCCCATGTGATACTTGCTTCAGGTGGTATTGGTCATGTTTACCGCAACAGTACAAATGCGCGTTGTGCCACAGGTGATGGCATTGCGGCGGCCATGCGTGCGGGAGCGGCAGTGAAAGATATGGAATTTGTTCAGTTCCATCCGACTGCGTTGATTCATCCCGACAAGAATGGTCGCTTTTTTCTGATCTCCGAGGCGCTAAGAGGTGAAGGAGCCATTTTGCGCAACCGCCGTTCAGAGCGCTTTATGGAAGGCGTGCATCCTATGGCTGATCTGGCGCCAAGAGATATCGTATCACGCGCAATTATTGCAGAAATGAAAAAATATGACCTTCCAAACGTCTATCTTGATATAACAGTAAGACCGAGAGCTTTTCTGCAAGAGCGGTTCCCCACAATTTATGAAGAATGCATGAGTCGTGATCTCGATATTGCCATGCATTGGATTCCAGTTGTACCCGTACAACACTATTTCATGGGTGGAATCAAAACCGATCTAAATGGTCAAACTAATATTGGCGGACTTTATGCATGTGGTGAATCCGCGTGTACTGGCGTTCATGGTGCAAATCGTCTGGCAAGCAATTCTCTTTTGGAATGTCTTGTGTTCGCGCGCCGCTGTGCGCAGCATATCAATGGCACTATAATGCCAAGCGCGATAATAGTACAGCGAGGGATTTCCACACAGGAGTATCACGAACGTTTGGATATCGATTCCATCAGAACACAAATCAGAAATACAATGACTAAGAATGGCGGGATCATCCGCAACAAGGAAGGCATGACCGAGGCGATTGCGCAAATCGAGGGTTACTTTGGGTTACTTGAAACTGCCTCTCTTTGCACAGTGAGAGAAATTGAAACCTTCAATATGGCGACTGTTGGACTGGCGATACTTAAGGCTGCACTGCAGCGTGAAAAGAGCGTCGGCGCGCATTTTCGCAGCGACGATGTGAAATAGGAGGATACTATGCTTGATATGTTTCTGGTTGATGAAGTATTATTAAAGGCCCTTGCTGAGGATATCGGTACTGGCGACATTACTACGCGCTCGACCGTTCCTTCTGATAAAAAGATCAAGGGATCTTTTATTGCTAAAGAGGGAGGTGTCATTTGCGGGCTGGACATCACGGAACGCATTTTTTATTATACTGACCCCAAAATTAAACTTCGCGCTCATGTTCAGGATGGGGAAATGGTGGAAAAAGGGACCATAATCGCCGATATCTCAGGCTCTGCGCAAGGAATACTGACAGGGGAAAGAGTGGCGCTCAACTTTATACAGCGCATGTCTGGCATAGCAACTCGCACAAGAGAGTGTGTGGAAGCAATAAAAGGGACCAAGGCGGTCATCAGCGATACTCGAAAAACCACGCCGGGTCTTCGAATTATCGAAAAATATGCGGTGAAGATTGGCGGAGGCACAAACCATCGCTTCAACCTTTCGGATGGTATACTCATTAAGGATAATCACATTAAAGCAGCGGGTGGGATTTCGGCAGCCGTCGATGCCGCTCGAAAGAACGCGCCTCATACCTTGAAAATCGAGGTGGAGGTTGAAGACTTCGAAATGATCAAAGAAGCGCTTGATTGTAAAGCTGATATAATCATGCTCGACAACATGAGCATACAAGATATGAAAAAGGCAGTCGGAATCATCGGTGATCGTGCCCTCGTCGAGGCATCAGGTAATATGGGCGAGAAAGATCTCGCCGAGGTTGCTAACACAGGCGTTGATATTATCTCAATTGGGGCATTAACACATTCTGTACGATCGATGGACATAAGCCTTAAATTTTCCTGATCATCCATTAATCAAAGCCGTGATCCGGTTCGCTTTTGCTCACCGAAAGCGGGAAAATAGGGATGAATTAGGTGCGGACAATAAACTTGCTTTGGTCAAAGCCGTTTCTGTATGCGAGGCGGCTTTTTTCTATCTGTAAATGCACATGTAAACAAGTATAGCCAAATCACTTAAAAACTGGCTATAGTTAAAATGTCATTTTCTTCCCCCGCCTTCGGCGGGGGAAGAAATAACAAGCAATCAACTATATCTTGCTTATTCTCTGCTTTCTCTGTCGTCCAAGGGAAATAGAGACGGTTTTCATTCAATTCGTGCGAATAAATATTTGAATATTAAAATCGAATATTTGATTGCAAAAGCGACAGTGTTCTGCTATTTTTAATTTGACAGGAATAAGCTTTCCCAAAAACCACTTTCTGTTTTGCATGAAACGTTGCAATTCACGGAACGACTGAAAATGGTTTTGTGTCCTTGGGCATTGTCACCGAATGAAAACGCATTGCCAGACAACTATATTTATTAACATTAGTTAGGTATACTCTATAATTTGCACCGATATCTCCTTATTTGCACTGAAATAAAGAAAGCGATAGGGGTATGTGATGAACAAAACGGTATTAATAACAGGGGCTTCGCGCGGGATCGGGCGTGCCACGGCTGAATTATTTGCGAGAAACAACTACAACGTAATTATTAATTATCTGAAGTCAGAAAAGGAAGCATTTGAGGTCGAATCTCTACTCACTGTGCAGGGATATAGTGCGCTGGCCTATCAGGCGGATGTGACCAAGGTCGATCAAGTAGCCAAAATGATAAGGAATTGTACCACTCATTTTGGTGCGATTGATGTCCTGATTAATAATGCGGGTATTTCCCAATACAAGCTATTCACCGATTTACGGGAAGCGGAATGGGACGCAATGATGGATGTGCATTTGAAGGGCATGTATCATTGCTGCCAGGGCGTACTGGGTGATATGCTGCATAATCACAAGGGTAAAATAATCAACATTTCCTCTATATGGGGAATGGTGGGGGCCTCATGTGAGGTTCATTATTCGACGGCAAAAGCGGGTATGATCGGCTTTACGAAAGCCCTGGCAAAGGAATTGGGGCCATCCGGTATACAGGTAAACTGCATTGCCCCCGGTATTATTGAAACGGACATGCTTTGTTCTTTAGACGAAGGCGAGAGGGATCAGCTAAAGCAGGAAACGCCGCTTTTAAAATTCGGGAAACCAGAAGATATCGCACATTTGGCACTTTATCTATCTGCTGCTGAATCTGACTTTATCACAGGACAGGTCATCAGCCCCAATGGCGGTTTTGTAATATGATCAAAAATACCCTATAATTAATAAATCATTTTTTTTAGAAAGCAGGAATTCACATGTTAAAAGAGTTTAAAGAATTTGCAATGAAAGGCAATGTCATTGATTTGGCGGTTGCTGTGATTATTGGAGGTGCTTTTGGCAAAATTGTTACGTCTTTGGTCAATGATTTACTGATGCCCGTTTTGGGTATTGTTTTAGGCGGAATTAGTTTCACCAATTTGAAATATGTGATAACGCCGGCGAGTGGTCAAGTTGCAGAAGCTGCCATCCGTTATGGAGTATTTATTCAATCGGTTGTGGATTTCTTGATTATTGCATTTTCTTTGTTTTTGTTTATTAAATTGTTCTCCTCATTTAAGAAAAAAGATCCCAAACCTGTTGCGGATCCTGCCCCGTATGTTCCCAGCAACGAAGAAGTATTGCTTGCAGAAATACGTGATTTACTGAAGCAAAAATAGATTTAACACACATAAAGATGAACATTCACGGAATATTTTGACAATATATACATTTGTGTGGTAAAATATGACTATTCCAGTATGTCGAATGAACAAAGCGCAAAGTGTTTTAATCAACATTAAAGGGGAATATTAAGATGAACAAAGATCAAAAGTTCTTTATTTGTAAGCATTGCGGTAACATCATCGGTATGATTTTCAGTTCGGGAGTAAAAGTTGTATGCTGTGGTGAAGAGATGGCTCAGCTCATTCCAAATACCTCCGATGGTTCGCATGAAAAGCATGTCCCCGTCGTTGAAGTAGGCAATAAAAAAGTGACAGTTACCATCGGCAGCCTACCTCACCCAATGACCGCGGAGCATCATATAGCTTGGGTATATCTGCAGACTTCTTCCGGTGGTCAAAGAAAATCCTTGGAGCCTGGTGCTGAGCCGAAGGTGTGTTTTTCACTTTGCGAAAATGATCAGCCTGTCGCCGCTTTTGCGTATTGCAATTTGCATGGACTATGGAAAGCGGATATTAAGTAATATTTATTTTAAGTGAAACGAGTCTGCCTCTATTTTTCTCACCTCCGGCAGGGAAATAGAGGCAGAAAATGAACGACAGTGATGACTTGCGATTAAATCCAGTTACATCTCCCTTGTGAACATATTGATATCAACTGTGCTTGAAAGAGAAAAGCGTTGGACGGTATCATTTTGCTCCATGGGTTTTTTTATTACGATGGTTAAAATCACGATCAGACCTGTACCGACGAATGCTGCTCCAGTTGTCTTATAGCCAATTAACTTGAAAACTGGCTATATATAAAACGCCATTTTATTCCCCCGCCTTTGGCGGGGGAATATACAAGAACAGATTTACAAGGCACTAGAAAAAGACGTGTCAATGATGAAAAGGATGTAAAATCAATATGGAAAAAGAGTTTTGGGCAGCAGTTGCCGAAAGGCGATCTTTTTACAGTATTAATAAAGAGGTTCATGTATCACAAGAAAGAATAGAGAAAATCATAGAGAAAGCGATCCTTCATACCCCATCCGCCTTTCACTCACAAAGTGCAAGGATTGTACTTCTGCTTGGCGACCAGCATGGCCGATTTTGGAATATGGTAAAAGAAGCCCTCAGAAAAATTGTTTCACAGGACCAATTCGGAGACACCGATAAGAAAATTGATAGTTTTAACCAAGGATATGGTACCATACTTTTTTTTGAAGACTTAAATGTTGTTGATGATTTACAACGACAATACACACGATATGCAGATAATTTTCCGATTTGGTCCCAGCAATCAAACGGGATGCATCAATTCGTGATTTGGACAGCCCTTTGTTCTGAAGGATTGGGAGCATCTCTGCAGCATTATACCGAGCTGATTGAAGAGGACACCAAGCGTGAATGGGACCTCCCGAAAAACTGGACACTGATCGCCCAGATGCCTTTTGGAAATCCCGCTGGCGCGCCCGGACCTAAAGGATTTGCCCCACTTGAAGGCAGAATCGTGATCAAAAAATAATAAAGGCATTAAAAATATGAAGATACATGCTGTCAGTTTGACGTAAATCATTTTGTGATTAAATCACAGTATTAAATGAAAATCAGGATATAATAAACCTATAAGCTAAATTACAAAGGAGATAAGAATATGAGTTTACTTACGATTACAAAAGAGAACTTTGAAGCTGAGGTTATGAAATCGGATAAGCCGGTACTGCTTGATTTTTGGGCAACCTGGTGTGGACCTTGCCGAATGGTTTCTCCTGTCGTCGATGAAATTGCCGAAGAATCTGAAGACATAAAAGTGGGAAAAATAAACGTCGATGAGCAACCAGAGCTTGCCGGAGCTTTCAAAGTCATGAGCATTCCAACACTGATTGTCATGAAGGACGGTAAAATTATGCAGTCCTCAGTCGGCGCTAAGTCGAAGCAGGCGATACTCGGCATGTTAAAGGTGTAAAATTTGACAAGGGCAGGCAGTAATTTGCCTGCCCTGAAAATTAAATGTTACATTGCCAGTCTTCATACTGTTCAAAACTTCATATTAGCAAAAAACGCCGGTTCGATACTTAATCGAACCGGCGTTTTCTAATATCAACTGTGATGCAATAAAACGAAGTACCTAGCACTGAGGGTGTTGTCATAAGTTGATTGACTTGAAAACAAGCTTGTGATTTCTTCCCCCGCCGAAGGCGGGGGAAGAAAATGACGTTTTAACTATAGCCAGTTTTTAAGTTAATTGGCTGTACTTGTAGTGTCAAAATCATATATCAGGCTGTGTAACCCTTTTGACATGTCAAATAGGTTTATTGATTAAAACAAATAATTTATATAAAATTTGTGAGTTGTAAACAAATGTGACGTTTGTGTTGATATTCTATTGTATAACATGATGTTTGCATTGACAAACTTTGAATGATGGGTTAAAATTTTATTAATGTTTATCTTAGGGTAATATGACACTCAAAGTGAAAACATTTTCTGAAAAACTATTGGTATACCAGTATACAAATCATAATTTAAGCTCTTGTCTTTGAACAATATATAATTTCTGGAATTAAAGTCAAGATTTCCAGTAGCAATAATTTCTATAATTTTAATTAAAAATATAGTTGATTGCTACATTGTAAAATGAAATGCGACAGAAAAAAGATAGCCCAAGGCAGCCAAAACGTGTAGAATAGAGTTTGCAACAACAACATTCACACAAGGAGGCAGCCATGAGCCACCACCATTTTACAACATTCGAACGAGGAAAGATAGAGGAACTCCGTCAAATCGGATATACGACCCGGAAAATCGCATCACGTCTGGGATGTCACCACAGCAGTATTGCTAGAGAATTGAAACGTTTTTACGGTGCCCGAGCGTATAACGCAGAAGAAGCACAACTGGATTACCAGAAGAAACGGCACAACAGCAAACCTCAAGGGAAATGGAACGAGGAGTTGTGCGCAGCTGTGGCAGAAAAGCTGAAAGAGACCTGGTCGCCAGAACAAATATCACATACCGTTACTTCAAGCCAACTGAGCTTTAAAACAATATACAACTGGCTTTATGCCGGACGACTGAACGGACTCACCGCAGATGTGCTGCGCCGTAATGGAAAAAAGAGATGCTGTAAAAATCTTGCGCATTATGCTCGTGGTACTTCTATCCGCAAGAGACCCAATGAGGTATATACCAGAGAAACATTTGGGCATTGGGAACTTGATACGGTGGTTTCCTCTAGGGGTTCCGGTGGTTGCTTGGCCACCTTTGTGGAACGAAAAACAAGGTTCTATACAGCCGTTCCCATTCCTGATCGAACGGCAGCTTCCATGGAAGCTGCAATCAAGCACCTGCACACTTTATTGCCACAAGGCACATTCAAAACAGCAACAACAGATCGTGGCGGTGAATTTGCCTGTTATGATGTAATCCAGAAAGATCTAGGCTTAACTCTTTATTTCGCTGATCCATATTGTCCGCATCAGAGAGGAAGCAATGAGTACGGTAACGGTTTGCTCAGAGAGTTCTTTCCGAAAGGTACTGTTCTGTCCACTGTTTCTCATCAAAACCTGTCTTCTTCTCTTCTGCTTATAAACAATAGACCCCGAAAATGTCTTAATTGGAATACACCTTCCCAGCTCTTTCTACTCGAACTGTCGCATTTGGCTTGACAATGTAGCGATTAACTTGAAAACAAGCTTGTGATTTCTTCCTCCGCCGAAGGCGGGGAAAGAAAATGACGTTTTATATATAGCCAGTTTTTAAGTTGATTGGCTATACCTTTATGGTCATTACGGTTAGGAAGCAATTTGCTGCTGCTTGTATGGGTAAAGAATATTTGACATATATAAATTTGAAAGGGGATTATAGAATGCTGGACATTTTAAAGGAAAGTAAAGAGATGCTCGATTACGCAATTAAGGTGAGACGTCATCTGCATGTCAATGCCGAGCCGACTGCACACGAGTTTGAAACAGTCAAGTATATCATGAGTGAACTTGATGCGATGGGAATTCCCTATGAAAATGTACCTGACGGCGGTGTTTTGGGCTATATTCAGGGACCGCGGGAGGGCAAAACTGTTCTGCTTCGCGCTGACTGCGACGCGTTGGGTATGAAGGAGTCACCTAATAATGCCAAAGGTCCGAAAGTCTGCGTCAGTAAAAATGATAACGCAGCGCACATGTGCGGACATGACTCGCATGTTGCTATGCTTCTTTCTGCTGCAAAAATTCTTAGTGACAATAAGAAGCAGCTCCAAGGTCGCGTCATTCTGCTGTTTGAGCGGGGTGAAGAGGGTGGAAACTGCATTTATTATGTGATGAAACATATACAGGAAAAGGGTATCAAGATTGACAGCTGTTGGGGAAATCATATCGCAGCAAATCTTCCTGTTGGCATTGTCTGCATACAAGGTGGACCCGTTAACGCCGGAAATGTCAATTTTGAGGTGGTCCTTACCGGCAAGGGCGGACATGGTTCGCACCCAGATAAATCCAATAATCCTGTCGATTGTTTTGTCGCGATCATGAACGGCATCAAGGACATCCGTATGAAGTACATTCATCCAGCTTCGCCTCTTACCTATACCATTGGTATGGTTCAATCTGGTACAAAACGCAATGTAATTCCTGAAACGCTGACTTTTGCAGGCACATGCCGTTTCCACAGCGCTGAATCTGGACGCTTATTTAAGCAAAAGCTTAAGCAAGTGATTGAATTAAATTCTGAACTTTATGAATGCAAAGTTGAGTTTAAAAATTTTACTGGACCAAGTATTCCAACAGTTAATAATGACAAGTGCGCCCAAATTGGCATAGAGGCTGTAGAGAAAGTTCTCGGCTCTGCTTCGATTGTCCGACAGGAGACCAGTATGGGCTCTGAAAGCTTTTCGACTCTCGCTGCTTTTTATCCAAGCATTATGGCCAATGTCGGCGCAGGCAATGAAGAGAAGGGGATGACAATCGGCGCACACAACCCGGGCTTTGATATTGATGAAAGTGGTATGCCCTATGGAATCATACTGTATGTGGCCTATGCCATTGCCTTCTTAAAGCAAGATGACAAAATACCTTTTACACCATTTAACGGTGATGAAGATGATCTTCTTGCTTTTATGGATCGTCCGGTTCCACCGCGCTTTGACTGCTAGTGTAGCCATCGCATGCATTTTTGATTCCACTCATTCAGTTGCATAGGTCTAAATATTTAATAGGAAGTGTTTACTAGTGAATTACAACTTTGATGAAGTCATTAATAGAAAAGGAACCTTTAGCTCAAAATGGGACAATGTTGGAGCCCGCGTCGGAAATCCTGATGCTTTGCCCATGTGGGTCGCTGATTCCGATTTTCGTTGCCCCCAGCCGGTGCTGAGCGCTTTGACCAAGCACCTTGACCATGGGATTTTAGGCTATACATATCTTGTACCCGAGTTTGCAAAAGCCACTCAGAATTGGGTTTTTTCGCGACATGGTTGGAAAATTGAAACCTCTTGGGTTTCATCCTCCTCGGGTATAGTCCCTGTTCTCAATACCATGGTTCAGACCTTTACCGAACCCGGTGACGAAGTCATTATCCAGCAGCCGGTTTATTATCCTTTTGTAAACGCCATTGTTGATAACAACCGTGTTGTCAGTTCAAACAGCCTACAGCTTGAAAATGGAAGATATGAAATAGACTTTGACGATCTTGTGCGCCGAGCCCGAAATCCTAAGGCAAAGCTGATGATTCTATGTAACCCACATAATCCTGTTGGACGCGTCTTTACAAAAGATGAGCTTAAGCGCATGGGTGAAATCTGTATAGAAAATCATGTTATTCTGCTATCCGATGAAATACATTCAGACCTAGTCTTCCCGGGACACAAGCACATCCCGCTGGCCTCTATTTCCCCAGAAATCTCTGCCAATACCGTGACCACCATAGCCCCCAGTAAAACTTTTAATATGGCGGGGCTTCGCACCTCGGGGGTCATCATTTCCAATGATGAGATCGCAAAAAAGCTAAATGCGCAGTTTAATAAAAACAAAACGGTTGGTCTCGGGATACTGGGACTGATTGGATATATTGCCGCCTACAATGAATGCGCGGATTACGCCGATCAACTGGTTGAATATCTTTATAGCAATGTTGATTATCTTGGCGGCTTTCTCAAGACAAAGATGCCCAAAATAAAGCTTATTCGTCCCGAGGGTACGTATCTGATGTGGCTTGATTGCAGAGAGCTGGGGATGAATAACAAAGAATTGGACGACTTCGTGATTCAAAAATGCAGGGTGGCCGTTGACAGCGGCTACTGGTTCGGCTGTGAAGGCAACGGTTTCATGCGCATGAACATCGCTTGCCCGAATGTGACCCTCAGGCAAGGCCTTGAGCAGATTTATAGCGAGTATATTAAGCTTTGACTGTTGACGAAACCGTGAAAGGATGCTCTAACCATTATCCAAAGCGCTTCATTTGTCTCCATAGCAGTGGGTGCTGCATGAAATATAAAAATATATAGGAGGAACGCAAATGAAAAAACTTGGCAGGATAAGTGCTCTAGTTCTTAGCTTGATGCTGGTATTGTCAGCCTGTGGAGGCAGCAGTACCTCAAATCCCAGCGGGACTGCGGCAAGCAGTGGTGCTTCATCACAAAGGGCACTTAAAGACACATTTACTCTCGCTGTTTCAACCACAGTCAATAAGCTCGACTGCGGAGATCAGGGTCTTATGGTGGGCCACCAGGTAGCGAGAGCCCTGTATGACACTTTAATTTTTCCGGTCGATAAAGACGGAAAGTACGCCCCCTGTCTGGCGAAATCTTGGGAGCAGAAAGATGACAAGACACTGATTTTCAAGCTTCGCGATGACGTTTACTTCCACAATGGTGAAAAAATGACGGCGGAAGACGTTGCGTTTTCCATTCAAAGATGCACCAAACTCATCAACAATAAAACATTGTTCAAGGCATTTGACGCTGCAAATACCAAGGCAATCGATGCCACCACAGTACAAGTCAAGTTCTTATATCCTTTTGCTTCTGCACTAAACTATCTTTCCACCTCTCGTGGTGGCATCGTTTCCAAGAAGGCTGTTGAAACGATGGGTGACGACGCGTTTGGTCAGGCCCCGATTGGTACAGGCCCGTTCAAATTTGTGAAATGGGTACAGGGTGACCGTATTGTTCTGGAAAGCTTTGATAAATATTGGGGAACAAAGCCTACATACAAGAATCTTATTTTCAGATTCATTACCGAAACCAGCGTAAGAGCGATGGAACTCGAGGCTGGCGGCGTTGACGCCATCTTCTCGGTTGGCCCACAGGATTATGCCCGTCTTTCTGCCAATAAGAATCTCGTGACATACGCCAATGTCGGCTATACACATGAGAATCTGCAGATTAACATGAAGTGTGACGAGTTTAAGGACATTCGCATCCGTAAGGCTCTTGCACTTTCCCTTGACACAGCAGCGATTGTTAAGGCTGTTTACGGTGATCTTGGTACACCCGCCAACGGTCTGTTCAGTGATCAGATTTTCGGACAGGTGAAGTTAGGACCGATTAAGCGTGACGTAGCGGCTGCCAAACAGCTTCTAGTCGAGGCGGGTTATCCGAACGGCCTTAAGACGGAAATTACTGTTCCAGAAGCTCAAACTACCCATGATATGTTGGAAATTGCACAGGCACAGTGGAAAGAGGCCGGGATCGACGTTAAAATTACCACTTTCGATCAGGCTACCATGAAAGAACGCAGCGCAGCGGGCCAAACACTCTTCGGTCGCAGCAACCTTACAGTTCAGACAGGTGACCCCGATAACGCTATGGGCAACTGGAATACCACCTATGGCGGCGTGATGCAGCCCAACGATAAACATATTGACGAACTGATGGAAAAAGGACTTGGCGAGTTCGACGCGACAAAACGCGCCGCCATCTATAAGGAGCTTCAGGAATATTGCTGGAACACCTATTACAGCATCCCGCTCGTATTCCCGAAGGTCACCTTTGCCCACTCGAAAAATGTGGAAGGCTATGTGTTTACACCTGCTGATACCCCGTATTTCAACACAGTCAAGGTATATGCAAAATAAAGAGTAAAATGAATTGCGGCAGTGTACAAATCTAAGGCTGTTGGCGGCGCAGGCAACTACGCCGCCGATAGCTATACATATGAACATAATGAATGGTTAACCGCGAGCTATAGCCAATTAACTTAAATCTGGCTATATATAAAACTTCATTTTCTTCCCCCGCCTCCGGCGGGGGAAGAAATCACAAGCTTGTTTTCAAGTTAATCGACTATTATCCATATAAAACATTATTAAACCATATCTATATTTCCTCGTCAGAGGCTTGCTTATTAGAAAAGAAATAGTAAAAACCAAAGCAAGGAGTGAAGAGATTGGGCAAATACATATTACGCCGTCTGCTCATGATGATCCCGGTCATGTTTGGCGTAACAGTTCTCATATTTACAATGCTGTATCTGACGCCGGGCAATCCGGCGGTTACGATACTTGGCGAAAATGCAACGGATTCAGAAATTGAAGAGCTGCGCGTTAAGATGGGGCTCGACCAACCATATATCGTACAGCTTGGGACCTATATCAAGAAAGTCGTACTGGAAGGCAATTTGGGCGTATCATACTTAACGGGGCGTCCTGTTACAAAAGAAATCGTGGCGCGTTACCCGACGACAATGCTGCTCGCGATTCTAAGTTCAACTGTGGCGGTGGTCATAGCAATCCCGCTGGGGATTCTATCGGCAACGCATCAAAACCAGTTGATTGATACAGTGGCAAGGCTGGTATCGCTGATAGGCGTTTCGATGCCGTCGTTCTGGCAAGCACTTGTTTTCATATTGGTCTTTTCAGTCAATCTGAACTGGCTTCCGGCGACAGGGTTTTATGGGCCTTTGTACTGGATATTACCCGCATTTACGATTGGAATACACAGCTCGTCGGCCATTCTGCGCACAACGCGGTCAAGCATGCTTGAGACGATCCGTCAGGATTACATCCGGACGGCGCGCGCGAAGGGGGCGGCAGAGCATACCGTTATCTGGAGGCATGCATTAATGAATGCGCTGATACCGGTCATCACAATCGTGGGTCTGCATTTTGGCGGCGCATTGGGCGGTTCGATCGTAATTGAGTCCATTTTTTCGATACCGGGACTTGGCAAGCTGATGATTGACGCGATTAAGGCGAGAAATTATCCGGTCGTACAGGGCGGCGTACTGCTGATGTCGATCACATTCAGCTTGATCAATTTGCTGGTGGATATTCTGTACGCATTTATTGATCCGCGCATCAAGTCACAGTATGGTGGCAGAAAGAAAAAGAGCGATGCAGCAAAAGGCCAAACTGCAAAGGCGGTGGCATAATGGTTGAGAATAAAACACAAGCAGAGATAGCCAAAGAGGTGCAGCGGAAGAAAAATCGAAACATAAAGGAAATATGGCGCCGGTTCAAAAAGAACAGGGCGGCCGTTATCGGCATGATCATTCTGATGATCCTAGCGTTCATGGCGATTTTTGCCAACTATATCGCGCCATATCCGTATGACCTGCAGGATCTGGAAAACATACTTTCGGGTCCGACAGGCTCGCATTGGTTTGGCACAGACAACTTTGGCCGTGATATATACAGCAGAGTGGTCTATGGAGCGAGAATATCACTGATTGTTGGCTTCGTATCAGTGGGCATCGGGTGTTCAATAGGCGGATTTCTGGGAACGCTGGCTGCATTTTACGGCGGAAGGACCGACATGTTGATCATGCGTTGTCTTGATGTGATGCAGGCAATGCCAAGCTTGCTGTTTGCCATATCAATATCGGCGGCGCTCGGCCCCGGGCTTTTCAATGCGATGGTGGCTGTAGGTGTAACCTCAATACCGATGTATGCGCGTGTCGTAAGGGCGTCGGTCATGACGGTCAAAGGGCAGGAGTTTGTTGAGGCGGCGCATGCCCTGGGTGCCAAAGATAGAAGGATTATTGTAAAGCACATCATACCGAACGCAATGGCGCCGGTGATCGTACAGGCATCATTAGGCGTAGCGGGTGCGATTCTGACCTCGGCGAGCCTGAGTTTTATCGGTCTTGGCGTACAGCCACCAACGCCTGAATGGGGCGGGATGCTGTCGGCGGGTCGAGCATTTATCCGAAATCACTGGCATTTTGTCACCTTCCCGGGTTTAGCGATTATGACGACCGTATGCGCACTCAACCTGATGGGCGATGGACTGCGCGACGCACTTGACCCAAGACTGAAGCAGTAGAACGAGGGGTGACGAAAATGAGCTTACTTGAAATTAAGGATTTACATATCCACTATGTGACCGATGACGGCACGGTGCGCGCAGTCAATGGCGTAACGATGTCGATAGAAAAGGGAGAAACACTGGGCCTTGTCGGCGAGACAGGGGCAGGGAAAACGACGACGGCGCTGGGGATCATGCGGCTGGTGCCGGACCCTCCGGGAAAAATCATAAAAGGCAGCATCCTATTTGAAGGCGAAGATCTTTTCGCAAAGAGCGAAGCCGAGATGCGGAAGATTCGTGGCAATCACATTACGATGATCTTTCAGGATCCGATGACGGCACTGAACCCGATTATGACAGTAGGGGATCAGATCGCCGAGGTGGTCAAGTTTCACAACAAAGGGTTTTCAAAAGCCGACGCGCATTGCAGAGCAGCTGAGATGCTTGAGATCGTGGGCATACCCCAAGAGCGGATGAATGAGTATCCGCATCAATTTTCGGGTGGTATGAAACAGCGGGTTGTCATCGCGATAGCGCTGGCCTGTAATCCGACATTATTGGTCGCAGACGAGCCGACGACAGCTCTTGATGTAACGATACAGGCCCAGGTACTGACGATGATGAACAATTTAAAGATCAACTTTAACACATCGATGATCCTGATCACGCATGATCTGGGTGTTGTTGCGGAGATTTGCGATAAAGTAGCGATCATGTACGCGGGTGAGATTGTGGAGTTTGGAACGCTTGAGGCGATCTACAACGAAACAAAGCATCCGTACACGAAGGGATTATTCGGTTCAATCCCGAGCCTTGACAAGAAGGTTGACCGTTTAAGCCCCATATTTGGTCTGATGCCAGACCCGACCAATCTGCCTTCCGGCTGCCCATTCCATCCGCGCTGTCCGTATGCGATGAAGGAGTGTGACAGCAAGGATCCCGATACGTTTGAGGTAACGCCGGGTCATTATGTCAAGTGTCTGCTTTACACTGAGGAAGGCAGGGAGAAGAATGGATAAATTATTAGAAGTAAAGGATCTAAAGAAATATTTCAAGACCCCGAAGGGCATGCTTCATGCGGTAGACGGGCTGAGCTTTACGATTGAGCGGGGCAAGACGCTGGGCGTAGTGGGTGAATCGGGCTGTGGCAAGTCGACACTTGGACGCACGATCCTGAATCTTTTGGACATTACCGGGGGCGAGATCTGGTTTGAGGGAAAGAACATTACCGGCGTCAACAAGGGTGATGAGTATATCGCGCTGCGCAAGGAGATGCAGATCATCTTTCAGGATCCGTTTTCCTCGTTGAATCCGCGTATGAGTGTTAGCGACACGATTGCCGAGGCACTGCGGATCCACAACATCTGCAAGACGCGGGAAGAGCTTGATGCGCGCGTAGCGGAACTGATGGATACGGTGGGACTGGCCCAAAGGCTGGCGTATTCGTATCCGCATGAGCTGGACGGCGGACGCCGGCAGAGGATCGGCGTGGCCCGCGCATTGGCACTCAATCCGAAGTTTATCGTCTGCGACGAACCGGTTTCAGCGCTGGACGTTTCTATCCAGGCGCAGATTCTTAATCTGATGCAGGATTTGCAGAGAGATAAAAACCTGACCTATATCTTCATAACCCATGATCTTTCGGTCGTGAAACACATTTCCAACGACATCCTGGTGATGTATCTCGGAAAGCTCGTGGAAAAGTGCGAGTCGGACGAGCTTTTTGTAAACACGCTGCATCCTTATACCAAGGCGCTTCTGTCTGCGATTCCAATCCCCACGATTGGCGCCCGCAAGGAGCGTATGCTGCTCAAAGGCGAGCTCTCCTCACCGATCAATCCAAAGCCCGGCTGCCGCTTTGCTCTGCGCTGTCCTTACGCAAAAGAACAGTGCACGAAGGTTGAGCCAGAAATCGAAGAAGTTTTACCGGCCCACTTCGTCGCTTGTCATTTCGTCCGCGAGATTAACCATATTTAAACAATCATTCTTTGTTTGTCTGGATTTTTTTGTATCGTGGGTATACACTTTTATCTTTAAATAATGGTAAAATATACACAAGCCATAAAAGACGTTATGTTTTAGGGGAGGGGGATACCTACTCCCCTTGAGCATATTCTATCTGAAAAGCGAATCCATTTTTTCGTGCCCTTTATTCGGAAAAGGAAGCCAAACTATGGGGCTGCGACTGCAAAATTCAGCACAATTCATTTCGTTTTCATTTTCAGGCGAGAAGATCAGATGCAACCTATTTTGCTGGTTGCCCTTAAAAGTTACACAAAAGGAGTTGGAAACATGCTTGGTTCTATTGCGAAAAGTGAGATTGACAATCAACGCAATTTGCTTAACGATGTATGTCAAAAAATTTGGGCTCATCCCGAGACGGCATTCAGAGAATATAAGGCATGTGAGTGGATTGCCGAAGCTTTAAAAAACGCCGGTTATCAGGTCGAAACTGGCGCCGGGGGCGTACCAACCGCCATTAAAGCAAGCTGGGGCTCCGGCAAACCGATCATTGGTTTGCTGGCCGAGTATGACGCGCTGCCCGGGCTTAGCCAAAAGGTAGTAACTTATAAAGAACCCGCCGAAGAAGGCGCCAGCGGTCACGGCTGCGGCCACAATCTTATGGCCACTGCCACACTGGGCGCTGCTCTGGGCATTAAAGAAGAAATGAAAGCTAAAAATCTGCCGGGCACTATTATTTACTATGGTTGCCCTGCTGAAGAGGTTCTTACCGGAAAGGTATTCATGGCTCGTGGCGGGGTGTTTGAGGGGCTCGACTGCTCCATTTCTTTTCACCCAAACCGCATAAACCGCGTGACCAAAGGCAGTGGTCTTGCTCTTAATTCTGCAAAATTTCACTTTACAGGCGTAACCGCACATGCGGGCGGAGACCCACATAACGGCAGAAGTGCCCTCGACGCGGTTGAACTGACCAATGTAGGTGCGAACTATCTACGCGAGCATGTTCCTACCGATGTCAGAATACATTATGTAATCACCGAGGGCGGCGTTGCCCCCAATATCGTGCCCGATAAGGCAACAGTCTGGTATTATGTGCGTTCAAAGCAGCGTGAAGAGGTGGAGACTGTTTATAAGCGCCTTATCAAGGTGGCTGAGGGCGCCGCGCATATGACCGAAACCAAACTCAATATTGAATTTCTTGGTGGCTGTTACGCGGACCTGAAGAATGATGTGCTGAGTAAACTCATTCATCAGTGCATGGAGGAAATACCCCAGGAGCAGTGGACCGATGAGGAGATCGCATTTGCAGAGGCTATTAACCAGACTATGGCCGACCAGCGCGCCAAAACAATAAAAAATTATGATCTTCCTACCGATGCCCAACTGCACACCGGCCAGCTTCCCATCTTGACTGAAAATGGATCCGGTTCGACTGATGTCGCTGATGTGACCCGAATTGCTCCCGGTATTTCCTTTGGGACTGCCTGTGAGCCTCTCGGCGTTCCGGGACACAGCTGGCAGATTGCTGCAGCTGCCGGCCACCCAATTGGCTTTAAGGGAGCCATTTACGCTGCAAAATGTATGGCTCTTTGGACGCTCAAACTCATGGATAACCCTGAAATCGTTCAGGCGGCCTGGGATGAGTTTAACAAATGCACTGCCGGTAAGCCATATGTTTGTCCGATCCCGCCTGAAGTTCCCGTTCCGTAAAACCTTTATGCGGTTATACATCACCCATATGAGAAAAACTGCCATTATTTGTATCATAGGAGACGCATGTATGTCCGTATTTATGAAAAAATATTTGGACACTATTACAACACAAAAAGACTTGCCCGCAATTACAGAAACTCAAAAGCAAAATAGCTCCACCGATCATATCACGGTGGGGCTATCTTAATGCATCAGCGAGCAAAGTATCAATCACATTATGCTGAGCAGGCCTACTATTTCTATTATAGCCAATTAACTTAAAAACTGGCTATATATAAAACGTCATTTTCTTCCCCCGCCGAAGGGGGGGGAAGAAATCACAAGCTTGTTTTCAAGTTAATCAACTATAAATGCTTTTATGCCATAAACCTTGCCATAACAAAACTTGTGTTAACTTTTGTTGATATCGCAAAAGAAATATGGTATATTGTAAAAAAAGATTGCAGGATTATCGAAAGGGGCCTTTATATGAGTAAAATACAGTTAAGCTTTACAAATGAGTTTTCAGGCATTATGAAAACAGACAACGGAGATTTAAAAATCGGACGCGGAGAATTTTTGCCATACCCATTGTTAATGGGGGCGCTTGGCTCATGCTTGTATTCCACATTTATCGATACGGTTAAAAAAATGAGACTGGATTTCACCTCGTGTGATTTGGATATCGAATATGAGAAAAGGGACGAAGTACCGAAAACATGTAAGCTGGTTGTGATCAAAGTCAAAATTGTCGGAGCAGATCCTGAAAAAAAGGAAAGGCTTCAGCATGCATTCAAGCTTGCAACGGAGTATTGTTCGATATACAACACCTTGTCCCAAGTCTCTGAGATGCAATACGAGCTTGATTTCGAATAGAAATTACAGGCAAAAAACTGTCCATTGGCATTGAGACTCTAATAACATGCTGAATTTAAAACGCATAATAGCAAGAAGGGTGAAACGCATTTAGCGTTTCACCCTTCTTGCATTTACTCGTAATTGATATAGCTAGGGAAGTAATGTGTTACAAACGCTTTTACAGCCAATTAACTTAAAAACTGGATATATATAAAACGTCATTTTCTTCCCCCGCCTTCGGCGGGGGAAGAAATCACAAGCTTGTTTTCAAGTTAATTGCTACATTGTAAAATGAAATGCGACAGAAAAAAGATAGCCCAAGGCAGCCAAAACGTGTAGAATAGAGTTTGCAACAACAACATTCACACAAGGAGGCAGCCATGAGCCACCACCATTTTACAACATTCGAACGAGGAAAGATAGAGGAACTCCGTCAAATCGGATATACGACCCGGAAAATCGCATCACGTCTGGGATGTCACCACAGCAGTATTGCTAGAGAATTGAAACGTTTTTACGGTGCCCGAGCGTATAACGCAGAAGAAGCACAACTGGATTACCAGAAGAAACGGCACAACAGCAAACCTCAAGGGAAATGGAACGAGGAGTTGTGCGCAGCTGTGGCAGAAAAGCTGAAAGAGACCTGGTCGCCAGAACAAATATCACATACCGTTACTTCAAGCCAACTGAGCTTTAAAACAATATACAACTGGCTTTATGCCGGACGACTGAACGGACTCACCGCAGATGTGCTGCGCCGTAATGGAAAAAAGAGAAGCTGTAAAAATCTTGCGCATTATGCTCGTGGTACTTCTATCCACAAGAGACCCAAAGAGGTATATACCAGAGAAACATTTGGGCATTGGGAACTTGATACGGTGGTTTTCTCTAGGGGTTCCAGCGGTTGCTTGGCCACCTTTGTGGAACGAAAAACAAGGTTCTATACAGCCGTTCCCATTCCTGATCGAACGGCAGCTTCCATGGAAGCTGCAATCAAGCACCTGCACACTTTATTGCCACAAGGCACATTCAAAACAGCAACAACAGATCGTGGCGGTGAATTTGCCTGTTATGATGTAATCCAGAAAGATCTAGGCTTAACTCTTTATTTCGCTGATCCATATTGTCCGCATCAGAGAGGAAGCAATGAGTACGGTAACGGTTTGCTCAGAGAGTTCTTTCCGAAAGGTACTGTTCTGTCCACTGTTTCTCATCAAAACCTGTCTTCTTCTCTTCTGCTTATAAACAATAGACCCCGAAAATGTCTTAATTGGAATACACCTTCCCAGCTCTTTCTACTCGAACTGTCGCATTTGGCTTGACAATGTAGCAATTAACTATAGAAATCCTATTGGAAGATTGGCACAGGAGAAAAGAAAAAGCTTTGTAATCGTTATGATTACAAAGCTTTTTAGTGGTGGAGACGATCGGGATCGAACCGACTACCTCTTGAATGCCATTCAAGCGCTCTCCCAGGTGAGCTACGCCCCCAAATGTACCCTGCACTAAATGTGCAACGTTAATCATTATAAGGGGAATACGCAGCAATGTCAAGAGGAATCTTTAATAGTTTTTGCTTTTTTAAATTACCCACATCAGCTTTATAAAAAGGATGCTGATGACACCGGGAAGCCCAAATAGTGAGGAAATGCCAATGGTCAGCAGATTAATCGGGAGAAGGGGGGCGGTGAAAAGCCCCAGAGAATAAACGCAGCCGAGCCCGCTAAGCCCCCAAAGTGCGGAGCCTGTAAAACTCGAAACAGGCCTTCCAAAGCGGAAGAATGCTGTCAGTGTAAAAAAACAGCAAAGACCGGCAATCAGATAAAATGAGATCATGGGCATGGACACGTTGTTCACCCTTCCATAGTTTGCTTAGAAAGCTCCGGCTCTTTTGACAGTGGAACGAAGACTTTAGGCTTTTCTTGTACTAGTCTTTTGATCTCTACAGTCTCTTGCGGGCAGAGCAGATCATATTCCTTTACCAGCCGCATCAGATAGCAATGCCGGGCCACAAGGGCTTTGTATTCTAGGATATAGTAATCAATTAGATCCATGTCGCTGGTGAGATTGTAAAGGCTGTCGACCTCTTCCATGCGGCAACTTACGGCCTTCAATTCATGAATAATATCATTTCTCCCGGTGGCTCTATTGGAAGGAGTCCGACTCAAAATATTTTTCAGAAAAGCAAACATAATTAATCCACCTTTCGTAGTACAAGTCTATGAAAGGATATTTGCCAAATATTACCCTTTTCATACAAAAATCCTAAACCTGTTCATAGCATTATGTTTTTACGCTGCCGAAGGCAGTGAAAAGAGGCGCTTTTGTAATGACATTATATTTTTCCACTGCCGAAGGCAGTGAAAAGAGATTGCCTTTTTATAAAAAATTATATAGTAAACATCCGCCGGCTTAGCCGGCGGCTTTTCTTATGCGGGTATAACCCGCTGTTACTGGCTGCCATTGCAATGGCATATTACGGTCTGACATTTGCAAAAGCTTATTACTTGCTACCCTTGAAAGGGTCTTCGTATTCCCTAAATGTCAACTGATCCTGCAGCTTATCTTCTTTTAATTGGTTTTGGATATATTCAGCGATCTTTTTGGTGTTTTTCCCCACTGTGTCCACATAGTATCCACGACACCAAAAAGATCGGTTGCCATGTTTATACTTTAAATTCGCATGTCGTTCATGTATGATCAGACTGCTTTTGCCTTTGAGAAATCCCATAAAGCTTGAAACGCTCATCTTCGGCGGGATTTCCACCAGCATGTGAATGTGATCCGTACAAACTTCTGCTTCAATAATGTTAATACCTTTCCAGGAACACAATTCTCTTAGAATTTTGCCGATTTCTTCTCGCTTTTCACCATAAAATATTTCCCTGCGGTATTTTGGCGCGAACACGACGTGATATTTACAATTCCACGTTGTATGTGCTAGACTTTTATTGTCATTCATTTCGAATGTCCTCCTTTTGATGTACTCTTGCAGTTGCCAGACCGCAAGTTTATTCTACATCAAAAGGAGTTTTTTGGTCCGCTTCATCGCTAAAGCTTTTTTTGCTCCACCGACATAGTCGGTGGTTGTTTTCACAAAAAGATCTCCCCGCCCTTTTAAGACGGGGAGATCATATAATCAGCGAGTAAGTATATAAGCCGGGTTCTGTTTTTGATAACGATCTATCTATGCCGTACGTCGCCATACGGCTTTAGCCACCCTTTCGAAGACGGGGCGGGCAACCCCATAGTCCTCAGTTCGGTGTTGCTTCGGATAAGGTTTACATGGCCGTCAAGTCTCCCTGACGCCGGTGAGCTCTTACCTCACCTTTCCATCCTTACCGGTAAAAACCGGCGGTATATCTCTGTTGCACTATCTCTAAGGTCACCCTCGGCTGCCATTAACAGCTATCCTGCCCTGCGAAGCCCGGACTTTCCTCACGCACGGCCTTTCGGCACTATGCCCGCCGCTATCTTGCTTACTCGCCTATTAACTTGTTAATCCTTTAAATAAACACCTCTGGCATCATAATTGATTGAACCAGTCAGTAACTGTATTCCCTCTACAAGGGACCAGATCCAAACGGCAAAAGAACCAATTCCAAAGGTAAGAATACCGCCCACCGTACCTAAAATAAGTTGAACCACGCCTTTTGTTGTATGACCAAGGTAAAAATTGTAGATTCCAAGGTTGCCTAGCAGAATTGCAAGTAGCCCGGCGATCAAGCGTGATTTTTGCATGGTGCCATATGGGTTTGCAGGCTGCGAGAGAGGAAAGTTGCAATGAACACAGAGTACAGCCAGCTCACTGACCTGATGACCGCAATTGGGGCAATAATGATTTCCAAGTCCGCTGGGTACACCGCATTGGTTGCATATGTTCGAAGGAGAAGTTAACTGTCCCCCGCAGTTTCTACAGTACATTAATTCACACCCTTTAATCTCCATACTATTTCTACTTTAAAATAATTCCTTCGAATCGGATAATATCCACGAAAGTTTGATTTGGACATAGAACTAGTATTTGTATGTTTTTTGTGATGATAATTAGTATATCATATGGTTTGCGTGAAAACAAGTATACGGTCAGAGGGAACGAGTGGTATCATTTTAAGCGACATTTGGCAAACCTGTGCTTGAATATGGATTTTTTTGTTGAGTCTCCTTCATTTTGGTGATAAAATAGAAATATTAACCGAGTAAGGGTTCCTGCCTGTCATTTTCCGCGCGAAATGATAGGGGGACTTAATTAAAAGACATAAATCGCGTGGAGAAAAGGTGGTTATTATAATGGAAATCAAAAAAAAACGCTTACATCGACACCCAAGGTGAAGCCTGCCGATGAGTCTGCGCTGGGCTTTGGTTCGGTTTTTACCGATCATATGCTTGTTATCGATTATGACAAGAAAAATGGTTGGAACAATCCCCAGATACTTCCTTATGGCCCCATTGCCATTGACCCGGCGGCTACTTGTTTGCACTATGGCCAGGAGATATTTGAAGGTATGAAAGCCTACAGAGGCCAGGACGGAAGGATTCTACTCTTCCGCCCATGGGAGAATTTTAAGCGCCTCAATGTCTCCGCCGAGCGTTTGATGATCCCTGTGATGGACGAAAAGCTGCTTTTAGACAGTCTGATCGAGCTTATACGTGTAGACAAGGACTGGATTCCCCACATGGATGGTGCCTCACTGTATATCAGACCCTTTATCATAGGCATAGACCCCAAGCTGGGGGTAAAGGCAGCCGACCACTATAAATATATTGTCATTATGTCCCCCTCGGGCCCATACTATAAGGGCGGTCTCATTCCGGCTAAACTGTATGTAGAAGATGAATTTGTCCGGGCTGTGCGCGGAGGCACAGGTAACGTAAAGACTGGTGGTAACTACGCAAGCGGACTTCGCGCACAGGAAGAAGCTGCTGCCAAGGGATACTACCAGGTGCTCTGGCTTGATGGTGTCGAACGCAAGTACATCGAAGAGGCCGGCGCAATGAACATCTTCTTTGTCATCGACGGCGAAGTGGTCACACCTCAGCTAAACGGAAGTATACTCGCTGGTATTACCAGAAAGTCCGTGATAGAGCTGGCCAAAAGCTGGGGTCTCAAGGTGTGTGAGCGTCCAGTTTCCATCGATGAGATCATTGCAGCCAATAAAGAGGGACGCTTGACCGAATCGTTTGCGACAGGGACAGCCGCTGTTTTTATTCCCCGTTGGTGAACTCAAATATAAGGATGCAATCATTAACATTAATAACGGTGTGACCGGTGAAATAACGCTTAAAATATACAAAGCGCTTACTGACATGCAGTATGGGAAATCGGCCGATGCAATGGGATGGACGCTGGAAGTCATTTGACGGCAATATCATACGATGTCGACATAGAGTGATTGCAAATTTCGGCGCAAGGGAAGGAAATTTCTAAGACATGAGAGTGTTAATGATTGGCGATGTAGTGGGGCAAGGCCGGCTGTGAAAAGCTGCGTCAGCATCTTTCACGCATCAAAGCGTCT
>CAXXEO010000006.1:0-74452 GCA_963664585.2 Oscillospiraceae bacterium | reverse complement strand
TGAAACAACAGGGGTAAAGCCCAGTATATTCAGGTTCCCGGGAGGCAGCATCAATGCATATAACGAGGATGTATATAAGGATATTATTCAAGAAATGGAAAGACGCGGATTTACATATTTCGACTGGAATGTTGCATCATCAGACGCTGCGCCAAACGTTACTGCTAAAACAATAACCCACAATGTAATCAGTGAGGTTTCAATACATTCAAGATCCATCGTACTTTTTCATGACAGTCATTGGGAAACAGAAACTGTGACTGCCCTCGATGGAATTATAAGGAATTTGAAAAACAGTGGATATGCTTTTGATCGATTGACAAATAAAGACAAACCACTCGTTTTTTCACATAAATAGATGAGAAGGGGATAGTAATTATGGGAAAAAAAGAAAATTTCAATCAGGCTATGCATGAGGTGTTTCCCTTTTACAAAAATGCCAAGAGTTCTGTTGCGGGCGCTGAAGCGAACACTTCTGCTCTTGCAAGACAGATTGGTTCAGAAACTATTTCTTCTGCTCTTGTAAAGCAGACGGAAACAGAAGCAAATTTTTCTGATTTAGCAGAGCTGACGAATGCAATTGCTGATTCTTCCGATTTTTCGGAGCTGTCGGAACCTGATCCTATCAAAAAGGCACTGGATTTTAAATCCTTCTATGCTGCTATCAAACAAGAAAGCATTGAAGTTGAAACCACCAGTATCACAAAAGACACAAAAATCACCGGTACAATTGTTTCTAAGTCCAATTTGGATATCAGCGGAGATATTTTTGGTGATGTAGAAAGTTCATACCGTGTTAAAATATCCGGTAAAGTGGAAGGAAACATAAGTGGGAATGATGTCGAAATAAATAGTGCAACGATAAAAGGAAATATCTTGGCAACAGAGAAGCTCTGTATTATGAATCGCAGTACCATTGTCGGTAACATTTCTGCCAATGAGCTCGATTTTAATGGCAAAATTAACGGCAATATCACTGTAAAAAAAGAGATTACGATTCAAAAAGATTCAAATATTGTCGGTGATGTTACCGCAATGACAATCGGAATTGAAAAAGGTGCGTCTATCAAGGGCATGGTAACTATTCTCGGAGAAAGAAAGAGCTTTGATGAGGATATCCTCTTGTAGTGCGAGACAATTCCATTCTTCCTATCGCGTAATTTTCTAAATAGATATTGACATATTATGAATTGCATTATATACTATTAAACATAAGCAAAGGCGCTGTAGATGATATCTACAGCGCCTATTTTTTAACATTTTTAATTGAATACTTATCTGAAGGGGAGTTAATACAGGAAATCCAGTACTTGTAGCTACCGTTGAAAGTAAAAAACATAACGTTAAAAGATCATATCCGAATGCTCCCACTGTTAATGCTGCCAGCTTTGATCAGGCCATGAATAGCGTGGTTATTCGTAAATATAAATACTAAGTGTCAATAAACAGTTAATATAGGTAATTGCACGCTTGCAAAGTGTAATTTAGATATCACTGAAATTGTTAATTTTTAAAGGCCAATATATAGCCAATTAACTTAGAAACTGGCTATGTATAAAACGTCATTTTCTTCCCCCGCCGAAGGCGGGGGAAGAAATCACAAGCTTGTTTTCAAGTTAATCAACTATATTATTGAAGGGGAAATGAGTTATGGAAAAAGTGATCATCAGAATGGCGAAAGAAACGGATGCTGAAGAGATTTTAGCAATATATGCTCCTTATATTACTAAATCTGTCATTACTTTTGAATTCGAGATACCAAATATCGATGATTTCAAAAAACGTATACGAGAAATTTCTTCAGAGTATCCGTATCTGGTTTGTTTGATTGACGGAAAAATCGTTGGATATGCCTATGCCCACAGGCAGATGGAACGTGCTGCTTATCAATGGAATGCGGAACTTTCAGCATATATTGATGAAGGTTTTGTAAGTTGCGGAATTGGAAAAGCGTTGTTGAATGCTCTTTTGGAAATTCTAAAGCTTCAGAATGTACAGAACGTATATGGTGGGATGACGTGCCCCAATATTAAAAGTGAAAATTTGCAAAGACGTCTTGGCTTTGAATTGTTGGGTACATATCATAATACCGGATACAAATGCGACCAATGGCATGATGTTATGTGGTTCGAAAAACAGATAGGTAACCACGAAATGGATCCTTTACCATTCATTAAAATAGACTCTCTTAACAGTGCATTAGTGACTGATCTTTTAAATAGAAGTTGTGAACTGATAAAAATTAAGTAAAGATTTGTCTTTATAAAATGCTTGGAAACAGTATTTTTTACAGTATTGCGTGTTATATAGTGTGTTATTGAGGAAAAACGCCAAAACATTTTGTTTTGGCGTTTTTTGAAAAATTGCGGTTAAAATGCTTTTTTGCTATTACCTTGGAAAATAGATGTAACCTAGACGCGGGCTTAAAAAAATTCACCCACAAAACTGTGAGCGCGTTATGTCTGAGGCCGCTCGCCGATGGATTGACAGGTAAAAAAACAGCTCACAAAAATCTGTAAGACTAATATTATATAATGTAGATAGTAAGTTATTTTAACAAGCAATTATACACTACTTATTGATAATAATTTTGCAACTGAATGGAAGTGTTCTATCTTGGCTCAAGCAACAGTAAACCTTGGAACGGCCGTCAAATTTGCAGTCCTGGCCGGTACTGGGATCACCAACACAGGTATCACCACGATTACTGGGGACGTTGGAACGTATCCAAATCCAGCAGAAACTGGCTTTGGTACTGTTATAATAAACGGCACAAACCATGCGGGTGACGGATTCACGCAGGTGGCAAAAACAGACTTAGATGTCGCCTATAACGATGCTGCGGGCCGAACACCTGCCATCCCCATCATAACCGGGGACATCGGTGGGCAAACACTCACTCCTGGCGTTTACAACTCTGCCTCCTCACTTGGAATAACAGGAACTGTAACTCTTAACGCTCAGGGTGACCCCAATGCTGTATTCATATTTCAGATTGGCTCAGCGCTTACTACTGCAACAGGTAGCAGCGTAAATCTTATCAATGGTGCCCGGGCTTGCAATGTCTTTTGGCAAGTCGGAAGCTCTGCGACGCTCGGGACAGGGTCAACGTTTCAGGGAACCATCCTGGCTTTGGCGTCAATCACAGTAACGAACAGCGTAGTGGTGAATGGAAGGGTTCTGGCTAGAAATGCTTTGGTTACATTAGACACCAATACCATTACTGCAAGCATATGTCCCGAACCTGTGCGCGGGATTCCTCTATGGTAGGATATAGGGGTATTCGTTTCAACTTTAAATATTCAAAAATCAAGAGCTAATAAACTTCTGATTATTATTAGACGTGCTAGCATTGAATAAATACAGAAGAAAAAACTGCAATATTGAATTTGCGCTAACGGCAGTAATGACTAAAATCAGAAATGCGTCAAACTATGCTTGATATTGAAAAAGTAGGATCAAATTCCAATCTTACATGTGGCGATACAAATTAGCTGAGCAGAATAAGAGCTAGGCAGCCGAACATATCCCGTACTCGTCCGGCGTCGACTTAGCAATCAGGGCAATACTCAAAAGAGAACCAACTGGAGACCTAAAAACACCGGGAACACTGCAACTGCCGTTCTGATAAAGAAAAAAAATACGACGAACAGGAATTTACCTGCTCGTCGTATTTTTTAGGAACACAAGTGCATTTCTGATTACATACAGTGTTCGTATCTGTAACTGTGGCCAGACCGTCCGAAAAGTCGATTAAAAATAGTTATTAGGACGCCTTGATGTTTTGCTGTTTGATAAATTTTCGATAGCGAATACGTATAATAAAACCGCCCAAACAAACAGTTTAGGTGGTTTTACAAGAAAATTAGGTGAATATTGATGCCAATGCTTCGTTACTCATTATGCTTATTTTCTCAGCTTGATGACAATATTTTTACTCTTTGCTTTTTCACTAAACCATGATTCTATCAATTTAATCTTGTCTTTTTGTGGAATTGTTTGATCAATTTTTTTAATATTTTCTTTTATATTATTCAAATCTACAAGATCCAGAAGATTGACAGCAATACAAAAAAAGTTCTTTTTTCTACCATCATTAAAATTGCTGATCAAGTATTCGAAAAACAATATTTTTTCATTAAGCTCCGCTTGATATTCTTCAATTCCGTTGTCAATAGCTTTCTGCAAATCATTTATTACATTACGATAGGTGACGAATGAATCTTTTTCACTTGGACATTTATATCTATTACACGGAAAATCTTTGCACAAGAAGCAATACTCAATTTCATCATGCTTTTTACTACAGGTAATCACTGCGCAGCTTGGGTGCTGCAGATGAAAATCTTTGCCGCCGCATCCGGGGCACCTTGATGTTCCCTCGCTTTGATATCGTGGGCAAAGTCCACAGTTAAGACCACATAAAGAAAACAAGGGATATTTTCTTTTATATTCCTTCATGATTTATCACCATTTTCATCTCTTCTTTACACGAGTATAATTTCTCATTTGCTCAATGTAGATGAAGCGAGGCTGCTACGTAGGAGGCAAGGCGGCCGGACCCGTTCTGCTTAAATTAAAGAGACATGCCGCCATACAAGCAGTACAGGCTTTAAAATTTGGTGAAGGATATAATCCCTATAATTTAGTAATGTGCAGGGCAGACGGCCTCCCTATGTCAACAAGTGCGCTTGATAAACAGTATAATGAGCAATTAAAGCTTGCAAGCCTTCCCAATATCCGCTTTCATGACACTGATGCTAAAACAAAACATTCCTGCTAAAATCGTTTGTTCAATACTTGGACATTCGACAATAAATTTAAAATTTGTCCGCTTCGTGTTATGCTTTTCTTGCCAAATATAAATCCATTGTATCATAAATCATCATCTAACCGCTAAAATGATCAATAGCTTCTGCTATTTTATTTTCAAAAATAATTTTTTGCTCTTTTTTCATCGCTCGATGATCGGAATAAGTATTCAACAATGAAATATAACTCTTTGCATCAAATTCTCTTGTTTGGTGGTATAGCTTAAAAGTTACGTCAACAAATCCATATTGCCGGATAATTTCAGCAATTTTCTCACAGTCGTTTTCACTATACTCTTGAAGCTTTTTCGATGAAGGTCTGTATTGTGCGTAGATTTTCTGTATTTCCACATGAAGGGGATCGCTGTCTCTTGCAGCAAAGGGGCGGTTCCAGAACAAAGCTAATGTTCCTCTACTTTTCAAATGTTGAAAAACTTTAGGATACCCGATTTCTGCCGGAACCCAGTGAAAAGCAGTTGCTGAATAAATAAAATCGTATTTGTGAGTGTCTTCATATTTTTCAAAGTCAGTATTGATGATTTCAAAATTGCTATATGTCGAAAATTTTTGTTTGGAATACTCGGATAAGTCTTTACCAAGCTCAATAGCTGTTACTTTACAGCCAGTTTTAAGGATAGGCAATGTTGCCTGTCCCGTACCGATGCCAATTTCAAGCGCAGTATTTATATCATTTATACCACTGAAGCAGATAACATCGTCAAACAACTCCTTACAGTATGTAGGTCTGTACTTATCGTAGTTAGCAGCTTCTTCATTAAATGTTGTTCGTAAATCCATTGCGTATCCTTCCTAATTATATAAATAACCTGTTTACAGGAATCGTCAAATTCTGTTTATCTCTACCATCCTATATCGGTCACATTAGCATTGATTATACCGAACTTTTCAGCATAAAGAAAGACATATCCTCCTTGGTGGAAGATATGTCTTTTTTGGAATAATAGAGGAAAAAGGATTTTTAGGTGTGGCAAAGCGTTTCAACCTTTTCCTGTGTCAAATCCACATCCCCATGCTGCACGCGAATACGCTCATATTTTTTCATAAGGTGTTTTATTGTTAGTCAAGCCAAGAAGATAATCTACACTTGTTTTATAGAATTTTGCCAAGACAATTAATGATGAGCTTGGAATATCCAAGGTGCTGCTTTCATATCTGGAATAGGTTGTTTGACTAATGTTGAGCAGTTCAGCCACTTGCTGTTGAGTAAAATCGCTATCTTCTCGCAAATCTCTAATATGTTGGTACAATACTCTCACCTCATAGATATTGTATGTTATGCGATAAACGCATATCGACATTTATGCGAAAAAAGCATAAAATCTATTTGAGGTGAGAGTATGCCAGACTACAAAGAAATGTATTTAAAAATATTCAGGGCCTCTGAGCAGGCTGTCAGCATTCTGATTGCGGCACAGCAAGAGTGTGAGGAGCATTATATTTCCTCATCGGATCCGGAATTTCAAGTGATTCAGTTACCGTCAGAAAACAAAAAAGGCGTGGATGAAGAGTAATTCAAAATCCACGCTCTTGCACATAAAAAAACATACCCTCCTTGACGGAAGATATGTCTTTTCTGGCGGAGAAGGAGGGATTCGAACCCTCGAGACCCTTTTGGGGCCTACACGATTTCCAATCGTGCGCCCTCGACCAAGCTAGGCGACTTCTCCATGTTAAAACGGGTACTCTACCCGGGTCACTTAGACATTATATTAGTTTCGTCGTAATTTGTCAATATAATCAGAAAAGAGAATTTTAGTTCCAGATAAGCTGTGACAACGCCACCAGAAGGGGGATTGTCAGAATGGAGAGTAGGGTGGTTTTGGCGATCAGGCCCGAGCTCTCCGCATAGTCGCCACCAAACTTTGCCGAGAAAAGCATCACGGATACGGCGGTCGGGCAGCTGGAGGATAGAAGCAGAGTGAGAAGCACCGTCCTGTCTATGGGCAGCATGGAGAATACTAAGGTCAGGGCGGTGGGGATAACGGCAAGCTTCAGGGCGCTTACGGCGTAGGAGACAGGCTTCTTCAGGGTGGAGGGAATGTCGGCCTGAGAAACGAAAATGCCCATCGCAAGCATGGCAAGAGGGGTGTTGAGGCTGGCCACGTATTTAACGGTCGTGCCAAGCGGTCCCGGGAGGCTGATAGAAAAAATAAATGTCACCAGTCCAGCTAAAAGAGCCAGTGTGGAGGGATTGATAAAAGCTTTTTTAAGACTGATAACGGACTTGTCGCCAGTGATCAGATAGATGCCATAGGTCCACAAAAATACATTCATTACAGCAATGTAGGTGGAACCGATAAAGACGCCCTCGCTTCCCAGCACAGCGCCTATCAGAGGAAGGGCCATAAATGACGAGTTGGAAAAGATGGCCGACATGCGGTATACAACATATTGGCGTTTATCATCCTGTTTAAAAGCCATTGTAGCGGCAATGATATAAATTATATGGATCGCAATCGCAACAACGAACCCCCAGCCCAGCTTCATCATCAGTTGTTTTGAAAAGGGGCGTTGAAACGAGGAAAATATTGCGATCGGAATGACAACCATAATGAGAAGGTTAGAAATTTGCTTGGCGCCATCCTGTGACAAGATATTCCATCGGCTACAAGCATAGCCGACGGCAATCAGAAGAAACATAACAATAACCTGATTGAATATAGAGATTGCTACTTCCATAAATCCAAAGCTCCCATCGTATGCCAATATTTCATAGTTTATACTAATTGCAGATAAAAATCAAACGATTGGCGGAAATCGATTCTCTCGCTAGTTCCGAATTTAACTCCAAAAATAAGAACGCCATTTTAGCAGGAATCAAAATAACTTTAATCAATGAAGATCTTCTATTAAGAATATTTGTTAATTAACAGCACAAAAAATGCTGTATAAAGCAACAGAATATTATTTAATGAAGGAAAAAAATCATAAAAATAAAAAATTGATAGAAATTACATCAAATAGCTTGATAATATTTTCCTGTCGAAGTATAATGTATCAAAATAGCCATCCAGTGGAGGTATATTCCATGCATATGAGAACAGAAATGCGCTTGCTTTTCGCGGACGCGTCGGGGTACACAAATGGAAAGATCACAGTATGCGGCTGGGTGAAAACTATCCGTCATTCTGGTGCTCTAGGATTTATTGAGCTTAATGACGGCAGCTATTTCTCCAATCTTCAAATCGTATTACAGCAGAACAAGCTGGAGAATTTTGACGAGGTGGTCAAGGTCAATGTGGGTGCTGCGCTGGTGATCACCGGGGATATCGTGCTTACACCGGATGCAAAACAGCCCTTTGAAATGCACGCCTCTGCAGTGGCGGTTGAGGGCACATCAACGCCTGACTATCCGCTTCAGAAGAAACGCCACAGTCTCGAGTATCTTCGTTCCATCGCATATTTGAGGCCCCGCACAAATACCTTTAGCGCTGTGTTTCGGGTACGCTCGGTCGTAGCATTTGCTATACACAGCTTCTTTAACGAGCGTGGATACGTCTATGTTCATACCCCCATCATTACCGGCAGCGACTGTGAGGGTGCAGGTGATATGTTCCGCGTAACGACCCTTGACCCTGCAAATCCGCCCCGTAATGAAAAGGGAGAGGTCGATTTCACAAAGGACTTTTTTGGAAAACTTACAAGTCTCACGGTTTCCGGTCAGCTTGAGGGTGAGGCGATGGCGATGGCCTTTGGTAACATCTATACCTTTGGTCCCACCTTCAGGGCCGAGGATTCGCACACCGCGCGCCATGCCTCCGAGTTCTGGATGGTCGAGCCCGAGATCGCCTTTGCCGACCTCTCAGACAATATGGCACTGGCGAGGGATATGATCAAGTACGTTCTGGACTATGTTTTAAAGCATTGCCCTATTGAGATGGCCTTCTTTAATGAGTTCTACGACAAGGGACTTGTCGAAAGGCTTACCGCACTTGTAAACGCCGATTTCTGCCAGGTAACCTATACTGAGGCTGTCAGTATATTAGAAGCTGTCAAGGACCGTTTTGACTACCCTGTTTACTGGGGCTGTGATCTGCAGACCGAGCATGAGAGATATCTGTGCGAAGAGCACTTTCACGGTCCGGTATTCGTTACCGGCTATCCCAAAGAAATCAAGTCCTTTTATATGCGCCTCAATGACGATGGCAAGACCGTGGCCGCGATGGACCTGCTAGTTCCCGGTGTCGGCGAACTTGTCGGCGGAAGTCAGCGTGAAGAGCGTTTGGACGTCCTTCTTGCCCGAATGGAAGAGCTAAAGCTGCCGCGCGAGGGATATGAGTGGTATCTGGATTTGCGGCGCTTTGGCGGAACAAAGCACGCTGGTTTCGGTCTCGGCTTTGAAAGACTGATTATGTATATCACCGGTGTCACCAACATCCGCGATGTGCTGCCCTTCCCGAGAACACCGGGAACGGCCGAATATTGAGTTACCGTTTTAAAAAATAACACATTAAAAAATATTAGGGGGATTACTATGGCTACATATCAGTCGATGACAAAGGCAGAGCTGCAGACAGAAAAAGCCAGCTTGCAAGCCGAATTTGATCGTTTCAAGGCACAGGGACTGAAACTTGACATGTCAAGAGGAAAGCCCGGCAGCGAGCAGCTTGCACTTTCTATGCCCATGCTGGATGTGCTCAATTCCCAGTCGGTTATAAAGGCAGATGACGGTACGGACTGCCGCAACTATGGGGTTCTGGACGGAATCCCCGAGGCAAAGAAGCTATTTGCTGAGCTTTTGGAAATCTCACCAAAAGAGCTGATCGTCGAAGGTTCTTCCTCGCTGACAATTATGTTTGACACTGTTTCCAAAGGGATGACCCATGGCGTGCTTGGCTCTGACAAGCCCTGGGGCAAATATGAAAAGATCAAATTTCTCTGTCCTGTTCCCGGCTATGACAGGCACTTTGCCATCACCGAGTTTTTCGGCGTCGAGATGATAAACATCGAAATGAATGAAGAAGGCCCCGATATGGATACCATTGAGAAGCTCGTCGCAGCCGACGAAACCATCAAGGGGATTTGGTGCGTACCAAAATACTCCAATCCATTGGGCGGAACCTACTCTGATGCAACTGTGAAGAGACTGGCAGCGCTTAAACCTGCCGCAAAGGATTTCAGAATTTTTTGGGACAATGCCTACTGTGTACACTTTGTCTACAAAGATGTTCCCGTTCTCAATATTCTGGAAGAGTGCAAAAAGGCCGGAAACCCCAATATGCCCTTTATCTTTGCCTCTACCTCCAAGCTGACCTTCCCCGGTGCAGGTGTGGCTGTGATGGCTGCTTCTGAAGAGAATATCGCTTTTATCAAGAAACAGATCAGCGCGCAGGCGATTGGCTGGGATAAGATGAACATGCTCAGACATGTCCGCTTCTTTAAAAACAAACAGGGTATTCTCGATCATATGAAGAAGCATGCCGATGTGCTGCGTCCCCGTTTTGATGCCGTTATCAAAGCCTTTGAAACAGAGCTGGCCGGTAAGGGTGTCGGCAGTTGGATCAAGCCGAATGGTGGATACTTTATTACCTATACGACCATGGACGGCTGCGCCAAGAGGGTAGTTGCTTTGTGCAAAGAGGCCGGCGTAGTCCTGACAAATGCCGGTGCCACCCATCCGTATGGCAAGGATCCTAAGGATGCCAAGATTAGAATTGCCCCCAGTTATCCTGGCGCTGACGAGCTGAAAACCGCTGCTTCGCTCTTCTGCCTCTGTGTCAGGCTGGCAAGTGTCGAAAAGCTTCTGGGCGAATAATAACGATTAACCCGTCCGCAAACCTGCGGGCGGGTTTCTTTATTTCTTTCATATAGCGGTCTAATCTGTTTCTTGTATAGCCAATTACTTAAAAACTGGCTATATATAAAACGTCATTTTCTTCCCCCGCCTTCGGCGGGGAAGAAATCACAAGCTTGTTTTCAAATTAATCAACTATAGTATCCGCTTTCCGTAAGAATGAATCAAGATTAATAAAAACTGTCAGAAATACAGCGTTTTATTATTGCCGGGTGCGGCAAAATATAGTAAACTAGTTACATCAAGACATAAGAGAAGAGACAATTCCCCCAAATCAGACTTTCACTGGAAGGACGATGTCGGCAGCGATTTTTGCTGTCTCGCCCCGCCAAGATACAAACCGCTTATCGTTTTCCAGCGGCCTGATAAGCGGCTATGGCACTAAAAATGACGATGGGTCGCTGGAGAAATGGCGGTAAGCATGTACGATAAATTTGAAAGCCCGTTTTCCACACGATATGCCAGTGATGAGATGCAGTATCTTTTTTCGGCTGAAAAAAAGTTTCGCACATGGCGTAAGCTTTGGATTGCCCTTGCCCGGGCCGAGCAAGCCGAGGGTCTGTCGATTACGGACAGCCAGATCAGTGAACTCGAGGCTTATCAGGACGACATTAACTATAACGTAGCCGAAGAGCGTGAAAGACAGGTGCGCCATGATGTGATGGCCCATGTTTACGCGTATGGCGTCCAATGCCCCGAAGCCAAGGGGATTATACATCTCGGCGCTACCAGCTGTTATGTGGGTGACAATACAGACATCGTCGTGATGAAGGAAGGGCTGGAGATTGTAAGGCGCAAGGTGATCAACGTAATAGCCCTTTTGGCTGGTTTTGCCAAGGAATATAAGAACATGCCGGCCCTAGCCTATACGCACTTGCAGCCCGCCCAACTGACCACAGTGGGCAAGCGTGCTACACTGTGGATGAATGAGCTGATGATGGACGTGGAGGAGCTTGACACCCGCATTGCCTCTCTGAAGCTGCTCGGGTCAAAGGGGACGACAGGGACCCAGGCCAGCTTTGTCGAGTTATTTGAAGGAGACTCGGATAAGGTCAATCGCGTTGAGATGTCCATCGCCCACCAAATGGGCTTTGAAGGGGTAGTGCCCGTATCAGGTCAGACTTATTCACGCAAGGTGGATGCACAGGTGCTGGCAGTGCTGTCTGGAGTTGCCCAGTCAGCCAGTAAATTTTCAAATGACATTAGAATCCTACAGAGCTTCAAAGAGATGGAAGAGCCCTTTGAGAAGCATCAGATTGGTTCGTCGGCCATGCCCTATAAGAGAAACCCAATGAGAAGTGAGCGCATTACCTCCCTTGCACGGTATGTCATCGTGGATAGCCTGAACCCGGCCTTCACTACGGCCACCCAATGGTTTGAGAGAACGCTTGACGACTCGGCCAATAAGCGCGTAGCGGTCAGCGAGGCCTTTCTGGCGGTGGATTCCATTCTGGGTATCATGATGAGTGTATGCGATGGCCTTGTGGTATACCCCAAGGTGGTTCACCAAAGGGTGATGAAAGAGCTTCCTTTTATGGCGACAGAAAACATTATGATGAGTGCTGTTAAAAAGGGCGGGGACCGTCAGCAGCTGCATGAACTTCTTCGCCAGCATTCCATCGCCGTTGCCGCTGTCGTGAAGGAAGAGGGGGGCGAGAACGATCTGATCGCAAGGATTGCAGCCGATGAGCACTTCAAACTGGGAATGGACGAACTTCAGGCCCTTTTGTCGCCGATCAATTTTATCGGCCGCTCGGTCGAGCAGGTTGACGAGTATCTGGCGGGGTATATAGCGCCCCTTATGGAAAAGAATAAAGATATTCTGGGAGAAAGAGCACAGTTAAAGGTATAATCTGGGGAAAGCCTGTCCAGATTTTATTTGACATTGTGACAATTCTACCCTATAATTGTGCTTACGAATGCCGATAATGTAAAGCCACTTCACAGTGGCTTTTAGCTATGTTTACCTTTCGGCATAGTGAGTAGATGGAGGCCAACAGATGAAAAGAGTGGGAAAGCCCGTATTTTTCATTGTCGCTCTCTTAATAGCGGTGACTGGATATTTGACATTTTATGGTGTCACCAGCACTTATGGAGACGTGAAAAATACGGTAATCAAGGGCGTAGACAGTGTAAGATGGGGAATTGACATTCGAGGCGGGGTTGACGTGACCTTCTCACCGCCTGCAGGAGTCGACGCCACAGAAGCCGAGATGAAGGCGGCAGAGTCAATCATACAGGTAAGACTTGTGTCGCAGAACATCACGGACTATGAAGTGTATACAGACTTTGCGAGAGACCGTATAATCGTCCGTTTCCCTTGGAAGGCGGAAGAAACAGAGTTTAATCCTGAAAAGGCGATAGCCGAGCTGGGTGCAACCGCCCGCCTGACTTTTCGTGAATTAAGCGAGAGAGATGCCAATGGGGCCCCTACCGGCACTACCGCTGAAAAAATCATTCTTGAAGGCACGGATGTCACAAGCGCCTCTGCTCAATTGGACCAGGATGGTAAATACTATTTGGTAAACCTCGTGATGTCTGACGCGGGCGCTGAAAAATTTGCTGAAGCCACAGGACGTCTCGCCAGTCAGACCATATCGATCTGGATGGATGAAACCATGATCTCCAATCCAACCGTAAAGGATAAAATTTCGGGCGGCAAGGCGGTCATCGAGGGCAGTTTTACAATGGAATCTGCCCAGGCTCTCGCCAACAAGATCAATTCGGGCGCTTTGCCCTTTAAACTGGAGACAGAGAATTTTAACGTCATCTCACCAACCCTTGGACTGGGTGCCAGGGATGCCATGGTGTTAGCTGGCATGATCTCCTTTGCACTTGTAGCAGTTTTTATGGTGCTTTTGTATCGGCTGCCCGGTGTTGTAGCCGTTATCGGCCTTGCGGGACAGGTGATTATAATGATTGCGTCCCTTACCGGTTTCTTTGCGGTATTCCCGTCTTTTACCCTGACACTGCCGGGTATTGCGGGTATTATCCTCTCAATTGGTTTTGGCGTTGACGCCAATGTAATTACGGCTGAGCGCATCAAGGAAGAACTCAAAAATGGCAGAAGCCTCGATGCAGCCATTGCAAGCGGCTTTGACCGTGCATTTACCGCAATCCTTGATGGAAACGTCACCGTTATGATTATCGCAATTATTCTGATGGGAGCGTTTGGTCCTCCCGACAGCCTGTTTGTAAAGATACTCAATCCTGTGTTCTTTATGTTTGGGCCGTCTACCGCCGGTTCCATCTATTCCTTCGGCTACACCCTTCTGGTAGGTGTGCTGTTAAACCAGGTGATGGGTGTGAATGCCTCACGGCTCATGATCAAATCACTTTCCAGATTTAAGGGCCTGCGAAGCCCTGTCCTTTATGGAGGTGACAGATAATGTTTCATTTTGATTATGTAGGAAAAAGCAAATACTTTTTTATTGCTTCTCTAAGCATCATTGCCTTCTCTCTGATTTTTGCCGCTGTGTTTGGCATACAGCTTGACGTCCAGTTTAAGGGCGGTTCAATCATCACCTATTCCTATACCGGCGATATTGACTCATCCAGTTTCAAGTCAACCGTCGAAAAGGCGCTGGGCGATGAGGTTAACATTCAGTCGACCACAGATGTGTCGACGGGAAGTAAAAAATATGTTGTGACGCTGGCCGCCGCGAAGGGAATCAGTTCTGAACAGCAGACCACCCTTTCCGATTCGCTTGCCAAAGCATATCCCCAGAACAGCGTGAAATCTGAATCAATCAATGTTGTTGACCCCACGATTGGTAAGGAATTCCTTCTTAAATCGCTGACAGCAGTTGCCTTTGCCTCTTTTCTAATGGTCATTTATGTGGGTATACGCTTTAAGAAGATCAGCGGTTGGTCCGCCGGTGTCATGGCATTGGTAGCACTTTTGCATGACGTGTTTATCGTGTTCTCCATATTTATTGTCTTCAAAATTCCTCTGAATGACAACTTCATCGCGGTTGTTCTCACCATTTTGGGCTTTTCATTGAACGATACGATCGTCATCTATGACCGCGTACGTGAAAATCAGCGCATTTATGGCTCAAAGCTCACTACAGCCGAGCTGATGAATAAGAGTATCATTCAGTCCCTGACGCGTACCACTGCCGCCTCAGCTGCTGCGATTGGCGCACTGCTTGTGGTGTGCGCTATTTGTGTGGTCTACCATGTGAACTCAATCATAAGCTTTGCGTTCCCCATGCTGGGCGGTATGATTTCGGGTGTATATTCCACGATATTTATCGCCGGTCCACTCTGGGTTCGCTGGCAGGAATACCAGGCTACGCAAAAACACAAAAGAGCCTAAAGTAAAATTGCTTATTCACCTCAATTCTCCTGCCTGCGGCGTGAAATTGAAGTAGAATAACAGGCTGCTGCAAGTTAAAAGACTGCACAAAAATCCCGCTCATAAGCGCCATAAGTGGCCTTTTGAGCGGGATTTTATCTTTATCAGACTTTCCCCGCCTGTGGGTGTATAGTTGATTAACTTGAAAACAAGCTTGTGATTTCTTCCACCGCCTTGGGCGGGGAAAGAAAATGACGTTTTAACTATAGCCAGTTTTAAGTTAATTGGCTATAACACTATAAGCAGTGAAAAGCCGCAATTAAATTGACGGGCACCTCATGTATAATCGTGTTATGATAAATCCAATGGAGGTCATAGGTATGAATACGCTGACACAAATGAATCAAGCAATGTGGTATATTGAAGAAAACCTGATTGAAGAAATTGACTTTGTAAAAATGGCACGCATCGCCTGCTGCTCGGAATATCACTTCCGTCGGATGTTTTCGTTTCTAGCGGGTATGCCATTGGGCGAGTATATTCGCAGAAGAAGACTGGCACTTGCTGGGTCCTTGCTGAAAAGCGATGACAAAAAAATTGTTGATTTAGCTTTGCAGTTAGGTTATGAATCTCCCGATGCATTTTCAAAGGCTTTTCAAGCAATGCATGGTGTAACACCAACCCAAGCCAGAAAGGGAGAAACCGTTTTAAAAGCTTTCCCGCCCATGACTTTCCAGCTAACAATAAAGGGAGGAAATCAAATGGATTATCGAATTGTAGAAAAAGCTGCATTCAAAATCGTGGGTGTCAAAAAGCGAATTACTCTTATTTTCGAGGGGGTGAACCCTCAAATGGATTCTATGTTGAAAATCCTGACTGCGGATAGCATTAGGGAATTGAAAAGCCTTTGTGATGTTGAACCCGTGGGTATATTGAGTGTCTCTGCAAATTTCTCTGAGCGGACTGTTGAGGGCAGTGAATTTGACCAGTATATCGGCGTTGCAACTACCCAATCGGCATCTGAAAACTGGGAGGTACTGCAGGTGGAAGCTGCAACGTGGGCTGTTTTTAACGTTGTGGGTGAATTTCCTAAAGCCTTGCAGGATACTTGGGCTCGTGTCTATGCAGAATGGTTTCCCACTTCCGGCTATGAACTGACCGGGGGACCAGAGATGTTATGGAATGAGAGTCCGGATACCAACAAACCTAACTATAAGAGCGAGATATGGGTGCCTGTTAAAAAGTCTGGTACGATATATAGTTGATTGCTACATTGTAAAATGAAATGCGACAGAAAAAAGATAGCCCAAGGCGGCCAAAACGTGTAGAATAGAGTTTGCAACAACAACATTCACACAAGGAGGCAGCCATGAGCCACCACCATTTTACAACATTCGAACGAGGAAAGATAGAGGAACTCCGTCAAATCGGATATACGACCCGGAAAATCGCATCACGTCTGGGATGTCACCACAGCAGTATCGCTAGAGAATTGAAACGTTTTTACGGTGCCCGAGCGTATAACGCAGAAGAAGCACAACTGGATTACCAGAAGAAACGGCACAACAGCAAACCTCAAGGGAAATGGAACGAGGAGTTGTGCGCAGCTGTGGCAGAAAAGCTGAAAGAGACCTGGTCGCCAGAACAAATATCACATACCGTTACTTCAAGCCAACTGAGCTTTAAAACAATATACAACTGGCTTTATGCCGGACGACTGAACGGACTCACCGCAGATGTGCTGCGCCGTAATGGAAAAAAGAGAAGCTGTAAAAATCTTGCGCATTATGCTCGTGGTACTTCTATCCGCAAGAGACCGAAAGAGGTATATACCAGAGAAACATTTGGGCATTGGGAACTTGATACGGTGGTTTCCTCTAGGGGTTCCGGTGGTTGCTTGGCCACCTTTGTGGAACGAAAAACAAGGTTCTATACAGCCGTTCCCATTCCTGATCGAACGGCAGCTTCCATGGAAGCTGCAATCAAGCACCTGCACACTTTATTGCCACAAGGCACATTCAAAACAGCAACAACAGATCGTGGCGGTGAATTTGCCTGTTATGATGTAATCCAGATAGATCTAGGCTTAACTCTTTATTTCGCTGATCCATATTGTCCGCATCAGAGAGGAAGCAATGAGTACGGTAACGGTTTGCTCAGAGAGTTCTTTCCGAAAGGTACTGTTCTGTCCACTGTTTCTCATCAAAACCTGTCTTCTTCTCTTCTGCTTATAAACAACAGACCCCGAAAATGTCTTAATTGGAATACACCTTCCCAGCTCTTTCTACTCGAACTGTCGCATTTGGCTTGACAATGTAGCGATTAACTTGAAAACAAGCTTGTGATTTCTTCTCCCGCCGAAGGCGGGGGAAGAAAATGACGTTTTATATATAGCCAGTTTTAAGTTAATTGGCTATAAATGTAACGCATGCAAAGCATTGATTTAATTGTACAAAACAGAAGAGCCTTTCAATTTTGGAAGGCTCTTCTGTTTTGTTTGATTATTATTCTTGCGCCTTTTTTTCAACATAATCACAGATGAAGGCGGACAAAAAGGCGGTTGCAACAGCGCCGGGAGCGGCTTCAATGCATCCGCGGGCCAGATGCAGCATATCAAAGTAGTTGAGCGAGCGGGGAAGCAGCCAAAGTGCATACAACGCCGCTATGCAGTAGCATGTCCCCAATATAAACCCCAGTTTTTATGACAAGTCTGGGCAGGTATCCAAGGGCGCGCAGATGCTCTGAAAACTCACGAAAATATGTAAACACATTGCACCTCAACTTATTTTATGTGAAAAGAAAGTTTCTCATTTTCTGCCTATGGCAGGGAAAAAAGAGTAGAAATAGAAAAAATATGAGTAAGTATTGCTTGCCTTTTTGTTTATGGTATCATCAAAAAAAAGATAGTTCAACAGGGAATTAGCACCAATATTTTAATTTGTGTTATTATATAAAGTATTTTATACCAATTACACATATTCAACAATATTATTTCCAATCATTTACATAATATAAGCATATTAGACAAGCCATATAGTCCTTATATGGTATGTTAGTATTATTAAGGGGCGTATTATGTAAAATTTTGTCGAAAAGATTATGTTTTAAATATTAACAAATACATTTATTATAATAGATAGAAAAGCATTTTGGAGGTATGAGCAGTGACAAAAGAGGAAAAGAACTCAAATCTGAATTCCGTTCCATATTATCGCCTGTGCCACTCCGTAAAATGTGATATCGATTTGGGGAATTATGGTTCTTACGGACTGATTGCGCAGGAGAAGGAAGGAGGCATTATTAAACGCGTTGATGACATTTCCACGGACTGCGCGGTCGTATTGGGGTTGGTTGAGCTGTTAAACCGATTTAAGGTATCGAGTCTACATATTATGGATGTAATCGAAGACTTTATGGCTAGCCTATAGCGAACACTTGCCGTTATGATAATATGATGATATCATTATATATGGTTCTAATATATTATCATAAACGGCACAGGGAGGTTTTGCTATGAAATGTCCTTTTTGCGGATACGATGAAAGCAAGGTTGTGGATTCCCGCCCCGCCGACGAGGGCGAGAGAATACGCCGCCGCCGTGAGTGTCTCAAATGTCAAAAGCGTTTCACAACCTATGAGATCATTGAAACGACACCGTTGATGGTCATCAAAAAGGACCGCACGCGTGAAGCCTTTGACAGGGGAAAGCTTTTGGGAAGCCTGTTGCGTGCGTGTGAGAAGCGTCAGGTATCCGTTGACCAATTGGAATCGGCCGTTTCTGAAATTGAACAGGTGCTTCAGAACTCAATGGAGCGTGAGGTGCCTTCTGCCTATATTGGCGAGTTGGCGATGGATAAATTAAAGTTGATTGATGAGGCGGCCTATGTCCGTTTTGCTTCTGTTTACCGCCAGTTTAAGGATATCAACTCATTTATGGATGAAATTAAAAAACTATTGGAGGCCAGAAATGGCTAATGCCTGTGAATAATACACGCATCCATACGAAACCGAAGGCGTTACAAAGTACTAGTACAATGCAGCATCTTAAACTTGTATATTTAACCCATTGCCATGAAAGATTTAGATTTTACAGGCACTATAGCATATTATCAAATGAGGGAGCTTCTGCACGCCAAAGGTGTTCAATAGCCTGATAAACCTGCCTTAGCTGAGACATATAATCAGGGATATCCCTATACTTGATAAGCGCTGCAAGCCTTGAAGCGGCGGTGGAAACGTTGTCGACATGAGTGTGTGCAACAAACATCATAAGACGGTCCTCTTCAGCGTTCCATCGCTCCAGAAATTGATCGGTAAGCTGTGCGGCTCGTTCATAATCCTCAGTATTAGCGGCTTCATAGACCAGATCAAGAGACCCCAGTAGTTCATCCTTTGTGTTTTTTAAATCATAAAGCAACCAAGCTGCCAGGCTGATCATTGAAAGAGCAATGATCATGGCGGCAATCAAACGTTTCATCGCACACTCTCCCTGGGGACAATATAATAATCCGCCGCACGGTTACAGGTCATAAGGAAAACTTCCTTCTGACTGTAGCCACTTTTTTTTAGGGTTTTTTCCAGCCAATTATTATTCAATCCACAGCTTTTTAGCGCCTCTTCCTCTAATTCGCCGTCGGTGATTAAAACCACCGGCGGCATATCTTTGTCTGGGGCGAGAGCAGCTTTGACAGCCTCCATGGTAGCGGGTTGTGCCGACATGCGCTGGTAGGCGGAAAGCTTTCCGTTTGTTTCTACAACGGCGAATGTGACGTCTCTTATATCAAAAATTCCCAGCGAACGCAGTTGCTCCATCAGATCGTCGATTGAAAAGCGCAAACTTTTCATCTCTTTTTGATCAATTTTCCCGTTTCGGATCAGAATACGGGGATTGCCGGAAATCAACCTTCTGGCAAACCTGCTCTTAAGAGAAATGTCTGAAGAGAATATCTCAAGGCATACAAGCGTCAGAATGGGGATAATGCCGCTGATGAGCGGAACTCCGAAATTCTCAATTGGTATGGAGGCGATATTCGATATCATAATTGTAATGACAAGCTCAGAGGGCTGAAGCTCACCAAGCTGTCTTTTGCCCATGAATCGAAGACCGATTACAATTACGAAATACAAAAAAAATGTACGCCAAAGTACGACAAACAAAATACCACCTACTCTATTTTTCTGTCTGTCTGCCTATACATAGCGGACAGTCAAACAGAAAAAATCTCGAATATTTTAAAATTGCTAGGCTAAATTTTCACCTACATAAGCATTTAAACGTTGGGAATGCTTTAATATAAGTTGATTATTACTTCTCTAACGCCAGCGGGAGAGGCGGGAAACTCTTCATTTAAAATTAGTATTAAATAGTATTTGATTTACACAGCACAAAAAACGAGCGAAAATAATTCCATGTCAGGGAATTTCAGTCTGATTATTTGCAAACGTCGTCAGTAAGCGGAAGCTCACAGCGTTATTATGCCAGCAAAGGCAGAATAAAACCAAATTACATCAATATTTACTGCAATATTTATAATCAAAGGTGGAAAATTAAAAATGAAGGTCGAGATTCGGCTTTCATACACTTCTATTTTTGGTGCAACCTGAACGGATATCCATGGCGCAATGAACCAATGCACTGAGAAGGGAGGTAAATTGTGATGAAAAAAGTCTATAGGGCATTTTCCGGTATACTGTCGCTGACGACAATTGCGATGCTTTCCATTGCCATATTTTATCAAGTTTCTCTGCCTGACAAATTTTATGTGGTACAGGGTGAGCAATTTCGTTTAAGCTCAGGTTTTGGTATTCAAGCGACAGGAATTGCAGACCGTCTTCCCATCAAGGTTTATTCACGGTCAGGAAACAGCTATAAGGTAAAGTTAAAGGTCTTTGGCACAGTGGATATCAAGTCTGTCAATGTTCAAGTGATTGAGCGGGATATGGTGATACCCGGCGGAAATCCCTTTGGAATCAAAATGTTTACCGAGGGGGTTATCGTGGTGGGGGCCAGCGATATCGATCTGGGCAGCCAACTGGTCAATCCTGCGAAAGAATGCGGCATTCGCGTAGGGGATATCGTACTGAGCATTAACGGTGAGGATGTCAGCATGAATGAAGATCTGTCCAGAATTATTAATGCCAGTAACGGAAGAGCCTTAGAGGTGCTTGTCCGGCGCAAAGAGGTTAAGTTCAAAGTCGTGCTGACTCCGGTTAAATCTCCTATTGACAATACTTTCAAGGCAGGCATATGGGTACGGGACAGCTCGGCGGGAATTGGAACGATCACCTACTATAATCCAGAGACAAAAATATTTGGCGGTCTGGGACATGCCATTTGCGATATTGACACCGGGGATATTATGCCGCTTTCCAAAGGTGAGGCGGTAGATGTCGCCATTACTGGAATTACAAAAGGAACAACAGGTTTCCCCGGCGAGCTGAGGGGTATATTTTCCAGCCTGAAAGCTACAGGAATTCTTCTGGTTAACAGTGAAACCGGGGTCTTCGGTACGGCTGAAACCATTCCGGTAACTAACGCGCCGGTTCCTGTCGCTTTAAAGAATGAAGTGCAGGAGGGAGCTGCAACAATCTATACAACCATCAGCGGTAATCAACCAAAAGAGTATGCCATTACTATTGAAAAGGTGAATTTGGGTGATTCAAACCCCACCAAAAACATGATTATTAGAATCACAGATCCAGCGCTTTTGGAACAAACGGGGGGAATTGTGCAGGGCATGAGTGGCTCACCAATCATCCAGAATGGAAGGCTTATCGGAGCAGTGACACATGTATTTGTAAATGATCCGACAAGAGGCTACGCCATATTCGCAGAAAATATGCAGGAAACAGCAAAGAAGACCAATACGCTGACTTTAAAAGCTTCATAAACTAGACAGATTATTACAACAAAACGGATTATATTTTGTTTAAGTTTTTTTCGCTAATCTATTGAAATTTATGCCAGAATATGGTAAATTTAGCATAATGAATTAGACATTGGAGGAAATGACGCATGCTGGGAAAAACTAAGGTCCTAATATCGGATGACAACAAGGAATTTTGTGCTCAGTGTTCTGCTCTTCTCAAAACCTATGGTTATGAGCCGGTCATTGCCCCCAAGGACGGCATGAAAGTCGTTGAAATGATTGAAGAGCATAAGCCTGCTGTCGTGCTCATCGATGTGTTTATGCCAAGGCTTGACGCAATTGGGGTCATGAAAAATGTTAAATCGGGTTCATTTGGACATCAGCCGATGTTTATGATGATGTCTACCTTTGACAACACGATTTTAGAGCGCGAATTATTGTCATCGGGCGCTTCCTATTTCTTCTTAAGACCATTTGACGTCGAAATGATGGTCGAGCGTCTTGTGCAGATATCCGGGTTTAAAAAGCCGGACAATATGTCAACACTGACGCCTTCTGTCAAGGCTGCTCCTGATGTGGAGATGATGGTTACCGAGATCATTCATCAAATTGGTGTTCCAGCCCATATCAAAGGCTATCACTACCTGAGAGAATCGATCATGCTGGCGGTTGCCACGCCCGATATCATCAATTCCATCACGAAACAATTGTACCCCACAGTAGCAAAAAAGTTTATGACAACTTCATCAAGAGTAGAGCGCGCAATACGTCACGCCATTGAGGTGGCCTGGGATAGGGGCGATGTGGATATTCTAAACTCCTATTTCGGATATACAATCCACAATGGTAAAGGCAAACCAACCAATTCAGAGTTCGTCGCTATGATCTCTGACAAGTTAAGACTGAGATTAAAGGTTGCCAACTGACAATTTACAACATGTTTAAAGAGAAAGTGCCCTTATTGGGCACTTTTCTCTTTTTTTTGGATATACTGTTGTTTTATTAGCTGTAGAATGATATAATATCCCTAAATTTATTTTTAAAGGGGGGAGAATATGCTGTCGGATCTTAAGAGAATTATTATCATTACCGGGCATTACGGAAGCGGAAAAACCAACCTTGCTGCCAATTTAGCAATTCGGCTGAAAGCAGAGGGGCGAAAGGTTACGTTGGTCGACATGGATATTGTCAACCCCTATTTTCGTGCGGCGGATTTTAAAGAGCTAATGAGCGCGAACGGTGTAAAGCTGGTTACCCCAATTTTTGCGAACACAAATATGGATATACCTGCTTTGAGCGCTAACATTGATGGCGCACTCTCAGATAAAGAGTCGACGGTGGTGCTGGATGTGGGCGGTGATGACGCAGGGGCTACTGCGCTGGGATGCTATGCAGCCAAAATTATGGGATATGGTTATGACATGCTTTATGTGGTCAATTGCTTCCGTCTGTTGACCAAAAAGCCGGATGAAGCGATCGAGATGATGAAGGATATTGAAGCGATCAGCCGGCTGAAAACTACAAGGATTGTCAATAACTCAAACCTTTCGTTTGAAACGTCGCAGGAAGAATTTGAGGACTCAATTGCCTATGCCAATGAGATCGCTGAAAAAAGCGGCCTTCCGCTTTTGTACCACTGTGTGCGCCGTGAGTTGGGGGAAAAGCTGACAAAACCGGAGAATATTTTCCGGATAGATATATATGTCAAACCGCCTTGGATGCGGTAAAAATTAAGGAGGGGAAATGAATGGCAAATACTACAATTAATGAAAACACTTGTAAGGGTTGTGGCCTGTGTGTGACCGTCTGCCCTAAAAAGATTATTATGATCTCAGAGGACAGGCTGAATGCAAAAGGGTACTTTCCGGCGCGGATCACCAATATGGACGAGTGTATCGCCTGCGCGATGTGCGCCATGATCTGTCCCGATTGCGCGATAAAGGTAGAAAGGTAGAGTTGTGATGACAGAACGCGTTTTGATGAAAGGCAACGAGGCCATGGCTGAGGCTGCGCTTCAGGCCGGATGCCGCTTTTTCTTTGGTTACCCCATAACGCCCCAGACAGAGGTAGCGGCCTATATGGCAAAAAGGATGCCGAAGCTGGGCGGTACATTCCTGCAAGCAGAGTCCGAGGTTGCCGCTATTAATATGGTGCTTGGCGCATCCGCGGCTGGAGCCAGGGTTATGACATCCTCTTCCTCACCGGGGATCTCGCTTAAATGCGAGGGCATCTCCTATCTTGCTGGCTCGGATCTTCCCTGCGTTATCCTCAACGTACAGCGCGGCGGACCCGGTCTTGGCGGCATCCAGCCCTCACAGGCCGATTATTGGCAAGCGACAAAGGCTCCCGGTCATGGTGACTTACATATCATTGTTCTCGCTCCCTCCACCGTGCAGGAGATGGCGAATACCATCGTGGACGCCTTCGATCTCGCCGACCGCTACCGTATGCCGGCCATGATTCTAGCGGATGGCATGCTCGGCCAGATGATGGAGCCGGTGGAATTCCCCAAGATTTCTGCTGATACGATTCCCGAGAAGCCCTGGGCATTAACAGGCCACGGTTTTAAAAGAAAACACAATGTGATCAACTCGTTGTATCTCGTCCCGGAGGTTCTTGAACAGACGATCATAGAGCGCTTTAAAAAGATATGATGTCATCAAAGAAAAAGAGGTTCGCTCTGAAAGCTTTATGACAGAGGATGCTGAAACGGTCGTGGTTGCCTATGGTGCGACGGCCAGAATCGTAAAAGCTGCGGTTGTCGCCGCCCGTGCAGAGGGAATCAAGGTCGGCTTAATCCGTCCGATTACCCTTTGGCCCTTCCCTGAGAAGGTGATCAGCGAGGCTGCTGCCAAAGCAAAGCACATGATCTGTGTTGAAATGAGCATGGGTCAGATGGTGGATGATGTACGTCTCTTATCCGGAGGCCGTCCGGTAAGCTTTGTTGGCCGCACCGGCGGAGTGGTACCAAGCCCCGCCGAGGTTCTTCAGGCAATCCGAGAGGCAGATGGAGGTAACAAGTGATGTCAGTAATATTTGAAAGGCCCAAGGCTTTAATTGATATTCCCACCCATTATTGCCCCGGCTGCACACACGGTATTATTCACCGTCTTGTGGCCGAGGTGATGGACGAGCTTAAACTGGAAGGCAACGCAGCCGGTGTTGCCCCCGTAGGTTGTGCCGTATTTGCCTATGACTATTTTGGCTGCGATATGGTGGAGTCTCCCCATGGCCGCGCCCCCGCTGTAGCCACCGGCATGAAACGCGTGCACCCCGAAAATCTTGTATTTACCTATCAGGGGGATGGAGATCTTGCCGCGATCGGCACCGCCGAAACAGTTCACGCTGCGACACGCGGAGAGAGAACATCACCATCATCTTTGTCAATAATGCCATTTATGGCATGACCAGCGGCCAGATGGCCCCGACAACTCTTGCTGGCCAGATCTCACAGACCACCCCTTACGGCCGTGATGTGAAAAAGGCCGGCTATCCGATTCACGTGTGTGAAATGCTTGCCACTCTGGATGGCGTTGCCCTTGCCCAGCGCGTCTCTGTCGATACCGTGCCCAACATCAGAAATGCGAAGGCTGCTGTTAAAAAGGCATTTGAAGCGCAGATGCGCGGAGATGGCTTCACCATTGTTGAATTTCTCTCTACCTGTCCCACTAACTGGGGCCTGACTCCTGTCGAGGCATTGGACTGGCTGAGAGCGAATATGATGCCCTATTATCCGCTGGGCGTCTATAAGGATAAAACAACCGGGGGTGACAAGTAATGGCGCAAAACAATATACTGTTGGCCGGTTTCGGCGGGCAGGGCATCCTATTTGCGGGTAAAATTCTCGCTTATTGCGGCATGGTGGACCAAAAAGAGCTTTCCTGGTTGCCATCCTATGGCCCTGAAATGCGTGGAGGAACTGCCAATTGCAGCGTCTGCCTTTCCGATATGCCCATCAGCTCCCCACTTGTATTAAATCCCGATATTCTGATCGTCATGAATACCCCCATCCTATGACAAGTTCATTGACAGTGTCGTCCCGGGCGGTGTGGCCATTGTCGACAGCTCGATGGGTGGAAAAGAAATGCGATAGAACTGATATCAAGGTTTATTACATACCTGCCACCCGAATTGCCAGAGAACAACATCTTGGAACCCTGGCCAATGTGATCATGCTCGGCCAGATGTTTGCCAAGTGCTCGGTCGCTTCTCTTGAGACGGTGAAAAAAGCCATCGAAAAATGCGTTCCCGCTTCGAAGGCTCAGCTCATTGAAACCAATATGAAGGCGATTACTCTGGGTGGTTCCTTCTAAATATTTTTATTATTAAGTGCCTGCGCGGAAAGCGCAGGCACTTTTTATAACCGAAAACCTGTGGTTCGAAAAAAAGATAATAATAGAAAACGACTATTTACTGTCTACATTTCAAGAAAATTGGCTGCTTAAAAGCGAAGCTTTAAGTAGAATGAATATGGTATGACTTGAGGATTACAGTATGTTTTTTGTCATACATGATATATAATGTTTACAGGTTTAGTGATTTTCAATGCAATATTAAGATTATGTAGATTCATATATTGAGTGCACAATCTCTTTTTTGGGGCTAGGCTTAATATTCAAAAACTGATAATTTTAAGGAGGTATCTGGATTATGGCAGAAAAATTAAAAACAGGCGACATGATTGGGATAATATCTCCGTGTTATGCTGCAGAAGAAAATCATTATGATAAATCTATTGGTGTATTGGAAGCAAAAGGTTTTAAAGTGAAGAAATCAAAGAATTTATCTAAAAATACATATGGATATTCCGCGACCGAGCAAGAACGAGCCAGTGATTTTAATGATATGATTTCTGACAAAGAAGTCAAAATGGTTTTATTCGGTGGAGGTTGGGTGGGGTAACGAAATTCTGCCTCTTATTGACTTTGAAAATATTCGGCGAAATCCAAAGCTTATCGTAAGTTACAGCGATGGAACAACATTGCTCAATGCAATTCATATAAATACGGGTCTTATCACTTTTTATGGACAGAAACCTTCTACTTTTGCAAATTTGACCGAATATAATGACAGGCAGTTTATGACTCATTTTATAGATAAAACACCTGTTGAATTTGAAAAAAACAGTGATTGGAGTACAATATGTTTCGGGACAGGCGAGGGAATTCTTATTGGCGGATATGTAGGAAATTTTGCGTTATTGCTCGGAGGTAAATATTTCCCTTATAGCAAGGAGCAAAAGTATCTATTGTTTCTGGAGGATTATGCTGATTTTTCCGAGCCTGCCAGTATTAGTATGTATCTTTCACACATTGAGCAAAGCGGATTTTTGAGCAATGTTACCGGTTTACTATTCGGTCATTATTCGAATACGAAGTATCCTGAATTACTAAACCGATTAGAACGCTTTGGAAGAACAAACAAGATTCCTGTTGTCAAGAATGATGATTTCGGGCATGGGAGTAACAATGCAATTTTGCCCATTGGATGTCATGCAAAATTAAATGCAGATAGTAAGACGTTGCTTTTTCTGGATTTGTAGTATATGCGTTTTCTTCTGATAAACGAACACGATGATCATTGTAAGTGGCCAATTGATGATATTTACTTTTTAGTGCTGCAGTGAGAAGAAGAAGAGTATTTAGATGAAAAAGCTCGATAGCAAAATAGCGATTCTCAACGAATGGAGGCGTAAGCATGCTACATATGGTGACTGGCCCCTCAGGATCGGGGAAGACGACCTTTCTTTACGAACAGGCTGCTCGTCTGGCACGAGAAGGAAGACAGGTTCTCTTTATCGTGCCTGAGCAGTCTACCTTCATTGCGGAAAGAAAGTTGTATTCGCTCTTAAAGGGTCAAACAGTTGATGTAGAGGTTTTGAGCTTTACACGTCTCGCCGACAAAATTTTCAGAGAGATTGGCGGATTGGGTGAGCCCTATCTCAGTGATACCGGGCGCTTTGTCCTGATGAGTATCGCTCTTGAGGAGCTAAAGGATATGATCAGCGTTTACGCTCGCCATATCGGCTCTGCTGCCTTTATCGCCAAGGTCGTTGATACCGTTGAGGAGATGAAAAACGCGGGACTCACTCCCGAGAATCTCAGTTCTCTGACCTTTACATTGCCTGAGGGGGCTTTGAAGGAAAAAATTGCCGAACTTTCCCTGATTTATGATCTTTACAATACGCTGGTGGGCGAGCGCTATGTCGACCCGCTGGATGCTTTGTCACGGGCAGCCGACAGGCTTTCAGGGCAGCGCTTTTTGAAAGAGCGCTGTGTGTTGATCGACTCGTTTGACGGCTTTACTGCACCGGAATACGCGATGCTGAAGCGGATGATCGCCGATTGTCCCGAACTGTATATATCCCTTTCCCTAAGCGACGGTCCCGATCCCCTTGACCTTTGGAGCGGTGCGCGGATGACCAAGGAGCGCTTGGTAAGAAGTTGCCGGGATGAAATCGGACTTTCTCCCGAACAAATAGAAATGGGTGAGCCCAAACGATTCCATTCGCCTGCTCTTCTTCACATGGAGAAGAACATTATGCGTCAGGTGGCGCGGTATACCGGCGATGATTTGTTAGGGGTGCGCCTTTTTGCAGCACCAAATCCTTTTGATGAGCTTTGTTATATAGCAGGGGAGGTATCCCGTTTGGTACGGGACGAGGGGATGCGCTATCGCGATATTCTGGTGATCACAAGGAACTGGGAACGCTATCTGCCCATGCTCCCCCCGGTACTTGAGCGCTATGGCATTCCCTATTTTCTCGATGCCAGGTCAGATATCTGTGCAAAGCCGCTGACTTCCCTCGCCATTGGAGCGGTAAAGCTTTGCTCGGGGGGGCTTCGCACCCAGCCGCTGCTCACTCTGGCGAGGTCAGCTGCTTTAGACATAGACCCAGAGGAACTCGGCCTTCTGGAAAACTACTGCTACACTTGGGGTATTGAAGGAACGGCGTGGGAACGCACCTTTAAAAACCATCCGGATGGTATGCAAGAGGGCATGGATGACAGGGCAGCCGAAAAGCTTGCTAGAATCAATGCCTGCCGCAGCCGTCTTATAGTCCCATTAAAGGCCTTTCAGAATGCCATAGCGGATAAAACCGGCGAGGCGTTCGCAACCGGGCTGTATCAGTATTTTCTGGATACAGATGCTGGTGCAAATCTCTCTCGCTTTGCCCAAACGCTTCCTTCACAGGAGAGCAAGATCTTTCTGGAGGAGCAGTCTCAGCTTTGGGACGCAATGGTGGACATCCTCGATCTTTTTGCCACCCGACTGGGAGGGCAGGCCTATACCAAGGATCGTTTAGCAGGGCTTTTTGAGATGGCGGTGGCCTCCCTTGATATCGGACGCCCGCCGGAAGCACTCGATCAGCTGTTGATCGGGCAGGCAGACAGGGTGCGCCCGGACAATCCCCGTGTGGTGTTTGTCATTGGTGCTACAGACGGTGATTTTCCCAAAACAGATCTTGCAGGGGGACTTTTGTCTGATTCAGACCGCCAGAGGCTTGCCGGCAGCGGGGTGGAGCTTCTCAAGGACGGGGAAAGCTTTTTAAGCCGCGAACGGTTTTTCTGCTATAGTGCTGTGACCTGCGCGAGTGAGAGAGTAATCATATCTTACCCTAAGCGGTCGGCTTCTGGAGAAGAGCTTTTGCCCTCCCCACTGTTTTCCGGGGCTGCTGCGATCTTCCCGCAGATGGTGAAGACAAAGGTTTCTGCCATTGACGGGGTTTTGAATCTCGAGACCGCGGCGGACGCCCTTTCCGGATGTTATCGAGACGATACACCCTGGCGCGCAACACTGGAAGCCTTTCTCCGTGAAAACGGGGGCGATAGCTTCGTGAGGCTCATCGATTCCGCAGCGCGAAAGTCACCTCAAAAGATAGAGGACAAGGGCGTGGCTTCGCGTCTTTTCGGTGAAAATATGCTGTTGTCTCCCTCGCGGATTGAACGTTATTACAACTGTCCCTTCTCCTTTTTTGTACAAAGCGGACTTGGTATCCGGGCTCGCAGACAGGCGGATGTTTCCCCGGTTGAGGTGGGCTCGTTGATTCATCAGATTCTGGAAGAGATGCTTGCAAGACATGGCGGTAAACTCGCCACGTTTGACAGAGAAGAGCTTAGGGCGCATATCCGAAGTGGGATCGAGGCATACATAGCAGCGCGGGTCTCGGATACCACCGAGCTCGGCCAGCGGCTGAGCTATCTTTTTTCCCGCCTTGTCGAGCCGATTGAGGAGCTTTTACTCCAACTTATAGCGGAACTGGGTCAAAGCCTTTTTGTGCCGGCTTATTTTGAGCTGCCTGTACGAGGGGGCTCTGACGTGGAGCCTGTCACCCTGACAACCGGCGGCGGGATCACCGTCAGGACTGAGGGGGTCATTGACCGCGTTGATATCGCCGAAGTGGATGACCAAAGATACGTCCGTGTCGTGGATTACAAAACGGGAAAAAAGAACTTCAGTCTTTCAGATGTATATCACGGACTGAATATGCAGATGTTGATTTATCTTTTCTCCGTCTGCCAGAACGGCAGAGGCGAGCTTCACGATGTGCAGCCCGCGGGGATTTTATATATGCCTTCAAAGGGCGGATATCTTTCCACCGGACGGGATGTTGGGCGTGAGGAGCTTCTGCGCAAGCATCGTGAGCAGTACCGGATGAAGGGGATCGTGCTTAACGAGCCTCATGTAATCCGGGCGATGGAGCCTACGGGCAAGGGAGAGTTTATCCCCGTACGCCTTTCGGAGGACGATGCCATACAGCAGCGGTCAGCAGTAATCAGCCGCGCGGAGCTTGAAAGGCTCCAAAAGCTCGTGGAGGAAAGGGTAACCGGTATGGCGGACCTCCTTTGCGATGGAAGGGTAGAGGCCTGTCCCGCTTCGGGTGTAGGATACAGTCCCTGCCAGTACTGTGACTATAAAAGGGTGTGCGGCTTTGAGGATGGCGACCCTGTGCGTCCAGTTGACTTAGTGGAGCGCACGGGAATTCTGGGCGATGATACCCAGAAGGGAGGCGAAGTGGATGGGAAATAGAGAGTGGACAGAAAACCAACGGCATGCGATTGAAGACCGTGGGGGAAGTCTTCTTCTCTCTGCGGCTGCCGGAAGCGGAAAGACCGCCGTTCTTGTCGAGCGCGCCATCGGTTTGATGCTGGACAGAGAGAACCCCATGGACGCGGACAGGCTTTTGATCGTCAGTTTCTCTAAGGCTGCGGCGGGGGAACTACGACACAGACTGTCCTCAAAGCTCGCAGAGCTGTCAGCGGAGCACCCCGGAGATCCGCTGATCCTCCGGCAAAGGCAGCTTCTTGACAGGGCGAAGATCAGCACGATACACGCTTTCTGTCTTGACCTCATCCGGGACAATTTTCAGAAGCTCGAGCTTTCCCCTGGCTTTGTCATCGCAGATGACAGCCGGATCGCCGATATCCGCCAAAAAGCAATGGAGGCGCTTCTCGAGGAGCTGTACAGTGAGGCGGATAACATAGTTTTTAAAGAGCTGGTCGAGCTTTTTGCCTCTGAGCGCGATGACAGAAAGCTTGTTGAAACTATCAGTGCACTCTACAACTTTATCCGTTCACACCCCTTTTATAACCGCTGGTTGGACGAGAAGCTTGCCCTTTATCAAAGTTTTGAGAGGGCTGGTGACAGCGTTTGGGGTCGAATTGTGCGCTCTTATGCCGTCGAGGCCACAGACGCATGCCTTTCCATGATCAACATGGCGATCGGCCTTGCCGAGAACTGTGAAAATACGAAAAAATCCTATCTTCCCGCCCTACATGAGGATAAAAGTCTGCTTTTGGCTCTTAAAGAGCGGGCGGACAGCGCTTTGTGGGACGAGCTTTGTGCCTTTGTTGGGGGTCTTAAGCTCGCGAGGCTTTCAGCCATCCGGGGAGAGGAAAATGTTGATGAGCGCGAGCTCATCAAATCGCTTCGCACTCGAGTGAAGGATACACTGGATGATCTCCAAAACAGGGCATTTACAGCCACTGAACAAGATTTTGAAGAAGACGTCGAGGACCTTTTGCCTAAGCTGTCCGAGCTTTTTAGGGCGACCAAGCGCTATGACCACCTTTTTTCTGAGATGAAAAAGGAAGAGGGAGTCGTGGATTTTTCTGACCTTGAACAGCTTGCCATCACGCTTCTTGTGGACGGTGAGGATGGTTGTACCTTTACTTCGCTGGCCGGGGAGCTTTCGTGCCGCTATGATCAGATCATGGTGGACGAGTATCAGGATACAAATGGAGCACAAGATCTGATTTTTTCCGCCATATCGGACGGGGGAAAAAAACTCTTTATGGTTGGCGATGTCAAGCAAAGCATCTATCGTTTCCGCCAAGCGATGCCTGAACTGTTTATTGAGAAAAAAGATCGCTTTGCCCCTTATGACGGATGCAGCCATCCCGCCTGTATTACCCTGGGTCACAACTTTCGAAGCCGTCACGAGGTGACCCAAGAGCTAAACCGTCTCTTTGCGCTCTTGATGAGCCGGAAGATGGGCGAGATAGACTATACCCCCGATGAGTATCTGACCTCCGCCGCCACCTTTTGCCAAAGCAGCGAGGCTGGATGGGAGCTTCACCTCCTTGACATTTCTGAAAAAGATAAAGAGCAAAGCGCGGCCCAGCTGGAGGCCGAATATCTGGCCAGGCGTGTCAAAGAGCTGATAGCCACGGGGTATAGGGTGCAGGACGGTGACGGGCAACGCCCGGTGCGTGCTGGGGATGTCTGCCTTCTGCTGCGCTCCTACGCGGGGCGCGCAAGTTTTTACTATCAAGCCTTTTCCGATGCGGGGCTTAACCCGACCGCAAAATTGGCGGGTGGGTATCTTGAATCCCGTGAAATATCCTCTGTGCTGAATGTCCTGGCGGCTATCGATAACCCGCTTCTGGATATCCAGCTAATCGGTGCGATGATGTCGCCGATTTTTGGCTTTACCTCCGATGAGATTGCCACAATCAGACTGTGTGCAAAAGGGGATAGCTTCTATACGGCTCTTGCGGCCTCAGCTGGGGCAGGAAGTGAAAAAAGTGAACGCTTTTTGCGTTTTTTGTCCGAATACCGTCGACACGCTGCCCTGATGTCGGTCGATATGCTAATTACCCGTCTCTATCGGGATACGGGTTTTGATCTGATGGTTGGCTCGATGCCACAGGGTGAGGGCAGACGGGCCAATCTTCGCCTTTTAATCGAATACGCTGCCACTTATGACCGTATGGGCTATAAGGGACTGACGACCTTTCTTAGGGCCATCGGGAGGATAACCGAGCGTGGCGATGATCTTTCCGCCGCCCCCGTGTCCCATGGGGAAGAGGGTGTGGTCATCATGAGCGTACACAACGCAAAGGGACTTGAATTCCCCGTTGTGATTCTGGCAAACGCCGATCACTCTTTTAACAGGGAGGACCTCTCCCGCCCAACGATCACCCACCCACAGCTCGGTTTTGCCTGCATGCGCAGGATATCCGGCGAAAGACGTCAGTTCGTCACCCTTCCGCTGGCAGCACTAAGGCTTGAAATGGAGCGTTATAGCCTGTCCGAGGAGTTGCGGATTCTCTATGTGGCACTGACAAGGGCGAAAGAAAAGCTGATCGTAAGCGCCGCCATTAAAAACCCAATGAAAAAGGTAAGGGCACTTTACACACCGCTGGACGACCAAAACCGCCTGCCGCCTTATATTGTCGGAGAATGCAGATCGGTATCCGATTGGATATTAATGGCCCTTCTTCATCATCCACATCTGGGCCAGAAGCTCATGGATGGAGAGAGCAGTGCAGTCCCCGGCTTTCGCCTTTGCTTTGCCCTCCCAGGGGACGTGGAGAAAAGCGAATCGATTGATGTAAACACCAAAACAGCACTTCCGAACCGTGAGGATATCGATGAGCTCTGTCGCCGTTATAAATTTGAGTATCCGTTTGATACGGACACACATACCGCTGCAAAACTCTCGGTATCTGAGCTTACAAAGGGAAAGCAAAAGGAAAAAGAAAGCTTTAAAAGCCGACCGGCCTTTTTGGAGAAGCGGGGAATTTCTCCGGCTGCCAAGGGAAATGCCGTCCACCACTTTATGCAGATGTGTGATTATCAGCTGGCTTCCGCCAATCCAAAAGAAGAACTGAAAAGGCTTGTTGAGCGTGGATACCTCACCGCCAGTGAGGGGGACGCGGTTGCACTGGATGTCATAGCGGGCTTTTTCTCGTCGCCGCTTGCTGAGAGGATGTTTGCCGCGAAACGCATTATCCGAGAGCATAAATTTATCTTCCAGCCGGACAGAGAGCTGATTGAAAGGTTTGGGCTTTCGGGCCTTTTGGGTGAGGGAACGGTCGTGCAGGGAATCGCAGACTGCTTCTTTGTCGAGGCGGATGGCGGGGCCGTAATTGTTGACTATAAGACGGATCGGGTGAAAGAACCAGACGAGCTTCGTGAGCGTTATGGGATGCAACTGCTGCTTTATAAAGAGATACTGGAACAAAGCCTTGGCCTGTCAGTCAAAGAATGCTTTCTCTACTCATTTTATCTGGGGTCTGAAATTAAGGTCGACCTAAAACCTGTCTAATCTGATTTCCACCCGGCAGAGGCATCAGTAGTAAACCATATCTGTATTTCCCCACCGAGGCAGGGGAATACAGATATGAAGTCAGTTGCCTTTTTTCGCCCGCCAGAAACGGGAAAGTTATAGCCAATTAACTCGAAAACAAGCTTGTGATTTCTTCCCCCGCCGAAGGCGGGGGAAGAAAATGACGTTTTATATATAGCCAGTTTTTAAGTTAATTGCCATATATATTCGTACAATTTGTATTTGAAATCATATAGCTACTTGACAGTTGGGCCAGCTTTTGATATTCTTGATAGGAAAAGAAAGTAGAACAGTCATTCCGTTCTCACCTGTGCACAACTGTGACACATGGTTAATACTGTGAAGCCGGCGTTGCCGGTTTATTTCGGTGTTATTTAGAGCGCGGACGGTTAGCTGTCTGCGCTTAAACTTTTTTGAAAGGGTATGGAGGTGCTTTACTATTACAAAAAACGAGCAGCACATCAACGAGGATATCAGGGACAAAGAGGTTCGTGTCATTGATGCGGATGGCAGCCAGTTGGGGATTATGTCCTCAAGGGATGCCCTTGCCATTGCGGCCCAGAAAAACTTGGATCTGGTAAAAATTGCTCCACAGGCGACTCCACCGGTGTGCCGTATTATGGATTTCGGCAAATTTAGGTTTGAGCAGGCCAAACGTGAAAAGGAAGCTAGAAAGAATCAAAAAGTTGTTGAGATTAAAGAGATAAGACTGTCTCTGAATATCGATACGAATGACTTTAATACCAAGCTCAACCAAGCGATCCGCTTTTTGGGCGAGGGAAATAAGGTCAAGGCGTCTATACGCTTTCGTGGACGTGAAATGGCGCATACCGATCTGGGCCTTGGCGTGATGCGGCGGTTCGCTGAGCAGATATCAGAGCATGGAAATATTGAGAAAGACCCTAAGCTTGAAGGCCGCAGCATGCTGATGTTTATCGCGGCCAAGCCTTTGAAGTAAATAAGGAGGAAACAAATCATGCCTAAGATCAAAACACACAGTGGGGCGAAAAAACGCTTTCTGATGACGAAGACGGGGAAGATAAAAAGATCCCATGCCAACAAGCGCCATATTCTGACCAAGAAGACTACCAAGCGCAAGAGAGGCCTGCGTCAGGCCGCCTATGCTGATGCCACGAATGTCAAAGCAATCAAACTGATGATGCCAAATAACTAAATAACGGATGTCAACCCGGTGACGATCACAAATCACCCGTCAAAGCTGCGGAGTTTTTGGACTCGCCCACCCTGTTGACAAGTGGCAGAGTAAGAACTAACCGATAACAAAGGAGAATAAATATGGCTCGTATAAAGGGCGCTATGTCCACTAGGAAGCGCAGAAAAAAGATATTAAAGCTCGCTAAAGGCTACTTTGGGGACAAGAGCAGACATTTTAAAATGGCCAAACAGGCCGTGATGAAATCAGGCAATTATGCATATGCCGGAAGAAAGCAGAAAAAGAGAAACTTCAGGCGTCTTTGGATTACCAGAATTTCGGCGGGATGCCACGCCAATGGTACCAACTACTCGACCTTTATGAACGGTCTCAACAAGGCGGGCATTAACCTCAATAGAAAGATGCTGTCCGAGATAGCTATCAGTGACTCCTCTGCCTTTGCGGCAATTGTGGAGAAGGCGAAGGCGGCTCTTTAAGTCGGAATGACGTCCGGGCCCAGTTTGGTCCGGACGTCTTTGAATACAGAGGAAGTTCATCGGGGGACGGTTGAGGATGGAATTGATCACTTCCAGAGAAAATCAGAAAATTAAGGATATAATACATCTGATGGCCTCAAAGCGTACACGGGGCGAAAGCGGGCGCTTTGCCTTTGAGGGGCTAAAGTTGGCGTCTGACGCATTGGATGCCGGCATCCGGATCGAAAGACTTTTTTTTACTGAGCGGGCATCTGAGAAGAAGATCGAAAAATTTGAGACTCTTCTGAATGCGGCTGAACAGTGCTATATGATCACTGAGGCCCTCTGTCAAAAAATATCTGAAACAGATTCTCCTCAGGGTGTTTTCTGTCAGTGCTATTTGCCCCATCAAGAATTAATTCTCAAAAAAGAGGGTGGGTATCTACTGCTTTCCTCTTTGCAGGACCCTGGCAATGTAGGCGCGATACTCCGAAGCGTGAATGCCTTTTCGCTCAGAGGGGTCATCCTTTCTGAAGATTGCCCTGACCTTTTTAGCCCCAAGGTCATCCGTGCCTCGATGGGCGGCGTATTCAGGGCATCAGCCCTTGTGACGGTATCTTTGGAAAGCACCATCCGCCATTTGCGTGAAATCGGGGTGCCGGTATATGCTGCCGCGCTCTCGTCAGAGAGCATCGCCATCGACCAGATTGATTTGAAGGGTGCGGCTGTGATCATCGGAAACGAAGGGGGCGGCATTTCCCCGGAAATTATCAAGCTGTGCGACAGAAGCCTGATCATTCCGATCAGCGTCGGATGTGACTCGTTGAATGCCGCCGTAGCAGCCGGTATTATTTCCTGGGAAATGAGAAGCAGGGCAATGAAAGAGTAATACTTTGGTGAGGGCAACGGAAACCGGAAGATTGCCACCGAAAATATGTTACATGCACTCAGCGAAAATAAACATGTGTCGATATAACCCTTGACAGAAGTTTTTTGTCTTCCCGCTGCATTAAACCTGAAGGGACGGACAATAAAGCCCTTATCATTTCCGGCCTTCGTGTGATAAGGTGCATTCTTTGATAGAATTTTTCTGCCGGCACGAAGCGGCGGAATGGGGATTGACATGTCAGACTGTTTATACTGGATATGGTGTCAGAACCTGTTCGGGATCGGAACAGTTCGCGCACATCGTGTACTGGAACAATATAACGATCCCGCATCCATCTTTGAGAAAAGCCGCGAGCAGCTATTGGCAGACGGCTTTTTTACGCAGTCCGAAATTGCTGCGATCATAAGGCACGACCTTTGCAAGGCAATAGAACAGCGCGACAATGCTTTTTCTTACGGTGCCAAGATCGTCACACCCGATTCATCCGATTATCCAGGCATGCTTGCTCAGATTCACTCAAAGCCACTTGTCTTTTATACCACTGGCGACCTTTCCGTTTTAAAGGGCAGATATGTGATTACCATGGTCGGCACCAGACACGCGAACGACTATGGTCTTCGGGCAGCGGAAAATTTGGGGAGTGAACTCGGTGCGGCCGGAGCGGTTGTGGTCAGCGGGCTGGCACCGGGACTCGATGCCGCCTCTTTACAGGGCGCTCTTGATGGCGGCGGTAAGGTGGTGGCGGTGCTTGGATGCGGACTGGACAACCCCTATCCCCGCAGCAATGAAAAGTTGCGCCGGCGGATCGAAAACAATAACGGTGCAGTCATCAGCGAATATCCTATCGGTACCCCGCCTATGGCTCATCATTTTCCGATCAGAAACCGCATTATGTCGGGGTTAGGCATGGGCGTTGCCGTCGTACAGGCACCACGAAAAAGCGGTGCGCTGATCACAGTAAGACACGCGATGGATCAAGGCCGCGAGGTATTTGCCGTACCGGGTGAGATCTATGATCCCAAGATGGAAGGCTGCAACGATTTGATCAAGGACGGTGTGAAGTCTATCGGCTGCGCCATGGATATACTGGAAGAATACATACCTGTGTATGGATATCCTATTAGTCCCATATCCAGGGCGGTTCAAAACCCAAAAACGGTTAAAGTGGTTTCCAAGGCTGCAAAGACAGAATATAATATTATTCAGATGCCTGAATTTAGAGAAAGAATCCAAGCTGTCGTATATGCGGCCCTTTCTTCTGGCTTTGAGTCGGCGGATGCAGTGGCCGAAAGCACAGACGAGGAAATATCTCAGGTGCTGGCGGCGCTGACCGAGCTTGAAATTATGGGGCTTGCCGAGCCGTTGCCGGGCAGAAGATACAGAGTCAGACCGGACAAAAAGTCAGACTGAATGCGGAGGTTTAGAATGTCAAATCTTGTGATTGTTGAGTCGCCGGCCAAAGCGAAAACAATTCAAAAATATCTGGGTGACAACTTTGAAGTTGTCGCTTCTATGGGACATATTAGAGACTTGCCGAAAAGCAAGCTGGGTGTGGACGTTGAAAACCGTTTTGCCCCCGTCTATGAAGAAATTAAGGGTAAAGAAAGCCTTGTTGAGTCGCTCAGAAAGGCGGCAAAAAAGAAGGACAAAATATATCTTGCCACCGACCCCGACCGAGAGGGCGAAGCAATATCCTGGCATCTGGCTCATCTTTTGGGCCTCGACCTCAGTGACGCCAATAGGGTCACTTTTAATGAGATTACCAAAAGTGGGATCACAAACGGTATGGCCAATCCCCGCCAAGTGGACATTGATTTAGTCAATGCCCAACAGGCACGCCGTATACTGGATCGCATTGTAGGCTATAAGCTCAGTCCCTTCCTCTGGCGCAAGGTGCGCAAGGGCCTTTCGGCCGGACGCGTCCAGTCGGTGGCCTTACGTCTGATCGTAGACAGAGAAGAGGAAATTCGCGCCTTTATTACTGAAGAATATTGGACCATTGATGCAAAGCTTCTGGCAGAGGGGGATACACGTCCTTTTGACGCCCATCTGCACAGTAAAAATGGAAAAAAACTCGAGCCAAAAGAGGCTGCTGAATCTGAGGCTCTTGTTGCAGATATAAAGGGAAAACCCTTTACAGTTACTGAAGTGAAAAAGAATGTACGTAAAAAGTCCCCCCTGCCCCCTTTTATCACCTCAACCCTTCAACAGGACGCATCACGACGACTGGGCTTTCAAGCCAGACGCACAATGAAAGTCGCCCAAGAGCTGTATGAAGGAATTGAGCTGGCGGGTACTGGCGCGGTCGGACTGATTACCTATATGAGAACGGATTCGCTGCGCATCTCCAATGAGGCCGCCGATGAGGCCGCCGCTTTTATCGAATCCCGTTATTCCAAGGAATACCTTCCTCAAAGCCGGCGGGTCTACCGCTCGCGCGGAGGGGCGCAGGATGCCCATGAGGCTATACGTCCCTCAATGCCATCTCTTACGCCCGAGCATGCCCGGGCGAGCCTGACCATCGAACAATACAAAATCTACAAGCTGATCTGGGAGCGCTTTATCGCCAGTCAGATGGCAAGCGCCCTTTTGGATACCGTATCCGCCGATATCACAGCCGGGGAATATCTATTTAAGGCTTCCGGCTATTCAGTGCGTTTTGACGGCTATACTGTTCTTTACGAAGAGAGCAAGGACAACGAGGAAGAGGATGCAAACGCCCTGCCTCCCCTTGAAAAGGGTGATCTTCTGGGTCTGGGCTCCCTTTTGGCCAATCAGCATTTTACGCAGCCCCCGCCGCGATATACCGAGGCCTCGATTATCAAGGCCCTTGAAGAAAACGGCATAGGCCGACCCAGCACCTATGCGCCCATTATTACTACAGTGTTGCAGCGCGGCTATATGGAGCGCGAAGGAAAGGCACTTAAACCTACGATACTGGGCGAGGTCATCACCAAGCTGATGGAAGAACAATTTGCAGACATTGTGGATGTTGAATTTACCGCCCGAATGGAGCGCGGTCTGGATGAAGTTGAAGAGGGTAAGACCGATTGGGTCAACACTTTGCAGAACTTTTATGAAGGCTTTGAAAAATCCCTTGTGACTGCCGAAGAAAATATGAAAGGCACAAGGGTCAAGATTCCCGACGAAGAGACCGATGTCGTCTGTGAATTGTGTGGTCGCAAAATGGTGATCAAGACGGGAAGATTTGGTAAGTTTTTGGCCTGCCCTGGCTTCCCCGAGTGTAAGAATACCAAAAAAATTACCCAGCAGACCGGCGGTCTTTGCCCCCTGTGCGGCGGCAAGGTGTTGGCTAAGAAGTCAAAGAATGGGAAGGGCTATTTTGGCTGCGAGCATAATCCAACCTGTACCTTTATGACTTGGGATAAGCCCCTTACTGATCTTTGTCCCCAGTGCGGTGCCACCCTATATAAAAAGATGGGCCGTGGGGGAAGTGTTCATTGTAAAAAAGAAGACTGCGGATATATAAAAACAAGTGAGTGGACCGATGAATTTCCATCCAAGGAACCAAAAAAGTCTACAAAAACAAATGACGCGGGCTCTGCTGCGAAGAAGTCAACGAAATCTGCTAAGTCTGCTGCCGCAGACACGGCTGCGAAGAAGACAACGAAATCTGCTAAGTCTGCTGCTACAGACACTGCTGCGAAAAAGACATCGAAGTCTGCTAAGTCCGTTGCCGCAGACACTACAGCGAAGAAGACAACGAAATCTGCTAAGTCTGCTGCCGCAGACACGGATGTAAAGAAGACATCGAAGTCTGCTAAGTCCGCTGCCACAGACACGGCTGCGAAGAAGACAACCAAATCCACAAAAACAAACGCTGTGGATTCCGTTGCCGGAGACAAGGCCAAAAAGCCTGCTTCCAAGCGGACAAAGGGGACCGAGTCCAAATGATGGCAAATGTGATAGGCGCCGGACTGGCCGGTTGCGAAGCGTCCTGGGCTCTCGCTAACCGCGGAGTTAAAGTTACGCTTTACGAAATGAAGCCCCAAAAATATTCCCCTGCCCACAGTATGCCCGGTTTCGCCGAACTTGTCTGCTCAAACTCCCTCAAAGCCGACAGGGTTAACTCTGCTGCTGGCCTGTTAAAGGAAGAGATGCGAAGACTCGGTTCCCTCCTGATGCAATGTGCTGCGGAGTGCCGGGTGCCTGCCGGAGGCGCACTCGCAGTGGATAGAGAGATTTTTTCGAAAAAAGTTACCGAAGAGATACGTTCTCACCCAAACATAAAAGTGAGACAGGGCGAGGTGACCGAGCTGCCCGAGGGTCCTGTGATTATTGCAACCGGGCCGCTTACCTCCAAGGTGCTGTCCGAGAGGATCAAAGAACTTTGTGGCAGTGAGCATCTCAGCTTTTTCGATGCAGCCGCCCCGATTGTGGAATACAGCTCGATCGATTTAACCAAGGTTTTCGCCGCCGCGCGGTATGGTCGAGGCGATGACGATTACCTCAACTGTCCGATGGATAAGGACTGCTATGAACGTTTTATCATAGAGCTTGTTGCTGCTGAGAGGGCCCCTCTCAAGGACTTTGAGCTTGAGGATAAAAAAGTGTATGAGGGCTGCATGCCGGTGGAGATTATGGCCGCGAGAGGTCCTGATACCTTAAGCCATGGGCCACTGAAGCCTGTAGGACTACGCGATCCCTCTACGGGAAAAAGACCGTGGGCCGTGGTACAGCTCAGGCGTGAAAACGCTGACGGAACATTATGGGGTCTGGTGGGCTTTCAGACCAATCTTAAATTCGGCGAGCAAAAAAGAGTTTTTTCAATGATCCCCGGCCTGGAAAACGCCGTCTTCTCCCGCTATGGCGTGATGCACCGCAATACTTTTATTGACTCGCCGCGGCTTTTAGAGCCCGATCTGTCACTCAAATCCGAACGGGGGATTTATTTCGCCGGTCAAATCACCGGTGTTGAAGGATATATGGAGTCTGCCGCCTGCGGGATACTGGCGGGAATCAATCTTTACAGGCGTTTATCGGGACAACCAGGTCTGATCCTTCCCTGTGAGACAATGATTGGTGCGCTGATCGGTTACATCAGTAACCCTGAGGTCAAGGATTTTCAGCCCATGGGCGTGAGTATGGGTTTGCTTCCCCCTATCGGGACTGTGATAAAGGACAAGGCAGGGCGGTATATGGCCCTCGCCGAAAGGTCCCTTGCCCGTCTAGATGAAAAGATAGTTGAGGTGTGTCAAAATGAAAATAATTGTGGATGCTTTCGGAGGAGACAACGCTCCGCTTGCCGTAATTAAAGGTGCGTCTCAGGCGGCGTTGGAATTCGGCGAAACAATCGTTCTTGTGGGAGATGCTGAGAAAATTAAAAAAACAGCTGCCGAGCAGCAAATATCTCTGCAGGGCATAGAGATTCGCCATGCAGACTTAGTGATGCCTATCGAGGCAGAGTCCACCCAAATCATGAAAAATTATAGCGGTTCCTCCATGGCGGTGGGCCTCAAAATGGTTGCCGACGGGGAAGGAGACGCCTTTGTTTCGGCCGGAAGCACGGCCGCCCTTGTGGTGGGAGGCACCCTGATTGTTAAGCGAATCAAGGGTATCAAAAGACCTGCCATTGGGACGGTCATTCCCAATAGCGCCGGATATTATATGCTGATCGACTCGGGAGCCAACAGCGAGTGTCGGCCGGAGATGCTGGTGCAGTTTGGTATCATGGGCTCGGTGTACATGTCAAGACTTATGTCGATCAAGTCGCCCCGTGTGGCTGTGGTCAACATCGGAACCGAGGATAATAAGGGCAATGATCTTCAGATTGACGCCAATCGGCTTTTGAATGCCGCTCCGGTCAACTTCATTGGTAATATCGAAGCGCGGGGCATTCCCCTTGGAGAGTGCGATGTTGCTGTCTGTGACGGTTTTACCGGCAATGTGATCCTTAAGCTGTCAGAAGGGCTTGCCAAAATGTTCACGGGTGAACTTAAGTCCATGTTCAAAAGCTCCGCGATGACCAAGGTGGCTGCCCTCGTGATGGCAAAGCAGTTCAAGGGCTTTAAAAAGAAGCTGGATTACAGCGAGCACGGTGGTGCTATGCTGCTGGGTCTTGCCAAACCGGTGATCAAGGCACATGGCAGTTCAAACGACATGGCATTTAAAAACGCGATACGACAAGCGATTCACTGCTGTAAGTCAGGGATCGTATCCGAAATCGAGGCGGGGATTGCCGAATTGAAAAGTTCGGTGGGAGCTACCGCTGAGGAATAGGGGGAGAAAGATGGACATAGAAAATCGTATTGAATATCATTTCAAAAATGCGGCTATTCTGCAAACCGCTCTGACTCACTCTTCCTATTCCAACGAGATGAAATCGAAATATGGCAATAACGAGCGGTTGGAATTTCTGGGGGATTCTATTCTTTCGGTGATTGTATCCGACCATCTCTACAAAAAATTTGATCTCCCCGAGGGTGAGCTGACCAGAATCCGCGCTTCTTTGGTCTGTGAAGCCACGCTGGCTGAGTTCGCCATGGAAATTGCGCTGGGTGAATATCTTCTTCTTGGTAAGGGCGAAAGCCAGATGGGCGGGCGCAATCGTCCATCGGTGCTCGCGGATGCCTTTGAAGCACTGATCGCCGCAGTCTTTCTGGATGGAGGAATCGAGGCGGCGAGAGTTTTCGTGCTGTCAAGAGTACAATCAAGACTTTGTGACGACGAGGTGGCGGGCTTTAAAGATTACAAGACCATCCTTCAGGAGATAATCCAGCACAACCCCGAGGAAAAGGTTAAGTACTATTTGGTGGGTGAGAGCGGCCCCGATCATGACAAGCGGTTTGATGTCGAGGTTCGCCTCAACTCCAATGTCATCGGGCGCGGTTCGGGAAAAAGTAAGAAAACCGCCGAACAGCTTGCTGCCAAAGAAGCTTTGGAGCTGATGGGAAATTGAAACATGGGAATATAGCGATTTTTGTACCCCATCTGGGCTGCCCCAACCGGTGCAGCTTCTGCGATCAAAACAGCATATCGGGCTCTGGAGAGCCTGTCACCCCACGGCAGGTCGAAGAGATATGCCGTGGGGCTCTTGCGCACATGGGCGAAGAGAGCCGCAATGCGGAAATCGCCTTTTTTGGCGGGAGTTTTACCGCCATCGAAAAGGGCTATATGGTTTCGCTTTTAGAAGCGACAGCCCCCTTTGTGGGCGCTTCTGGCTTTATGGGAATAAGAGTTTCCACCCGCCCCGATGCGATAGACGAGGAAATTTTGCATATTCTCAAATCCTTCGGCGTCACGTCCGTGGAGCTGGGCGCGCAAAGTATGGTGGATGAGGTACTTACCGCCAATTTGCGAGGACATACAGCGGATGACGTCGTCAAGGCTTCTGCCTTGATTCAAGAAGCGGGTTTCTCTTTGGGCTTGCAGATGATGCTGGGCCTTTATCAGGATGATGAACAGAAAGATCTGTATACGGGGGAAAGGCTGATCGCCCTCGCACCCGATACCATACGGATCTATCCCACCATCGTAATTGAGGGCACCCTGTTGGGTCGCCTGTTTCTTGAGGGATGCTATCACCCAATGGCGCTTGATCAGGCGGCAGATCTTTCTGCAAAATTGATGCTCGGCTTTATGAACGCCGGAATTCACGTGATCAAGGTGGGGTTGCACGCCAGTGAACTACTGGAAAGCCAGATGCTTGCAGGACCTTATCATCCCGCCTTTCGTGAGCTCTGTGAGGGAAAGATCATGCTGCAAAGGCTGTGTGATCAAATCAAAGCGTCAGGCTGTTTCCCCAGAGAGATTGAGGTACACATTAACCCCGCTGATCGTTCCAGAATGACAGGGCACAAGGAAGTTAACAGAAATGCTTTACAGCAGATGGGGTATCGCATTAAAATAGTAGACGGATATAACGGTGGCCAGGCTATATCCGTTGCTGTCAAATTAATTTATTCTCTTTGCCCCGCCTGCGGCGGGAAAGAGAACCGGATGTTAAGAGATATAACGGTACCCCCGACCTTTATCCATTGCTGTCAATTTGATTTATTCTCTTCCCCCCTCTGCGGCGGGAAAGAGAACCGGATGTTAAGAGATATAACGGTACCCCGACTTTATCCATTGCTGTCAATTTGATTTATTCTCTTCCCCCTCTGCGGCGGGAAAGAGAACCGGATGTTAAGAGATATAACGGTACCCCGACTTTATCCATTGCTGTCAATTTGATTTATTCTCTTCCCCCTCTGCGGCGGGAAGAGAACCGGATGTTAAGAGATATAACGGTCCCCCGGCTTAATCCGTTGCTGTCAATTTGATTTATTCTCTTCCCCCTCTGCGGCGGGAAAGAGAACAAGATAAGAGTTCTGAATTTAGTATAAGGGAGGTGTCAGCTTGAAATTAAAAGCGCTTGAGATTCAGGGATTTAAATCCTTTCCCGATAGAACAAAACTGGAGTTTACGGATGGCATTACCGCCGTCGTAGGCCCAAATGGAAGTGGGAAAAGTAATATCGCCGACGCGGTGCGTTGGGTTCTTGGCGAGCAGTCCACACGAACTCTTCGTGGAGTCAAGATGGAAGATGTTATCTTTAACGGAACTCAGTCCAGAAAATCACAGGGAACGGCAAGCGTAACCCTGTTTATCGACAACACCTCCCGCACCCTGCCTTTTGACGAGGACCTCGTGTCAATCACAAGGCGCCTTTACCGTTCGGGCGACAGTGAGTATCGGATAAACGGCGCCATGGTGCGCTTAAAAGATATATATGAAATGTTTATGGATACCGGCCTCGGCCGCGACGGCTATTCGATTATCGGACAGGGTAAAATTGCGGAAATTGTTTCTGCCAAGGGCAAAGAGCGTCGCGAAATTTTCGAAGAGGCTGCGGGTATTGCCAAATACCGTTATCGGAAAACCGAGGCTGAGCGCCGTTTGGCCATGGCCGATGAAAATATGCTTCGCCTCAAGGATATTTTAAGCGAGCTGCAGGGAAGGGTAGAGCCTTTACAGCGGGAAGCGAAGAAGGCCGCGGAATTTTTAGGTTATGCCGAGGAGAAGAAGACCCTTGAAATATCAGTCTGGACCCATTCTCTGTCCGGCATTACGGCTGCCCTTCGTCAGCAGAACGACCTGTTGATGGCGTCTAAAAGTGATCTTGACAAGGCGGATACCGAAACGGCTAGTGCTGAAAGCCACACAACTTCACTTTTTGAAAACATGCAGGCGTGCATACTGAAGATTGAAGAGCTTCGCACCGAGCTTAAAAGCGCCGGTGAAAGGATTTCGCAGTTTGAATCCGAAAGCGCTGTTTTGCAAAATGACATACAGCATAATACCCGTTCCATCGCCGAAGCGCGTGAGGAGATCGATTCATCATGCATGTCAAGGGGCGAAATGGAGGAAGAACTCAAAAAAAAAGGCCGGGAAATATCGGACAAACGGATTGAAGCCGAGAAAATCCGAATTCAAATTGAAGAAGCGTCTGCCGCTTTGGATGGGGTACAGGCCGAGCAGAACGCCTCGATGGATGAACTCGACAAACTGCGCTTGCGCCGAAGCGGACTTTTTGAGGGAATCGAAAAGGCAAAGCTTATGGCTGCATCCTCGACAACGCTGATCGGCGAAAGCAAAAACCGACTCGGTGGATTGTCCGCTGACGCCGAAATCCGGGTGCAAAACCTGGAACGCATCCGTGGTGAAATTGCGGATTGCGAGGAGTTGATCAGCGGAATCACCGAAAATATAGGCACCCTTCAAAACTACATCAAGGGGTACGAGCTGAAGCGCCAAGGACGGCAAGAAAAGCTTACAGGCATCAGAACAAAGGAAAACGAGCTTATGACAAAAGCCGGCGAGCTTCGCCAGCGTGCCAGACTTCTGTCAGACCTCGATAAAAATATGGAGGGTTTTGCCTCCAGTGTCAAGTATATCGTTAAACAGGCGGAAACTGGCCAGCTTAAGGGTATACATGGCCCAATATCGAAAATCATCGATACGGATAACCGTTATTCCACCGCTATTGAAACCGCTTTGGGACAAGCTCTGCAAAACATCGTGGTTGACAGCGAAGAAGTGGCCAAACGGGCCATCAACATGCTTTCCACTTCTAAATCGGGACGAGCAACCTTTTTGCCAATCACCTCTGTGAAGGGAACCTCGATGGAAGCGGGGAGCTTTCAGAAGGAAAAAGGCTTTCTCGGCATCGCCAGCGCGCTTGTCACATGCGCCCCCGCCTACCGGGGGGTTGTCGACTGGATTTTAGGTCGGATCGTCATCGCCGATAATCTTGACAACGCCGTCTCCATGGCAAAGAATAATGGCTACCGTTTCAGGGTCGTCACTCTGGACGGGCAGATGGTCAACGCAGGTGGCTCGATGACCGGCGGATACACCGCGCGCTCTGTAGGGATATTAGGGCGACAGGGCGAAATTGACCGCCTTCTCGCACAGGCGGATGGGATCGAAAAGGACGCCGGTGAGCTTTCACGTCAGGCGGCCGAACTAGACCGTGATCTCTCAGCCATTCAGGCTGAAATTGTCGCCACACAGGCTCAGCAAAAAAGCGGCGGCGAAGATGAGATCCGTTACAGTGCAGAGCTCCGTCAACTGCGAAATACACTGGCCGAGGCGGAGGCTTCTATGACAAACGCCAAGGAGGAAGAGCGCCTTCTTGCCCTTCGTATTGATGAGATGCATGCTGCGAGTACAGATGCCGCCGAGCTTCTGATTCTTTTGGAAAAGGATATGGCCCAGGTCCAGCTGGAGATCGCCGGGCTTACGGATAAGCGCGCAGCCTCCCAGTTATCAGCCACCGAAGGCGCGGCACTCATATCACAGCTGACGACAGGGCAGATGCTTTGTGAAAAAGATATAGAGCTTCTCTCTCTGGGCGAAGAGCAGCTTCGCGTAAGACTTACTGCGGGCGACAAAAGAAATGCTGACCTGACCTTGCGCACCGAGGAACTGACGGCCAAAAATCAGGAGATTACCCTGCGTATCGGTACGCTGCAAAAAGAGAAAGAGACCCTTTCTCTCGAAAGTTCTTCTATTCAGGAAGCCATCATGCATAAATCCCGCGAGAGGGAAGCTTGTGAGCAGCAGACCGCCAAGCTTCGCGGCGAGCTTAAGCAGATCTCCGCGAGAAGAGAGATTGCCTACCGTGAAATGGTGCGTCTTGAGGAGAAAAAGAACTCCCTACAGAGCGAAAACGACAGTACGGTTGCAAAGCTATGGGACGAGTATGAGCTAACACTTTCCCAAGCACTTGAACAGGCCGTGCGTCTGGAGGATCCACAAAAGGCGGGCCGCCAACTCATAGAGCTTCGCAATAAGATCAAGGCGATCGGAAGCGTTAATCTAAGCGCCATTGAGGAATATAAGGAAGTAAGCGCCCGCTATGAGTTTTTGGGCGCGCAGCTTGCCGATGTTGAACGCTCAAAGGCTGAGCTTATGCGGATGATCGGTGAGTTGACTTTTCAAATGCAGGAGATATTTTCGAAAAACTTCACGCTGATCGCCCAAAACTTTTCCTTGATATTTACTGAGCTTTTCGGTGGGGGAAGAGCAAACCTGACCCTTTCAGAAGCGGGTGATATTTTGGAGAGCGGTATTGATATAATGGTGCAGCCTCCGGGAAAACTGATTAAGAACCTCGCCGAGCTTTCCGGTGGTGAACAGGCTTTTGTGGCCATTGCAATTTACTTTGCGATCATGAAGGTCAACCCTGCGCCCTTCTGCCTGATCGACGAGATTGAGGCAGCATTGGATGATGTAAACGTGACCAAATTCGCTCAGTATATGCGAAGAATGACAGACAAGACTCAGTTCATCGCCATCACCCATCGTCGCGGCACGATGGAAGAAGCGGACGTACTCTATGGCGTTACGATGCAGGAAGAGGGCGTTTCCAAGCTCCTTCAGCTCAATGTGGCCGAGGTTGAGGGCAAGTTGGGCATCAAGTAGGATACATATCAGTATGCCTGGTCGCATGCCGGGCATACTGACAGAAAAATCCGGCGAGTACAAGGCAACATCTTAAACTTGTACATTAAACCCATTGCCATGAAAAATTTGGATTTCACAAGGTACTAGTAATTTGAAATCAATTCAATCTTACCATATACATTCTGTTTCACCCTGCGGAGGGGAGAGGATGTTAAGCAAATAGCTTCCGCAGGAGAGAGGACGAAAATATGTCTTTTTTCAAGAATATAGGCGAAAGCTTTAAGCGCCTGGGTGCGCTGGCGAGTTTTTCCAAGATTGACGATGAGCTTTATGACGAACTGGAAGAGGTGATGATCACTGCGGATGTGGGGATGGGGACTTCCCAGCGCATCATCACCGAGCTCAAAAAACGCGTGAAACAAGAAGGAGCCCGCTCTCCTGAAGAGGTGAAGCCCCTTCTCAAATCGGTAATTGCCGACATTCTCTCCTCAGGAAGTCAAAAGCCGAAAATGGGAAGCGCACGTCCCCGTCTGATCCTCATGGTGGGTGTCAACGGGGTCGGCAAGACGACAACCATCGGCAAGATTGCTGCCATCGAAAGAGTAAAAGGCGGAAAGGTGATCCTCGCCGCAGGCGACACCTTCCGTGCAGCTGCCGTAGAACAGCTACAGATCTGGGGTGACAGAGTGGGCGCGTCGGTAATACGTCACTCTGAGGGTGCAGACCCCGCTGCGGTCATTCACGACGCGATCAGTGCCGGAAAGGCGAGAGAGGCCGACCTTATTATCTGCGACACCGCGGGACGGCTTCATAATCGCAAAAATTTGATGGATGAGCTCTCCAAGGTCAAAAGGATCATCGATCGCGAGTTGCCTGACGCCCCCGTTGAGGTGCTTTTGGTGGTCGACGCCACTACTGGGCAGAACGCGGTCAGCCAGGCAAAGCTTTTCAAAGAGGCGGCCGGTATTACGGGAATCGTTCTCACCAAACTGGATGGCACAGCCAAGGGCGGCGTTGTAATCGCAATCGTAGCCGAAACGGGTATCCCCGTGGAGTATGTGGGAATGGGTGAGGGAGTAAACGATCTGATGCCTTTTGACCCTGCCGCTTTTGCCAACGCCATTTTCGGAGACGAGGAGGAAGCTTGATGCGTCTGATCGCCGCCACCAATAACTCAGCAAAGCTTGCGGAACTCGAGCGTATTCTCACATCATTTGGCATCGAGGCTTTCGGACTCAAAGAATCTGGAATTAACATTGAAATCATTGAGAATGGGAAATCATTTGCGGAAAACGCGATCATCAAGGCGAAAACAATCCATAACCTGACAGGAGAAGCTGTCATCGCCGATGATTCTGGCCTCTGTGTGGACGCTTTGAATGGTCGTCCGGGGGTTTATTCTGCCCGGTACATGGGCGAAGACACGCCATACCCTCTGAAAATGGATGCCCTCTTAGCCGAGCTTGCCGGTGTTCAAACTGAGGCGCGCCGTGCGCAGTTTGTCAGCGCGATCGCCTTCATCACGGCCGCTGGTGAGGTATACACCTTTGAGGGGATCTGTCAGGGAAGCATCGGCTATCAACCGATCGGGGAAAATGGCTTCGGTTATGACCCCATTTTTATGGTGAACGGACAGAGTTTTGCCCAGCTTGATGATGGAGAAAAGGACAGGATTAGCCACCGGGGGGCAGCGCTCAAAATGCTTTCCTTGAAAATGAATGAAATATTAAACGAGGTATAATAAATGATACAGCTTACCGCCAAACAGCGCGCCAATTTGCGCGCGCAGGCAAATGGTATTGATACTATCCTACAGATCGGCAAAAACCCCATCTCCCCTGAACTGATCAAGCAGGTTGATGACGCGCTTACCGCCCGTGAGCTGATAAAGCTCCGCGTTTTGCCTAGCTCCCTCTTTACCGCGCGGGAGGCCTGTGATGCCCTTTGCGAGGCCACAGAGGCATTGCCCGTTCAGGTAATTGGCAGCCGACTTGTCATTTTTCGCAGAAACCGTAAAAAGCCTGTAATCGAGATCGATTAGGCCTAAAGAGTAAACAGAAAGTTTGAACTCTGTCTGTTTCAACTTCGGGGCAGACAGATAGAAAAGTTCTGTTTTCGATAGGCAGGAATCAAAATCATCAGAAAAGGGGGTGCCCTGATGCGCATCGGTGTATTCGGTGGAACCTTTAACCCTATCCACAATGGGCATCTAGCGCTGGCAAGGGGTTGTGCGGATAGCTTTTCGCTGGACAGTGTGCTTGTCATACCGGCTCTTATTCCCCCGCATAAAGTCACTGAAGAGCTGCCCTCACCCGATCACCGACTCGAACTTTGCCGACTTGCCTTTATAGATGACAACCGTTTTATAATCAGCGATATGGAAATCGCGCGGGGCGGGGTGAGCTATACTGTGGATACCCTTGGGGAGATCAAAAGGCAGCACCCTGAGGACGACCTTTTCTTAATCATGGGTGGGGATATGTTCTTGACCCTGTCCAATTGGCGAAACCCCCAGAAAATATTTAATCTGGCTTCTATCGTAACCTGCCCGCGTGAGTACGGCGAGCTGGCAAGCCTCCAAAAAAAAGCTCGCGAGCTATCCATGATGGGGGCGTCTGCCTTTGTCTGCGAACAGCTTCCTTTACCACTTTCTTCTACAGAGATCAGAGAGGGAAACGCCCCGATCGACAAAAGTATTCCACCGGTTTGTCTGGACTATATCAAGCAAAACGGGCTTTACGGCTACAAAGAATCCGACTATCCCTGGCCGTACGAGCGCTATATCAGCGAAGCACACCAGATGCTCAGCGCAAAGCGGCTTCATCATAGCATGATGGTTGCCGAAGAAGCGAAAAAACTGGCGTCCCATTATGGAGAAGAACCGAACACTGCTTATGTCGCCGGAATTGTACACGATCTTTGTAAAGAGAGTTCATCTGCACATTTATTGCAAATACTTGCCAAATCTGATATAATTTATGGAAGTGCTTTTAAAAAAACCCCGAAAGTCTGGCATGGTTTCGCAGCCGCTGGATATATTAAGTGGGAATTATCTATACACAACGCCCGGATCATCAATGCAGTCAGATATCATTCCACCGGGCGCGCGGACATGCAAAGCCTTGAAAAGATTATCTATCTGGCCGATCTGATTTCAGAGGACAGAGAATATCACGGTGTTGAAGAGATGCGCCAAATCAGTTATGAAAGCCTGGATCAGGCGATGCTGAAGGCACTTTCTTTTCAAATAACCGATCTTGTTTCAAAAGGCAGTCCGGTATATGATGAAACTTTTAACGCCTACAACTTCTTTGCGGAGGTGTTGGCGTAAGGGGGACTGCCGCGGATGAATAGGGTAAGAAGCAGAATTCTGGTGCTGGTGCTTAGCTTGGCTGCCGTCGTATTGGCTGCGACATGGATCGCCATAGGGCAGTATCGTGAGATTCATTATGTGCCGCTCGATGTACAGCCCATTACTGATGAGGCAATGGAACCTGAAGGCGCCGAAAGTACCGAAACCATCAAAAGCACTGAAAATGCCGAAAGCACTCAAAGTACCCAAGGCTCTCAAAGTACTCAAAGTGCCGTAAGAAACCAAAGCAGCCAAAGCAGCAAAATCGTTAAACGAAAACCCATCTTGGAGCCCGTTACAGGAAATACGACCAATATACTTGTTTGTGGTCTGGATGGAAGTAAGAAATTAACAGATGTGATCATGCTTGCCAGGTTCGACGTAGAAGGGGGCAAGGTGAATGTCATTTCAATCCCGAGGGATACCTTTGTGGGGCAAGGATATCAGTCTGGAAAAATCAATGAGGTGTACGCCCATCCCACCAATCAGAAAGACGGCATAGCTGAGCTAAAGGATATTATAGAAAGCCAGTTCTGCCTCAGGGTCGATTCTTATGCGATGGTAACTCTTGAAGGCTTTCGAAAAATTGTTGATTCACTGGGCGGCGTTGAGGTGAATATACCTTATCAGATCGACTATACAACTGACCGGGTTATCTATGAGGGCAAGCAAACATTGACAGGCGAAAAAGCGGAATGGTTGATCCGCTATCGTCAGGGCTACAAAAACGGAGATCTTGGCCGTATCAGCACCCAGCAAGTGTTTATGCAATCCGCCCTCTCCACAGCTCGAAAGGCCGGAAAGCTTAAATGCCTTCAGTTGGTTTTAGAGAACTATCGCGAGATCAAGACAGATCTCTCTTTAGGCAGGCTGACCTCTTTAGCAAGCGCGGCTTTTTCCATGGATCAGAATAGTATCAAAATGTTTACCCTACCGGTCTATACTGCCGCCAACGGCAAATATTCGGTTGCCGAGGTAAACAGAAAAGCCTTTGCCACGATTCTCAAAGACCACTTTGGCGCCGGGGAGACTTTTACGGCAGACATGCTTGACACCCGATATGCGTCATAAAAGGACAGAGGCCCTTTTACCGATTAAGATGAGAAGCAGCAGTGCCTTAGTTTCCCTTTGTATAGAGGAAAGCGGGGGGCTGATTATTCATAAAACAGAGTAGCTCCGAAAGGGAGGAAAATGAAATTTGACATCGTTAGAACTGGCGAAAAAAGCCGCAGATATTCTCGATGAAAAAAAGGCAGGCGACCTGCGCATCGTGCAAATCGGTGAGCTTACTACCATTGGTGATTATTTTGTTATCGCCACAGGAACAAGCACAACCCAGACAAAAGCGCTGGCCGACGAGCTGGATAAACGTTTAAGCGCCCAAGGGGTGCAGCTCAAAAGGATGGAGGGCTACCAGTCGGCGGGCTGGATCTTGATGGACTATTACGATGTGATCGTCCACATCTTTCTTGAAGAGACACGAAGGTTTTACAGCCTCGAACGCCTATGGTCTGATGCCCCCGTGGTTGATCGGACATAAAACGGTCTATACTATTTTTGAACGCTTGCCGCCGATGGTGGGCACAGCCGATGTGCCGACTGCGAGAAGACAAAGAGCGGGTATAAAACCGGCCTGTCTTTTTTGCGCGGTACAATATGGAGGTCAGTATGAAATACGATTATACACAGATCGAAAAAAAATGGCAGGACATCTGGGATGAAAAAAATGTCTTTGCTGCCCAAAATGACTACACAAAGCCAAAGTATTACGCCTTGGTGGAGTTCCCCTATCCGTCGGGACAGGGCCTGCATGTAGGGCATCCGCGCTCCTACACCGCCATGGACATCATTGCCCGCAAACGCAGATTACAGGGCTACAATGTTCTTTACCCGATGGGTTGGGACGCCTTTGGACTGCCCACGGAAAACTATGCCATGAAGAACCATATCCACCCCGAGGTGGTGACGCGGGACAATGTCGCCCGTTTCAAGACGCAGCTTAAGGGGTTGGGTCTCTCATTTGACTGGAATCGTGAGATTAACACAACCGACCCGAACTATTTTAAGTGGACCCAGTGGATTTTCCTTCAGCTTTATAAAAACGGTCTTGCCTATAAAAAAGAGATGGCTGTCAACTGGTGCACCTCCTGTAAAGTGGTTCTCGCCAACGAAGAGGTTGTGGGCGGGGGCTGCGAGCGCTGCGGTGGGGCAGTTGTTCGGAAAGTAAAAAGTCAGTGGATGCTGGGGATTACACAGTATGCCCAGCGCTTAATCGATGATCTTTCACTTGTGGACTACATAGACCGTGTCAAGGTCTCACAGATCAACTGGATCGGCCGTTCGACCGGTGCCGAGGTTGACTTCGGCACAACAGCCGGAGACACGATGACGGTTTTCACCACACGTCCTGATACACTGTACGGTGTGACGTATATGGTTCTTTCGCCCGAGCATCCCTTCCTCGAAAAATGGGAGGGCAGGATCTCAAACATGTCCGAAGTCAAAGCCTATCAAGCTGACGCCGCGCGCAAGTCGGATTTCGAACGCGCCGAAGTCGCCAAAGACAAAACAGGAGTCCGGCTTCAGGGCGTCATGGCCATTAACCCTGTCAACGGTGAGCAAATTCCAATTTTTATTTCAGATTATGTCCTCATGTCCTACGGTACGGGCGCCATCATGGCCGTCCCTGGACACGATGAAAGGGACTGGGAATTCGCTAAAAAATTTGGTCTGCCGATCATTGAGGTTGTTAAGGGCGGAGATGTCGATAAAGAGGCCTTTACCGACTGCGCCACCGGCCAAATGGTCAATTCGGGTATCATAGACGGTTTGCCTGTGGATGAAGCCAAAAAGAAGATTATCGCTTTTTTAAAGGAGAAAAATCTCGCCCACGAAAAGGTGAATTATAAGCTTCGCGACTGGGTGTTTTCACGCCAGCGCTATTGGGGCGAACCAATCCCCATTATCCATTGCGATAAATGCGGCACAGTGCCGTTGGACGAAAGCCAGCTTCCGCTCAAACTGCCGGAGGTGGCTTCTTATGAGCCTACCGAAAGCGGAGAGTCCCCGCTGGCCGGTATTGACGAATGGGTCAATGTGACCTGTCCTATCTGCGGCGGACCTGCCAAGCGTGAGACCGACACGATGCCTCAGTGGGCGGGCTCCTCATGGTACTTCTTACGCTATACAGATCCCACTTGTGATACGGCGCTGGCCGCCAAAGAAGCCCTTGAATACTGGACCCCGGTGGATTGGTACAACGGCGGTATGGAGCATACAACCCTTCATCTGTTGTACTCACGCTTCTGGCACAAGTTTCTTTACGACATCGGCATTGTCCCCACCCCAGAACCTTATGCCAAGCGCACGAGCCATGGCATGATTTTGGGTGAGAACGGCGAGAAGATGAGCAAATCCCGCGGAAATGTTGTCAACCCGGACGATATCGTCAAAGAGTATGGCGCAGACACGATGCGTCTGTATGAGATGTTCATCGGAGACTTTGAAAAGGCAGCCCCATGGAGTTCCTCTTCAATCAAGGGCTGTAAGCGTTTTCTGGAACGTGTGTGGGGCCTTCAGGAAATTCTCACCCCCGGGGACAGCTTCTCCCCAGAGCTGGAAGTCGCCATGCACCGTACGATCAAAAAGGTAACCGAGGATATAGAAGATCTGAAGTTCAACACCGCGATCGCCGCGATGATGGCCCTCATGAACGACATATATGACCTTGGCAGGATCAACCGCGCCGAGCTTGGCGCACTTTTGGGTATCCTCAATCCTTTCGCCCCTCACGTTACCGAGGAGCTTTGGAGCGTTTGCAGCTATAAGGGCATGCTGAACCAAATGCCATGGCCAAAGTTTGACGAGGAAAAGTGCAAGAGCGCAAGCGTTGAGATCGCCGTACAGTTAAACGGAAAGATCCGTGGCAGGATGATTGTTTGTGCACACTTAGCCAATGTAGATGCCATCGCTGCCGCCAAAGCCATACCGGAAGTCGCTGCTGCTCTGATAGGCAAGCAAATCGTCAAGGAAATATGTGTACAGGACAAGCTGGTCAATATAGTTGTAAAGTAATTGCCAGTACCCTTGACATCGAGTTTTGTGTAATATATAATAGGTATATTATCCTTTGTGGATAAAAACTCCGGCCGTCGGGCGTGGGGAGGGAATCAGTAAATGTCAGAAGTGCGTGTTAAGGATAACGACCTGGAAGGCGCTTTAAGAAAGTTCAAACGTGCGTGTGCGAAATCTGGCGTCCTCGCCGAGGTCCGCAAGAGAGAGCACTACGAGAAGCCTTCGGTGAAGCGTAAGAAGAAATCCGAAGCTGCTCGGAAAAGAAAATTTAAATAACTATCTGTTAAAGCGGACGTTTGTCCGCTTTTTCATTTGCCAAAAAAATCATTTAAATATTTTTTTCCTCCCTCCTTTGGCGGGGGGAATTCGAGATAATATTCATTGATCAAACTAAAACTAATAATCCTCATGTCTTCTTCGAAATTATTTTTTTTATAGTTGATTGCTACATTGTCAAGCCAAATGCGACAGTTCGAGTAGAAAGAGCTGGGAAGGTGTATTCCAATTAAGACATTTTCGGGGTCTGTTGTTTATAAGCAGAAGAGAAGAAGATAGGTTTTGATGAGAAACAGTGGACAGAACAGTACCTTTCGGAAAGAACTCTCTGAGCAAACCGTTACCGTACTCATTGCTTCCTCTCTGATGCGGACAATATGGATCAGCGAAATAAAGAGTTAAGCCTAGATCTTTCTGGATTACATCATAACAGGCAAATTCACCGCCACGATCTGTTGTTGCTGTTTTGAATGTGCCTTGTGGCAATAAAGTGTGCAGGTGCTTGATTGCAGCTTCCATGGAAGCTGCCGTTCGATCAGGAATGGGAACGGCTGTATAGAACCTTGTTTTTCGTTCCACAAAGGTGGCCAAGCAACCGCTGGAACCCCTAGAGAAAACCACCGTATCAAGTTCCCAATGCCCAAATGTTTCTCTGGTATATACCTCTTTGGGTCTCTTGTGGATAGAAGTACCACGAGCATAATGCGCAAGATTTTCACAGCTTCTCTTTTTTCCATTACGGCGCAGCACATCTGCGGTAAGTCCGTTCAGTCGTCCGGCATAAAGCCAGTTGTATATGGTTTTAAAGCTCAGTTGGCTTGAAGTAACGGTATGTGATATTTGCTCTGGCGACCAGGTCTCTTTCAGCTTTTCTGCCACAACTGCGCACAACTCCTCGTTCCATTTCCCTTGAGGTTTGCTGTTGTGCCGTTTCTTCTGGTAATCCAGTTGTGCTTCTTCTGCGTTATACGCTCGGGCACCGTAAAAACGTTTCAATTCTCTAGCGATACTGCTGTGGTGACATCCCAGACGTGATGCGATTTTCCGGGTCGTATATCCGATTTGACGGAGTTCCTCTATCTTTCCTCGTTCGAATGTTGTAAAATGGTGGTGGCTCATGGCTGCCTCCTTGTGTGAATGTTGTTGTTGCAAACTCTATTCTACACGTTTTGGCTGCCTTGGGCTATCTTTTTTCTGTCGCATTTCATTTTACAATGTAGCGATTAACTTGAAAACAAGCTTGTGATTTCTTCCCCCGCCTTCGGCGGGGGAAGAAAATGACGTTTTATATATAGCCAGTTTTTAAGTTAATTGGCTATAGAATTGCATTCCATACACATGTTTATCACTCATGACAAAATGTTAGGTCTGGAAATGACCATATTTATCCAATATCTTGTATAGCTTTTTATAAATATTATATAATTCTCTTTTACCATGTGAAATTTCATAAGCGGACATTTGTATCCTTTTTCATTTGTAAAAACGACGGTGTCAGGTTATAATAGCCGTATGAAAGCAGTATTGATCCATCTGTCTGTTTCCATCGCAAGTTGAAAATAAAAAGACAATTATATGGGATACTAAAAAATTCATATACTTTATTTGACGGAGGCAGACATGGGAATTTTGCAACCCGATTACCTTTATAAGCGAATTGAGGAAATCCCCGTGGACGCTCTTGTCATAAAGGGAATTAAGGCGGCTGTACTGGATCTGGATAACACACTGAGTACCCATGGCAATCCCATTCCTGTTGAAAGCGCTCTAAATTGGCTGAAAAGGCTAGAAGAGGCAGGAATAAACGCGGTTATCCTATCTAACAATTCTGATGACAGAGTGAAGCCCTTTGCCGAAAAGCTGGGGATCTCTTATCTGGCGGCAGGAGGAAAGCCGTTTACAAAAGGTTTTGTCCGCTGCGAAAAGCTGACTGGCTCTGACCCTGCCCATACGGTAGTGATCGGTGATCAGATTTTTACCGATGTCATCGGGGGAAAGCTATACGGAGCCATGACCATATTGGTTGAACCGTTGCAATTTGAAGACGGACTATTTTTTCGCTTTAAACGCAAAATGGAAAAGCATATTCTAAAGCACTTTCAAAAAGGGGATTTGAGTCGATGATAAAATTTGGTCCGGCGGGAAATTCCAACAGCTTTTATGAAATGGGCTGTAAAAATACGGAAGAGGCTCCCGCCTATCTTCAGCAAAGAGGGCTTACCGCCTTTGAATACCAGTGCGGGATGGGAGTTCGCGTTTCCGAAAAAACTGCCGGCAGGCTGGCCGAAGAAGCCGCAAAACATGAAATTGAGATCTCGTTGCATGCGCCCTATTACATATCCCTGTCAGGGACGGTGAAGGAGAAGCGGCTTGCCAGTTTGGAATATATTCTTCAATCGGCCAGAGCCGTTACAGCAATGGGCGGAAACAGGATTGTAATTCATCCTGGTGGTGCCTCCAAAATGACGAGAGGTGCAGCTGTCGAGCTTGCGAGAGATACACTGGGTCTCGCTTGGAGTGCCCTTGACGATGCGGGCCTGGGACATGTGCGTATCTGTCTTGAGACCATGGGCCGCCCTAACCAGCTTGGTACGTTGGAAGAGGTGGTTGAGCTTTGCCGGATGGATGAGAGAATAATCCCATGTATTGACTTCGGGCATCTCAATACCCGCAGCTTTGGAGGACTTAAAACCTTTGAGGACTATCGACATATCTTTGACCACATGGAAGATAAGCTGGGGACTGACAGAATGCGCAGCTTTCACAGTCACTTCTCCAAGATTGAATATACGGTTCCGGGAGGAGAAAAGCGACACCTCACTTTTGACGATACCGTGTTTGGCCCGGATTTTGAACCGGTGGCAGAGTTGACTGTCAGAAAAGGCTGCCACCCCATCTTTATTTGCGAATCTGCTGGCACGCAGGCGGAGGATGCCATTTCGATGAAGGCAATTTATGAGGAGCTTTTAACAAAAATTTCAGGCTAATACAATGCAACAGCTTAAACTTGTATAGCCAATTAATAAACTGGCTATATATAAAACGCCATTTTCTTCCCCGCCTTCGGCAGGGGAAGAAATCACAAGCTTGTTTTCAAGTTAATCAACTGTATATTCCCCCACCGAAGGCGGGGGAATATACAAGGACATTTAGGCACTATTAAATAGATTCTCTATTTCTCTTCACAGGTGAGAAATTGTACTATTATCTGATCAAAGGGCGTCATCTGCTTTCTTCTCCATCACTGGTCTGGAAGAAATAAGATATAATCACGATAACAGAAATGGGTTTATATAGGGAGGAATTGTCATGGCAGATAAAATCAGAAACCTCACAATCAAAATGCCAGAGGATCTGGATGCAGTCATCATTACCTCAAGCGTGAACAGGCTGTATTTTACCGGGCTTAAATCCAGTGCGGGAACACTTCTGATCACGAAAGAGAAAGCATATTTCATCATTGATTTTCGTTATATCGAGTTGGCAAAACGCACAATTAAGAATGCCGAGGTTATTTTGCAGGAAAAGCTGGGTGAACAGCTTTGTGTTCTTGTCAAAAAGCATCAAATTAAAAAAATAGGTGTGGAAAGCGGATTCATGACCATCGCAGATTACATCGCGATGAGCGGAATGCTGGGAAAAGATATCCTTTCGTTTGACAACCGCATTAATGATATGATTATTGAAATGCGACGCTATAAAAGTCCCGAAGAGTTAAAACTCATGCAGGCCGCACAGGACATAGCGGACAGAACTTTTACTCATATGCTTGATTTTATCAAAGAGGGTGTCACCGAGAAAGAAATCTCCAGCGAGATTTCCCGTACAAACTATCTCGGGGGCGCATCAGGGAATTCCTTTGAAACGATCGTTGCTTCCGGCGTCAACAGCTCAATGCCCCACGCGGTGCCAAGCGACAAAAAAGTACAAAGCGGAGATTTTGTTACGATGGACTTTGGCGCTGTCGTGGAGGGATATTGTTCGGACATGACCAGAACAGTCGCAGTCGGCCAGGTAAGAGACGAGCAGCGTTTTGTGTATGACACTGTACTTAAAGCCCAGAATGCCGCTTTTGCTGTCATTGCTCCCGGTGTACCGTGCAGAACAGTGGACGCCGCCGCAAGAGACCTGATCAACGCGGCCGGCTTTCAAGGTTGCTTCGGACATGGTCTCGGCCATTCACTCGGCATCGAGATTCATGAGGAACCGCGCTTCAATACAGTGGACCCCTTAAGCTGTGCGCCTGGCATGCTGATGAGCGTTGAGCCCGGCATTTATCTTGAGGGGCGCTTCGGCTGCCGCATTGAGGATGTGGTAACTATCACCGGCGGTGGTTTTGTTAATTTGGCAAGGAGCCCAAAGGAACTAATCATTTTGTAGCGGCATGAAATAAGATTAATCTCTTGCCATGAAAACAGGTTTGTTTCTCTTAGCCTCACCACAGGGGGATAAGAGAATCCGATTAGCTTTTATTTGGCATTAAAAAGGGTAAATTTCTATATCTGTCTCTCCTGTTTACGACGAGGCAGTCAGATAGAAAAAAGTCCCATTTATTGAGAAATTTGCTTTATGAAAGAAAAGTATATATGTGTGAATTGGTTTATTTTTCTGCGGCACTTGAAATAATGGCAATTATGCGCTACAATAATTTATACGATTTTTAAGCCGAAACTTTGGGAGGATATATATATGGTAATGGCAGGCGATTTCAGAAACGGCGTCACATTTGATATTGACGGTAACGTTTTCCAGGTCATAGAATTTCAACATGTAAAGCCGGGAAAGGGCGCCGCTTTTGTACGCACAAAGATGAGAAATGTGATCACTGGGGCAGTAACAGAGCGTACCTTTAACCCCAATGACAAATATCCGAGTGCTTTTATTGAGAGAAAGGATATGCAGTATCTTTACAAAGATGGTGACCTGTATTACTTTATGGACAATTCGACTTACGAAAATCAGCCAATTAATGCGGACAAGCTCGGTGATACCTTTAGGTTTGTCAAGGAAAACACTGACGTTAAGGTTCTCTCCTACAAGGGTGTCGTATTTGGCGTTGACGTACCAGTATTTATGGAGCTGGTTGTCGCGCACACCGATCCCGGCCTTCGCGGTGATACAGCAACAAACGTCTCTAAACCGGCTGTACTGGAAACTGGTGCGGAAATCAGGGTTCCTTTGTTCATTAATGAGGGCGACCGCATCCGGGTCGATACAAGAACCGGCGAATACCTTGAGCGAGCATAATTTAATAAGTTTAAAACGTATAGAGGAGGGTTTATTATGACAATTAACGAGCGCGTAGCCTATCTGAAAGGACTTGCCGAAGGGCTGAGCATCGACAACACCACCAAAGAAGGCAAAGTTCTCACCGCCATTATCGATGTACTTGATGACATGGCGTTTGAGATGACCGAACTCGAGGATGGAATTGACGAGCTCAGTGAGCATGTTGATCTTATTGATGAAGATCTTGATGCTCTTGAAGAAGATTATTATGGCGACGAAGAGTGCTGCTGCGAAGACGATGACGATGATGACGATCAAACGTTTTATGAAATCACCTGTCCAACCTGCGGCGACACCATTACCCTTGACGAGGATATGATGGCAGAGGGCAAACTGCCCTGCCCTGGATGCGGAGAGATTCTGGAGTTTGACCTCAATGATCTTGATGAGGAAGACAACGACTAGTATCCGCCATCTTTCCATGAAAATCATTAAACCCATCGCTTCGCATTTTGCGCGGCGATGGGTTTTCGTTATATATTTACCGTCGTCACCCACACCAAAGGTGGAGTATAGCAAATTAACTTAAATACTGGCTATATATAAAACGTCATTTTCTTCCCCCGCCTTCGGCGGGGGAAGAAATCACAAGCTTGTATTCAAATTAATCAACTATACAGTTACGGGATTGTAAAAAAATATCTGTGAGAGCTTTGCAAAAATAATAAAATTACTCCAATTAGTAAGCGTCTTCTTTTATGCAAGTTAAGAGAGCGACTCTGTCAAAAAAACAACAATCTTTTTTTGCTGCCGTCAACGTGTGTGAATTGAACTTCTGAAGAATTATACGTTTAGCTTGTATACGGCTAATTAAAACCTGCCCAATATTAAAGGATATTGTTACAAAATTATCAGCGATTAATCTAAGAACCGGTGTTGACAAAACAAGGCAAAAGGGGTACATTATTCTATGAATGTGTGGCATACTATCAGGAATTATGCGGTATTGTCGTGCATTAGACACCATTTCGAGCAGATGAAACTGTTTCAGAAAAAGCAAAAACGTATACTTTGACGGCGGTGTCACTGACATTTTATTCTTGCTCCGAGTTTATATTGGCTTTGAGGATGAATATGATCCTTCACCGGTCATTTTCGGAGCAACTTTGTCAGGCAGCGTCCATATGGTTCACGGGATATGATCCCATTCAAACTTGCTTATGATGCTTCTATCCGCACACTGCATACATATCCGAAGCGGATGATCCAAGCTGAGTACGTGGAGCAGTCATCACACCTGACTGTTTCATGCGCCTTCAATCTTGGCGAGGGTATATTGTCGGATGATATCGGGGGACGGGGGAGAAGACGTGGCTGAGGAAGTCCGTAAAAGCGAGTCAAATGCACACGGTAAACCGAAAAAAGGCAGCGCCGCGTCGACTGTGGCCTTTATGGGGCTGCTTTTCGCATTGGCAATGGTGTTCAGCTTTATTGAGTCTATGCTTCCAGTATTGCCCGCACTTCCTCCCGGGATAAAAATGGGGCTTTCCAACATCGTCACCATGTACTGTCTTTTCCTTCTGGGAAAACGCTATGCCCTCACGATGGCGATTTTAAAAGCGATGTTTGTTCTGCTGACGCGAGGCCCGGTAGCGGCGTTGATTAGTCTTTCGGGTGGATTATTTTCAGTTTTTGTGATGATCCTGGTTATGCTTCCCAAACGGATAGAGTTGAGCTATCTGATGATCAGTGTCTTGGGGGCGGTTGCTCACAATATAGGACAGCTTGTGATGGCCAGCTTTGTCATCCATTCTCTTTTTACACTTTATTATCTGCCTGTGATGGTCTTATCCGGCGTCGGTATGGGCGTGGTGACAGGACTTGTTCTGCGGGTGCTTATGCCGTATATCGAAAGGCTAGGCAAGGTGATTTTACTAAAACAGGGCTGATACTATTTCTCAAAACTTATGTTTTCTTCCTCCGAAGACGGTGAGAACATACAGATTAGATATGTCCAGCTTTTGTGTAAAGAAAAGCATTCTCCACTGTGGTAGCCCGTCGCAAAAAGCGAGTCGAATAGATGTTCCCGAGGTTACATCCCATTATGGCGATCGCCTAAACCACAGCGGGTGGTTTTAGGCATTGTTTTTGTATAGCCCAACTCCCGCTTCTAAAATTTGAGTATTGGAGGCTGCAAATGTGTCTAAGCAAGCGTTAAATGGCATTAAGGTCAGACATCATAAAAATACGATGGAATGCGCTGCCCAGAAGATGCCAATTCCAGACAGGGTTGTAATCCCGATGAACCAGCATATCGGGGCACCGTGTGAGCCAACGGTCAAGATGACCGATCTTGTTAAGGTAGGTCAGGTGATTGGCAAGGCAACCGGCTTTGTCAGTGCGCCTATACACGCAAGCGTATCCGGCAAGGTCGTGGCAATCAATGATTTCATTATGCCTAACGGCGCAAGAAGTAAGGCCGTAGTCATTGAAAGCGATAAGGAGCAGGCTCTCTTTGAGGGAATAACGCCCCCCGTCGTTACAAATTTGGAACAGTTCGTGCAGGCTGTTCGTGACTCAGGACTGGTAGGACTCGGCGGCGCGGGCTTTCCCACCAGTGTTAAGCTGAGCCCCAAAAATCTTGATGCGATTGATACTCTGGTGGTCAACGCCGCGGAATGTGAACCCTATATTACCTCCGACTATCGTGTGATGATGGAAGAGCCTGAAGGGGTTCTGGATGGTATCAGCCAGATCAGAAAATTTTTAAGTATCAAAAAGATTGTCATGGGCATTGAGGATAATAAACCACAGGCGATTAAACAGTTCAGTGAGAAAACCACGGGGGACAATGACTTTACAGTTCATACACTGAAATCCAAATACCCACAGGGCGCTGAAAAGGTGCTAATCTATGAGTGCGTGGGACGTGTTGTGCCTGAGGGCAAGCTTCCTATGGACGTCGGTGTGATTGTCATCAATGTCGCTACTGTGGCGTTTATCTCCAAGTATCTCAAAACCGGTATCCCTCTCGTCGAAAAGCGTGTTACCGTGGACGGAAGCGCAATCAAAAATCCTATGAATGTGGTTGCCCCCATCGGTGCCTCTATTCAAAGTGTGCTTGATTTTGCAGGTGGCTTCAAGTGTGAGGTTGGAAAGATCCTTATGGGCGGCCCCATGATGGGTATTTCAGTTCCTGATATTGATTATCCTCTGCTTAAAAACAACAACGCCATTTTAGCCTTTAATGAAACGGATGCCGCTGGTCCTATTGAGACTCCATGCATCAGGTGTGGCAGGTGCGCTGATGCCTGTCCGGTAAACCTCATGCCCGCGGCAATCGAAAGGGCGTATAAAGCGCAGGATGCAGCCAAGCTGGAAAGCCTCAAGGTGGGTATATGCATGGAGTGCGGATGCTGCTCTTATGTCTGTCCCGCCAAGCGAAATCTAGCAATGACCAACAAGCTGGCCAAAAAGCTGGTTAATGATAGCAAAAAGTAGGGGTGAATGTATTGGATAGCAAGCTGATTGTATCTCCGTCGCCTCATGTCAGGGACCGGGTCTCCACGAGCGGGATAATGCTGGATGTCATTGTGGCTCTTATTCCGGCGCTCGTCGCATCGACCCTGATATTTGGTATAAAGGCATTACTGCTGACAGTAACCTGTGCAGCGTCCTGTGTTTTCTTTGAGTACCTGTTCCAAAAGCTTTGCAAGAAGGATATCACAATATCCGACCTTTCCGCAGTAGTTACAGGTATCCTGCTGGCCTTCAACCTTCCGGTTACTCTTCCTTTGTGGATGGGTGTTTTCGGAAGTCTTGTCGCCATCGTCGTGGTAAAGCAGCTTTTTGGCGGAATTGGTCACAATTTCGCAAATCCCGCCATTACTGGCAGAATCGTACTGATGATCTCGTTTACAACCGAAATGACAAACTGGGTTATCCCCAAACTGTCGGGCGGTGTGACGAAACTGGTTTCAGGTGCTACTCCGCTTGCGGTTATGGCATCCGGGCAGACGCGTCAGCTTCCCAGCCTGTTTGAGATGTTTCTCGGAATCAGGGGCGGTTGTCTGGGCGAGACCTGTGTGCTCGGCCTTGTTTTAGGTGGTCTCTATCTAGTTTATAAAAAGGTTATCACACCTGTAATTCCCGTTGCCTTTATCGGTACTGTTTTAGTTCTTGCGGCGGCAGTCGGACAGAACCCGCTATATCACCTGATGAGCGGCGGTTTGGTGCTTGGCGCTATTTTTATGGCCACCGATTACACAACCTCTCCCACGACAACGAAAGGCAAGCTGCTTTTCGGGATCGGCTGCGGAGTATTTACCTTTTTGATCAGGGTATATGGTTCTTATCCCGAGGGAGTCTCCTTTGCCATCCTTCTGATGAACATAATTACCCCTCATATAGAAAATCTTACCGCATCGAAACCCTTCGGAGGTGCTAAATAATGAATTCTTATAAGGAATTTGTGATACCTACCGCTGTACTTACTGTTATCTGTTTTGTTACAGTCATCTTACTAGTATTCACGCAGCAACTGACGGCGCCTATGATTGAAAAGGCGAAACAGGCAGAAGCTGATGCAGCCAGAATGGCAGTGCTTCCGGACGCTACTACCTTTGAGCTTGTCACCGTTTCCACAATGCCGGAAGGTGGTGTAGATGTCTATAAAGCCGATAACAATAAGGGCTATGTGATCAAGACACAGGCAAAAGGCTATGGCGGACCGATTACGGTCATGACCGGCATCAAGCCGGATGGATCCATATCCGCTGTCAAGCTGCTCGACAACAGTGAGACTCCAGGTCTTGGAAGCAAGACCGGCGACGCGCCCTTTACAAGTAAGTTTAGTGGAAAGACCTCCTCACTTGACGGCGTTGATACCATCAGCGGGGCGACGATTTCCTCGACTGCATTTATCAAGGCTGTAAAGATTGCCTTTGAGATCTATAAGGGGGTAAAATAATGCGCAAGCTTTCTGTTCTGACAAACGGCATTCTCAAAGAAAATCCTGTTTTAGTACTTCTTTTGGGCACCTGCGCTACGCTAGCTGTTACAACACTGGCAAAAAATGCAATTGGTATGGGCGCAGCTACAACCTTTGTTCTGACAGGATCCAATATAGTCATCGCGCTTTTGAAAAAGGTAATACCGGATAAGGTAAGAATACCCTGTTATGTTGTTGTCATCGCCGGCTTCGTCACGATCGTACAACTGCTGATTCAGGCCTATGCACCCGCCATCGACAAGGCGCTGGGCATCTTTCTTCCTTTGATCGTGGTCAACTGTATTATCCTCGGCCGTGCCGAAATGTTTGCCAACAAAAACAGCGTGATTGACTCGGCGCTCGACGGCATCGGAATGGGGATCGGGTTTACCCTGACCCTTTTGGCGATGGGTACAATTCGTGAGATCTTTGGATCGGGCTCCTGGATGGGTATTCATATTATGGGTTCCATGACCCCAATTGCAATCGTGAAACAGGCTCCAGGCGGCTTTTTTCTCTTTGGCTCGCTGATTGCCATGGTTAATAAGTATAACAAGGCGAAGGGCAGAGCGGTCAGAAATGAAATCGGTTGCGAGGGCTGTCCGGCTGCGGGCGCATGCCCCAATGCTGCGAAGGGTGAGTGCTGATTATGACAAAAGAATTTATCGTTATACTAGCTACGGCTATCCTCACCGAGAACTTTGTGCTGCAAAAGTTCTTAGGAATCTGTCCCTTTCTGGGCGTATCAAACAAACTCGACTCTGCTTTGGGTATGAGTTTTGCCGTTATATTCGTTATGTGCATGTCTACTGCAGCAACATGGCCGATCTATATGTTCATGCTTGTACCTAATAAGCTTGAATATATGGTGACGATCGTGTTTATCCTTGTGATCGCGGCGCTTGTTCAGTTGGTTGAAACCATTCTTAAAAAATATATACCCGCACTTCACAAGGCACTGGGAGTATATCTGCCGCTGATTACCACCAACTGCGCTGTACTTGGCGTCACCGTACTGAACATCGACAAGGGCTTTAATTTTGCAGAGTCAATGGTTAACTCACTTGGCGGAGGCATTGGCTTTCTTGTTGCTATGGTGCTTTTTGCGGGTGTCCGCGAGAGGCTGCAGAGCAGTGAACCAACTTCCAGTTTTCAAGGTGTACCGATTACTCTTGTGGCTGCCTCTATCGTCTCACTCTCCTTTATGGGATTTGGCGGAGTAGTCGAAGGCATGTTCAGATAACGAAGGAAGAGATAGGAGCGAGAACATATGACCGAATATATCTTTCCGGTTACGTCGATAACGCTTATCGGCCTGGCACTCGGACTGATTTTGGCGATTGCCTCTAAGGTAATGGCTGTTAAAGTGGATGAGCGGGTCGCCAAAATCCGCCAAATTTTACCCGGTGCAAACTGCGGCGCCTGCGGTTATGCCGGCTGCGACTCCTATGCCCAGGCACTTTGCAGCAAAGACGGCGGGGTCAAGGTCAACTGTTGCCCGGTGGGCGGGCCGGCTCTGTCCGCGAAAATCAGCGAAGCGCTGGGTGTCGAGACTGAGGCTTGCGAAGTCAAACACGCTTTTGTTAAGTGCCAGGGAAACTGCAATAATACTGATATTTCCATGAACTATCAGGGGCCAAAAACCTGTGCAGCCGCCAAGATGTTTTATGCCGGTAACGGTGCCTGCTCTTATGGCTGCCTCGGGTTTGGCGACTGTCAGCGCGCCTGTGCCTATGACGCGATCTGCGTAGTGAACGGGCTTGCTTATGTAGACCCCGATAAGTGTGTGGCTTGCGGCGCCTGTGTCAAGGCCTGCCCCAGCAGTATTATCGCCATGATCCCCGACAGCTCAAGGGTGATTGTCGCCTGTTCGTCCAAGGATAAGGGTGCTGTTACCCGCAAGGCATGTAAGGTGGGTTGCTGGGCGTGTAAAAAGTGTGAAAAGGCTTGCCCATCCGGTGCGATCACCGTCATAGACAACCTTTCCCGCATTGATCCGGAAAAATGCACCAACTGTGGTGCATGTGTCGCTGAGTGCAGCGTTTCCCATACCATTGTCAATAAGGGCTGATATTTCCATTCCTTTACCACAAGGGAGAAGGATACAGTGATCATAATTTCGGCAGGTGCGCAATCTGTCTGGATTGTAAAAACTCCGAAGCGATGCTTCGGAGTTTTTATATGTATTTATTTGTTTCGTTATGTGCCAGTTTTCTCTTATTATAGTTGATTAACTTGAAAACAAGCTTGTGATTTCTTCCCACGCCGAAGGCGAGGGAAGAAAATGACGTTTTATATATAGCCAGTTTTTAAGTTAATTGGCTATAAAATAGATTGTAGAAAGTGGGGAAGTTGCTTTCATTACGACAAAAAAATTACCCGATCAGTGCCTTTACAGCATCAAAAATGTCTGCGCCTGTTATGACTTTTACATCTGCGGACATTACCTCCTCGGGGGCATAACCGTAAAGGCAGCCGATAAAGGGGATGCCGTTATTTCTAGCGGCCTCCATGTCATAGATCCTGTCGCCGACCATGACCGCTCGGTCCGGTTTGATACGTTCCAGCAGAAGGCGCAGTGTATCCGCCTTTGTTAAGCCCTCGATTAGCTCTTGCCGGACATCAATCAGTGCATCGATTTCCAAAGCATTGAGAACCATCTGAATGTAGGCGATTTTTGAATTTGAACAGACCCCTGTCAGATACCCTGCCTCCTTGAGGCGTTTCAAAGAGGAAACAATACCTTCATAACAAGCGCAGTTTTCATGTATGATACGGTTTTCCCACTCTATTTCCAAAGCCAGAAGGCGGTGGATATCTTCAATAGGCCGGTCTGGCAAAAGCTCTCTGGCGTAATCTTCTCCACGTTTACCAAGACAGGCAATCAACCTTTCATTTGAAAAGCTGTCAGAATTGACGCCCATTGCTTCCAGCGCACATCGCTGTGCTTTTACTGAATAGAGATGTGTTTGATTCAGCGTGCCATCTAAATCAAACACCACAAGTCGGTTATCCATATTTCCTCCGGTATCTTCATATTTTTATTTGTGCTTTCTCCCCCTCTGGAGGGAAAAAACAGACAGAAAACTATTTTATTCGCGATCAGTATCAATTATATCCCAGTATTCCTCAAAACTGAATAGAAAAAGAAACAAAGTATTTGTTTTTTTTTCGCTTAATGATATACTATATTAAATCCTATTTAAATGTCTTTGTGTTTTTGTCTGTATTTACCCAATTTGGGGAAAACACAGACAGGATTATTGTCGTTTAATTTGGAAGAAGGAATTTAATTAATATTTTGAAAGCGGGGTGCTTTTATGGTTCAGAATACAGCATCAGGGGAAGAACAGATTATTCTTAAAACAAAGCTGTTTGGTGGTTTTGAGAAGCGGCAGGTCCTTTCTTACATAGATAATCTCAGAGAAAATGGACGAAAGGCCGAAGCGGAGCTTCAGGAACATATGACCCAGATGAGTGACGCTCGCAGTCAACTGACCGCGCAGGTGTCCAGCTTCGAAAAGCAGCTCAGCCAGTTGGAGGAACAGCTGGCTAAAAGTCAGACCAAAGTGGTTGAATTGACAGATGTCATCGAAGACTTGAATAGCGAGATCACCTCTCAGAAGCTGACGGTCAAGGAAAAAGACCGCGAACTGTCGATGGCTGCCGAAGAAAAGAAACAACTGCAATATAAAACTGATCGATTTGAATTTAAGTCGCGAAAATTCGACGATCTTGCCATGCAAATCGGCACTATAATAATAGAAGCCAAAGGTGACGCTCAACTGATTCTTGATACCGCCAGGCATGAAGCCGATCAGATCAAGAATGAAGCCATGGAAACGGTTGTAAAAGTTACCGATCAGATGAAAGGCCTGCAGAACGGTCTAAGTGAAGCGAAGAACTCGCTGCAGGAGGTTCTGGCCTCTCTTGACATCCGACTGGCGGAAATCGACAGTGCGATCAATACTTCAGCCGCATTAACAACTGGCAGTATGCTCGAATCAACAGATTGCTCTTGGAAAGAATCGGAAAGACCATCCTTTTCACAACCGGCTGATGGCATCTGGAACGATCACGCCGCCTATGAAAGTAAGGATCTGTGATAGGGCCATCAGAACGGACGAGTATCTTCGCTGTGTAGGAGTAATATGTTTTATAATCCGGTTTGGGGTGTTAACGTTGTAAGGCTTCTCAGACGGAAGCGATAGGATTATCGCCTCTGATTCCAGACAGCGGATACGGGCGAAAAGGCTCAGGAAACAAGTTGGGCCCATCTCTGTGTTTCACAGAGGTGGGCCAGTATTATAGTCAAGCTTCATATTAAAGCAGTATTTTCAATAAGCAGGTCTTGTTTTTTTCTGTTTGCCCAGCTCAGAAGGGCGGACAGAGTTTGAATTATCTTTAAATTTGTCCAATAACTGTAGAATAAGGACGGTGCTCTGTATGGGACTATTTTCGAAGAAGAGTAAAGGGCCTCTGGTTACAGCCATTGTACTGGCGGCAGGAAGCGGAAAGCGGATGGACGGGATAGATAAGATGCTTGCGCTCATTTGCGGCCTGCCTGTTCTTGTACACTCTCTTATTGCCTTCGAGGAGCATAAGGAGATCGATCAGATTGTCCTTGTTGCAAAGGAAGAGGATATTCCGACGTATATGAAGCTGGCCAAAGAGCATAGAATAAATAAGCTTGTCAGTATCGTCAAGGGCGGCCAAACCCGCCAGCAATCAGTTTTGGCGGGTGTGCAACAGGTAGGAGAAGAGACTGAATACCTGTGCATTCACGACGGAGCCCGCCCTTTAGTGAGTCGAGAGGTTATATCGTGTTGTCTGGATGATGCGGTGCAATTTGGGTCAGCGGCGGCGGGGGTATCGGTCAAGGATACAATTAAATATGTGGACGAGGATGGTTTTATAACAATGACACCTGATCGCTCCATGCTTTATAGCATGCAGACCCCTCAGATTTTCGAGAGAGAGCTGTATCTGCGTGCCATTAAAAGTGCCGATAGGGATTATACTGATGACTGCCAGCTGATTGAGGCGATCGGAGGACGCGTCTATCTTTCTCAAGGTGACTATCAGAATATCAAGATCACGACGCCGGAGGATCTTGCAGTGGCTGAAGCAATTTTGATGATGGGGGAAGGCCAATGATTCACATAGGACATGGGTATGATGTACACCGTCTGACCAGAAGCAGGCGATTGATATTGGGCGGTGTGGAGATCGATTATGATTTGGGGCTCGATGGCCATTCGGATGCCGATGTGCTCTGCCACAGTGTGATAGACGCACTGTTGGGGGCTGCGGCGCTTGGGGATATCGGAATGCATTTTCCCGAGACAGATGACAGCTATGCCGATGCGGACAGCATTGAGCTGCTGAAACGGGTAACAAAACTTTTATTTGAAAATGGCTGGCAGATTGTAAACATTGATACGACCGTTATTGCTCAGCGTCCGCGATTGTCCGGATTTGTTTGGGAAATGCGAAAAAGGCTGGCAAGTGCCTGTTCCGTTTCGGTTTCCAGTGTGAGTGTCAAAGCAACTACTGAGGAAGGCTTGGGCTTTACGGGTACAGAAGAGGGAATCGCGTCTCATGCTGTTTGCCTGATTGAGACAATCATCTGATATTTTGAAAAGGGTTGAGTGACCCTGCGCTCTATGGTATAATAAATATATGGCACTTTTTATACAAGCTTGATGCCCCTCCATCTCACACGTTGGGGGATGTCGGGGTGGGCAATTACATGAAAACACAAGTGAATTATGGCATAATAAGTACCAAGGTGCTTTTTATACAAGCTTGATGCCCTTCGGCTCAACCCTTGCGGGATATCGCAGACGAGGACAAACAAGAATACGCAGGATGCGGCACGGAAGAAGGTGTAGCGGTGGTAACCGTATGGCAGGATATTATAGGCGTTACCAAGACAATAACAATCTTTGACATTTTAGATGTGGGTGTAGTTGCCTATTTAATCTATCAGGGTGTTATACTGGTTCGTGAAACCCGTGCTGTCCAGTTGGTTAAGGGAATTCTGTCCATTTTACTTCTCTATCTATTGGCCAATACGATGGGGCTAAAATCGCTGAGCTTTATCATGAAAAATATATTGCAAATTGGTGCGATTGCGGTTTTGGTGGTTTTTCAACCGGAGCTTCGGCGTGCGCTTGAACAAATGGGACGGACAAAATTTACTGGCCTTCAGCTTTTTACGTCCGTTTCTGAATCAACAGAGGACAATTCGAAATGGCGTATGGCTATTGAGGCTATCAGCATAAGCTCTTCCTCTTTTTCACGTCATAAGATTGGCGCGTTGATCGTCATTGAACGACAGACAAAGCTTGGTGAGATTATCAAGACTGGTACAGTGATCGATTCTGTTTGCAGTGGTGAACTGATCGGCAATATCTTTTTTCCTAATTCTCCTCTGCACGACGGCGCCCTTGTGGTACGCGGCGGAAGGATGTATGCGGCGGGATGCTTTCTCCCTCTTTCTGATAATTATGAAATCAGCCGTGAGCTTGGCACCAGGCATAGGGCGGCGCTCGGCATGAGTGAGAATTCAGACGCCATCGTGATCGTTGTTTCAGAAGAAACCGGGATGATTACGATAGCCAGAGAAGGCAAGCTTAAGCGTGGATATACGCCTGAAACCCTTGGCAAAGAGCTTTCCTCCATCTTACTCACCGATTCTTCTGATGATAAGGGAGAAAAACGGCAGACATTCTGGAGGACCAAAAAATGAAAAATACCTTTAGTCGCATGTTGGAGAATAACCAGTTTGTCAAACTGATATCTCTTTTAGTGGCCATTGCCATATGGTTCGGTGTCGTCAATGGCATTGACGCCAATGCTTCAAGAACAATCAGGGATATTCCTGTCCAGATTAATGTTGCGGGAAGCGCAGTGGGGAAGCTTGGGCTCAAGGCGCTTCTGGAGAAAGAGCTTTTAGCTGATGTGGTCGTATCTGGCGAGCGCAATGTAATTGGTAAAATCAAGAAGGAAGACATCTCTATCGAACCCCAGCTTATCGGTATCGTCGGCCCAGGTGTCTATGAGTTGCGTTTGAATGCCTATGATGCTAATTCGATGGGCTTTGAGATACAGTCCATCCGCACACCCACCACACAGGTGAGATTTGACCGGATGACAACAAAAAAATTGACGCTGAAAGTTGATGTAGCAGGGATTACCATACCCGACGGATATGTCATGGGGCAAGAACATGTGAGCCCTACCGAGATTACGATAAGCGGCCCTGAGACAGAAATGGCGCTGGTGGAAAGCTGTGTGGCGAAGGCGAATATTAAGGGAGCACTTGACAAAAATACGAGTATCGCTTCAACGATACAGCTTCAAAATGCCCAGGGCGGGGTCGTAGAATCACCGTTTATAGAGATCGATAATCCCAATGCAAGCATAACCATCCCGGTACTCAAAAAGAAAACACTTCCTGTTACGGTTGGCTTTATCAACGCTCCGGCGGGTTGGAAATCGGATACGGTTAGCTATACCTTTTCTCACAGTACAATAGAAATCGCCGGACCAAGCGACTCCATCGACACGATGACTGAAATTCATCTGGGTTATATAGATACCCGCAACCTCAGTATTGGAGATACCTATACACTGCCGGTAACGCTTCCAAGCGGTTACATGACGGTTGAAAGCATTCCGAATGTTGTTGTAAACTTCAGTGATGTTGGAAATCATAAAGAAAGCTGT
>CAXXEO010000005.1:0-151102 GCA_963664585.2 Oscillospiraceae bacterium | reverse complement strand
AGAAGCGCAATTCTTCCTGCGGTTTTTTGCCGGACAAAATCAGCCAGCGCGGTTTGATGCAGTACAGAAAGCAGATCAGAGGCGGCAAGCTGTCGCAGGCATGCAAAGCCGACCGGGCGGTTATCACGATCACCATTTCGCACAATGACGAGCTTGTCGCCAGCTGTAAGAATCGCTGTACGTATGGTACTGCGTTCAGTGTGATCTGTGAGCACCGCTTCGCAAAGCGTATCAAGCAGCGCTGCGACCGGATGCTCAACCGTCTCAAAAATAATCGTGCGTGCGCGTAAAATGGGCTTATATTGCGGTTCGCGAAGATACAGGCTGTTTTGATAGATAAACTCCTGCGCGACCGGATCAATCAGGTTTGATATGTCACGATTTCTGTCAATATACTCGCGAATGCGCGATGAACTGATGTCCTCAAATTGAAGTGGTAGAGAAAGCTCGATCACATCGCCATCGATGCGTGAAAGCGCGTCTCCCATCTGCGCCCCCAGGTCAGAAGGTGTACTCGCACGCCTAAAAACAATATGGTTATAGTGGTGAATAGAATCAGGCGCAGGTTCTGTCGTATAGGAAGATGCGTTCGCTACCACGTCGCTGCCCACGACGATATAGAGCTGTTGGCCTAGGAAGACTTCACGCAGCCGCTTTATGTCGGCTGGATTGGCAAGGTTGACCGGCAACTCGTCGGGAAAGAGGTGAACATGAAACTCATCGGCAACCGACATATTGACGATCTGTCGGCGGATCAGCCGTGGCTGGGTCTTCTTGGACCACGAAAATTCATCCATTGCTAAAAACACTTCGAAACCGAGGTCGCGGATCTCTCTCACAATTCCCTTGTGAGAGAGGGTAAAAGGGTCAAAAGTCCCGGGGAAAAAGGCAATCTTATTACGCTTTTCAAATGTGAATTTACCACGGTTCAGCTCGTGGTCCGCGATAAAGCGGTAGATATGGTTTAAAGCGGCAGCTTGATAGTAGAAAGTCAGATTGTCCTCTCTGTTTTCGCTGATCAAGGATAAGAGCTTTTTAAAGCACAGTCCAAAAATCTGGCGCTTTTCATGACCGGACAACCGATTTGAACCGAATAGCCCCTTGCCGATGACCAGAAGCGCCTCCTGGCGTACGCCTTCACGGAAGTTTGCCAGCCCGCTGAGCAACATGCCAAGCATTCGCTCTCGGCGTTTTCGATAGACTTCGTCTGCTTCGTTAAACCGTGTGCGGTAAGCCGGATAACATTCAAGCAATGCACCCATCGTGCTAAGGGCTACTGATACAATACGGCCGTTGGCGCTGCCCATCAAATCCTGCAACTGTTCAATCAGCTCGTCAAGTTCCTCTGGATGCAGCCAGAGGGCAAACTCACCCAAGTATTCAGGGATGTATTTGGAAACCTCATATTCGCCAACTTCAAGGCCCTTTGCAAGCTCAACGGCGATCTCATTTCGTTGATCAAGAGAAAGCAGCGGAGCGATTTTGAGAAGCGCAATTCCTGCGTCATGCCGCACCACAACCCGTTCGCTGACTTTTATAAGATTGGAAAGGTGGGCAGCAATATGCAAAAGCTGATTGGTCATACCCCGATCGATTTCATCGAGCAGCAGCTTGATGTTGACAGCTTTGACGACCCAAGGTGTTGCCGTCTTGAGGTTGTCAAGAAAGATATCGCTGATAACATCGCTTTGTTCGAGGGTTTTCTGTTGTTCGGCATCATCCATACCAAGCGCCCGTAAAAGTCGACTCTTTAAAAATACGAGGGTAATGCTGTCTGCATCAAAATAACTTGTCCCAATGTTGGCTGCCTGTTCGCGGCAGGGATGCCCTTCCGGCAGTACTTCGGCCAAACGGCGAAGAAATCGCAGCGCGGCCACCCGCAGCTCAATCGGCGCGCTTGATGGAATGCGTCCAGCAAAATTGCACAGTCGAAGCCATGCTGCATCGTCGCAGAGCGCAAGCGGCAAATAGAGCATAGCATCCAGAAGTACAAATGCGGTTGTATTGTCGAACTCACCGGGATCGGTAAAATAGCGCAGCAGGGCGCCGAGATAACGGGATTCCTCTTCGGGACGACACTGCTCGAGGAGTGAGCCGACAACTATTTTCAGGGTATAGCCGATCCAGCTTTTGTGCTGGGCTGTTAGCTTATGGTCCGGGTGTATGATCATCTCAAGATATTTTTCCCACAGCGAGAGGGCCGTTGGCTCGTCAGGGCCCGGGACGGCATCGGCAGGCAGTTCCTTTGTATAGCCAGCGTTAAAGTGTGCGATTATATTGCCGATCAGAGAGGCAGCCTGTCTGCGGATGTCCCCCTCGCGATGCATCAGCAACTCATAAAGGAAGCTTAAGGTAGCAACCTTCTGGTTGGGGCTCAGATAGGTAAAATACTCTTCAAAAATACTGATATAGGCGCGTATGTTCTTCCAGTTATTCTCGCTGCGAGCCGCCTCAAGAATGTTGCCGAACAGCTGATTGCTGCCTAAGCGGTTCATCAGCGCGATGTTATGCTCGATTCCTAAAAATTTAAATGCTTCAACCGTTTCGCGGATCGATAACAGAGAAACATCCTTTTGGCGTTCGGGAGCTGATGGATGACCGTCAAGGTTTATATCCACACCCAGCCGTTTCATATAGTCTTCAAAATCATGCAGCTTTGCGTAGACAAACTGATAACGGCGGCGTTTTTTTTCGTCAACATTATCAAGCTTGCTTAGTATGATGTCAAACGATTCATCCAGAGAATAGACCCGGATGATATCTTCTTCAATCGACGCAGGGGACTGTTTGACGCGAAAATCCGCGTAGATCAGCACCAGAGATTCAGCCGATAAATTTTCCAGTTCAAGGTCCCAAGTGGAATGGTTAGCTGCTATGTGGCCGATGGCACCGATCTTGTTCTGCTTAAACCAAAGGTCGGTATAATAATAATGAAGGTATGGTACGCGTTCTCCCGCTTTACAGCCGAACTTGCCAATGTCATGCCCTGCCGCCGAACCTGAGACGAGGGCAAGGTCGATCGGAACCCCGGCGGCTTTCAGTCCCCGCGCTACCTTCATGGCGACATGGTGGACACCTGCGATGTGCTCGAGCGTATGGTAGGGAGTGACCTCAGGGCCAAGCCGCATCATTTCGTAGACATGCTCGCACCGAAAACAGTCGACAAACCGGCGGTATTCCTCACTGCGGTCACAATGCGCCAGATCCATCTCCCCAAGAAGTGCAAAGTCGAAAAGTGGATCAAATGGCAGCTGTTGCCGCTCAGCATCGAAAAAGACCTGCAAAATGTCCAGAAAAAACAGCGCCCCGTCCCCGTACATTTCCCGGCGCGCGGCAAAGCCCGGGCATGGGAAGAGTGTGTCAGAAGCATAGCTATAGCTGAACAGCAGCCAACCCTCTTCAGGGGTAGGAGAAAGACGTGTCAGAGTTGTTTCGCAGAGGGCAAGTATTTCAGAGCAACTACACCGACCATTAAGATGCAGCGCGCCAGTAAGCTTTTCCTGCCAGTCTTCACCTTTCAAAAGAGCACGCGCCGATTTTTGGGAAAGTGAGAATTTCTCTGAAAACCGCTGGTCACCCAGCGCCTGTATTAACTCCGATAGCATTTGGGTTATCTGTTTTTTTTGCATCGTTTTGCCCCCGTCTTGGGTGAAAGCCAATGGCTCTCCCCTGTATGCAATAAAGTCTTGACTATAAAAATATTCTGAATCCTTTAAATACAAGTTTTAAAATTTACAAGGCACTAGTACTTTTTGCAACTAAATCTTATATGACAATGGGTTAAAAGTTCTTATATATTCGCCCGCAGAAGGCGGGGGAATATATAAGTTAAGATGGGACGATCCGTTCTAGCTGCGACAGAGTAAAAAGAGTTCGAAAAGTCCTCTTTATTTTTCGGATTACACTATTTATTATGCGACATTTTCGTTTGTTTTGCAAGAAACGAGGTGAAAAACTTCATGTTCTGCAGCCTTTATTCATTCAGACTTTTCATCATATGTTTTCTCTTATGTGCTTATGGAGAATATTTTCCTTTGAGGTTATACAAAAGTAAACATCTGGAATCGTTTGACAAGAAGTATTATCGTAATTACGGACCTGTCACATAGGTGACAGGTCCGTTTTGCGCGAAGTAGAATGGACATTCTGCAAAAATTCGAATAGATGGTAAATTCTATCCTCCATGTCCGTTAATAAATCATCCGTGAAACATATATGTCTTCATTAATACTACATTTTCATTCCGGTTTATGAAAATAAGCTAAAAAACAAGTGATAAATGACAACGCTTTACACCTTGTATGTAAATAAATAGAAAAAAGTTAAAATATTTCCAATTTCTTTAACTTGTGATCTCTGTGTGACCAAAACACCTTATAGTGTTAATTACGAGCGAAAAATTTGAAGTTAAATTTATGAATACTTGAAAAATAAGTGTGAAAAATCTTAAATTAGCTTCAATAAGTGATTTCTATGTGAAAAAATTTTTTTATAGTATAAATCTAAATAAAAAATGGAAATTCAATACAAAAGCTCTGCCTGAAAAATAAGTGATAAAAATTTTAATTTTCTTCAAAATGTGATCGCTGTGTGACCGAATGACCTTATAGTTTAATCATCAAGTAAAAAAGGTGACATAATCAACTGGTCTACTGGCTAATGAAACTGAGCAAGAGCGTTTAAATAAGTCAAGGCATTCAATTCAATCAACAAACGCCATAAGCGGCGAAAGTCAGCAAAGCTTCAAAACAGTTCGTTTAGAATGATAACAACAAAAAATACAGAGGATTTGGTAGGTGAGCATTTAATGATTAAGAAGATGCTACATATGACAGGAGCGAAACAGGCGATCGCATTGTTTTTGTCCCTGATGATGATGTTCTCAAGTCCCCTGAACCTGACTGCGATCATTGCGGGAGCGGAAGAGGACGTCCAATCTACAACAACTGTTGTGCCGGCAGAGTTCGCTACACTTTCCGGTGTATCGCTTGCCCGCGAGCTGATTGCCATTCAAAAGGATAAAACGCTGATCAAAGAGGTTTTATTATCTCTTACCAAAATTCAGGTGAAAGGCCTTGAAGCACTATTAGAAGAAGCAGAAACTTCTAGCAGCAACAAGGCGGCAACGAGCAGCACAGTCGCTTCGAGCAGCACAGCGGCTTCGAGCAGCACAGCGGCTTCGAGCAGCACAGCGGCTTCGAGCAGCACAGTCGCTTCGAGCAGCACAGTCGCTTCGAGCACAGCCGCTTCGAGCACAGCCGCTTCGAGCACAGCCGCTTCGAGCACAGCCGCTTCGAGCACAGCCGCTTCGAGCACAGCCGCTTCAAGCACAGCCGCTTCGAGCAGCACAGAGTCCTCAAGCAGTACAAAGTCCTCGAGCAGCACAGAGTCCTCGAGCAGCACAGAGTCCTCGAGCAGCACAAAGTCCTCAAGCAGCACAGAGTCTTCGAGCAGCACAGAGTCCTCGAGCAGCATAGAGTCCTCGAGCAGTACAAAGTCCTCGAGCAGCACAGAGTCCTCGAGCAGCACAGAGTCCTCGAGCAGTACAAAGTCCTCAAGCAGCACAGAGTCTTCCAGCAGCACCAAGTCCTCCAGCAGCTCGGGCGATGAAATTGTTCTTGTACAAAAAACAAACAAAGATGAGCCTTTGACGGTTCAGGAATTAAAAGACCTCAATCAAATATTAAACCTGTATTATACTCTGTTAGAAGAGAGTCAGGCATATTATCCGGCATCCTCGACCGAAGTCGGCCCGATCATCAAACAGACGACAGCGGTGAAGTCGCGTATGATGATGTCGCGCTCTGGACCGTCAACTATGGCTGCGTATGTGACTCCTCAGAACGGCCTTATATTGAATAAGACCGCCATAGTTTCGGGCGACGACCCCCAAGATGATAGTGGCCGTCAGATATTCAAATTGGATCTCACGGCGGAGGCCACCTCGATTCCTGTTACCAACAGCGTCCCTGTTGATATTGTCATGGTGCTTGATACTTCAGGAAGTATGGAAGATAATTTCAAAGCTCCTCTTTCTCAGATTGCCACGAGCCCCAATACCAGCAGTACTTATTATGTTAAAGTAGGCGGTGGCTACGAGCAGATTCGGCATGATAGTGGAAATACTTGGTATTATTGGGATTGGTTTATTATTTCTTATAAGCGTTATGTAAAATATGAAAGCAGTAATGCAAATACAGATAAAGGCGATACAGATTCAGACAGTCCTAAAGCAAAGGAATTTTATATCACAAAACTCGACGCACTGAAAAAAGCGGCCAACGACTTTACCCAAAAAATTTATACAGTCTCTGACCAAAGCAAAGTGGCAGTGGTTTCCTTTGCCAGCGGCTCAACCAATGTAACCAGCACTCTACTACCGGTCAAATCCGGCACTACTCTGAATAGCGGCATTACTAATGCAATCAACGGCTTGAATGCTGGCGGCGCCACAAGGGCCGATATGGGCATAAAGACGGCTCAGGGCATCTTTGCGGCAGACAACGCCACCGGCCGCAACCGCGTGGTAATTATGTTTACCGACGGCGTGCCGACTACAAGCGACACTTTTGACAATGATGTGGCTACTTCTGCCATGCGTTGGGCCAAGGTGCTGAAGGGTGATCGTACATCGACGGTCACCACCACCAATGTTAGCATGGGAGGCAGCAGCGGTATTAATAACCCCGGCGATAGCCTAAAGGGTAACGGCGCTACCGTCTACACACTCGGCGTCTTCCCAAGCAATGTGAACAACAGCGTACACCAGTACATGTGGCGCACTTCCAGCGCGACAAAGGACAGCGCGGCGCAGGCCAGCGGTTATACTTACGCACCATCTGACAGCAATGGCTATTACCTCACCGCAGACTCGGTGAGTACTCTAAACGCAATTTTCACCAGTATTACCACACAGGCGGGCCAGACGGTTTCACATGTGGATATCAGGGATTATATCGATCCTGACTTCAAAATCGTCAATCCAACAAGTGGCGTGGAACTTGGCGTGAACGCCATCATTGAAAATGGAGATCATGATGGCACCGTCATGTCGGATGGTACCAACACCTATGTGCTGTGGCATGATCAAGAGATCTCGCCTCCTGACCCTCAAACTAGTAAGCTGGCCAGTACCTTCCACGGCTCGGTGTATGTCAAGGCGAAGGACAGCTTCGTTGGTGGTAACAACGTACCCACCAATATTGCCAACATCACCGGTGTCTATGTAAACAGCAGTGGCACCATGACTAACATCGGCAGCTTTCCGAACCCGTTGGTGAACGTGCCGATGAAGTTTAGCACAACACCTGCGGTTGACTACATCCTTCTCGGCGAAAACGTACCGGATGACAATGCAACCGCTCAACTTGCCATGCTCCCAGATCTTACGGATTACTCGGTGGCCTATGCTTGGACCTGCGGCGGTACGCCAGTCACAACGCTGACAAGCGAGAAACCGTCATCTACTACCGCTTACAACCTTTCTGCCACGGTGCAGCCGAAGGACTTCAGACCCACTGGCGCACCCGTTGGCACGATCTATAATCCTACAAGCGGCATCTCCACCGTCGGAACTGTTGCCGCCCCACTCAACAAGACCGGTACCTACACCGTCAACGTGGTTACCCCCACATTTGGCAGTGCAGAATATAACCTCTTCCTTGGCGAGACAGTTGCAAACGCACAGCCCACCCAGCAAGATTTCAGCGCAGCGTTGGCTCCTGCAGCACCCGATGGCACGATTACCGGTCTGAGCACAACCTATGCCTCCGAGGGCTGGGCCACTCACTGGTCGACCTACAAGACAAGGCTTCTTTACACGGCAGCTCTCTCGGGCACCGACGGTGCAGGCCTTGGAACACTTCCAACACACCTTTACGAGTATACACCTACGGCGTTCTCAGGCACCAGCAAGGTCAATGTGACCGTTGCCTACAATGCCGGAACTCCATCCATTACCTCAGATGATACTGTGATAGCTACAGGAAATGCAGCGAGCAACCTCACTCCAATCGTTACCGTAAACGTCGTATCTGGTAAGCTGACACTCAACAAAACGATTGACAGCAAATATCCGGCTGAAGCCAGTGTCAACGCCGCACAGAGTTTTGTATTCAAAATCGTGCGCACCAGTGGCCTCACCACCGAGACCTTCTATGAGGTCATTAACTTTAACGCAACCGATGCCAATACAAAATCCCGGACGATCAGCGGTCTGAAAGTGGGCACCTACACAGTCACAGAAGAAACAGGTGGCTCGTGGAGATACAGTTTGCAGAACACCAACAGCCCGATCATCTTTGGCCAAAACGACTCACGAGTGAATGGTGTAGTAACGAAATCCACCATCTTCATCAATCACCTCACAAACCAAAAATGGTTTGGAGACACAACTTATGCGGTCAACCAGTTTATCACGTCGTCAATGGCTTAACCCATGAGGCAATATACGGAGGCAAAATGTGAATAAAGCGATGAAAAACTTCGGCAAAATTGTTTCCACGCTTCTGGTGATCCTCTTGGTGGCCCTGTGTGCGATGGTGGTTTTCCCCCGGATCATTGGTATGCAGCCTTACACGGTACTCAGCGGCAGTATGGAACCAACTTATCACGTGGGCAGCCTGATTTATGTCAAAAAGAGCCAGCCCGCGCAGATCAAGGTAGGCGACCCTGTCACCTTCGTTCTCAATGAACAGTTGGTGGTGGCAACGCACCGGGTGGTTCGCATCGACAGTGAAAAACAATATTTCTATACCAAGGGCGATGCCAACAATGCCGAGGATATGAGCCCTGTTTACTTTAAAAACCTGATTGGAAAACCCATATTTGCGATCCCCTATCTGGGCTATATGTCAGCGTATATGAGCACCACACCGGGGATGATCATTACAGTTACAATTCTGGTTACCTTGGTGATCCTCACGTTTCTACCCGATATATTTGCGAAACTTGAAAAAAAAGAGGAAGCCACATCAAACAGTAAATTGGAGGGATGAGCGTGAACAAAAAAAGAAGGGTCCTTCTTCTGGCCGGTTTGCTGGCGGTGCTGGCGATCACCGGGATAGGCGGTTCGCTTGCCTGGCTGAGCAACGCGGAACAGGCGAACAACACCTTTACAGTAGGACTTGTCAACATTGGCATCGTAGAAAATGGAGGTCTGACCCCCATTGAGGGCGGCAGCAAAGATTTCGTCCCCATTACCTCTACGGGCCAGACCGTTACTAAGGATGTGCAGATTAAAAATCTCGATACCCCCGCTGGTCGGGCGGTTCCGGCCTGTATACGGGCTCGAGTGGTGCCGACTTGGCGCTATGCCGATGACAGCAGCGCAGCGGTCCCTGTCACTCTTGTCCTAGCAGATACAAGTACTAACTGGATATTGAAGGATGACGGTTACTACTACTACAAGCTACCTGTTGCACCGGGCAACTTGACCGAGTCGCTGATGAAAAATGTTACCGTCAACTCTGCGGTGCCCACAGGTGCCCATCTGGAAATCCAGGTGATTGCGGATGCGGTGCAGGCCGAGGGTGGCGCAGCACTAGATGCTTGGGGTTTTAATCCCACCATTTGATCCCCTTTACATTCGTTTCCCTGCCGCCAATAAAACGCGGTTAAAGAATATAAAAATATTAAAAAAAATTAGGAGGCAACTACAATGAAATCGAAACTTTTACTCGCCGTCGCCGCTGTTACCGTATGCGCAATGCTCGTTATCGGTGGAACCCTCGCTTACTTCACCGCGGACGCTACCAAGACCAATACATTTACTGTTGGTAAGATCGGCGCGTCCCTGTCCGAGACCAACTGGGACAGCAGCGGTTCTGCCGCAGCCAGGACCATAGCACCAAGCAGAGTCATTGCAAAGGACCCTGAGATCACCATTACAGCGGACAGCGAAGCCTGTTATGCGCGTATGGTTGTGACCATGCCCACCGCGCTTTATAATGGTTCCAACCTGAAGCCCAACAATGCCGCCAACACCTTTGTGACCTTTACCGCTCCCAACCCGACACTGTGGGGCGACGCTATTGTGAGCACTACTAGCAATGCAACTACAACCAAAATTTACTACAAATATAATAACGGCGCTGTAATTCCCAACAGCACAAATAATACAAATTTAGGTGACCTGTACACCTCGATTACAATAGCTGGCACTGCTACCAATGACCAAATGCTAACGCTGGCCAATCTCGGTGCTAACTTCAGCATCGTTGTGAACGCTTATGTTGTGCAGTCTGAGGGCTTCACTGGTGCAACTCCAGAAGCTTCTGCATTTGCAGCTACATTCGCTTCTGCTTTTTAACATAAACTAATTGTACATCAGTTCTCCTGCCGCCGTATAAGTGCGGCGGCAGGAACTAATCGAATGAAGAGGACATAATCCATGAAAAAGAAAACTGTCCTTACTGCGACTGTTCTTCTTTACTTGGGGTTCTCGTACCATACAGTACGCCGACAGAGACAGTTCGGCCACATATGAAAACGTATGGGATACGTTGATTTTAAGCTAAATGATTAAATCAAATTATAGTCCTTGATTTTCCAAAAGAATTGTAAGATAATGTTAGCAAGGCAACTGTTAAAATATTGCAAAGGCGAGTTCCCAAAGTCGATTATTATAACATTGCTGTCCTTTATCTTTTGTTTACATTCCTATTTTTCTGCAACTCAAATACCCCTGTATAAACCATAGATCACAAGATTATCTTCAATATTTCTAAAATGCCTTGCAGCAGGCGTGGGCGGAAAGGAATGATGCAATGAAAAGACTATTACAACTGGTGTTTGCCTGTTCCCTTGTGGCGTCAATGCTTCTTTCCGGAATAGCGGTCAACGCCGCAGGTCTGGATAGTGGGGTGACGGTTGACAGCACACACAAGTTTGTTACCGTCCCGGGCGATGATTTGTTCCAAAATTTTAAAAATCTGGTCCCCGGTGCACAAGTGGATCAGCTGATCAACATCAACAACACCAGCGGATACGCACTTCGTCTTTATCTGCGCACAGAAGCAGTCGCCGAGACTAATCAAGAGCTGCTGGATATTCTTGAGCTCACGCTGACGCTTACAAAACCGGATGGGACACAAAGCGTAATTTATTCCGGCAAGGCTTCAGGCACATCGGAGGGGGCCAATATCCCTCTGGGTTCCTACCAGAATAATCAGTCCGGCAAGATTACCGCAGCGCTTAAAGTACCTGTAACAATGGGTAATGAATTTCAGGGAGCTATCGCAAAGGTCAAATGGGTTTTTTCCTGTGAAGAAATTGTTACGGAGAATCACAATGGCGGCGGCGATGATAAAGACGAGAAGGATATCTGGGGTTCGCTCGTCAAGCTGAATGATAACGGCGTGCCGCTTGTCAGCATAGCGGGGGATACGAAAGTGCCGCTTGCCAATCTGCCAAATTCGGGCGGATTCCCCGTGGGATCGCTCATGCTTGGCGGTGTAGCCTTGGTGGCCGGAGGAATCATCTGGCGAAAAGACCCGAAATGATCTGATATTTCTGTAGAGTTTTCGAGAGTTTAAATTTCGCAAAAAAAGGAGCTGCTCAACAAATAGAGTGGCTCCTTAAATATATGAATTGATACTGTTATTGTATATTCCCCCGCCGAAGGCAGGGGAAGAAAATGACGTTTTATATATAGCTTGTTTTCAAGATAATCAACTATATAACGGTGCACCTAATATTTTACGGATGATTCTATTGGAGGCTCTCATGAAGTATAAAATCAGAAGATTTTTATCCAACTTTCTTATTACTGTTGGCGTTCTTCTATTTGTGATTGGTGCCGGTTATGAAGCGGTAAATTACCCTTGGCGGCTTGTTCTGTCGCGCTTTGGTATCAATCTGTCTGACGAGCTTGCCGACCCCAAACCACTGCCTGAAGCCGCCACAACAGGGAGTGAACCTGCGCAAAGCTCTGAAGAACCAATAGCGGCGCTTCCAACACCTCCTGGTTTTTTCAGTGCACGTCCGACAATGAATATCAAGCGCCTTGGAAGTATCAAGCTGCCAAAAATTTCTGTTTCGGAAAACGTGGTGGAAGGCAGTGAAAACGAGCTCTTTTATGGGGTAGGCCATGTGGGTGGGACTGCTCTCCCGGGACAGCAGGGCAATTGTGTTCTGGCGGGACATCGCAATTATGTGATCATGCATCCATTTCGCTATTTAAACAAACTTGAAAACGGTGACAAAGTGATTGTCGAAGACGATCAGAATATCTATACCTACGAATGCTACAATATCTTCGAAGTTACGCCTGAGGCGGTATGGGTGACAGAGCCACAAGAGGGTGAAAACTCGATTTTAACCTTGATCACCTGCACCCCTGTGCTCAATCCTACCCATCGTTTGATTGCATGGTGTCGTTTGACAGGGACCTCTGCCAAAAGTGTATGATAGGATTCAAAACTCAGCTTATAAACCGATATGTAGAAATCAGCGAAAATAAGTAAAATTCGTTTTTCTCAAGTATAGATTGTTCGGAAATCACATATCACAAAGCTCCTATACATAACATAATTTAGACGATAATGATTTCTCTGTATCCACTGCAAAAGGCAGGAGATATAGTTGATTAATTTGAAAACAAGCTTGTGATTTCTTCCCCCGCCGAAGGCGGGGGAAGAAAATGACGTTTTAAATATAGCCAGTTTTTAAGTTAATTGGCTATATAGGGTGTAAATCCAATATCATTCAAATAGGACTTAGTCATATTAATAGCCCCGTTCGTTTTAACCGGCGCAGCAGGTTAATGCGTCGGGGTGTATTTTTTATCAACACAAATTCAACTTGCTCTTATCTGTTCATCACATTAAGCCAGTATGATAAGAACAGTGATAAGATATTGATAAAACAATAAAACGGCAGGTGATCAAATGATACAAGGCACTTGTTGCAGACGGTGTTGTTACCACCGACTTTAGTCATATTGAAATCGACAAAAATTTTGGCAATCGAGAAATAAACAGTGCCAATCCCAGAACGGGCATAGGGATTATTGACAGCAATCATTTTCTGTTTATTATTGTGGATGGCCGCTCTACAGGGTATAGCAAGGGCATGACTTTAAATGAATTTGCTCAACTATTTGCCTCATATGGATGCACGCAGGCATACAATCTGGATGGTGGAGGATCGTCCACCATGTACTTTAACGGCCGTGTGGTCAACAATCCACTCGGTACTGGCAAAGAGCGGGGAACAAGCGATATCATCTATGTTGGAGGGGTGTAAGCATGACGATTCTTATACCGGCATTTAATCCCCACGAACGCTTGCCGGAGCTGGTGAGTCGACTCAAAGAGTTGGAATTTGCGATTTTAATTGTTGATGACGGCAGCTCACCACAGGCGAAACCGATATTTGATCGATGCTCCGGTAACGGCTGCACCATACTCAAGCATCCGCTGAACATGGGGAAGGGCTGTGCATTGAAAACCGGTATCCGGTACCTTATGGATCGGGGCGAAGATGATGGTATTGTGTGCGCTGATGCGGACGGGCAACACCTTCCCGAGGACATTCTCAAAATAGCCGGACAAGTGCGAAAGACACCTGAAGCGGTAATACTCGGCTCCCGGCGCTTTACCGGTAAGATTCCCTGGAAAAGCAGGTTGGGGAATGAAATGACAAAACAGTTTTTTTATTTAGCCAGCGGGCAAAAGCTGCTGGACACCCAAACGGGGCTTAGGGGCTACTCCGCAAGTTTCTTTAGGTGGTTATGCCAAATCCCGGGCAATCGCTTTGAATATGAGATAAACGTGCTCCTCAATGCAGTCAAAGACGGATATAATATAAGAGAGGTGGAGATTGAAACGGTATATCCAGAGGGACGGCATCGCACAACCTTCCGGCCTTTCATAGACAGTGTTAGAGTCTATCTTCCTATTATAAAGTTTTCTATGTCCTCGATCTTATCTGCACTTGTCGATTTTATATTTCTTCTTCTGTTTTCACGTATCACCGACAACCTTTTGATATCGGTAGCCGGCGCACGCTGTATCAGCACAGCATTGAATTATATACTGAACAGGCAGTTCGTTTTTGCAGCCGAATCAAAAGTAAAGGGTTCAAAATCCTTATCCAAATATATCCTGCTTGCTGTATCCATACTTTTAGCGAACTACTGTATCATCTTTAGCTATCATAAGTTGTTAGGGGTTTCTTTAATACCTGCTAAGCTCCTTACTGAAGCGTCAATTTATCTGTTTAGCTTTTGGGCCCAAAGAAAATACGTATTTCAAAATCATTGCGAAGGGTTTAAAATCCCCTCAAGTAAATAAAATTAGCATCGTATTGCCACTTGTTTCTTTTTATAGTTCACATTATAGCAATTTCAAATAAGAACTGAAAATAGGATGTACTCTCCCACGCTGGAGGCAGGGGAGAGTACAAAGCTCATTCCACTTTATTCTTGGAATTGCTATAGCCAATTGCTACATTGTAAAATGAAATGCGACAGAAAAAAGATAGCCCAAGGCAGCCAAAACGTGTAGAATAGAGTTTGCAACAACAACATTCACACAAGGAGGCAGCCATGAGCCACCACCATTTTACAACATTCGAACGAGGAAAGATAGAGGAACTCCGTCAAATCGGATATACGACCCGGAAAATCGCATCACGTCTGGGATGTCACACAGCAGTATCGCTAGAGAATTGAAACGTTTTTACGGTGCCCGAGCGTATAACGCAGAAGAAGCACAACTGGATTACCAGAAGAAACGGCACAACAGCAAACCTCAAGGGAAATGGAACGAGGAGTTGTGCGCAGTTGTGGCAGAAAAGCTGAAAGAGACCTGGTCGCCAGAACAAATATCACATACCGTTACTTCAAGCCAACTGAGCTTTAAAACAATATACAACTGGCTTTATGCCGGACGACTGAACGGACTCACCGCAGATGTGCTGCGCCGTAATGGAAAAAAAGAGAAGCTGTAAAAATCTTGCGCATTATGCTCGTGGTACTTCTATCCGCAAGAGACCGAAAGAGGTATATACCAGAGAAACATTTGGGCATTGGGAACTTGATACGGTGGTTTCCTCTAGGGGTTCCAGTAGTTGCTTGGCCACCTTTGTGGAACGAAAAACAAGGTTCTATACAGCCGTTCCCATTCCTGATCGAACGGCAGCTTCCATGGAAGCTGCAATCAAGCACCTGCACACTTTATTGCCACAAGGCACATTCAAAACAGCAACAACAGATCGTGGCGGTGAATTTGCCTGTTATGATGTAATCCAGAAAGATCTAGGCTTAACTCTTTATTTCGCTGATCCATATTGTCCGCGTCAGAGAGGAAGCAATGAGTACGGTAACGGTTTGCTCAGAGAGTTCTTTCCGAAAGGTACTGTTCTGTCCACTGTTTCTCATCAAAACCTATCTTCTTCTCTTCTGCTTATAAACAACAGACCCCGAAAATGTCTTAATTGGAATACACCTTCCCAGCTCTTTCTGCTCGAACTGTCGCATTTGGCTTGACAATGTAGCAATTAACTTAAAAACTGGCTATATATAAAACGTCATTTTCTTCCCCCGCCTTCGGCGGGGGAAGAAATCACAAGCTTGTTTTCAAATTAATCAACTATATAAGATCATAGAAGGAGCTATCGATCTTTCAAAAAAAGATCAGTATCATGATTCAAGCACAGGGAGCGCCCCTACAGTGAAGGGTGCTCCCTGTGCTTTAAATCTTCATGCTTGTAAGAGCGGGGAGAGGGGCAAGCTTATACGAGCCAACCACTTGACCTATTATTAATCCAAAATTCCTGATGAACTCTTTGTCATTAGCATATCCCTGTAATAGCCGCCTTTTTCATAAAGCTCTTTCACACCGCCCATTTCAATGACGCTACCATCGTGAAGAGCGATAATGATATCAGCGTCCTGAATAGTTGAAAGTCTGTGAGCGATGATGAGAGTTGTCCGATCTTTGGCAATGTTGTGAATTGCTTTTTGAATCAGCTTTTCAGTGAATGTGTCAATGTTTGCAGTGGCCTCATCCAAGATCAAAACCGATGGCTCGTGGGCGACGGCCCGTGCAAAGGATATGAGCTGCCTTTGACCAGCCGAAAGTGTGCTGCCCCTTTCCATTACCGGCGCATAGATGCCTTTGGGAAAAGCATTCACGAAAGTGTCGGCACAGGAGGCTTTGAGGGCGTATTCCACCGTCATGTTATCAATGCTGTCCTTCAGTGTGATATTGCCTCTGATATCTCCTGAAAATAAAAACACGTCCTGTAAAACCAAAGCCACGCTTCTTCGCAAATCATGAAGCTTGATTTGATTGACATCTACACCGTCAATGAGAATCATGCCACGCTGAATTTTATAGAACCCGCAAATTAAGCTGATAATGGTTGTTTTTCCCGCGCCGGTTTCCCCGATAAAGGCTGCGGTTTGCCCCTTTTCAATGGTAAAGCTAACGTCCTTTAACACCCAGTCCCGATTATTATAAGAAAACCATACATTTTTGAATTCAATTTTCCCCTCGACATTGTTCATGTCGGTGCCGATCTCCAAATCCTCCAGCAGACTTGATTGATTGATCAATTCAAAAATCCTTTCAGTGGATACCAAAGCGGACTGAATACTGTTGTATTTTTCCGCAAGGTCAGAAATGGGAGCAAAAAATTGTTTGATATAGGTCGTGAAAGCATACAAAACACCAATATCGAGGGTTTGGTGTGCGATTTTGCCCATTCCATACCATAAAAGAATGGCGATAGAGATATTTTGAAAGATATCAGAGGCGGGTTTCAATACGCTGTTCAGCCTCACCTGTATAATGGTTGTATCAAAATACTCTTGATTTAACCTTAAAAACTCGGCAGTCCTTTCTTTTTGAGCGTTGAAGATCTGTATGATTCTCATACCGGATAAACTCTCTGCCATAAAGCCGTTAATTTGGCCAATGTAGTGTTTCATGCTGTAAAAGTTCTCTTTAATTTTTTTCTTTATGGATATGACCAAAAAAGTCATCATTGGTATCACAATAAATGAAAGCAATGCTAGACCGACATTCAGCGAAAGCATTACGTATACAATACCGATCAGCAGAAAGACATCTTTAAACAGATTGACAATAACATCTGTATACATATCGCTTATTTCGGCAACATCGTTGGTGGCACGGGTAATCAGCCTTCCGGATGAGGTGTTGTCCAAATAGCTTAAGGGAAGATGATGGATAATATCAAAAAGCCTGGCGCGCAGATCTCTGACGATTTTTTGCGCCGCTTTGTTCAGCGTGTTGACTTGCGCAAAGGAAAACACACCGCTGAAAACCGAAACTGCCAAGTACAAAATACCCATAGTAAATATAGAATAAAATCCTTTTTGTGGTACTTTGCCGATTAAAAAATCATCAATGACCAGCTTCAAAATATACGGTTTAGCGATAGTTGCGGCATTGACAAGAAGCACGAATATACATGAGAGTATAATCAGGTTTTTATAAGGAAGGGACAATGAGAACAGCTGACTGAGTCCCTTGCTTTGTGCACAGGCGAGGTGGTCACTTTCTCAGTCCTGGTGGATTTGTTCTTGAACGATATCATAGAATGCCCCTCCTTTTTCAATCAGTTCGTTGCAGGTGCCCTTTTCAACGATTCTGCCACCATCCATGACAACGATCTGATCTGCGGCCGCAATCGAAGATATCTTATGTGAGATGATGATAGTGGTTTTATCCTTCCGCAGAGCTTTTAATTCTTCCAGAATAAGACCTTCTGTTTCGGAATCAACTGCCGAGAGGGCATCGTCCAACACAAGAACAGCAGGCTCCCGAATCACGGCGCGCGCGATCGCGACCCGCTGCTTCTGACCACCCGAGAGATTGACGCCGCGTTCTCCTATGGAAGTGTCAAACCCGTCTGGAAAGTCCATGATACTGTCATAAATATGGCTGCATCGGGCAGCCTGTAGAATTTGGTCGCACGTAAAGTCATCCCGAAAAAGGCAATGTTTTCTTTGATCGTCGCGGAGAAAAGAAAGGTATCCTGCGCTACATAACCAAAGGCATTTTTGATAGAATGCAGAGAATAGTCGTTGATGTCTCTGCCGTCCAAAAAAATTTCTCCTGAGCCGACGTTATAAAGGTGCAGCAGTAAGTTTGCCAGGGTGCTTTTGCCAGAACCGGTTCTTCCGATAATACCAATGGTCTGACCCTGTTCAATCGAGAGATTTACTTCGGCAACAGCCGGTATATCAGCGTCTTCATAGCAAAAGGTCAAATTCTTAAAAGTGATCTCGCCGTGAATGTCTAAATTCAAAGCATCCTCTTTGTCCTTGACATCAGGCTGTATCGCAAAGATTTCATTCAGCCGCTCCAAAGACGCCATGCCGCGCCGCAAGTGGTTTACCACCCGCCCGATTGAGACGATAGGTTGCATGATCATGGTGAGGTATGTGTTGAAGGCTATAAAATCACCCAGCGTGATTGCCCCATTGATGACCATGTTTGAGCCAATCATCAGATTGATCACAAAGCTTATGCTGAAGCAAATCTCAATGGCGGGCGACATATAGGAAGGACACCCTGACCATTTTTAAATTGGATTCCATCATCGTGTTATTCAGGTGCCCAAAATCCTCGATTTCTTGATCTTCCTGTACATACGATTTGATCACTCTGATACCATAAATGTTCTCCTGCACCTTGTCGGAAATGGCTCCAAAATTCTTCTGAACAATTTTAAAAAGCACTTGTATTTTCTTGCCGATGATCAAGATAAACGTTATTAAAAATGGCAAAGGAACTAGCGATAGCAGTGTTAGCTTTACGCTGACGAAAGTGGCCATAAAATAGATTGAAGAAGCACAGATAACGATTCCATTAATCGAGATCGCTGTTGCAGGGCCAAACGCCATCCGGACAGCTGACAAGTCATTGATGCATAGGCGATCAGGTCACCTGTCTTTCTCTTGCTGTAGAAGGTGGGAGAGAGCCTTTGAAAGTGCCTGAAAAGCTCTTCTCTGAATGTGCATTCCATCTTACGCGCGTTTCCAATAATCAGATTTCTCCATGTGAAGGCCAAAATAAAGGTCGCAAGCGCAATGAGTAGGATGTACAGGATATTTTGCTTGACTGCCGCCTGGCTGAAGCTGCTTTCCTTCATCATATCAATTGTTTCGCCAAGAACCTTTGGAAAAAGAGTTTGTATGTAAGAAGCCGTCAACATAAAAATAAGCCCTGCCAGATATGTCAGCTTATTCTTTTTGAAAAAACTCCAGATTAAATTGTCTTTCAAATACTCGCCACCTTGTTTATGATAATAACCCATTTTTTTAACATCAAAACAGATTCAGATTATTGGCTTCTTATCGAATCCCTTTCGATAAGGTTACTTAGTATTTCTATGTGCTCATAGGGCTTATCGGATAAGTTCATCCGTTTAAGCAGTGTGGATACAACAGTCTCACAGCAATAAGGAATATTGAAATCCAGAGTTGTGAGCGAGGGAATAGACAGTAAAGATATTTCGCTGTTGCCGCTGCCAATGATTGAGATATCGTCCGGTACCCTGATTTTTTTCCCATAGAGAAATTTCATTACCTCTAAAGCGGTATAATCACTGTCACAGATAAAAGCTGTTGGCAGCACATTCTCATCAATTCGTACGAGAAGCTGATCCTGAAAGCTGTTTCCGATACCAATAAACAACCTTTGATCAATTTCTATTTTATAATCCTCAAGGGCAGATGTAATACCAAGAAGCTTTTGTCTGTTTTTTTTCATGGTGCTTCCGACAAAACCAATTTTCTGATGGCCTCGCCGAATCAAATATTCGCATTGTCTGTATCCTGCATTATTAAGATTAAAGCAAACGCTGTCGTAATGATTGTCAGGTGAATGCGCTGAAAAAATAATAAGGTTACTGATTTTGTCATTGATTAAATGAATGTACTCGTTACTAAAACGACCGATCAAAATAGCGCCGTTAAAGTCAAAGCCTAAAGAGAGTTTTGATGGGAGTATTCCTTTTTCTTGGCTTCGTGACCGATGAATTCCATACTGTAATCTTCACCGGCATTTTGCAGGGCAAGTATAATCCCTTGCATCATGGCACTAAAGTTGCTGTTATCCTGGATATAGGGTTTTTGGTGAAGAACCAGTATGTGAAATGGATCCGCTTCTCTTCGTTTTATATAACCCATATCTTTTGCCTTTTGTAATATCTGCGTTTTTAACTTATCTCCCACGCCGGGTTGGCCGGATAGTGCCCTGCTGATGGTGACAGGCGAAATACCCAGTGAACTAGCAATATCGCTGATGGTAACTTTTTTTTGTTTTCAAATCAGCACCTCCCACACATAATTGTATTATAGCAAAAAATTAGCAAAGCACAATACAAATAGCAATTTCTTGCGCAAAATAATTAAATAATTGCGTAAATAATACTTAATAATTAATATATTTCTTAGTATTCAGATCACGAAATGATCAACCAACTACTAGCGTATAGGGATAAAGACAAAATCCTATCATACCTCTTGTAATTTGTTACTGTAAATCTAACTCATATGAAAATATTGCATACTAAAATTTTTCGACAGGCTCAAACGAATGCATTTAATGCGCAGCTTATTTTGCATAAACAAAACAGGCTGCGCATTGTTGCCAGCGCGCAGCCTGTAAGGCGGCATTATTATTTTTTTTCTTACTGGACGTTTAAGGCTTTTGCACTGGCTTATCCATGATCTTCTTGCCCTCATCCATGATCTCGTTATGCATATCCAAAATAACTTGTGTAGCCAAATCGAAGTCCTTGACCTCTTGGTACTGCTCAACCAATTCGCTGTATACCAAATCGCTGTAATCTGCCTTATCCTTCTTGTACACCAGTTTTAACAGAACAGGGGTAATGATGGTAGTAAACACAACCGTAATCAAGACAGGACCGAAAAATTCTTCTTTCATTAAACCGGTGGAAATACCTTTCACAGCGACGATCAAAGCAACCTCACCGCGAGAGATCATACCCACTCCAATTTGGATTGACTCTTCATTGGAGTATTTACAGAGCTTTGCACCCAATCCGCAGCCGATGATTTTTGTCAATACGGCGATCACAACCAGCAGAACGGAGAAAAGGATAATGGAACCGGTCATTTGCGGCAGAATAACCTTTGTGCCAATGCTTGCAAAGAATATGGGAGAAAGAAGCATATAAGAGACGATCTCAAACCGTGAGGCCACATAAGTCACTCTGGCCGTATTGGAAATGATCAATCCGGCAATAAAGGCACCCGTAATATCTGCGACACCAAAATAGTGTTCGGCGATGTAAGCAAAAAACAGGCAAAATGCAAAAGAAATGATAGCCAAACGCTTTTTGCCTTCTGGAAAATTGGCCATCCATTTTTCCATACGACCATGGAGAAAGAACCCGACCAATCCACTGAGTAAGAAAAAAGCAACAATTTTGAGGGCGACCAGCCATAGATTTACGCTTTTATCAGCGGCGCTTGTAATGATTGTCAAAGCAATAATACCTAAAATATCATCAATTAAAGCGGCCCCTAAAATAGCATTACCTGAACGCGTGGAAAGCTTACCCATTTCCTTAAGAGTTTCAACACTGATGCTGACAGAGGTAGCCGTTAAAATGACACCTATGAATATATTTTGCAGCAAAGCTCCTTCATTTACGTTAAACATAGATGCTAAGATATAGCCACCTGCTAAGGGAAGTAATACACCAAAAACAGCAATCACGAAAGAAGCTTTACTAGAGCTTTTAAGCTCTTTAATATCGGTTTGCAAACCGGCGGTAAACATCAGAACAATTACACCGATTTCAGCAACCTGATCCAAAAACGCAGTTTCGTGCAGAACGCCCAGCATTGCGGGTCCCAGAATCAAACCCGCCAACAATGCGCCAACCACTTGTGGCATATCAATTTTTTTTGTGAGAAGTCCAAAGATTTTGGTACTCAGCAAAATTAAAGCTACATCAAATAAAAAAGCATAGGATTCCATTTTTCCACCTCATCAATTCATACAATAGAGGGAAAATCCTCCATATTTTAACGATTATAGACCTATTTTGATGAAAAAGCAACAGTAATCTTTGCAAATAATTGTAAAGATATCCAACTTTTTTTGAGACATGCTCACAAATTGAGGTGTACAACTTTTTGAGTATCTGCCTTCTTCCACGAAGGGCAGTGTCGGCACCATGTACAATTGTGATCATTTCATTTCGCCCAGTCACATAAAAAAATGTGGTTTACACTTAACTATAGCAATTCAAAAAATATAAGTGAAATGGGCTTTGTTATCTCCCCCGCCGGAGGGGGGAGATAACATCCTGTTTTCCTGTTCTTATTTGTAATTGCTATGGATTATAAATGTGTAGATTTTGTGAAATAATTAACTTGATTTGCAGTACTTCCTATAATTAATCAACCCAATAGCTTGTTTTTGTAATTAATTCACCAACAAATCACAACAAATATTTGTTATACTTATAACAAACTTATGCAGGCTATCAGTTTTATTTTGTGAGGAGGACAGAAATGAGCGAAAAAACGGTCAAATGCGCCTACTGCGCGCAGGGGGATCAAGAAAAGTATAGCGAAATTGCAAGAGTGATTGATCTCTACAAAAGCAAAGAAGGAAGTTTAATTCAAATTCTCCATCTTGCGCAGGGAATCTATGGGTATTTACCTCTCGATTTGCAGAAATTCATCGCAAATTCTATGAATATGCCCTTGTCCGAGGTGTCAGGTGTCATCACATTTTATTCCTTCTTTTCCACGAAGCCCCGTGGAAAACACACCATTAGAGTGTGTCTTGGAACGGCCTGTTATGTCAGGGGCGGTAAAAAAGTCGTTGATCGTCTCCAAGACCTTTTAGGTGTTGAAATTGGAGAAACAACAAAGGATGGGAAATTTACTTTTGAGATAGCTCGTTGCATCGGCGCGTGTGGCCTTGCACCAGCTATGATGATTGACGATACTGTATTTAAACAGGTAAACGTCAAAAAACTCGAATCAATTTTAGCAAAATATTGAAAGGGTACAGGAGGTGACGAAGTTGAGTACTGAAAAAATTACAAGCATTGCCGATCTCGAAAAAATCAAGAGTACATATAACGAAAATCTCTCAAAATATAGAGTTCAGGTTTTGGTATGCAGCGGCGCAGGTTGTGTGTCTTCGAGCTGTGCCGACGTAAAAAACGCTGTTGTGGATGAAATAGCGCAAATCGGTATGCAGAACGACGTGGCAGTCCATGAGACCGGTTGTATGGGCACCTGTGCTGTAGGCCCTGTGATGCTGATATTGCCAGAGAGGATTTTTTACACGGAACTGACGCCGGAAATCGCACGTCAGATTATTAAAAGTCATATCGTCGATGGTGTAATATTGACTGAGCATACTTTTTATGACCATTCTCTCAATAAGCATGTCCCCAAAATTGATGATATCGAATTTTTCAAAGCGCAGGTCAAAATTGCTCTCAGAAACTGTGGGATCAGTGAATACAGCAGTATTGATGCCTACATAGCAAGAGACGGCTATTTTGCCGCAGCCAAGGTGCTAAACGAGAAAAGCAGTAAAGATGTCATTGCGGAAGTGAAAAAATCAGGACTCCGTGGACGGGGTGGCGCAGGTTTTCCCACCGGTGTAAAGTGGGAAGCCGGACTAAACGCGAAAAGCGAGCAGAAATATATTGTTTGCAACGCTGACGAGGGTGACCCCGGTGCTTTCATGGACAGAAGCATCATCGAGGGCGATCCCCATACGGTCATTGAAGGCATGATGATCGGAGGCTATGCTATCGGAGCCAACAAGGGGTATGTTTATGTCAGAGCGGAATATCCAATCGCTATCGAGCGTCTGACCGCTGCCATTGAAGAGGCAAGAAAACGCGGCGTTTTGGGCGAAAAGCTTTTCGGCACCAGCTTTGAATTTGATCTGGAAATTCGAATAGGCGCGGGCGCGTTTGTCTGCGGCGAGGAAACGGCGCTGATGTCATCCATCGAAGGGCACAGGGGAGAGCCAAAGCAAAAACCTCCGTTCCCGTTCCAAAAAGGACTTTTTGAGCAACCCACCATCATCAATAACGTTGAAACATTTGCCAACATTCCGCCAATTCTACTGCATGGCGGCGAGTGGTATACACAGTTTGGCACTGAAACCAGCAAAGGCACAAAAGTGTTTGCTCTTGCCGGCGAGATTGTCAATACTGGTATTATCGAAGTGCCAATCGGTATGCCTCTGGGAGACATTCTGTTCAAAATTGGTGGTGGCATGCAGAATAAAAAGAAGTTCAAATCGGCTCAAATTGGCGGCCCATCAGGTGGATGTGTCACCCAGGAAAACCTGAATACCCCCACAGACTATGATTCGCTGACAAAGATAGGCGCGATCATGGGCTCAGGTGGTCTGATCGCCATGAACGAAGACACCTGTATGGTCGATACTGCACGATATTTTATGGACTTCATTCAGGATGAATCTTGTGGGAAATGCGTCGCATACCGTGTCGGGACCAAACGCATGCTTGAAATTCTGGAGAGAATCACACGTGGCGAAGGACAAGAGGGCGATATTGAGCTTCTTGAGGAGCTTGGCGAAACCATTAAGCAAACCGCGATGTGCGGTCTGGGGCAGACGGCACCAAATCCCATACTCAGTACCATCCGCTATTTCCGCAACGAGTTTGAAGAGCATATTAAAAATAAATATTGCCGTGCCGGTGTCTGTTCCGATTTGTTTATATCTCCTTGTGAGAATACCTGTCCTGCCAACGTCAATGTTCCGGGTTACCTTGCACTGGTGGCCGCAGGCAGGTTTATTGATGCGTATAATCTAATCAAACAGGAAAACCCTTTCCCTGCTGTATGCGGACGAATCTGCACGCGCCCCTGTGAGTCTAAATGCCGCCGCAGTACCATGGACGAAGCGGTCGCCATTTGCGATTTGAAGAGATTTGTGGCCGACTATGCCCATAAGAATGAAAAGACATTTACGAATGATATCGTATTCCCGAAAAACGGGAAGAAGGTCGCCATCATTGGAGCAGGTGCCTCTGGGCTGACCTGTGGCTATTATCTTGTCCGTATAGGCTATGATGTCGATGTATATGAGTCTGAGCCGGTCGCGGGTGGCGTTTTGTGCTTTGGTATTCCGGAATATCGGCTTCCCAAACAGGTACTCGCCCATGAAATCGAGCTGGTGAAGCAGGCGGGCGTCAATATTATTCTGAATACAGAAGTGGGCAAGGATATCAGTTTCAAGAACCTGAAAAAGCAATATGACTCCATTTACATTGCCACCGGTGCCCAGTTGCCTCAAAAGGTCAATATTCCCGGAGAAGACCTGCCAGGTGTTTTGCATGGCATCAACTTCCTTAAGGATGTCAATCTGCAAAGAAAGGTAAGACTCGGCAAAACTGTTGCAGTCATCGGCGGAGGCAATACGGCCATCGATTCTGCGCGGACAGCTTTGCGGCTTGGCGCAAACAAGGTGTTGGTACTATACAGAAGAACGATAGACGCTATGCCCGCTTATGAAACCGAAATTCATGAGGCCATCGAAGAAGGTGTGGAGATCATCGAGTTGGTCTCACCCGTGAAATTTGTGGAAGGACAAAATGGCGATGTTGCAAAAATCGAGTGCCTCAAAATGAAACTAGGTGCATTTGATAATTCCGGACGAAGAAAGTCCGTTCCCATTGAAGGCTCCAATTTCTTCATTGATGTCGATACTGTGATTCCCGCGGTCAGCCAATATTCAGATCTTCCCTTTATCCGCAAGGATGAAATCGGCGTTACACCATGGGGAACCTTCGTCATCGAGGACGATACACTCATGACGACGATGGACGGAGTCTTTGCAGGCGGAGATGTCGCACGCGGTCCGGATACCGTAATCCGCGCGATCGCTGACGGAAAAAAAGCGGCTGTTTCCATTGATAAATACCTCGGAGGAAAAGGTAAGCTGAATAAGGGTGCGCCCATTGAAATTCCCAGTAAATTTGACGAGGATGAAATTGTCTCTCTGAAGCGTTTTCCACAGGAAATCTTAGATGCCGAAAAGCGTAAGGATTCCTTTGACGAGGTTATTCTGGGCTATCACAAGCTCAATGCGATGGCCGAAGCAATGCGTTGTCTGCACTGCGACAGGAGGTAGGTGAAAATAATGATTAATTTAACGATCAATGGAAAACAAATCCAAGCGGCCGATAACGCTACCATCATGGAGGCAGCAAAGGCAAACGGTATCCATATACCAAATCTTTGCTATCTTGAAAATGTTCACTCATTTGGGTCTTGTCGGATATGCGTTGTTGAGGTGCAGGGTGCAAAGACTTTACAGGCTTCCTGTATGACCAAGGTTTCAGAGGGCATGGTGGTACAAACCAATTCTGACAAGGTACGTAAAGCGCGCAAGGTTCTCTATGAGCTTTTACTTTCTGATCATCCCAAAGATTGTCTGAGCTGCAAGCGCAACCAAAGCTGTGAGCTGCAGGAACTCGGCAAAACGCTTGGGGTCGAGTCTACCCGCTTCGAAGGTGAGCGTTCAGACCGTCCTGTTGATGCGTCTGTTTCGATCACCCGCGATATGTCAAAATGTGTTTTGTGCAGAAGATGTGTAACCGTCTGCAACTCGATCCAGAGTACTGGCATCCTGAATGCACAAAATAGAGGCTTTGATACGGTGATTGGCCCGGCCATGGATTTGCCGATTGGTTCTGTGAACTGCGTATTTTGTGGTCAATGTACGGTTGTCTGTCCTGTTGGAGCGCTTAAAGAAACAGATGGGATACAAAAGGTCTGGAACGCGCTTGGCGACAAAAGCAAGCGTGTTGTGGTTCAGGTTGCCCCGGCAGTCAGAGTTGCCCTTGGCGAGGAATTCGGCTATGAGCCTGGCACACAGGTAACCGGAAAACTCGCCGCAGCACTGCATGCACTGGGCTTCAATGATGTGTTTGATACCAACTTTGCAGCTGACCTAACGATCATGGAAGAAGGCACCGAACTGCTGATACGGGTTAAAAAGGCATTAACCGGTGTAGCATCCACTCTCCCCATGATTACGAGCTGCAGCCCCGGTTGGATCAAGTACATAGAACACACCTATCCAGATAAACTTGACCACCTTTCAACATGCAAATCTCCCCACACCATGCTTGGAGCTCTGGCCAAATCGTATTATGCAGAAAAAATCAAGGTAGAGTCCAAAGATATCTATGTTGTTTCAGTGATGCCCTGTACGGCAAAGAAATTTGAAATTGCCCGTGAAGAGATGAAAAATGACGGTGAGTCTAATGTGGACGCTGTGCTGACAACCAGAGAACTTGCGGCAATGATCAAAGAGGCGGGTATTGATTTCAGAGGCCTTGCTGATGAGGAGTTCGACAATCCGCTTGGCATGTCAACCGGTGCGGCTGATATCTTCGGGTTGACGGGTGGCGTTATGGAGGCTGCTCTGCGTACGGTTTATGAGATTGTAACAGGACGGGAACTGCCCTTTGATGGATTGCATGTAACTCCTATCGTTGGTCTTGACTGTATTAAAGAAGCATCTATTACCATTGAAAACCCGGTCGAGGCGTATAAATTCCTGGACGGTGTTACTTTAAAGGTTGCCGTTACAAGTGGAATCAAGGGTGCGAATCAACTGATGAAGCAGGTTGCTGACGGAACCTCTCCCTACCATTTTATTGAGGTTATGGGATGTCCGGGTGGTTGTATTACCGGTGGTGGTCAACCGCGGTCAGACGATCCTGAAGTCAGACTCAAAAGACTCAAAGGACTTTACAGTGAGGATGAAGGCAAAACGCTTCGGAAGTCCCATCAAAACCCATATATTACTGCGCTTTATGAGGAGTTCCTCGAATTTCCGAACAGTCATATATCCCACGAGCTGCTGCATACACATTATGTAAAACGCGGTAAATACAACGAGTATACAAATGAAAGCTTTGTCGTTAATGGGGTGAAACCAGTGGCAAAAAGCAAGTCGCCTATTAATCAAACTCAGGATAAGAGTCAGAGAATGCAGCCGTCTGACCGACTGACGAATGACGAACTGGAATCAGCAAGGATTCTGACTCTCGAAGCTGAAAACAAGCGCCTTAAGAACGAGTTGAGCGACGCACTCGAAACAGTGGATATCTTTAAGCAGGTTGTCGCAGATTATACTGGTAAGCGCAAATAACTGTTATGGTCTTTATAAAGAGGCTGTGATTAAAGCAGCCTCTTTATCCTGTTGTTCAAGACTATTCACAAAATTTAGTGTAAGTATAGCCAAATCACTTAAAAACTGGCTATAGTTAAAACGTCATTTTCTTCCTCCGCCTTCGGCGGGGGAAGAAATCACAAACTTGTTTTCAAATTAATCAACTATACGTTGAATTTACTCTAAAAAAATATATAATAGGTTATATAAAATAAAGCGCCTGCTCTATCTATTTTGTCACTATTAAACAGCGTGGGGTGCTTGCATGGATGATATCCGTTTGTTGATTGTCGACAGCGAAAATACTATCCGGAATATGATTAAAGATTACGCTGTTGCAGAAGGCTATTTTGCCGATGAAGCGGTGGATGGCATCGCTGCGCTCAAACTGTTCAGGCGGTACGAATATAGCCTGGTGATTCTTGATACGCTTCTAGCCGAGTTGGATGGCCGAAATGTTTGCCGACAAATCAGAAAGGTATCCGATGTGCCTATTATTATGGTCAGCACAGAGAAAGAAGTGGATGAAAAGCTGAGCTGCTTTGAGCTTGGTGCGGACGATTATGTTATAAAGCCATTTTCGCCCTTGGAATTAATGGCACGAATAAAGGTGTTTTTGCGCCGTGGCAACAGTACTATGAATGTACGGTCCCGAAATATTTCTTATGACGGCATCTATATTGACACTTTTTCACGCACAGTCTATATTGATGAAAAACCGGTGCAACTTACCCATAAGGATTATGATTTACTGCTTTTTCTGTGCCAAAACCCAAATAGAGCGTTCCCACGGGATGCATTGCTCAATGAGGTTTGGGGCCCCGAATTTTTCGGTTCAGACAGAACCATTGATACACACATTAAAACACTGCGCGAAAATATTAAACCCTATCATGATTATATTACGACTATTTGGGGCTTTGGTTATAAATTTGAGATATAAGTTTTCTTTTCTGTACTCTTATTGCTTCGCGAAAATTACCACCAGAATTATTCAGATAAGAAATATTACCAAATACGTAAAAGTACCCCTTATGCAAGTATTGACTGGATTGTGGTTGGCTTATAACAAGAAAGAAACAGTATGGGTAGCGACAAAAGAAGCTATCCATGCTGTTTCATAATTGGAGGTGATCTTGCTATTTTTTCTTTACTGGAATCCAGATTGCACTTTCGTAATCGTGGGTATTCATGTCACCCATGGAATACCACTCAATATTGATACCTGTCGAAATTTCGTAATCCGGATTACCGGGGAGCCATTCGTTAAAAATCTTGGTGTTAACTGATTGCAGTGCGCCGGGCATCGGGCCATAGCACCGGAACTTCGCCCATGATGTAGCAGGAATTATAAACAGTTTCATTCCGTCCGGGACTGTCCCTCCGTCGTATTTCCCGGCAATCATATATCGGAATTGCTTACTGCCCGGCTCATCGTCGATGCAGATGCCAAATTCCCCAATCATGCAGTTTTCAATAACCTTCTGAACACCATAGGGATTTTTACCCGATGAGCAACGAGCGCAAAATTCACTCCAGAACTTTGGAATCTCCTGATACGCGCTGTCCATGTAAAATGCTCTTTCAACTCCAATGACCTGTATACTATCCATTTTTTCCACAGTGTAATCCATGTCATTTCCTCCTTGTATCGTTACGGTGATTTTTAGAGGCAGAAACACCTTGATTTTTGTCGTATCGCCTTGCATCTTTATCGGCGAATAAACCATGAAATCGACTGAATGCTTTGTTGAAGCTCTCCGGCGTTTGATATCCATATTTATACGCCAGATCAATGATCTTTTGCCGTCCGGCTACAGCTTCCAAACGCCGCAAGATACAAGCGGCGCTGTCGGATGTACTCTCCGACAGAATATCCAGTCATAATATTAAAACCCTTTTGAAAATAGAACGGCGACATATAGACAGAAGCTGCAACATCCTCCACATCAATGTCCTCCAGAAGATGTTTCTCCATGTATCTCACCCGCCCGTTTTAAGCTCTCAGTCCACTCCATGTTTCTCACCTCACGTCTATATTTTACCGCAATTTGAAGGATTCGTCCTGTCTTTTTCTGCTTTTCCTTGTCTGGCCATAATTATTTTGTGTTTTTTTATCTATTCTAACATGCATGGACAGAAAAGCACTGTTGAAATGCTAATCGCAAGAAAGTGTCTGCGCAGCCTCTTTATTCACCGTCTTTATGCAACATTCATAGTTGATTAACTTGAAAACAAGCTTGTGATTTTCTTCCCCCGCCGAAGGTGGGGGAAGAAAATGACGTTCCTAATAATGTGACGAAATGAGCAGGCAGACTCCGTAAAACAAGGAGTCCTGCCTGTAAAACAAATAGGAATTTGACGAACAGAGATTGTGCATGTGCTCACGAATAAGATTACAACCAGATAGCAAAATCTTTGTACTTAAAAGTCCCGCTGCCGTGGTGCAGTTTGCCTTCCACTTTCAGCTGTCGGAAAGCATTTCGCATTCTTAAGAGTATTTCCGGTTGTATATCCAGACTGTGATGCGCCGGAAAAACCCGATTTACTGGAAGCGTAGCAATTCGCTCCATTGAATTCAGATAGGCTTCCGGGTCGGTGGAGGGATAATAGGCAAACAGGGTATCTTTGTAAACAAGGTCGCCGGTGAAAAGGTAGCCCCGCTCCTTTTCATAAAAGCACATATGCCCCGGTGAATGGCCAGGCGTATGCAGCACCTGCAAGATGCGCCCGCCGATATTCATCACGTCATTATCTTTCAGCACCCTTGTAGGTGTTCCCTGAAAGAATTCATAGTTGTCCACGTTATATCCTTCCGGCAGATCGCAACGATCTAATACCATGTCCTTGATTTGTTTCATGGTTAGCGGAAACTCTCCGCTCAGCCAATTCAGTTCATCCACATGGGCGTAAAAATCCGGGAAGTATTTATGACCACCGATGTGATCCCAGTGAATATGGGTTGCCACGGCAGTGACCGGCTTGTCGGTCAGCTTTTTCACTTCGTCGTAAATGTTGCAGATACCGAGGCCGGTGTCAATCAGCAAACTGCGGTTTGTGCCGTTTAAAAGATAGGCGTGCGTTTCCTCCCAATGCCTGTATTCACTGATAATATGTGTATCCTTGTCTATATGGTCAATTGTGAACCAATCACTCATTCAGCTTACCCTTTCTAACCTGTTTGTAGATATAAACAATCTGTCTTTCAAATTTTTGTTTATCGCTATCATACCACACCTTGCTTTTACTACAATGCAACATCTTATCCTTGTATATTCCCCCGTCCAAGGCGGGGGAATATACAAGGATATTTAACCCATTGCCATAAAAGATTTGGATTTTACAAGGCACTACCATCTTTATGCAAGCATCGACTGGGACATCCTCGGTATGTGATAAAATGAGCAAGCCGACTCCTTTAATACGGATTCGCCCTGCTTTACATATTAATTTAACTTTCTTTTCTCATCTTGATTTTTATCCATTCGATCAAAAGAGAAACAAGAAAGCAAACAACATAAGAAATCACAAAATACTGTAGTGTCTGTTCTAAAATAGGCGGATATGTATCGTTATAAAGATTGGAAAACAGAATCCGAGGTAAAACACTACCACCAATCGTTACACCTATACTGACTCCTATTGCTGATTTTAAAGCACTTTTAACCGTAAAACTTCACCTCGTCAAATTCCTGTTTTTAATAATTATAGCCAATTAATTTAAAACTGGCTATATATAAACGCCATTTTCTTCCCCCGCCTTCGGCGGGGGAAGAAATCACAAGCTTGTTTTCAAGTTAATCAACTATATATCATAGCTTAGCCTGCCAATCAGCTATCTTTATAAAGTATTGACTGCGTTTATGTGTGGGTCTTATAACGACAATTGATATGTCGAATAGAAGTAAAAATATGATCTCTCCTATAAAATTGAACCTGTCACAGATCCACTATGATTGTGCCATAGCACAGTAAATCTGATAGGTTGTGGTTCCACCATAAAAAAGCGGATCTGTTAGGGAAGTCTTCAGTATCCGGTCAGAACTGGAATGGTCAAGAAGCGTTATCTTGCTGATACCAAGTTGTTCCAAAAAGCGAAGTAGAATCTTGATGGATTGGGGAGAGTCAATATTAGTGTCGCTAAAAGAAGAAAGGGTGGCATAATCAAAGTTTTTAACCGCATTTATGGTTTGCAGGTCATGCTCTGCCGCCTCAATCGGCATGAGGGTGTGTGAGAAATCAACCGAACAAAGAAGCAGAATATTCTTCTCGCGAGAAAGACGGAAAAGTTCTTTGGCAAGTTCCTCTTCGCGTTCCTTTTCTAATTTGTTGGACAAAAGGCAGGCTGCTATCTTGACATCGGGGAGATAGTATTTAATAAAGGGAACAAGGCCGGTTGCCGCATGGTCAAGCTGCATGTTGTCGTCATCCGCCACAGCAGAAATACCTATGTTGGAAACCAGCCTTTCCACAATCTCACTGTCATTCAGGACAGTACCAAAAGGTGTTTGCCACCCACAATAGCTGGTGATTACCTTATTGGCGGTGGGATAATGGCTTGGCCCGATAATGATAACCGTATCAAAGTCTCCCTGTTGTGCTGAGGCTTCCAAAAATGAAGCGATGAGAGGTGCGGCCAGAAGATGGTGGGGAATTACCCCCGCTTTCAGGATACCCGGAGAAAGCTCATATGGCTTGGCAAGGCTGATAGCCCTGTCAAATTCGGCCTTCACATAAAAGTCACATGTGAGAAGTCTGTTTTGTTTGCCACTTGCCAACAGTCTTTGAAATGGTACGTCTCCTGGTGCAGTCTGGGGTGAAGATGTGCTTTGCTGTTCCTGACTTGCAGCCATCAAATCGAGGGATCCTTGTAGCCCGGGCGTTATCAGGAGAGAAATCGTAAGGATCATAGCCAAAATCGTTTTGCGTCTATAAAGGCTTCGCATCATATTCACCATCCCTTCTTCGCATCATATATAGCCAATTAACTTAAAAACCGGCTATAGTTAAAACGTCATTTTCTTCCCCCGCCTTCGGCGGGGGAAGAAATCGCAAGCTTGTTTTCAAGTTAATCAACTATAATTAGACCTTTATAGCATAAATAAGGGGGTTGCTCCTATTTGTCCGCCCCGCTGTAGGCGGGGCGGACAAAGTCTTAATCTTCTTGTTTTTTGAATTGCAGTATAAATCTATTCTCGTTGCGGAGTGAAAATGAAGAGAAATCGTTCAAGCAACCTGCTGTTACTGTGGCCCTATCACGATACGGCTTCGGTCCGTCATGCCCCAAGCAGGCGTTTGAGCAGCACGGGCGAATGCACTTTCTGTAATATAATCCCCTGATGTGGCGCATCGTACATAGAAGGTGAGAGGTTTGACTGCGCCACCGGTGCTTTGCCCGTTTCCACCCGGTATTTTGTCATACCCGCTATCAGAGAACTGCCAGTTGTAGTAAACAAAGGATACCCTTTGTCCCTCACGAACCTGAAGGCTCCATCCCCCGTTACTGGCATTCTGATTCGACCCCATCCCGATATACCGCATGCCGGAGGGAATGTAATCATTGATGATCATGTTGTTTGGATTAACGGTACTGTCCGCAGAGGGCGTGATTGTGATGGCAACCACGTCACCAGCCTTGAACTGTGTGCTAATGGCTCCGTTTTTGGTATAAGTCTTTGAAAGCTTTATCTCTTTAAAATCCTGCTGAGATGCTTCATCTGCGCCGCCGATGTAGTAGGCGGTCGTCCAAACACTGCCTTTAGTCACAGAGAAATTCGCCTTTTCAAACTGCTCGGCGCTAAGAGAAATGAATTTTACCCCCAGCTTTTCCAGTGCAAGCTCATTCGTTTGACCATTCAAAGTATAGCGAACGGAGGCATCAGTGCCGGTTTCAGGCGTGAAGTTCTTCAGATAGAGGATCTGTTCGAGTAAATAAATATCTTTCTTTGCAGGGTGGTTGATCAGATAGCGCACTAAACTCGTGGCATCCTTGTTTTTTGTCAGAGAAGCGGTGATGCTGGCGAGCGCAGTGAGCTTGGAGTTTTCATCTGAGTCTGCACCGGCTTCCACATGAAGCTCCAGGTCTCCAAATGCATCTTTGCCGCTCGAAAGAACAGGTGCGACGAGTTTTTGATAATAACTGTTTGCCCCATTGTCATCGCCGAGGGCTGCCAAAGCGGCCACGAGAGTAAGCTTGTGTTCCAATTCAAGGCCCTTGGAATTTTCTAATAGGCTGCGGATTTCGGTGAGAACTGGTTTCTTATGGGCCGCCAGCCCCAGATAAGCAGCCGCAACCTCTTTTGGAGCGGAGGACTCATCCTTCATGATGTCTTCAAAGGCCTTCAGCGTATCCGCCCCAAACAGGTATTCGGGGGTTGCCAGATGCACCTTGGCGGTGACGGCGGTGTTGGGTGAATCATAGCGGTAGAGAAATACCTGACCCTGTGTGTTCATCACGTCGGCCAGTTCATCTGTAATGGCTGGTAGTATTAATGCCTTACCAGAAAGCTGTGACAGCGTTTCTGAGGCAAATCGGCGGGCAATGCGTTCGTCAGCCCTGTTGCCGATGGCCGCATTCAGGCTGTCCAGCACCTGTGAGTAGAATTTGTAGCTTTGGTTGTAGAGCCCCAGCATGACGGGGAAACGCTCTGGCTCAATGTTAATTCCATTTGCCAGATCAAAGGTTTTTGACAGTGAAACCTCAATGCCGCTGTCCAGAACCTTAAGCGGCTGCTCGATCGCATCGAGCAGGTCTCCGCATTTGGCGGACATGGTGAGGGTGTAGCTGCCCTTTGGCAACGCAGGAATCTTTGCCACAGTATAGGACTTGGCGGCTCCCGAAGCCGTGATCTTTTGACTCTCTGTACCGCCTTTGATCTCAATGGTGTAATCCACCATATCGGAAGGATTGATGGCCGTTCCAAACGAGCGCAAGGAAAGGGTGGCGTCATCTCCATCGATCAACTGGTCAGATACCAGTCCGGAGATAAAAAACCGTCCCGTCACAATGATGTTGGTTTCATCTGCCCCTGCGCAAAGATTCTCGGTGATCGCCTGCGTGGTTGCGCGCCAGGAGGTGATGTTGTCGGGCAGCTGAACCTCAAGGTTTGCCTTGCCCGAAGAGTCGGTGGTCGCGGTGACAAAGGCCGCCGTATCTTTAAAATCACTGCGCACACCCTCATCTCCGCCACCGCCGCCCTTTTCAGCGCCTCCGTAGCCGATCAGGTCGTACTGATGATAAGAGGTGTAGAAGTTGAGATTTGCGCTGTAAGCGCTGCTGTAGAGGGCGCTGAGAGGGTCTGCAGTAACGTCCTGAATGGCAAATACCGCTTCATCCACCAGACTTACAAGGACTGGCGTGTTCGCCGCGGGTTTACCACTGTCTTGATAGGTGACATTGACCAGAAGCTTTGCCTTAGCCCCGGGCGCATATTTTTCCTGATCTGTCGTTACCTTAATATTTAATTTTCGCTTTTGCGGATTAAAACTCATCCAGTAAGGATTGATTTCATAAACATACTTACCATCAAATAAGCGCCGGCAATGGTATAGTTCGGAACCAGACTTTCTTCATACGCTACTTCAGCTTCAGGCTTACCAGAGGTTTGATAGCGGGTAATCTCCTTCTGTACAATAGCGGAGAGAATCCGACCCTCACTGACAGGAGCGCCATTGTCCCGCACCTCAAAGGCTACCTTTTCGCCTTCATCAAATTTATACATGGCGGCATAATCATTGCCAACACCTTTTTTGATAAAGTTGTAGCGATGCTTTGAGGTACTATATCCATAATCATAAGGAAGGGAAAGGTATGCAGTTTCTTCCACGGTCGCGCCCTTGGAATCCGCCGCCTTAAGCAGAAAATAATAATATGCATCCTTGCTCGATTTCGGAAGGTCTGTAAGCGTATATTCACCGTTTTTTGTTTGAATGGTCTTACTGCTTTCGATATCGTCGTGGTGCTCGTACTCGTAAGTGGGGACATTTAATTTGTGAATGAAGTCGTAATAGCTTCCAGTTTCTTTTTTAGTGAAATAGACTCTGTGCAGCTCTGCAGTAACGGCCGTATCCCAAGTCGCACCGATCAAATTGTCTTCCTGATTAAGATCTTCTGCCTTGACAATTTTGGAAATGTCAACGCGATTTGTGCGAATGGAAAGATTTCCGTCATCGCCCATGTTGCCCCTTAAAGCCAAATCACGGTAGACAACCGGCACAGAACCATACAACTGGAAGTTTTCATTTTCGGGTGATGTGTTCCTGATGGTGTAGCTCAGGGTGTAGGGCCGCCATGTGTTTTGGCTGCCAATCAGCTTTACACTGGCGGTTGCTTTTCCATCCGCGCCGGTAGTCAGCTCCTGAGACTGGGGTGAGGCCACGCTGCTGTCTTCAAAATTAAGCTGGACATGAGAATTGGAAGCAGGAGTCTCATCAAAAAGGTTTGCTTAAAATAAGAGGCAACAGTTTCACCAACCCGATAAACAGGACGATCTGTACCGGTTGAGGTAGTATAGGTCGGTTTCACATAATCGCTGATGGAAATGCCGGCACTGGCGATATCTTCGTTTTCCCCGCATACCAGCCGCACTTGTTCCCAACCGCCCGACAGGGCAGTGCTCATTTTGGCGAAGGAAAGCTCCGCAGTGAAGGTGCCGTCAGGGGATAGGGTGACAGGAACGGAATAAAGCTCACTGTCATAGCTGGAAAGCTGCAGACGCAGTTTCTCCGGCTTGCCGGCATTCCCCCTTGGCCGCACCATACCCCACGCCTTGATGGTGTCTGTTGAGAGATAAATGGGGCGATCAAGGTAAAGATATGATACGTATTTTTCCTGCATACTGGATGTCGTTTCGGACTGTGCAGTATAGAGATCAACATAGGTCTTTTCTCCCTTGGTGATGGTCATCACGCCGTTACGTTCGAGGGATTTTTCGTCCACAGAAGTGCGAAGGATAGCGGCACCGTCCGCCCCGGTGTTCCCCTCGGCGCTGAATTTCTCACCGTTCAGCTTGACCTGTGCGCCCTCAATAGCCTTTTGTGACTGGGTATCATGGACCCAGAACAGAGTTTGGGCGTCTGCTTGCATATAGTAAGCGGAAATGCTGCTGATCTGCATGAGTTTGTAAAGCTTTATTTCCTTTCCGTCAGAAGGGTTCGTAGTAGTGACTTCGATATAGTACCAACCTTCATTCAGAAGTCCGTCCGGCAGGATAATATAGCTGGGCGCCCAGAAAGATTGGGCAGAGACTGTGAGCTTGGTCTCAAAATCAGAGAGCTTGTCAAGGCGTGAAGTATCAATTTGCGGCATTTCGTAGTCGCCAAATTTTACATTTTTCTTTTGTGCGTAAGCGGCAAGCTCTTTTTCGTAATCCACCGCTGAGCGGAATTTATAAACGGATACCTTTAGAGGAGTATCGTTCATTTTAAAAACAGCAGATGCATTGACGGCAATGACGGGGGCATCTCCTGCTAAAAAGGATTCTGTGACTGAGGAATAGTTCTCCAGATTGTAACCGCCTGCTTTGCCACTATTATCGGCGGTACGAAAGCTAAACGAATAATCCTTGCCGAGCGTGGTGCCCCCCGTCGTGACAAGGCTGCCGCTGATCGTGACCGTATAGATGGTGCTGGTTTTCAGCTCTTTGTCCGGAACAAATACCAGAGTTTTCCCGTTCGTTTTCACAGTTCCCGTCGTCTCGGGTGAGATGGTCAAACTACTCTTAAACTGCTCCTCACTGACAGGATAGGAGAAGGTGACCTCGATTCCTGTCGTGGTATCGACATAACGCGACAAATCAGCGGGGGTGGTGGCAATCACCTTAAAGACTGTTTGCGTTTGAAATGCCCAAGATTTTTGTACCTTTGCATCCCCATTGGTTAAAACAAGATTAACAATTGAGTCGGAAGCAAGTTCTCCTTTGGGTGAGAGCACAAAGGTATTTTCGGCCTGTTTATCCAGAGCAAATTCCATTGTCGGTTCCAGCTTTATGCATCTTATGAGATCAGCGGTGGCGAGCTTTTCCTTGCCGCTGTATTCTATTTTAAATTTGCTGTCCACGGCTACAGTGCCGTCCTTTTGACTTAATGCGGTTATGTTGAGCGCCTGGGCATCCACGTCTATCATAGAAACCGAACGGTTAGCCCAATAATAGATTCCAATCAGTGTGAAAACCAATACCATGGACACCATGGCATAACGAAGAGGGGTGGCCATCAGACTTTTTACCACCTTTTTCCCATAAGTCAGCTTTTCCTGTGAGGCTGCCATGGCCATTTTTGTTTTTTCAATCAGTCGGGCATCTGGCTTGATGTCATTCATAGCGGAAATATAGTGTTCCTTATTCATCTCCAAAGCCCCCTTCCAGTTTGGTCTTTAGTATGGCCCGCGCCCTCGCCAGCCATGTCTTGACCGTGGATTCATTTTTTTGCAGCAGTTCGGCAATCTGTGCCGAGGTATATCCCTCATAATAAAACAGATGTATGACGGTGCGAAAGTTCACGGGCAAAGAAAGAACGGCATAGTACACATCGCCTTTTTCCTTTTGTTTAAAGGAAATGCTTTCATCAAGCGGTACGTTGCGGTTTAAACCACGCTGAACCAAACAGCTTTTTTGTACAGTTTATCGTGACCCTGATAAGCCATGCCTTGACATGTTCATCACTTTCAAAATCCGGTGCTTTGGTCATCAGTCGCAGAAACACCTCTTGGAAGATGTCGTCCGTATCATACCTGTTCCCACAGCGCACAGTTGCAAGCCGATAAATCATATCAGAGTATTTTTGCATGATACTCTCGATATTTTCACGGCCCCCTGTTGTCACATACTTCATTCAAGAACACCTCTCTTATATTGAATACCTTTTACATGTCAGAAAAGTTTCACTGTTTATAAATAAATTTAATTATATCATAGCATTTATTTGCGCTTTTCAAACACGAAAAACAGAAAAGAAATGAGTTTTTATGCTTTCAAGGCTCTAGTATAGTGTCTTATTTTAAACTTGTATTTATAGTATTCAGAATATTTTGTATATCCCCCGCCAGCGGCGGGGGATATACAAGGCTAAGATTTTACAGAGTAATAGACTGAATTTTTATGTGTATAATTTCACCAATCATCTCAAGATGTTTTGAAAACAAAACAGTCCCGTATATTGAACATGATCATATTTGATGATATTCTATTATGGGGACATCCAGAAACAGAAAATGCCTTTATTGAACTTTCGTTCACAATAGCCGTATATGCCGCCTACCGTAATAGTAAAATTTTTTTTTGTAATTGACAAGGCCTCCGGAATGGTAAGATACGGGCATCATATTCGATATACAGTGCAAGGCCTAAACCAAAAAACAAAACAAAACAGGAGGAAATATGAAATTTATCGACATGCATTGCGATACCCTGATGAAGTTTGCCAACCTAAAAGATCCTGGCTCGCTTTATGAAAACAATCACATGGTGGATTTTAAAAGGATGAAAGAAGCAGGCGCTCTGGCTCAATTTTTTGCTATATTTATGCTGCCGCCCTTATTATTTGACAGATTTGATATAGACCCGATTTCTGACAGAGAGTACATCAATAGACTGCATGGCATTCTGATGGACGGTTTAGCACAGAATAGCGGGATCATTGCGCTGGCCCGAAACTATGACGAGCTTGTCAAAAATGAGAAAGATGGCAAAATGTCGGCATTTTTAACGCTCGAGGACGGAAGGGCGGTTGAAGGCAGCTTTGAGAATCTCCACGGCCTTCTATCAAATGGGTGTGCGCCTTATTTCTCTGACATGGAACGCCGCTAATTGTTTTGGTCTCTCCAAATTCAAAGGGACCCCCGCGGTCATGAGCGCAAGGCTTTCCAATTTCGGCCGTGAAGCAATAGGAGCCATGAACGATATGGGAATTATAATTGATGTTTCCCACCTGTCAGATGGTGGCTTTATGGATGTGGCCAAACTGAGCCGCAAGCCATTTGTGGCTTCGCATTCCAACTGCCGTTCCCTCTCTCCACATCAGCGAAATATGACCGATGAAATGATTAAACTTCTTGCTGAGGCTGGTGGTGTAGCCGGCATCAACTTCGGCCCTGAATTTTTGAATGAGGATATTCAACTAAAGGACAGCCGTATCGCACGGATGTCAGAGCATATTCAGCATATGAAAAAGGTGGGCGGCATTGAATGTGTTGGTTTAGGTTCGGATTTTGATGGCATTAGCGGCAATTTTGAGCTTAGTGACATTTCGAAAATGGGACTTCTTTTTGATCAATTGAGCAAAGATGGGTTTACCGAGGATGAGATTGAAAAGATTGCTTATAAGAATGCTTTGCGTGTCATCAAGGATTCCTGCAAATAACTAGTACAATGCAGCATCTTAAACTTGTATATTCCCCTGCCGAAGGCGGGGGATACAAATAAATGCAATATAATCCAAACATGATGAGCATCTTTTCAAAGCTGCTTTTTTGACAAACAAAAATTTCCAAAAACGAAAACCTCCAAACCGATATTTGAAATCAGTTTGGAGGTTGCTGTTTTATGTATGAAGAAGTTTCTGCTTTATGGATGAGGATGATTGCTCAAATAATCCTTAGCGCTTTGCAGACAGCGGCGTGCATGCTCTGCATATCCAAATTCCTTGACGTGGGCAATATGCGGCAGCTCGATGGAATAGGGGATAACAGGTATTGCATTCAGGATGCTCGCCACATCAATGCCCCCCTCACCAACATAGGAACGCGCTTCACGCAGGATACGGGTCATCTCGTCTTTTTCAACCGGAATTTCGACCGGAGCATCACAAAGATGAGCAAAGTGGAACAATTCACGTGGAAGCTTTGCCAAATCTTCAGCCTTGTCTCTGGCACGGTGAAAATGATGAATATCGATCATAAGGCCGGCATTATCTCGGTTGACGGTATGAAGAACGTCTAATGCTCCGGCAAGATTGCATACGCTGGCGATAGGAACATATTCCAGATCCACTGTCAGGCCGAACTGCTTAGCAAGATCGCATATCTCACCGAATTTTTCAATATAGAAGCTGCGGTCAGGAGTCCATATGCTGCTCAGAACATGTTTGCCTCCTAGTTCAGCAGCGGCTTCCATGGACGGCAGATATCTTTTCGGATCCATCCCATCATAGACGCGCGCCAGTTCAATGTCGAGAAGCTTGACGCCGGTAGAGGCCATAGCCCTTTTTGTCTGTGCCATCAGCTCTTTATTGGCAGCCAGATCATGGTTTGGTTCACCGGGCAAACCCATATAAATCGGACGTAAACTGACATAATCATATCCGGTCATTCCGGCAATGTAAGTCATTTCTGGTGGCGGGCATCCTAACAATGTAAGTGTCGCTAAGGAAAACTGATTTTTCATTTCTGAGAGCCTCCATTATTGATCCATAATATTTGTGTTTATTTTAACATACGGAATTTGTTTTAGCAACGTAAAATGCAACTTTTGGTATGAAAAATTTCATCTTCCCTTGTAGTGGATATAAAATACCAGATACATATATTCCCCCGCCTTCGGCGGGGGAATATACAAGAAACATTTAACCCATTATCATAAAAATTTAGATTTTACAAGGCACTATGATTAAATAACCTTTTTTTCATAAAATGCTTTTCAATTAAAGTCTTTTTATGTTTATAATCGCAATATCTATTTTTTTATGGGTTATTGGGAGGAAAATTGATTACTGTATCGAATTTAAGCTTGAACTTCGGCGGGTCAGCATTATTCTCAAATGTAAATTTGAAATTTATGCCTGGCAACTGCTACGGAATTATTGGCGCAAACGGCGCAGGTAAATCCACATTTTTAAGAATATTATCTGGGGAACTCGAAGCATCAACAGGTGAAGTGATTATTCCAGAGAATGTACGGATGTCTGTACTAAAGCAAGATCATTATGCCTATGATGAATTCACGGTGCTTGACACGGTGCTTCAGGGCAATCCGCGTCTGTATCAGATCATGAAACAAAAAGAAGAGCTCTATTCGAAAGAGGGCTTTTCTGACGAAGATGGCGTTTTGGTCTCTGAACTGGAAGCGGAATTCGCCGAGCTTAACGGCTGGGAAGCGGAAACAGAAGCATCTAAGCTCATTGGGGGCCTAGGTTTGGATATCAATATCCTGTATTCTGTTATGAGTACACTCGGGGGTAATGAAAAAGTGAAGGTGCTTTTGGCACAGGCACTATTTGGTAGCCCTGAGATCATTTTACTCGATGAGCCTACGAACCATTTGGATATCCTTTCAGTTAACTGGCTCGAGGACTTTTTGCTGGACTACACTGGCACGGTGATTGTAGTATCCCATGACCGTCATTTTCTTAATACGGTATGTACCTACATTGTGGACATCGATTATACAAAGCTGCAGTTATATGTGGGTAACTATGAGTTTTGGTATGAGTCAAGCCAGATGATGCAGAGAATTCTCAAAGATCAAAACAAGAAAATTGAGGAAAAAACCAAAGAACTTCAAAGCTTCATTGAACGGTTTTCTGCAAATAAGTCCAAAGCCAAACAAGCCACATCACGAAAAAAGCTGCTTGAAAAACTGACGATTGATGAAATGCCTGCATCATCCAGAAGATATCCCTTTGTCGGATTTCAAATTGATAGGGAGCCGGGCAAGGATATTCTCACCGTCGACTCGATCAGCAAGACAATTGATGGCGTCAAGGTGCTGAATAATGTATCGTTTCATGTGAATAAGGGCGATAAAATTGCATTTGTCGGAGAAAATGAGATTGCGAATACAACACTCTTTAAGATTCTGATGGAAGAAATTACCCCAGATGAGGGCACGATAAAGTGGGGCGTCAGCACATCACAATCCTATTTTCCAAAAGACAATTCAGAGTTTTTTAATGATTGCGATCTAACAACCCTAGAATGGTTGGAACAATACTCGAAAGATAACACAGCAACCTATTTGCGGGGATTTTTGGGCAGAATGCTTTTTTCGGGAGATGATGTATTTAAGCCGGTCAAGGTTCTTTCGGGTGGCGAAAAAGTGCGCTGCATGCTTTCCAGAATGATGATGTATGGTGCGAATGTTCTTGTGCTCGACCAGCCGACCAATCATTTGGATCTTGAATCGATTACAGCGCTGAATAATGGAATGATTGACTTTAAAGGAATTCTTTTATTCTCCTCTCACGACCACCAGTTCATACAGACGATAGCAAATCGGATTATTGAACTCACACCTGAGGGTTTAAACGATAAGATGTTAACGTACGACGAATTTGTAGAATGGGGAAAAAAGTCAGTTTAACTCCTCCTCTCACCTTTGGTTTGGTAGGGGCAGATAGAGTTGAAAACTGGCTATATATAAAACGTCATTTTCTTCCCCCGCCTTCGGCGGGGGAAGAAATCACAAGCTTGTTTTCAAGTTAATCAATTATAGTTTGATTATAAAGCAAATAAAAAAGGTTCAAGAAGGAAGTTATCTCCTTTTTGAACCTTTTTGCGATTGTAAGCCTTCGAATTTTCCGGTCTCCGCGTAACAGGACTGATTGCACCCCAGGAACCGCGCTTTGCTTGACTGAGGGCCCGTTGCAGTTTTTTGCTTTGTTTTTCTTTGGGAATAAATTTGTTCATTGTCATCATCCTTTCTTCTGCGTTAACCCATAAAACTAAAAAAGTATAGGTTAATTGCCCACCATTGACGATGCCCCAATGCGGGGCCGGTTGGACATAAAATGGGTATAGCAAGTGCTTAAGTTATTATATCATATTCTATAGTCAATGGTTAGCATTTGTTATAGCCAATTAACTTAAAAACTGGCTATATATAAAACTTTATTTTCTTCCCCCGCCGAAGGCGGGGGAAGAAATCACAAGCTCGTTTTCAAGTTAATCAACTATATCTGTAAAATATAGGAGGAAACAAAAGAAAATTATTGTTTGATATGAGTATCGGCTGACAATTCCATGCGATATTTGTAATAAAAATAGTTCACGCGTGACGAGAAAAATGATAAGATATAAGAAAACATAATAGAACTGCTTAGGACGTGGTAATGATGGTATATCTTCTGGAAGGTGACGGTCTAAAAAAAGATGCGTCCCAACATCCCAATCGCGACGATGGACAATCGTATGTTTGCCTAGTCAGCTTTAAAAATCTTGGTACAGAAAGCAAGTACTTTGGAATCAGTGAAAAAACAGTTTTTGAATGCCTGAGGGGTGGTATGTCTAAATTTGAAAGCCACGACGGCTTTGACTTTATCACTCTCAACATCCTTGATGATTTTGATCAGCTTAAAGAGCCCCAGCGGATATGTGTTTATTTTTCAGATCATTTGCTGGTCTTTGTTTGTGACGACAACCCTGTAATTAACGATATGCTTGAGAAGCTTGAAGTCGGTGGAATCACAAACATAAGCTTGGGGAAGATCTTATATTTGTATTTTGACAAACTTACATTTGATGATGCGCTTATACTAGAAAACATAGAACAGGAAATATCAGAGCTGGAAGAAGGATTAATGGTCTCCAAAAAGAACAACTTAACAGATGCCATTGTTATACTTCGCAAAAAACTGCTCGCGCTTAAACGTTATTATGAGCAGCTTCTCGAAATTTCTGAGGCAATCGAGCAAAATGAAAACGGATTGATTCATGCTAAATCGCTGCGGTATTTTAAAATGCTTACGAATCGGGCAGACAGGTTGTATCATGGGGTAATCAATCTTCGGGATTATGTCACACAGGTAAGAGAAGCATATCAGGCGCAAATTGACATAAGCCTTAATAGCGTTATGAAGATATTTACCGTCATCACCTCGATTTTTTTGCCACTCACTCTCATCGTCGGCTGGTACGGCATGAATCTGAAAATGCCCGAATTCAGTTGGGAATACGGCTACCCAAGTGTAATCCTGTTAAGCATCCTTACAGCCACCGTTAGTATTTTCTATTTTAAAAAGAACGGCTGGTTTTAGAGAAACCACAATGCATTCTCATCGTACTAATTTCGTTATAGATGGGCCAATATTTTCGATTTTATCTTTTGCAGCGCATCATTATATTTTACAGAAGACATCCTTGGAAATGCATGAATGATCCTGATTTCTTGAAATCTTTTTAATAACAGCAACTCTTTAATGTGCTCTGAAAAGTACTCGCTGCTTTCAAATCTTTCAAGGAGTGATTCCTTGACTTCTTCCGCATATTTGATGGGGTGAGACATGAACAGATTAATTGCCTCTTGAATTTCTTTGAGCCTTCCGTTAAATTTGAGAAGATGGTGTACCGTGATCAATAAATCAGTTGAAACAAGGATAAAAACAATCATACTGCTTGTGACCAAAACTTGATATGACAAGCTGTTGACAAGGCCCATGACGACGGGGTGTATATATCGAATCAAGACCACCGCGAAAGCACCAAATACCAAAGCGGCCATTAAGCAGATGCGGCCATGAAGATTGAATCGAAATCTTGAATAATCCCACCACTTGGTGTCAAAGGCCTTCTCCAGCAAATATGCGGTAAAATATTCGATAACGCATGTCAGAAGCATTCCGGCGAAAAACAAGACAAAAATGTTGTCGGCCCTTTTGCTCAAAACAAAAATGACTGCCAAGGCTCCAAAACCATATACCGGGCACACGGGTCCATTCAGAAAACCGCGGTTGATGAGCTTATGGGCTTTAATGGAGCAAAGCGTACTTTCATATACCCACCCCACAAAACTATAAATGATCAGTAATAAGAAATATTTTGACAGGACAATCAATCAGTACACCTCAATTCGCTTTCTGTAAGAGCTTGCATGCACTCGAACAAATTGCTCTTATAAGAAACAAGCCGCCAATAGGGACTAAACGTTTCGGCGACGGTACAGATTTTGTCTACTATACAAATTGAAACACTTTCTTTATACATAGGAAGGTGAATGGTAAGAGGCCACATATGCTTTCTAATGATATCCCGTTCGATTTTATTGAGTTCAAAATAAAACTCTGCGTTGGTAAGCGCCGTTTTTGGGTGAGTAAATCCATGCAATCGATGGCTTTTATCTTTTGTATGCCAATCGTAAAGGAAAAAATCATGGAGTAAAGCACCGCGTACAACACTTCTATAATCACAGTTAAGCTTAAGCCGGCGGCAAAGTAAATAGCTGTAATAGGCGACGGCCATACAATGCTGAAGACAGGTTGTGTGGCCGTGTTGCATATATAAATCCATGGATTGTACTTCTGCTGAGTTCAGGACTTCTTCAGTGCAAGCGGTTAAATACTCAATTTCATTTTGTGACAATTTCATTTTTGGCCTCTCAAATTCTATCTTTCTGTACCAAAAAAGAACAAGGTTAATGCATCCGCCCCGGTATGGGATCCGATGATGGGCCCGATGTGAGTAATGACGACATCCTTCACTTGAAGCCTGGACTTTATTGTGGCTGCAAGATGTGTGGCATCATCAATACAATCTCCGTGGGCAATAAACACGACCTGTTCTTGAGGGCTGATACAGGTATTTTCCATCTGTGTGATCAGCGCCTCGATGGATTTCTGCCGTCCTCTTACCTTGCCGATACAGGTTAATTGACCTTTTTTATCCACATGCAGAATAGGTTTGATCGAAAGAGCTGTACCAAGTGTGGCGGCTACCTGACTGATTCTGCCGCCTCGTTTTAAGTGCCCTAAATCAGCAACCGTAAACCAATGACACAGCTGATGGCGCTGATCTAAAACCCATTCCCGCAACCTGTCAATATCATATCCTTCATTCTTTTTTAATACGGCATAATAGGCAAGCATTCCTTCACCGGCCGAGGCACAAAGAGAGTCAATACAGAATATCCGGCGATCCGGGTATTTTTCCATCAATTCCTTTGCGGCCATTAATGATGACTGATATGTACTGCTGAGGGCCGACGAAAAGCATATATATAAAATATCCTTTTTTTGCTTAAAAATTCGTTCGAAGCAGTCAAAATACTCAGTAAAGTTAATTTGTGCTGTTGTGGCTGTCTCGCCTGAACGAAGCATCTGATAGAATGAAGCAGGGGAGAGTTCCCGGCCATCTGGGTAATGAAGATAATTCATACCTGCGATTTCAAAACTCATAGGAATCACCGTGATATTCATTTGTTCAATCAGTGCCACTGGCATATCAGAAGTAGCATCGGTGATGATGCAATAATCTTTCATCTGTTAAATCCCTTCTGTTTTCTAAGATTGTACATTTAGCAGTATATTGCATCTATAGCAACTGGGAAAATAAGAGTAAAAATCCCACTCTGTCTGTTCTGATATAAGCGAGGCAGACAGAGTGAAATAAGACCTGATATTTGGAAAATCAATTTTTTATATGAAAATATTCTGATTGAAAGGTATCTGTTAGCTCAATTAGAAATAATATATCACAATGTACCTCATCCGTATTTAGACAGATTATCAAGGTGTAAAAAAAGATTACATTTTTAATCATTTGTAAAGTTTCTTTACAGAAAAGCAAATTGTCTATATACCTAACATATTTATTTCGATAAACTAAAAAATAATACAAAAAGTACAAGGGGGCAATAATATGGAATTGCAGCACCGACTGATTAGGCAATCGATCAATATTGCCATCAGCAAAGCAATTGATGATATGCAGAACAATACGAGACGCAGCATCAGAAATTTGCTCGACTTAGGGTTGCTTTTCGCCTCTGATGAAGATCAAAAACGATTTTTCAGCACAGCTAAAAAAGCTGTTTCTAATCCCCATAATCCATACAATGCGTTTGTTGCAAGAGTGATTGCCAATGTCAATATTGATACAATCAAAACCTTTAGTATCAATCTGGGATACTCTAGCCTCACCTATGGTGCAAATCTGCTGCGAAAGCTGCAGGCAAAGCTTGGCTGCAGCATGCCGTGGATCCTTGTCTTTGATCTTGAACACCAAAATGATTGCTTTTTTGATCATCTTAGCAAGTATATTTGTGATGCAAGGGACATGGGCATTTACAGCTTTCTATTTAGAATCAACGCCGAAACTGACATTGCCGGGATAATTGCTCTGGCTGAGAAGTTTGGCGAATGTGCATTTATACTTGAGACGCCATCTGTATTGCTAACTGATAAAGCTCTTGCCGACATTTCCAGGATACATAACCTTGCAGTTTTAGTCAGGACAGAAAACAGTATGGAAAATGTCAGCAGCTGCGATACCGTTTTTCAAAAGCTGCATAGCTACCGTTGTTTATATGGGTTTCATACCGGATATAACAAGGACAGCCTTGGATCGGTAGCCAACATTGAGTATATTGACAAAATGGTTTCTCAAAGCTGTTTGTTTGGTGCTTATGTCGCAGATGGGGAAATGGCAGCCCCTCATAGAGATGGACTTTTTTCCAATGCAAATCCACTGAAAGACACGACTGGGCTGCCGCTTGTAACAATTGACTTGTTTTCAGATATTCGAAGCATCAGTGAGAAAATCGCCGCCAAGGGACAATATATTGTGATTAATTCTGTAGGAGAGGCGTACTCAGCCTACAAAAAAATTGAAAGCGTTTTTAATCTGGCTCTAATTGATATTATCCATGAAGTAATGCCACAAATTTGATGCTCTGGCCGAATTGAACGGCAATACAGAGACGAAATGCAAGGCTATTTGGACAGGATTTAGATGAAAGGCCGGGCTTAACAGCCCAGCTTTTTTTGTTGCATTCATCGATATGCTGCAAAATGCGGAAATTTTCTAACGTTGGGATGATATAGTTGATTAATTTGAAAACAAGCTTGTGATTTCTTCCCCCGCCTTCGGCGGGGGAAGAAAATAACGTTTTAACTATAGCCAGTTTTTAAGTTAATTGCTACATTGTCAAGCCAAATGCGACAGTTCGAGTAGAAAGAGCTGGGAAGGTGTATTCCAATTAAGACATTTTCGGGGTCTATTGTTTATAAGCAGAAGAGAAGAAGACAGGTTTTGATGAGAAACAGTTGACAGAACAGTACCTTTCGGAAAGAACTCTCTGAGCAAACCGTTACCGTACTCATTGCTTCCTCTCTGATGCGGACAATATGGATCAGCGAAATAAAGAGTTAAGCCTAGATCTTTCTGGATTACATCATAACAGGCAAATTCACCGCCACGATCTGTTGTTGCTGTTTTGAATGTGCCTTGTGGCAATAAAGTGTGCAGGTGCTTGATTGCAGCTTCCATGGAAGCTGCCGTTCGATCAGGAATGGGAACGGCTGTATAGAACCTTGTTTTTCGTTCCACAAAGGTGGCCAAGCAACCACCGGAACCCCTAGAGGAAACCACCGTATCAAGTTCCCAATGCCCAAATGTTTCTCTGGTATATACCTCATTGGGTCTCTTGCGGATAGAAGTACCACGAGCATAATGCGCAAGATTTTTACAGCATCTCTTTTTTCCATTACGGCGCAGCACATCTGCGGTGAGTCCGTTCAGTCGTCCGGCATAAAGCCAGTTGTATATTGTTTTAAAGCTCAGTTGGCTTGAAGTAACGGTATGTGATATTTGTTCTGGCGACCAGGTCTCTTTCAGCTTTTCTGCCACAGCTGCGCACAACTCCTCGTTCCATTTCCCTTGAGGTTTGCTGTTGTGCCGTTTCTTCTGGTAATCCAGTTGTGCTTCTTCTGCGTTATACGCTCGGGCACCGTAAAAACGTTTCAATTCTCTAGCGATACTGCTGTGGCGACATCCCAGACGTGATGCGATTTTCCGGGTCGTATATCCGATTTGACGGAGTTCCTCTATCTTTCCTCGTTCGAATGTTGTAAAATGGTGGTGGCTCATGGCTGCCTCCTTGTGTGAATGTTGTTGTTGCAAACTCTATTCTACACGTTTTGGCTGCCTTGGGCTATCTTTTTTCTGTCGCATTTCATTTTACAATGTAGCAATTGGCTATAATTAAAAAGGGATGGCCTGATAACCCCAGCCATCCCGTCTATAGGAAGAGTATTGCCAAGGTCAGGTTAATCCGGATTGCCGTGGCTCACAGGCGACAGTATAATGATTGTAGGCGTCCTTTAGTGATGCTGCCAGCGCTTTTTGCGTCAGGGCAAAATAACGGGCTTTAATTTCCCGTTCTAAGTCCTCTAGCTCTGTTTTGATGTTTCTACCGATGAGCATAGATTGAATAAAACGGTTAGTTACCCCTAAAATAGTGTTGCAATCCGCGTCGATAATTACGCCGGTTTCCTTTTCAATGACCAAACTGAGGTAAAAAACCTGATAAATATAATTAATGGCGTCGTCTTTGGCGGGCTTTGATTGTCCAGTGACAAACACAGTGTTTTTACCATAATCCATACTGTGAGTACACCCTTTCCCATGATATATTATTATTTTAAAATTACATTACCATCCTTTCCATCTGCACAAAAGCGCTTAAGAAGGGCTTGAGAGGATGCAATTTTAATGGTATTTATATTATATCATACTAGTGCCTTGTAATATCTAAATCTCATATAACAATGGGTTAAATGCGCTTGTATATTCCCCCGTCTTCGGCGGGGGAATATACAAGCTTAGGATGAGACAATATACTAGGCTCTCTTTCCTACGCCAGCAGCGACGGTAAGAGACAAATCCATTTGATTTGATTTGGGACCATCAAAAACGCAAGGTGGTCAAGGTTGACTTTTATGCCCAGATGTACTATGCTAAATCTATCAACTATTTTGTTTATCGGGAGCCGTCTGACCGATGGTTCTCAAAGTAAACGAGATTCACTTACTGTTTGGGAGTAGTGGGTTTCGTTTCATTTTTTTGTATAGAAAAATAGAAATATGGAGTGCATTTATGGAGAGACTATTCGCGCAAATCGCAAATGTACTTAAGAGTGATCCGGGCAACCGCGGTCTGGCTGGAAGCCTGCCCGATACATCTCTGAGCAAGCTGGCTGAAGAATTGATGGCGGCGCGAAGGGTCATCATTGTCACCGGATTTCCCATCAAAAGCTGTAGTATTGGCGAAACAGACGGCCCATGTGGCGCAGCTAATATTGCTTATGCGCTGACGCATCTGGAAAAAGAGGTGACCATTGTCACAGATGTCTATTCTTATGATATGGTGACGGCGGCTTGCGCACTGCGTGCACCTAGTGCTCAAATGGCCTGCGTTCCCATGAAAGGGGCAGAAGCGTTTTGTCGCTGCTTGCTGGATGAGATAAGACCTACCCACGTTATTGCCATCGAGCGCCCCGGTAAAAGCTTTACAGGCCATTTTTATAACATGCGGGGAGAGATTATTGACGACATGGTTGCTGATACCGAGTTGCTTCTGACTGGTACCAATGCAGTGACTATCGGCATAGGAGACGGTGGAAACGAGTTGGGAATGGGGGGCGCGCCGTGCCCAGATTGAGGCATGTGTTCCACACGGCAAAACGATCTGCGCCGACTTTGCTGCGGATTATACGCTGGTCAGCGGTGTTTCAAACTGGTGGGGCTGGGGGATTGCCGCGATGCTTTCTCTAAAAAGCGGGCTCGACTTGCTCCCTACAGGGGTTGAAGAGGCCTGTACCCTGTGGGCAGTCGTGAATGCCGGCGGCGTTGACGGTATTAGCCTAAAAAACGTCCCTACCGTGGACGGCCTGTCATTGGCAGATAACCTTAAAATCTTGGAACGGTTGACTGGCATAACCGCAATGTGTCAATCAACGAGGTACATACTATAGAAAAGGAGCGTTGTCTATGTCTGATTTTCAGAATGCAACTCCGGTGGAGGTTCGCCGACTGATTCGGGATCATAAAATCACCTGTCCCACGTCGGGCATGTGTGCAGGCTATGCACAGTGCAATCTTGTAGTGCTGCCCAAACAACTGGCCTATGACTTCCTGTTATTTGCCCAGCGTAATGCGAAGGCCTGCCCCGTGTTGGAAGTCAGCGATGTCGGCAGCAGAGGACTCCATTTTCTGGCGGATGATGTGGACATCGCACGCGATTTTCCCCGATACCGGGTTTACGAAAATGGCATTCTCGCTGGAGAATACGAAAGCGCAGACCATCTGTGGCGTGATGATCTCGTCAGCTTTTTAATCGGATGCAGTTTTTCTTTTGAATCGGCGCTGTTGGAGGCTGGTGTACCTGTGCGGCATATTGAGGAAAACCGAAATGTACCCATGTACATTACCAATATTGATTGTCTACCCGCTGGGGTATTCAGCGGTAAAATGGTGGTCAGCATGCGCCCTGTGCCCAAACACCAGGTGATCAAAGCGGTTACAGTTACCGCTTCCATGCCAAAGGTTCATGGCGCACCGATACATATAGGCAACCCAAACGACATCGGTATTGCCGATATTGAAAAACCCGATTTTGGTGATGCGGTGACAATCTATCCTGGCGAAACACCAGTATTTTGGCCTTGCGGCGTTACCCCACAGTCAGTGGTCATGAACAGCAAGCCACCCTTTGTCATCACCCATGCACCGGGGCATATGTTGATTACTGACATTAAAAACATAGATTTAAAAGATTAGAAAATGCAATTTTACCGGTAAATTTCTCGCCCTGTTTTAAAGCATTTTTGTATCATTTCCCCGCCGCCGGCGTGGGAAATGATACAGTTAATGGCTAAGAATTATGTAATATTAAGGAGCGTATCCCATGCTAATAGTGGGAAACGCTCCTTTTGGCGTATTTTCACTGTTCCTCTACCAGAGGTGGGGAAAGGATTATATTACACGCCGAACATGAGCTGGCCATAGGTAGGAAATGGCCAGTATTTTTCTCCTACTAAAAGCTCTATCTCATCAGCGACTGCGCGCATCTCCTGCATAGCGATAAAAATAGTTCTTCTGTAATACTCGGCACATCCCTTCAAGTCACCGCAATCTTTTACACCAAGCATTTCTGCTTCCAGTGCAGAAGCCCTTTTATAAAGACTAAAGGACAAGGAGGAAAGCTTTGTGACAAGATCTTCCTCGAGTTCGCAGGTTATGCTTGCAGACAGGGCTTTCTTAGCAAGAGCGGTGTCGGTGAGATCCTTGATATAGGCGCATACGGAAGGGATTATTTCTTTCTTTGCCATTTCAAGCATGGTAAGAGCCTCAATGTTGATGGTCTTACAATAGTTCTCCATCAGTATTTCATATCTGGAATGTATTTCTGTTTCGGTTAACACCTTGTGCTTAGTAAAAAGATCTATATTGGCATCGGAAATAAAGTACGGCAGAGCTTCAACCGTCGATTTAAGATTGAGCAGCTTTCTCTTTTCCGCTTCGATCACCCACTCATCGGAATAGTTATTGCCGTTAAATATAATCCGTTTATGCTGGGCAATCGTAGAACGGATGAGCTCGTTCAAGCTTTCTGTAAAATCTCCGGATTTTTCAAGCTGGTCGGCAAACTGGGACAATGCTTCAGCAACGATCGTGTTCAAAATAATATTGGGACCTGAAATCGAAAAGGTTGAGCCGAGCATCCGAAACTCGAATTTATTTCCCGTAAAGGCAAATGGCGAGGTGCGATTTCTGTCTGTTTTATCCTTTGGGATATTTGGCAACACACTGACACCGATGATCAGTTGCTTTTTGTGCTTTTTATCATATACAGAGCCACTTTCGACGGCGTCCAGGATTCCTGTCAGTTCATCGCCCAGAAACATGGAAACAATGGCCGGCGGCGCCTCATTGGCTCCGAGACGGTGATCGTTTCCGGCACTGGCAACGGATATTCTAAGAAGGTCCTGATGTTCGTCAACAGCCTTGATAACGGCGGCCAAAAAGAGTAAAAATTGGGCATTTTCCCTCGGTGACTCACCTGGTTCAAGCAGATTGACGCCCTCATTGGTGGCCATGGACCAGTTGTTGTGCTTGCCGCTGCCGTTGACACCGGCAAAAGGCTTTTCGTGCAAAAGGCAGGCCATACCATGGCGTGCGGCTACCTTCTTCATCATTTCCATCGTGAGCTGGTTGTGATCAGTTGCGATATTGGTCGTCGAAAATACGGGTGCTAATTCATGCTGCCCGGGCGCAACTTCGTTATGCTCAGTTTTGGCAAGAATTCCAAGCTTCCAAAGCTCTTCGTCAAGTTCCTTCATAAATGCGGATACTCTTGGCTTGAGAGTACCGTAATAGTGGTCCTCCATCTCCTGTCCCTTCGGGGGCTTGGCTCCGAAAAGCGTTCTGCCGCAAAATACAAGGTCCTTTCTCTTTTCGTATGCCGTCCGGTCGATGAGAAAGTACTCCTGCTCGGGGCCAACCGTGGTATTAACCCGAGTGGTCTTGGTATCTCCAAACAGCTTCAGGATTCTCAACGCTTGAATGTTTATAGCCTCCATGGAACGAAGAAGAGGAGTCTTTTTATCAAGAGCCTCACCGCCATAAGAACAAAAGGCCGTGGGAATACATAGGGTGTTATCTTTGATAAACGCATACGATGTCGGGTCCCACGCGGTATAGCCTCTGGCCTCGAAAGTAGCACGGAGACCTCCGGACGGGAAACTGGACGCATCAGGCTCACCTTTGATCAGCTCTTTGCCGGAAAACTCGAGAATAATGCTGCCGCCGGAAGTAGGCGAAATAAAGCTTTCATGCTTTTCTGCAGTGATACCGGTCATTGGCTGGAACCAATGGGTATAATGAGTAGCTCCTTTTTCAACAGCCCAATCCTTCATGGCATTGGCAACGATGTTGGCAATATAAATATCAAGAGTAGCACCTTCCTGAACGGTTTTTCGCAGGGTTTTATAAGTGTCCTTGGGCAATCTCTCCTGCATTACGCTATCGTTGAAAACCAGGCTCCCAAAGGTTTCAAGGATACTATTTTTCATTTGCACACGCCTCCTCTTAATATACTAAATCCTATTTAAACGGCACTTAATTTTCATCTCTATTTCTCCCGCCGGAGGTGTGAGAAATAGAGGCACCGTTTAATTTGAAATTAGTATTAACATAAAAAAGGCGCGGCAGGTAAAAAACCTGCAGCGCCTTTGCTGTTTATGTTAGCATTATAGTCATCTCATTGCCGATTTGTCAATAGTATTTTAAAATATTTTTTTCTTAAATTTTTTCATGCAGTTAATGTTGCAAATCATTGTTTTCAATAATTGATTTAAAGTAAATTTGCAAGTTTTAAATTCATTTCATGCAAAACTCTTGACAGCGTTCCACTGCTATGTATAATTGACTACAATACAAAGACATTTATTATTATGCAGTTTAAAGTATAATCCACTTTATGATATGCCGGTTAATGAACGCTTTTCTTACAGGGAGGTAAACTGGAATGAAAAAAGAAGGACAAGTGAGAATTCCGTCTGGATGTGCTATATCAGGCATATTTTCCAAGAGCGGCAAGAAAACATGTGGGGATGTAGTCATCAAATCCATTGCCACCATGCATGACCGTTCCAATGGGTTGGGAGGGGGCTTTGCAGGCTATGGGATTTATCCAGGATATAAGGATTTATACTGTTTTCATGTATTTTTTGAAAATACCTTGGCGAAGGAGAATTGTGAAAAATTCTTAAATGAGAATTTTGAAGTTGTAAATCTTTCAAAAATCCCGACCAAGAAAATACCTGCGATTCAAAATGAGCCGCTGATTTGGCGGTACTTCATCGAGCCGCTGCCTACAAAGCTTGCGGACAGCCAATTGGACGAGAAGGAATTTACAGCCCGCTCGGTAATTATGATCAACACGAAAATTGACGGTGCATATGTGTTCTCCAGCGGAAAGAACATGGGCGTTTTTAAAGCGGTTGGCTTCCCGGAGGATGTAGGCGAATTTTACCGACTTGAAGAATACGAAGGCTACTCCTGGACGGCGCATGGTCGGTATCCCACCAACACACCGGGATGGTGGGGCGGTGCGCACCCGTTTTCCCTCCTGGATTTTTCTATTGTACATAATGGAGAAATTTCATCCTATGACGCAAACCGTCGTTTTATCGAGATGTTTGGATATAAATGCAACCTACTCACGGATACCGAAGTGATAACCTATATACTTGATTATCTTGTCAGAGGACAGGGGTTGACGATGCAAGAGGCCGCCAGTGTCATTGCAGCGCCATTCTGGACCACAATCGCCCAAAAAAGCGAGGAAGAGAAAGATAAGCTCACTTACTTTAGAAATGCTTTTTCCAGTTTGCTGCTTACCGGTCCATTTTCCATTCTTCTCGGTTTTAATGGAGGACTGATGGCTCTGAATGACCGACTGAAATTGCGCTCAATGGTGGTCGCTGAAAAAAACGACATGGTGTATATGGCAAGCGAAGAATGCGCTATCAGAGTCATTGAACCCAATCCTGATAAAATATGGTCACCCAAGGGCGGGGAACCGGTCATAGTAACACTAAACGGAGATGATAAGTAATGTCGATTGATTTTTTGTACCCCGACTATGAGGTCATCAGAAACGCCTTTCGCTGTATCACCTGCCGTGTATGCGAAAGGCAGTGCGCCAATGAAGTCCACAGCCTTGATTCAGAGACAAACAGGATGGTAAGCGACGATGCGAAATGTGTCAACTGTCACAGATGTGTTTCACTGTGCCCAACAAGAGCATTGAAAATCGTAAAAAGCGACCATGCGTTTAAAGAAAACCACAACTGGACAAGTGACGTTATTTCTGAAGTCTACCGCCAGGCGGGAAGTGGCGGTGTGCTGCTTTCCTCGATGGGAAACCCGAAACCCTATCCTGTTTATTGGGATAAGATGCTGATCAATGCTTCTCAGGTGACGAATCCTTCCATTGATCCCCTGCGTGAGCCGATGGAAACAAAGGTATTTCTCGGGCCCAAACCGAACAAAATCCAAAGGGATCAGGATGGTAAAATAGTCAATAACCTTGCTCCTCAGCTTGAATTATCTGTCCCCATTATGTTTTCTGCAATGTCTTATGGCTCGATCAGCTATAACGCTCACGCAAGCCTTGCCCGTGCCGCAGAGGAACTCGGCATTCTTTACAATACTGGAGAGGGAGGGCTGCATGAGGATTTTTATCCGTATGGTGCTCATACGATCGTACAGGTCGCCTCTGGCAGGTTTGGGGTACATAAGGATTATCTGGAAGCCGGCGCCGCGATTGAGATAAAAGTAGGCCAGGGAGCTAAGCCCGGAATAGGAGGGCATTTGCCCGGTGCAAAGATCGTAGGGGATATCTCCAAGACAAGAATGATCCCCGAGGGCGCGGACGCAATTTCACCGGCTCCCCATCATGATATTTATTCGATCGAGGACTTGCGTCAGCTTGTCTATTCGCTTAAAGAAACGACCGGTTATCAAAAGCCAGTGATTGTTAAGATAGCGGCTGTCCATAACGTTGCCGCAATCGCCAGCGGAATTGCACGCAGCGGCGCAGATATCATCGCCATTGACGGATTTAGGGGGGGGACGGGTGCAGCCCCCACCCGGATCAGGGATAATGTCGGTATTCCGATTGAACTTGCCCTTGCCAGCGTGGATGAACGCCTGCGTCAAGAAGGCATCAGGAACAACGTGGCTGTCATTGCGGGAGGCAGCATCCGCAACAGCGCTGATATCGTGAAAGCAATTGCCCTTGGGGCAGACGCCGTTTATATCGCCACGAGTGCGCTTTTGGCCCTTGGATGCCACCTGTGCAGAAGCTGCCAGCTCGGCAAATGCAACTGGGGTATCGCCACACAAAGGCCGGAGCTGGTCAAACGGTTAAACCCTGATATCGGGTGTGAGCGTCTGGTGAATCTTGTCACGGCCTGGCAGCATGAGATCAAGGAGATGATGGGTGGCATGGGAATTAATTCGATTGAGGCTTTAAAAGGCAACCGCATCATGCTTAGAGGCATAGGCTTAAACCAGAAGGAACTTGATATTCTTGGCATAGCGCATGCAGGGGAGTAAGTATGAAAAAAGTATATGTGAATGAAAAGTGGTGCCTCGGCTGCCATCTTTGCGAATACTACTGTGCTTTTGCCAATTCCGGTAAGATTGATATGGTCAAAGCCTTAAAAGACATTTCAATCAATCCGAGGATACGGATTGAAGAGAGCGGCGGCATTAGCTTCGCGGTATCCTGCCGCCACTGTGAAGAGCCATTATGTGTCAAGGGCTGTATTACCGGCGCCCTTACGATTGATTCAGGTGTCATTACAATTAACACGGACAAATGTGTTGGCTGCTATACCTGTGTGCTTACCTGTCCGTATGGTGCTATCATGCCATCGGATAACGGTGTGATACAAAAATGTGAGCTTTGCACAAAAAATTCTCACATGGCTCCGGCTTGCGTAGCGGGCTGCCCGAACAATGCCATCGTATTTGAAGAGAGGTGAAAAAAGGATGCATTATGTGATCATTGGCAACTCTACTGCCGCCGTGGGCTGCATAGAGGGAATCAGGCGGATTGATCAAAACAGTCCGATAACTGTGATTTCAAAGGAAAAGCACCACACCTATTCTCGCCCCCTGATTTCCTATCTGCTATGCGGTAAGACAGATGAAGTAAAAATGCAATACCGCCCCAACAGTTTTTATAGAGACATGAATTGCATTGTTTTGCTTGGCAAGACCGTCAGTCGGATTCTTACAGATGAAAAGCTTGTACTACTGGATGGTGGAGAAGCCATCCAGTACGATAAACTTCTGATAGCGACCGGTTCATATCCGGTGATCCCACCGATTAACGGGTTGGAACAAGTTGAAAATAGGTTCACCTTTATGTCTCTTGACGATGCCCGGGCACTCGACACGTGCATCTGTGAAGACAGCAGAGTGTTAATTATGGGTGCCGGATTAATCGGTCTCAAATGCGCCGAGGGTATAGCCGAAAAGGTGAAGAGTGTCACAGTGGTGGATCTTGCCGAAAGGATCCTGCCAAGCATTCTGGACGAAGAGAGCTCTGTAATTGTAAAAAAACATATAGAAAAGCATGATGTTGCGTTTATCTTGTCGGATGGTGTAAAAGAATTTCACTTGAACGCAGCGCTACTGCAAAGCGGAAAAAAGATAGAGTTTGACGTTTTGGTGATTGCCGTGGGTGTCCGTGCCAATACGCAGCTTGCAGCTGAGGCAGGTGTCTGCATGAACAGGGGTATTGTCACCGACCGGAACTGCCGTACATCGATACCGGATATTTATGCCGCAGGTGACTGTACGGAAAGCTTTGATATTTCCACCGATGAATCTCACATCATGGCTATTCTCCCCAATGCGTATATGCAGGGCGAGGTAGCAGGCATTCATATGGCCTGCGGAGAAAAATCTTATGACAAGGCGATCCCTATGAATTCGATTGGCTTTTTTGGGCTTCATGTGATTACAGCGGGATGCTGTAAGGGCGATGAGTATGTGAAAAACGAAACGGAAAATTATAAAAAGCTTGTCTCAAAGGATAATTTATTGAAGGGATATATTCTCGTGGGAGACGTTGCCAGAGCCGGAATTTATACCTCATTGATCAAGGAGAAGACTCCTCTGGACTTGATTGATTATGAGCTGATCAAAGAAAGACCACAGCTGATGGCTTTTTCACAAAAAGAAAGAGCGAAACAATTAGGGGGTGCCAGAAAATGAATATCATTGCCAATCAGATGCATTTTAAGGAACTGAATCAGAAGATTAAAGATTCGTGCGATGCAAAGATTACAATTGATGGCTGCATGGGGCAGCGCTATATCGGCAGTGGTTCCTCAGGACTCAACCTCGTCATCAACGGAACCCCCGGCAATGCCCTGGGTGCTTATCTCAACGGCAGTAATATCTCGGTTCACGGGAATGCACAGGATGCCACAGGGGACACCATGAACGAAGGGACCATTTTTATTCATGGCTCTTCGGGCGATGCCACCGGCTATGCGATGCGTGGGGGAAAAATCTTTGTAAAGGAGAATATCGGCTACCGGGCCGGCATTCACATGAAGGCATACAAAGAGAAAAACCCTGTCATTATTGCTGGCGGAAATGCCGGAAGCTTTCTGGGTGAATACCAGGCTGGGGGGACGATTATCGTCCTGGGATTACGAACAGAAGGAAGAACACCAGTCGGTTTTTTCTGTGGAACAGGTATGCACGGCGGCAAGATCTATTTGCGGTGTGAAAAGCTGACCAATGATTTGCCCAAACAGGTTGTGGCGGCCAGGGCGACCGATGAGGATCTGCGCGCCATTGAAAGCAATTTGGACGAATTTTGCAAATTGTTTCGAATTAACAAAAACGATGTTTTTTCAAAACCCTTTTATCTGTTGACGCCAGACACCAAGAACCCATATAAACAGCTTTATACATATAATTAAACCTATTCTGGTTTATAAATTGCGTCTACTATCCTTTTTCTGCTCATGGGTGTAGAAAGAAAAATTTTCATTGTCGAATAGCATGTAATGGTCCGAAAGGCTGGATGGGATACACTGTAACGCACCTCTGTTTCTCCTGACGGGGGCGGGGGAAACAGAGTGATGATTGCCGTCTAATTTGGGGTAAGTATTACATAATTGCAAAATAGGTTGCATATCATGGCAAACAAATGTATTATCTTAATATTTAGAAGTGATTTACTCTGTCTAAAGGGATGGTGATCAGATGGACAGCATTCTCATTGTATCCAGTACAGACAAAGGGAAAGAGCTTTTGACAGGGCTTTTACAGGCTAACGGCTATTCGCAGATCGCCATGGCGTCTAGCGGCGAAGAGGTAAGAAAGCTTATTACTGATCAAAGCTATGGAATTATCATTATTATTGCGCCACTTGTGGATGAATTTGGTCATGAGCTGGCTAAAATGATCACTGAAACGGCCACATCGGGCGTTATTTTGATCGTCAAGACAGAGATTGCCGATATTATTTCCGCAAAAGTAGAGGACTATGGCGTCTTTGTGATTGCAAAAACGATGAGTAAGCCGCTCTTTAAACATGCGCTGAAGCTTGTTACCGCTTCCCAAAGAATGATTTTTGGTTTGAAAAACGAAAATGTCAAGCTGCAGCAGAAGATTGAAGACATCAAACTCATTGACCGTGCCAAGTGTGTATTAATTCAGTATCTGAATATTTCAGAGCCACAGGCACATAAATACATCGAAAAACAGGCGATGGATTTGCGCCTGACCCGGCGGGAAGTTGCCGAAGGTATTCTTAAAACCTATGAAAGCTGAGCCGTCCAATTTTCGAAGCTGCTTCAACCTATTGAATTGGGATTACCATTTCCTTTTCCACGTCCCAGACGGGGCGGGCAGAGTGAAATAAGACACGTTCCTTTAGAAAATCGTTTCCAATGGGCGCTTAAGGATAAGACAAATAAAATATATGCACTTATGATAAAATTCTAGTTGACAAATCTTAAAGTCTACACTACAATGTAGTATAATAAAATGATCAAAAACTGTGATGAGAAGAGTAGACCAAAAGTGAAGTTACAGAGAGCCGGCGATGGTGAAAATCCGGTACGGAGATTTGGTGGAAGAACATCTCGGAGTTGCTAACCGAAAGCATGGCAAGTAGGCTTAGTCGTCAGCGGAACGTTACAACCGCTAAACATCGGCCTCGGCCCGTGTTGAATGAGTGAATTGCGAAAGCAGTTTATTTGGGTGGTACCACGGAAGCAAGTCTTTCGTCCCATATTCGGGATGAAGGGCTTTTTTTGTTTTTCTTTTTTAAGCAATCTATTACTATTTTTAATTCAAAAAGGCTGTCCTTTGAATTTCTTCCCCATGACGGTGACGTATAGCCAATTAACTTAAAAACTGGCTATATATAAAACATCATTTTCTACCCCGCCTTCGGTGGGGAAGAAATCACAAGCTTGTTTTCAAGTTAATCAACTATAGAAAGAAATGTAATCTTAAAGTGTTTAGAAAGCTGTTATCGTATGATGGCATCATTGCGGGAGGTATTTATGAAAAGAACCAATTACTGCGGTTTATTGCGTGAAGAAAATGTCGGTCAGTCTGTGACAGTGATGGGATGGGCGCAGACAAAAAGAGATATGGGCGGTGTTGTTTTTGTCGATTTAAGAGATCGCGAAGGCACGCTTCAGATCGTGTTTAATGCGCAGATGCTGTCAAAAGAAGAGTTTGCCATAGCGGAGAGCTTGAAAACTGAATCTGTGATTGCGGTAAGCGGGCTTATTCGCATTCGGGATGAGGAAACAGTTAACGCCAAAATTTCAACTGGCACCATTGAGCTGGGGGCCAGCCGTGTCCAGCTTCTTTCTGAGGCCCAGCCGCTGCCTTTCTTGTTGGAGGACGGTACTAATGTGCGAGAAGATCTGCGCTTAAAATATCGTTTTTTGGACATCCGCCGCCCCGCCATGGTGCAAACCCTTCGCTTTCGCCAGCAAACGCTTGGAATCATACGAAACTTTATGGAGGACAATGGCTTTATAGAGGTCGAAACCCCCATTCTTACCAAGAGCACACCGGAGGGTGCCAGAGATTATCTGGTCCCCAGCCGTCTCCACCCGGGCACCTTTTACGCGCTTCCCCAATCGCCTCAGATCTTCAAGCAGCTTCTGATGGTGGGTGGTATCGACAAGTATTATCAGGTTGCCAGATGTTTCCGCGATGAAGATCTCCGCGCTGATCGCCAGCCGGAGTTTACTCAGGTGGATATGGAACTGTCTTTCGTTGAGCAGGAGGATATCCTCGAACATTTGGAGCGTCTTTTCAAGCACATATTTGAGCAGATTATGCATATTTCCGTCAAAGAGGCATTTCCACGCTTGACCTGGCAACAGGCCATGGACGAGTACGGAAGCGATAAACCGGATTTGCGCTTTGCCTTGCCCATCGTAGATCTGAGCGAAATCGCTGCTACATGCAGCTTTGACGTGTTTCGCCGTGTTGTCGACAATGGCGGTGCAGTTCGTGCCATCAATGCGAAACACTGTGCCGATTTTACCAGAACTACCATTGAAGAGCTGACCAGAAAAGCGCTCAGTTATGGTGCCAAGGGGATGGCCTGGATAGCCATCCGCGAGGACGGAGAGCTCTATTCAATTCTTACCAAGCACTTTAAACAGGAAGAGCTTGAGGCGATGATCCGGGCAGTAGATGGTCAACCGGGAGATTTCATTCTTTTTTGCGCAGATAAGATTTCTGTTGTACGAAAAACCTTGGGTAGCTTGCGCCTCGATCTGGGCGACCTCCTGGGCCTTCGCAGCAAAGAAGATTATCAATTTTTGTTTGTGACCGATTTCCCCCAGTTTGAATATTCGGAGGAGGAAAAACGGTTTATGGCGATGCACCATCCCTTTACCATGCCCTACAAAGAGGATATGCCCTATCTGTTGTCAGATCCGGCACGGGTGAGAGCGCAGGCTTATGATGTGGTGCTTAACGGCATTGAGCTGGGAAGCGGAAGCATCCGTATCCACCAAAAGGATGTTCAGCAGAGGATGTTTGAAGCCCTTGGTTTTTCCAAAGAGGAGATCCAAACCCGCTTTGGATTTATGGTCAATTCGTTCCAGTACGGAACACCCCCCCATGGCGGTTTTGCCTTTGGTCTTGACCGGCTTGTGATGTTGATGGTGGGTGCCGATTCTCTCAGAGAGGTCATTGCGTTTCCCAAGGTGCGGGATGCCTCTTGCTTGATGACGAACGCTCCCGATGTGGTGGACGAAGCCCAACTCACCATTCTGAATTTAAGTCAAGGACAGCGCCAGACAGGGGATAAAAGCGTTGGAAAACGCGGACGGCCTACGCCGGAAATAGACGTGGATAACGTGGCCAATCTAGCCAAGCTCAACCTTTCCGAAGAAGAAAAAAGGGTGATGCAGGAGGAAATGGGTGCTATTATCGGTTTTGCGAACCAACTGGGCGGTATTGACACCGAGGGTGTCCCCGTCACGGCCCATGTAATACCGATGCAAAATGTGTTTCGCAAAGACAAGGTGGAAAAATCCTTTGACCGGGATCTGTTGCTTCAGAATGCACCTACAAAAGAAGCAGGATATATCTACGTCCCCAAGGTCGTAGAATAGACATCGAGACCCTTGCTGATTTTCTGATAGAGCCTGTTTCTGAGCCAATGATAGAAGAAACAGGCAATATCCCGCCTTATTTTCCCGCTTCTGGTGGAGAAACAAAGACAAAAATACAAAGTCTGAGCCAGAGGATCAATACACAGAAAGGGATGGACCCCCATGACAAATGATATTACCGAGTTGACAGTATGTCAGTTAACTGAGCAGTTAAAAACCAAACAGATTTCGGCTGTGGAAATTACCGAAAGTTATCTTCGTCAGATCGAAAAAAGCGATCAAGAGATCGGTGCCTATCTTACCGTCACCGCGGATCATGCGCTGAAAAAAGCGGAGGAAGTTGACCGAAAGCGGCAGAATGGGGAAAAGCTTGCCCCCCTTGCTGGAATTCCGGCGGGGATAAAAGACAATATCTGCACCAAGGGAACCCTGACTACCTGCGGATCAAGAATTCTAAATAACTTTATCCCGCCTTATGATGCCACCGTGATGGAAAAACTCCAGGGTGAGGACGTCGTCATGCTGGGCAAGCTGAATATGGACGAATTCGCGATGGGTTCAACGACGGAGAATTCCTATTATAAAACCACGCGCAATCCCAGAAATATCGAACGCGTTCCCGGAGGAAGCTCTGGTGGCTCTGCAGCCGCCGTCGCGTCCCATGAGGCTGCCTTCGCTCTCGGCTCCGATACGGGTGGCTCCATCCGTCAGCCCGCTGCCTTTTGCGGTGTAGTGGGGCTCAAACCCACCTATGGTGCGGTTTCTCGATATGGGCTGGTAGCCTTTGCCTCTTCTCTCGACCAGATCGGTCCTCTGACACGTGATGTCCGGGACTGTGCGCTGGTTCTTAATGCCATTACCGGATATGATGCAAAGGATACTACCTCCGTCAAACGAGAATATAAGGATTTTGGGGCAGACTTGGATCAAGGGGTAAAAGGATTCAGAATCGCCGTGCCCAAAGAGTATTTTTCCGAGGGGATTGCTGAAGAGGTTAAAGAGAAAGTTCTTGCGGCGGCGAAGGAATATGAGCGCTTGGGTGCGCAGCTGATAGAAGTATCAATGGAGTCTGTCCGCTATGCCCTTCCGGCCTATTATGTCATTTCCAGTGCTGAAGCCTCTTCCAATCTGGCGCGCTTCGACGGTGTAAAATATGGATACCGATCAGAAAACTTTAGCAATATTGAAGAACTTTACAAAATGACCCGCAGTGAAGGCTTCGGCAAAGAGGTGAAACGCCGGATCATGCTTGGCTCGTTCACGCTGAGTGCCGGTTATTATGACGCCTATTACAAAAAAGCTCTTCAGGTACGCACACTGGTGGTCAATGACTTTAATCGTATTTTTGATCAGTGTGACGTCATTCTTTCTCCGGTTGCCCCCACAACTGCGTATAAGCTTGGCGAAAAGACGGCGAACCCACTTGAAATGTATATGGGTGACATCTGTACCGTGCCGGTCAATATCGCTGGCCTTCCCGCAATTTCCATACCGTGCGGTGAGGATAGGGACGGTCTCCCTGTGGGAATGCAGCTAATTGGAAAGCCATTTGCTGAAGCGCAGATCCTGAAGACTGCTTATGCATATGAACAGTCCGCAGGCTGGAAACCAAGTAAATCGGCCGGAGCTTCGGCGGAATAGGAGACGAATATGATAGATCAAACGTATGAGATGGTCATAGGGCTTGAAGTACATGTTGAGCTTAAAACAGAGACAAAGATTTTTTGCAATTGCTCCACTACCTTTGGTGCCGAACCCAATAGCCAATGCTGTCCCGTGTGTATGGGCTTGCCGGGTACGCTGCCCGTTTTAAATGAGCAGGTCGTCCTCTATGCCATCAAAGCGGGACTTGCAACCAATTGTACCATTGCCTCTTTTTCTAAACAGGACCGAAAGAACTATTTTTATCCTGACCTGCCCAAAGCGTATCAGATCTCACAGTATGATCTGCCGCTTTGCGCACGTGGATATCTGGACATCGAATCAGAAACCGGCAGCAAACGAATTGGCATCACCCGCATCCATATTGAGGAGGATGCAGGTAAACTTGTCCATAAAGAGGGCGGTGGTACACTGATTGATTACAACCGCTGCGGTGTACCGCTGATCGAGATCGTATCAGAGCCTGATATTCGCAGCGCCGGGGAAGCGAAAGCGTATTTGCAAAAACTGCGCGCTATTCTTATGTATACAGGGGTATCCGATTGCAAGATGAATGAAGGCTCTTTTCGCTGTGATGTAAATCTCTCTGTGCGTAAACGCGGGGAAGAAAAGCTGGGAACCCGTACGGAAATGAAAAACCTCAACTCGTTCCAGTTCATTACAAAGGCGATTGAATACGAATTTGGCAGGCAGGTCGAAGCGGTAAAGGCCGGTGAGGCTATTGTGCAGGAAACAAGACGGTATGACCAAACTTCAGGAAAAACATTTTCCATGCGCAAAAAAGAGGACGCGAATGATTATCGTTATTTCCCTGATCCTGATCTTGTACCGATTGAAACGGACAAAGCTACGCTCGCCCGACTGCAAGCGAGTATCCCCCAGCTTCCCGATCAGCGCAAAAGCATTTATATGCGGCAGTATGGTCTGACAGCCTATGATGCGGAAACTCTTGTGAACATGCGGGAAATCGCCGACTATTTTGAATCCGCCGCAAAGAAAACCAACGAGCCCAAGCTGTTAGCCAACCTGATTCTGTCGGAAGTATTCCGCCTTTTGCCTCCGGATAGCTCTCAGATTCCTATTGCACCCGCTCATCTGGCAACAGTGGCGGACCTTATTGGCGAGGGCAGAATTAACAGTGGCACCGGCAAAAAGCTTATTTTGGAATTGTGGCAAAAGGATCAGGACCCAGAAACCCTTGTAAGCGAACAGGGTCTTGAACAGATTAGCGACGAGGTGCTTCTGGCAGAGTACATTCACGAGGTACTGACCGTAGATCAAAAGTCTGTCAAAGACTATAAAAGCGGAAAAGAAAAGGCTCTACAGACGCTGATCGGCCAGATGATGGCAAAAACCAAGGGAAAGGGAAATCCGGTAAAAATTCAGGAGCTGCTTCTGAAAATATTAAGCATTTAACGATGTCGCCGATTACTATAGCCAATTAACTTAAAAACTTGCTATATATAAAACGTCATTTTCTTCCCCCGCCTTCGGCGGGGGAAGAAATCACAAGCTTGTTTTCAAGTTAATCAACTATATATATGCAAATCTCAGGCTGTTATAAAACAACAACCTGAGATTTTTGTATAGCAAATTGTCTCGTGATTGAGCGGTGTCATAGTAAAATTTAGCATTTTTAATATTCAGAGATACCATTTAAACAATTCCATTTTCTGCTATAATAACGATAAAGATATTTATCTATTTTAAATCTGCTGTACTGATATAGCCAATTAACTTAAAAACTGGCTATATATAAAACGTCATTTTCTTCCCTCGCCTTCGGCGGGGGAAGAAATCACAAGCTTGTTTTCAAGTTAATCAACTATATAAGTGGCTGACATCATTGAATAACAGGCAATGGCCATGAATTGCTCAGGCGGATATGAAACAATTTTTAAATGCAAGTAAAATTGGCTGAAAATTTGTTGGGAGGATATAAACATGAAGTGTAATTACGAACTGGTTATCAACAATGCAAGGATTATTGACGGAACGGGAGAACCTTCAACCATAGGCAGTGTCGCCGTTCAGAATGGCCGCATCGCCGCTGTCGGAACGGGTCCATATGAAGGTATCCGGGCGGTGGATGCCCATGGCTTATATCTGGCACCAGGATTTATCGACTGCCATTCACACGGGGATATGTTAATCGGAAATCCTTTTGTGGCACTTACAAAAATTTCGCAGGGAATTACAACTGAAATAGCGGGACAATGTGGGATTTCCATGTTCCCAATCATCAAAAACAAAATGGGTGGCTTTATAAAACAATTATTAGGTGATCTGCCACTTCCTGAAGAGTACCAAAATCTCCAAAGCATGAATGCTTTTCTGGATTATGTAAAAACGCAATCGCTGGAGATAAATACCGCTACCTTTGTGGGCCACTGCAATATACGCCTAGCCGTAATGGGGTACGACAACCGCGAACCCACTCAAGATGAACTTGATCAAATGAAGACAATCGTGCGTGACGCGATGGAACATGGCGCATTAGGGCTGAGTACAGGGCTCATATATACCCCAGGGTCGTTTGCCAAAACCGCTGAGATCATAGAACTCTGCAAGGTGGTCAGCGAGTATGATGGGATCTACGCAACGCATATGCGCAATGAATCGGGCAATGTGCTCGCTTCGGTACTTGAGTCCATTCAAATTGCCGAACAGGCAAATGTGCCGATTCTTATTTCTCACATCAAGGTGATGGGAAAGAAAAATTGGGGTTTGTCCTCCAAAGTACTTGAGACGATTGACAACGCGATCCAAAGAGGTGTTCGCATCACGATGGATCAGTACCCATACACGGCCACAAGCACAATGCTTAATATCTGTATACCACACTGGCATTTTACAAAGGGGATTGACGGCTTGGTGCAGAGCCTCAGTACAAAGGAAGTACGTCAAACTATACGCAAAGAGATGTTGAATCCGGACTCCCCCTTTGAAAATCACTATATCGATTGCGGTGGATTTGGCGGAATTTTAGTTGTGACTAGCCCCAACTGTAAGGAAGCGGAAGGGCTTACCGTGGAGGAGTATGCTAACAAGGTAGGTAAAGATCCCTTTGATACCTATTTTGATCTTGTGCAGGTGAATGAAGGGGGAGGCAACGCGGTCTTCTTTTGTCTGGAAGAAGAGGATATCTTTCGTTTTATCCGTAATGAAAACTGTGTGGTAGGTACGGATGGATTATGCGCATCCCCTAAATCAAAAGCGCATCCGCGGGCATTCGGAACATTTCCACGTGCTATTCGCTATTTTGTCATAGATAATCATTTGATGAATCTGGAAAAAATGGTACATAAGATGACCGGCCTGACCGCAGCGCGCATGAAGCTTACCTCGAAAGGGAAACTTGCGGCAGGTTATGATGCGGACATGGTTTTGTTTTCCGGTGAAGATATTTGTGACAAAGCGACGTATGCCAATCCGGTGGCCTTTTGCAGCGGCATCGAAGCGGTGTATGTTGGCGGACAGCTTGCCTATCATGACAATAAACTGACAGGTGCCGGCGCGGGGCAGTTTATCACATTTAGATAGCACTTTTGGGGATTTCAAATAGGAATAATATCAGTTTGTTAAGCAGAGTGCGTGGTGTCAAACGCTTTCGCAATCTGCCGGGTTATTGTGGTTGAAGGAGGACGGGAAATCGTTCTCCTTTTCATTTAATCATGATCAAAATGAAACAAGTTTCTGATGCAGTTCTATCTGTCAACCGCAAAGGTATAGTTGATTAATTTGAAAACAAGCTTGTGATTTCTTCCCCCGCCTTCGGCGGGGGAAGAAAATGACGTTTTAACTATAGCCAGTTTTTAAGTAATTTGGCTATAACAGAGAAAAAATATAATAATCTCTAAAAAACAAGGTATTAAAAAATGCATCCATAAATCCGGCGATACCCTTTCTTTTTCGCAATCCTGTGATAACCAGCGGGAGTCCAACTGAATAGTATGGGATATGAGATTGCATAGCAAAGGGTGAGAACATGATTAAGGTACTCGTATTTAATAACAGAACAAACATGATGGAAACCTATTTTAGAGACATAACAGCCGCCATGCCTTACAATGTGGGCAGGACCCTTCTTGTGGGGGAGTTCAGGGGTGAATCTGATAGCAGCGTGATCTGGACAGATCGCAGATACATGGATACTTGGAATGGCTACAGAAGCTTTTACGGAAGACCGATTTATGTACAGCACGCCTTCAAGAGAATCTGGGAGGGTGGGCATACCGGTCAGTCGCAGCACTATGCCGGTGGCGCCTTTGATGTCGGCCAGAATGCGACGGATGCTACAAGAAGGGCTCTACATAATGCCGCGGTGCAATTCGGTGGGTGGAGCTATGTAGAGCCCCTCCAATTCACACCGACCTGGGTGCATTTTGATAAGCGTCTTGCACCACCAGCCTGCAGTGAAGGCGGATATATAGGTGTGCGCTACGGGTCCAGAGGTGTGTATGTTCTTGTGCTTCAGGATGCTCTTAACGCACTGGGCTATACCGGAGGAGGACTAGACGGCGTCTTCGGGAGCGGTACCAAAAATGCAGTTATTCGTTTCCAACGGGCCAATTTTTTGACGGCTGATGGTATTGTGGGATGTCAGACCTGGCGAGCGCTGACCGACCTAGCAGAGGGCATAGGCCCCACATCTACCGTACAGAACCCTTGACATACGCAGATACCCAATTTATTCTTCACCCTGACTTAGGCGGGGGAGAAAATGCGGTTGACGTAATTTCTATCTGGTATCAGCTGGTGATATGCGTTGCATAAAACGGGATTTTATGTTATATTTTGCGTACATTACTGAAAACTGGAGAGAACATCATGAAAAGAATTTTGATGCTTACCACGGGTGGCACCATTGCCTCTGCCCCGACAGCTGAAGGGCTTATTCCTCGCGGCAGCGCCGAGATACTGGCCCATCTGGGCGGTGCAGGGGATAGTTTCGAACTCACGGTGAAAGAGGTTCTGACACTGGATAGTACGAACATCCAGCCGGAGGAATGGCGCATTATTGCATCTGCTATCTATAACAATATGTCAGGTTTCGATGGAATTGTGGTTACCCACGGAACCGATACGATGGCCTATACGGCATCGATGATGTGCTTTATGATTCATAATCCACAAATTCCAGTCGTCTTTACCGGTTCTCAGCTGCCGATTTCAAATCCGCTGACCGATGCGATTTGCAACCTGCGAGCGGCCTTTGCCATGGCATCGTCAGGAGTGTCTGGCATTTTTGTGGCCTTTGATCGTAAAATTATACTGGGCTGCCGCGCCGTTAAAGTGAGAACCACCGGCTTTGATGCCTTTGAGAGCGTCAACAGTGATTATGTTGGAATCATTAGTTCGGGCGGACTGCGGTTGAATCAACCGGCCTTGTCCTCGTCTCCCGGGGAGTGTATGTTGGAGGACAGCGTAGACACAAATATTTTTCTGCTGAAACTTACTCCCGGTACAAATCCGAATATCATTGATATGCTTCTGGATTCGGGCTGCCACGGTATTGTGATTGAGGCCTTTGGCGCCGGAGGGATGCAGTTTATCCGCCGCGATTTTATATCGAAATTGGAACGGGCGGCCAAAGAGGGTATACCTGTTGTTGTTTGCAGCCAGTGCCTTTACGAGCGAAGCGACTTTTCTATCTACCAGGTGGGGCAGAAGGCGCTGGAAAAGGGAGCAATCCAGGCGTATGACATGACCAGCGAGGCCGCTGTGACAAAGCTGATGTGGGCACTTGGAAAAACTAGAAATATTGCGGAAATCAAAAAACTGTTTTGCACCAATATTGCAGGTGAAATTGCTTTATAGGATGTACCCTTTTGCATTTCTCCCTGAAACAGAAGCTGGTATACACCTTTGTTTTTTCAAGAAATAATATAGCCAATTAACTTGCAAACAAAGCTTGTCATTTTCTTCCCCCGCCGAAGGTGGGGAAGAAAATGACGTTTTATATATAGCCAGTTTTTAAGTTAATTGGCTATATTTTTCATTGATGGTGTGGAATAGGGGCAGAGAACATGAGTTCTCTGCCCCTATGATTGGTTTGGGACTGACGGCGTACTATTTGATTGTGATATGGCTGAGCGTGGACACATCCACCGGTTCAATATCAGCAACCTTAATGCCCGACTCCAATGCCTGAGCCAGAGCACCAGCCGTATCCAGAGAGGTCAGGCAGACGATCGAACGTTCCACCGCCTTTCGCCTGATCTGTACGTCAGCGCGCCACGGTTGCCTTCCCTTCGAGGAAGTGCTGATCATATAGGCTATCTTGCCGCTTTCCAAAAGGTTAATGATGTTGGGCTCAGGCTCGTGGGACTTTCTTACCGCGTTGCAGGGGATCATGTGGAAATTGAGGTTTTTTGCGGTGCCTCCTGTGCCAAAAAGCTCAAACCCCAGCCTTGAGAAACGATCAGCAATGGGGACAAGCTCCTGCTTATCGGAATCGCGTACGGTGAGAAGAACACCGCCACCGGTACTAAGCTTCATTCCCGCAGCCAAAAGTCCCTTATACAGGGCCTCTTTAAAGGTTTTGGCAATGCCCAGAACCTCGCCAGTGGACTTCATCTCAGGGCCCAAATGCGTGTCTACATTGTGGAGCTTTTCGAAGGAGAAGACGGGAACTTTGACCGCGACATAGTCGCTTTCAGGATAGAGTCCTGTGCCAAAGCCCAATTCGGCGAGACGCTCGCCCAGGATACAGCGGGTGGCCAGGTCAACCATGGGCACACCGGTAACCTTGCTGATAAAGGGAACGGTACGCGAAGAACGTGGATTGACCTCGATGATATAGATCTTATCGTTATAAAGAACAAATTGTATGTTGACCAGACCCTTGACCTGTAGCTCAGCGGCCAGGCGGCGGGTGTATTCGACGATGGTGTCGCGATGGCGGGCGGGGATATTCTGTGGAGGGTATACAGATATGGAATCGCCCGAGTGCACGCCCGCGCGCTCGATGTGTTCCATGATACCGGGAATCAAAATGCTTTCACCATCACAGATGGCGTCAACTTCGATCTCCTTGCCCATGAGGTATTTATCAACCAGGACGGGATGTTCTTGCTTAACTCGGTTAATGATCCCCATAAATTCGCGGACGTCCTCGTCAGACATGGCGATGTCCATTCCTTGACCGCCCAGCACATAAGAGGGACGTACCAGAACAGGATAACCCAGGCGATTTGCCACTGCTATTGCTTCATCCTCGGTGTAAACGGTATCACCTGCGGGACGTTCGATCTCACAGCGGGTAAGAATTCGGTCGAATATCTCCCGATCCTCGGCGGCGTCGATGCTCCAGGCAGGAGTGCCGAGAATGGGCACACCCATCGATTCCATATGCGCCGCCAGTTTGATGGCTGTTTGACCTCCGAACTGGACGATGGCACCATCCGGTCGTTCCGCCTCAATGATGCTGCGAACATCCTCGGGGGTAAGGGGTTCGAAGTAGAGCCTGTCAGAGGTATCAAAGTCTGTGGATACTGTTTCGGGGTTGTTGTTTACGATGATAGCCTCATAGCCCGCTGCTCTCGCTGCCCAGACGCAGTGAACCGAGCAATAGTCGAACTCAATGCCCTGCCCAATGCGAATGGGACCTGAGCCAAACACAATCAGCTTTTTCTTGTCAGAGGGGCGAACCTCGCATTCTTCATCCCAGCTTGAATAGTAGTAGGGAGTCTGGGCCTCGAACTCTGCGGCGCAGGTGTCAACCATTTTAAAACTTGCCCGACGGTAGGAAGGAGCCTTCTGTCCCGAAAGCTTTTCAATCACCTTATCGGGAAAGCCCAGGCGCTTGGCCTCATCATAGAGAGCCTTGTCCACTTTCTCTGAGGAGAGCCTGCGTTCCAAGCTGATCAGGTTATTGATCCTTCCTGTAAACCAGGGGTCTATTTTGGTGATTTCAAAGATTTTTTGTGCGGATATATTTCGTCTCAGAGCCTCAGCGACCACGAAAACGCGTTCGTCGTCACACTGGGAGAGAAGTGTCTCAATTTCGTTGTCCGAAAGGGTGGCAAGCCGGGGAATACAGAGGTATTGCAGATTGATCTCGGCGCTTCGAACCGCCTTCATCAGGGCAGACTCGAAGCTCTGGGCGATGGCCATGACCTCGCCGGTCGCTTTCATCTGTGTACCAAGCGTGCGGGTTGCGTAGACGAACTTGTCAAAGGGCCATTTGGGAAATTTGACGACGCAGTAGTCGAGCGTCGGTTCGAAGCATGCGCATGTCTGGCCGGTGACGGCATTCTGTATCTCGTCAAGACCATATCCCACCGCGATCTTGGCAGCAACTCTGGCGATGGGGTAGCCGGTTGCTTTGGAAGCCAGCGCGGAAGAACGCGAAACTCTGGGGTTTACCTCAATGACCGCGTATTCAAAAGAGTCGGGATGGAGGGCATACTGGACGTTGCAGCCACCTTCGATACCCAAAGCAGTGATGATGTTCAGTGCAGAGGTGCGCAGCATCTGATATTCCTTGTCACACAGGGTCTGCGAGGGGGCGACAACGATGGAATCGCCGGTGTGCACACCCACTGGGTCCAGATTTTCCATGTTACAAACGGTGATCACATTGCCCTTGGCGTCGCGCATGACCTCATATTCGATTTCCTTCCAGCCCGCGATGCAACGCTCAATGAGCACCTGCCCCACGCGGGAGTAGCGAAGGCCGTTTTTAGTGATGTCGCGGAGTTCCGCCTCATCTGAGGCGATACCGCCGCCGGTGCCGCCGAGCGTATAAGCAGGGCGGACGATAACGGGGTATCCGATTTCTACCGCGAGAGCTACGGCGTCCTCAATGTTTTCAACAACGCCTGAGGGGACGATAGGCTCGCTGATCGCCATCATGGTTTCACGAAAAGCCTGTCTGTCTTCAGCCTTACGGATGGTTTCAGGGTTGGCACCCAGAAGCTTTACACCGGTGCGCTCAAAATAACCCTCTTCTGCCAGTTCCATGGCGAGGTTGAGGCCGGTCTGTCCGCCTAATGTCGGCAGGACGCTGTCCGGTTTTTCTTTTTCTATGATTTTTTTAATAAAATCAGTGTTTGAGGGGTTCGATGTATACGTGGTCAGCGAGCCCGGGGTCGCGTCATGATGGTGGCAGGATTAGAGTTGATGAGGACAACCTCAATTCCCTCTTCCTTCAGTGAGCGGCAGGCCTGTGTGCCAGCATAGTCAAACTCTGCTGCCTGGCCGATGACGATAGGGCCGGAGCCGATCACAAGAACCTTTTTGATATCGCTTCTAAGTGGCATTAGCGGCGCCCTCCCTTCATGAGCTCAAGGAACCGGTCAAACAGATAGGCGTTGTCCGCCGGCCCGGGACATGCCTCGGGATGAAACTGCACCGAGAACACGGGGGCTTCCTTGTAGCGGATTCCCTCGACGGTGCCATCATTGAGATTGACATGGGTCACCTCGCCCATATCGGATGTAACGGTGTCCGCAAGCACTGCATAGCCGTGATTCTGGCTTGTGATATACGTTCTGTCCTGTGCTAAATCCTTGACAGGATGGTTGGCACCGCGATGACCATATTTGAGCTTGTCCGTTTTGGCCCCCCGCAGCTAGAGCGAGAAGCTGGTGGCCGAGGCAGATGCCGAAGGTGGGAAGGCCGCTTTTCATAAGCTCTTTAAGGTCGGCTATGATCCTCGTATTTTCTGCCGGGTCGCCCGGTCCGTTGGAGAGCATGACACCATCATATCCACCGGCCAAAAGTTCTTTTGTCGTCGTACAGGCGGGAAGCTGTGTTACCTCGCAACCTCTTCGTGTGAGAGAGCGGGCAATATTTTCTTTGCAACCATAATCCATCAGCGCGACCGAGAAGCATTTTTCACCCTTGGCGGGATGGAGAATCGGTTTTTGACAGGTTACCGATTCCACCGCATCTACGATAGTAAAAGCGGACAGTCTGTCTGTATAGTCGGCAGGGTTTATACTGTCAGCAACGACAATAGCTCCGCCCATCACCCCCCGCTCACGGAGAATTCTAGTCAGGCGGCGGGTATCGATACCGGCGATACCGGTGATACCATTTGCCTTCAGATATAAATCGAGGGAGCGTTCACACCGCCAGTTTGAAGGCTGATGGCACCACTCCCTTACGATAAAGCCGGAAACCCATGGTTTAAATGATTCGAAATCCTCGGTGTTTAATACCATAGTTGCCTTGAATTGGATAGGTCATACAGACGATCTGCCCATAGTATGAGGGGTCTGTCAAAACCTCTTGATAACCGGTCATACCGGTATTGAAAACGGCTTCACCAACCACCGGGCGATCTGCCCCGAAGCTGTAGCCTTCAAAAACCGTTCCATCGGACAAAATTAAGAAAGCTTTCATCTTTACCCCCTACTTCAAACAGTGATACTGATACCATTTAAAAATTGCTTCATATAAACCCTGATTCAATGCTTTTCACTTCCTCGCCTGCGGTGGGGAAGTGAATATAATAAACGCAATTTCTATTTGGAAATAGTATGAGACGTGAATTGATCTAATAGATTATAATATATGGAAAGCGCCGCGTCAATGAAAAAATGTGTCTGTTTATGTATTTTTATAAATAAACATTGATTAGTTTCCAATATATATCCAAATTAGGGCAATACTGTCTGCAACTGCCACCGTTCTGACGATAGTATAGCCAATTAACTTAAAAACTGGCTATAGTTAAAACGTCATTTTCTTCCCCCGCCGAAGGCGGGGAAAGAAATCACAAGCTTGTTTTCAAGTTAATCAACTATATATCTGCTTCAAGAATAACCTTGATTTTTTTATTGAAAGAAGTCAATTGACGGCGGCACAATATGGACAAACCTCCCCGGTTATGATAACATAAATAAAATAATGCTGATTTTTAATTGAAGGCGAATTGACTCTCTTTCGACTTTTGAGAGGGATAAAAACGTAATCATTTCCTAATCGGCGCCATCAAAAAAATGTTGTAGGGAGGGCGTTAGGATGTCGCTTCGCTCTAAGGACCTGCTTTCAATGCGGGATCTAACCGAGGGTGAAATACTGGAAATATTCTCCACCACCGACGAAATGAAAGCTGTCATCGAATCGGGAATCAAGAAAATGCCGTCGCTCGCTGGTAAGACAGTGCTGAACGTATTTTATGAGAACAGCACGAGAACCCGTATGTCCTTTGAACTCGCTGCCAAATACTTGGGGGCCAACGCGGCAAACGTTCCGGTTTCACAAAGCAGTGTTGCCAAAGGGGAAAATTTAATTGATACGGGGCGCAACCTTGAGGCCATGGGTACGGATGTCATTGTCATTCGCCATGCCATGTCGGGGGCGCCTCATCTTTTAGCCAAAAATGTTAGCTGCTCGGTCATCAATGCCGGCGACGGCATGAACGAGCACCCCACACAGGCCCTTCTGGACATGTACACTATGAAAAAGAAAAAGGGCGGCTTTAAGGGACTCAAAGTTGCCATTGTCGGTGACATTCTCCACAGCCGTGTGGCCAGAAGCAATTTGTGGGGACTGGTGGCGATGGGAGCAGATGTTACACTGGCGGGGCCGGCTACCCTGCTGCCAAGAGATATCCACAAAGCCGGCGTCCGTGTCATCACCGACGTGCGCGAAGCCGTGCGCGGGGCAGATGTGGTGATGGTTTTGCGCATACAGCTTGAAAGACAAAAAAGCGCCCTTTTTCCTTCAACATCCGAGTATTCCGAGGTCTTTGGCGTCAATAATGCAATGCTTGCTCTGGCAGCTCCGGGCGCGCTTCTGATGCATCCCGGCCCTGTCAATCGTGGGGTCGAACTGATGAGTGAAGCGATGGATGGCGACCAGTCGGTGATCCTCGAACAGGTCACAAACGGCACCGCTGTGCGCATGGCTCTTTTGACTATGCTCACATGCGGAAGACAGGGGGGGAACGCATGAAAATACTCATCAAAAACGCGACTCTTGTCAACAGCGACAAGGCTCTTCCCCAAGGGAACCAGGACATTTTGGTTGAGGATGGTAAAATCACTCGTATCGCCTCTGGTATTGCTGAAAAGGCAGATCGGGTAATAGATGCCAAAGGAATGCATGCTTTTCCGGGTCTTATCGACATGCACTGCCACCTGAGGGACCCCGGTTTTGAATATAAAGACGATATTGCCCACGGTGTGAGAAGCGCGGTCGCCGGCGGCTTTACCGCGATAGCCTGCATGCCAAACACCGCCCCGGTCAATGATAATAAAACGGTGACAGCCTATATCCGCCTGACCGCCATGGAGCAGGGCTGTGCCCGCGTATATCCGATAGGCAGCGTGTCCAAGGGCCAAAAGGGACAAGAACTCGCCGAGATGGCCGAGTTGAAGACGGCGGGAGTTGTGGCCTACTCCGATGATGGGCACCCGGTGGAAAACCCCGCCCTGATGAAGAAAGCGATGGAGTACGCCAGCATGTTCGGCGCCCCTGTGATCTCACACTGTGAGGATCTGGAGCTGACTGAAGGCGGACTGATGAATGAGGGTTATACCGCTACCATGCTGGGACTGAGAGGCGCGCCTTCCGCAGCCGAGGTTCTGATGGTCTCCCGGGATGTGATCCTGGCTGAATACACCGGCGCACCGGTGCATATCGCCCATGTGTCTACCGCCCGCTCGGTGGACATTATACGTCAGGCGAAGGCACGCGGAGTCAATGTGACCTGTGAAACATGCCCCCACTACTTCTCCCTCACGGAAGAGGCCTGTGAGGGCTTTGACACGATGGCCAAGGTAAACCCGCCACTCCGTTCAGAGGAGGACAGACTCGCCATCATAGAGGGGCTTAGGGATGGTACAATAGACGCCATCGTCACTGATCACGCGCCCCCATCACCCCGATGAAAAAAAATGTGGAATTCCAGCTTGCCTCCAATGGGCTTGTGGGTTTTGAAACCGCTTTCGGACTGGCAGTCACCAAACTTGTCCAGACGAATGAGTTAACGCTGTCTGATCTGGTGCGGCTAATGAGCGCCGCCCCCGCTAAAATTCTGCATATCCCGGGCGGAAACCTGAGCGAAGGTTCGTTAGCAGATATCACCCTTTGTGACCTCCACGAGCGCTGGGTCGTAGACCCAAACAGCTTCCAGTCAAAGGCGAAGAACACCCCGTTCGGCGGCTTTGAGCTGACCGGCCGTGTGAAGTACACCATGGTGGGCGGGCGGATCGTTGTCGAGGATTCCAAGGTTTGTGTGTAAGACGTTGCCACGCATCACTTGCTGCTTCCCGTACGGGGTGGCAAGCAATAATTCTACCCCAGTTTCCCCCCTTTACCCGGGGAAACTGAGGCAAAATATAATGCAATTTAAGGTTAGTATAAATTCAGACCGTACGGAGAAATGGTGGCTATGCGATGTTTACTGATAAGCTGATTCAAGCGATAGAGCAAAAGAAGAGCCCGGTTGTCGCCGGACTTGACCCTAAGATTGAATATGTCCCTCAGTTGATCAGAGCACAGGCGGGGGGCGGTCTTGAGGGTGCGGCCGCAGCTATATGGGAGTATAACCGCCAGTTGATTGATGCCCTCTGTGATGTGGTGCCCGCCGTCAAGCCACAGCTTGCCTATTATGAGATGTATGGCCTTCCGGGTATCGCTGCTTTTTATAAGACGGTGGCTTACGCCAGAGAAAAGGGCCTTCTCGTCATAGCCGATGGAAAGCGCAATGATATTGGCTCGACAGCTGAGGCCTACGCCTCCGCTTTTCTCGGCCATACCACCCTGCCCGAGGGCAATGTGGTTTCGCTGGGCGCTGATGCTCTCACCGTCAACGGATATCTGGGCACAGACGGGGTTAAGCCCTTTGTTGACTGCTGTAAAGCGAATAATAAGGGGATCTTTATTCTGGTCAAAACTTCAAATAAATCCTCTGGCGACCTTCAGGACATGTTCCTGCAGGATGGAAAAAAAGTTTATGAGCTGATGGCGTCCTATGTGGACAGCTGGGGGGCGGATTCGATAGGTGAAAAGGGCTACAGCGCCGTGGGCGCGGTTGTCGGAGCCACTTATCCCGAAGAAGCCTATACCCTCAGAAAGCTGATGAAGCGTGCCTTTTTCCTTGTCCCCGGCTATGGAACCCAAGGGGGAAGCGCGGCGGATGCCGTCGCCGGATTCGATGAGAACGGAAGAGGGGCCATCGTTAATGCCTCTCGCAGTATCATCTGTGCCTACAAGTCCTCCAAATGGCAGCAGTACGGCGAAGCGGGCTTTGCAGAGGCTGCCCGTGCCGAAGCCATGGCCATGGCAAAGGACATTAACGAGGCGCTGGAGGCGAGGTCATGAGGGAGTTAAGCGAGCGCATTATTCATAACCAATTGCTGGCTGAGGGGATCTACCACATGCGTGTGGAGTCCCCAACTTGTGCCGAAGAGGCTAAGCCTGGGCAGTTTGTCCATCTGTCCTGTTCCGGGACAACAACCCCACTATTGCGCCGCCCGATCAGCATCTGCGACATTAACCGTCCGATGGAATATATGGACCTGGTCTATCAGGTAAAGGGAGAGGGGACAGCCCTTCTTGCACGGATGGAAGCGGGAGAAAAAATCAATATGCTCGCCCCCCTTGGGCATGGTTTTGATCTCCCGAAAGCGGGCGAGCGGGTCGCGATTATCGGCGGTGGGTTGGGCGTGTATCCGATGCTCTTTCTTGCCAGAGAGAGCAAGGGCATCAATACAAGCTGTCTGGGCTTTCGGAATAAAGAGCTTGCCGTTCTGGTCGCTGATTTCGCACGCTTCTCTCGCGTGGAGGTTGCCACCGAGGATGGAAGCCTTGGCCAACGCGGCTATGTTACACAGCTTCTTGAAGAGGGTATTCAAAACGGCGGCTTTGACGTCATATACGCCTGCGGTCCCCTGCCGATGCTAAAGGCCGTACATGAAATCGCCCTGCAATACGGAATACGCTGCCAGGTCTCCATGGAAGAGAGGATGGCCTGTGGCATTGGTGCCTGTCTCGGCTGCGCTTGTGAAACGGCGGAAGGAGAAATGCAGCATGTATGCAGCTGTGGCCCAGTGTTTAACAGCAGGGAGCTTTCTTGGAAATAGTTATTCGCGTTTTGATTGATATTGTTTTTGTCTCTATATTCTCCGCCTGAGGCGGAGAATATAGAGACAGGCTTAAAAACAAGGTGGCCTGTGGGCTGATCAAAATATGTTTCAATCTCTGTCTGGCAATTTGTCGACGCGAAAACTGATATAACAAATATCTGCTTATCATCAACCGTGCGAAATGATAAGTACCTCATTCTTTAATTTGTGCGTACGGAGAAATGGCGGTTAACATGAGTGTAGATCTTTCGGTAAAGATAGGCGCTCTGAGGCTGAATACACCGGTGATTGCCGCCTCGGGCACCTTTGGATTCGGGCGCGAGTACGGCCGGTTCATGGATTTGAATAAACTGGGTGGAATATCGGTCAAAGGACTGACCCTTTTGCCGAGAAAAGGAAATCGTTCCCCCCGTATCGCTGAAACCCCCGCCGGTATGCTTAACAGCGTCGGACTTCAAAACCCCGGCGTAGAGGCGTTTATCCGCGAAGAGATCCCTTTTTTGCGCCAATATAATACCGCCATCATCGCCAACGCGGCAGCCAATACGGTGGAGGAATATGTGGAGCTATGCGAAAGGCTTTCCACCGCCGATATTGATGCGATCGAGCTTAACGTGTCCTGCCCCAACGTCAAGGCGGGCTGTCTTGCCTTTGGCACATCCACCGAGGGGGTGACGCAGGTGGTTTCTGCCGTCCGACGAGTGGTCAATAAACCTCTGATCGTCAAGCTGACCCCTAATGTCACCAGCATCGCGGAAATTGCACAGGCCGCTGAGGCTGCTGGCGCAGATGCCGTTTCCCTCATCAATACCCTTACCGGTATGGTGATTGACATTGAGAAAAGACGCCCCCTTCTTGCCAATAATACCGGGGGACTTTCCGGCCCTGCGGTGCGCCCTGTGGCGGTGCGCATGACATATGAGGTTTCGCGGGCGGTAAAGATACCGATAATCGGAATGGGCGGTATTATGACCGGCAGCGACGCGGTTGAATTCCTGCTGGCAGGTGCCTCTGCCGTCATGGTGGGAACAGCCAGTTTCAGAAATCCGTCTGCCTGCCTTGACGTCACCGAAGGGATTACCACCTATTTGCAGCGTCATGGGTATAAAAGCGTATCCGAAATTACCGGTGCGCTTCAAATAAACGAATAAAGGAGACAACGGTAACGATGAACAGCCTGATTCACTGGCTTTTTGAAACAGAGGCCGTTAAGGTCTGCCCCGGGGACAGTCCCTTCTGGTATACATCCGGTACGATCGGCCCTTATTACATCAACACCCACTTTCTATATGGCAGCGAAAGCGCAGCGAACAATCTTCTTTCGTTGATTGATGAGGCGCTTGGCGACCATATCAGCTGTCCGGGCAAAATTTCCCGGGCGGTCGACCTGCAATACAGGGAAAATACGATTTTCCAATCGGTTATTAATCTGTTCTGCGACTATATTAAGAAAAAACATCCCCCTTGACGGGATCGGCTATATTTCAGGCGGCGAGCGCCGTGATTGGTACTTCTCGATCCCCGTGGCTCAAAAGCTCGGGCTGCCCCATATCTCGATCTTTAAGGACAACAGTGCTGTTCTCACTGTAGATGGCGTCACTACTCCCTGTTTTGATCTTGGCGGGGCGAAAGTGCTGCACATAGCTGATCTGATTACAGAGGCCTCTAGCTACGAGCGCGCCTGGGTGCCGGCCATCAAAGCAATCGGCGGACAAATCACACACAGCGTCGTGGTGGTAGACAGAAAGCAGGGCGGTGGGGAGCTTTTACAGTCTCTTCGTGTCTGCTCACATGCCCTTGCCAGCATCGACCTTTCCCTCTTTGATGAGGCGTTGGCTGCAGGCAGAATTGATGCAGCGCAATACGAGATCATGAAAGCCTTCCTGGAAAACCCCAAGGAGGCCATGCGAAGCTTTATACTGGAACACCCCGAGTTTATGAAAAAGGCGCTGAGCGGCCCGGAAAAGACAGCCTCGCGCGCCCGCCTTTGCCTGGAAAAGGATCATTACGGCGTTGCAGATCTTTACCGGTAGTACAGGATCGCAATTCTATCTCCGAACCCCCGCCTTGAGCAGGAGAATCAGAGGCCAAAAATAAGCGCTGAGATGATTATGTCTCAGCGCTTTTTATGGGTGTGGTGTGGATTTTATTCTCATACTAATCTTGTTTAAATGGCAAACTATAATAATGTCTCCTTACCCCGCTCGCAGCGAAGGAAGGAGACTAATTTAGCTCTATCTTTTTAAATTCATCGATGAGTTCACAGCAGAAAGATGCGGTAGCCTCCAGCATCTCTTCGCCCCACTCACGGGTGGCGGTAGTGGGATGGTCGTTTCCAAACCATCCTGCCCCGGTGATCCTTCGGACATCTCCGATCATTTCAACGCCTGCGCCGCCCAGTTCTACCCGTCCAAGACTGACAAGCTTCAGTTTGTCGGTAAGTTTTCTGGGGGTGTACTCGACGACATCCTCCATATGAACCTTTTCGGGTGAGATGGCAAGGATGGCAGCGGTCTCCTGGCCTCCGGCATGTCCGCCCTTCCATTTGGCGTCGAGCTCGCCGGAAAGCTGCCACCAGTTGACAGCACATGCGATACCGCCCTGCTGGCTGATTTCAAGGGATACCCGGCTTAGCACAGGGCTGTTTCCACCGTGACCATTCAGAAAAATAAAACGTCTGATTCCCCAATGCCAAAGGGATTTTACAATGGAACTTACCACCGCCAAAAGGCCGTCATAACCGATTGAGACCGTCCCCGGGAAAGCGCTGTGATGGTCACTTACCCCATAGGGGATGGCAGGTGTGATCAGTATCTCACGCCGCTTCTCAATCATCCCCGCCAGATGCTGCGGAACAATGCAGTCGGTGCCCAGTGGAAGATGCGTGCCGTGATTTTCCAGGGCGCCTACCGGAATCAGAGCAATGTCACTATGGGTGAAGTACTCTTCCGCCTTGGACCATGAGTAATCGGACAAAAACATCAGTAACACTTCCTTTAGATTTTTAATACTAAACCCTTTTTAATTCCTGTTTTTCAGCTAAATTTGGGGGATACAAAGGAAAAAAAATCATTTCATTTGGTGTTCGTCGCAATTGATATTATTATATCACATAGCCTTCCTTAATGGTATAATAAACGTACAGGAGCTACCAGTTTATGCACGCAGGCTCTTGGCGATTATATAGTTGATTAACTTGAAAACAAGCTTGTGATTTCTTCCCCCGCCGAAGGCGGGGGAAGAAAATGACGTTTTAACTATAGCCAGTTTTTAAGTTAATTGGCTATATCATCAACCCTTTAAGTTTAATGGTATAATTAGAGGGCACAATAGGGGGAACAGCGAACACTCCCCCTCAAAATGAAAGAAGGTGTACATTTATGGGCATCAATATTGAAAGGCTGATGGCCAATATTGAGCAAATGGGACGTATCGGCCGCTCCGACTTGGGCGGCCAGACTCGCGTAGCTTTTACACCTACCTATTTGAAGGGCGAAGAATTCGTCCTTGGACTGATGCAGGAGGCCGAATTGACCGTTCGAAAAGATGGCCTCGGTAATTTTTTTTGGATGGATGAACGGTCAAGTAGATTCACCGGTGATCATGGCTGGCTCCCATATAGACTCAGTGCCTGAAGGCGGCATGTATGACGGCGTTTTGGGTGTGCTGGCCCCCTTGGAATGTTTGCGTACGATGAAAGAAGAGGGAATCACGCCCTACTATCCGATTGAGGTTGTCTCTTTCAATGCGGAAGAGGGTGGCCTTCTCGGCGGTACTTTTGGAAGCCGTGCGTCTATGGGCGAGGTGGACATTTCCAACCCGATCATTCTTGAGGGCTTTCAACGGATGGGGATATCACCCGCCGATTTGAAGGCTTCCGCGATTGATCACAAGAAGGTACGTGCTTTTATCGAACTGCATATTGAGCAGGGCGGTGTGCTTGATGCAAAAGGGGATTCCGCTTGGTATCGTTACGGGGATCGTCCATATATGCCGTTATAAGGTGACGGTTAAGGGTGTTGCCAACCACTCTGGTACAACACCAATGGCTATGCGCAAAGACGCTCTTGTGAAAGCTTGCGGCATCGTAATAGGAATCCAAGAATTCGCCAATAAACTGGGAGATGGCCTGGTAGCCACAGTGGGTGACATGACTGTCTTGCCAGGTGCGATCAATGTGGTGCCGGGTGAGGTATTTTTTCCCAGTAGATGTCCGGAGTCTGGATGACGATCGCCTTGCTGCAATGGAAAAAAAGCTGATCGAACTAACCACGGGGGAAGACACTAAGCTTGAAACTCACATTAAAATGCGCGGGGCAATGATGAACAATGATCTGCAGATGGCCATAGAGAATGCAGCCGTGAAATTAGGACTATGCCTATCAGAATATGCCGAGCGGAGCGGGACATGATGCGGCAACAATGGGAAGGCACCTTGTTCCCACGGCCATGATTTTTGTACCCAGCAAGGATGGAATCAGCCACAGCCCTGATGAATTCACCTCACGTGAGGATATCGAGAAAGGTGCGAACCTTCTTTATGAAACGCTTTTAACAGTCAAATAAAAATATAAGAAATAAAAATAAGGTTTTATCATGTCACACATTACTGATAAAATCTTATAAATCGAGGATGCTTCACATGACAGGATTGCATTACATAGGCGCTGTTTTCGTATTGGCTTTAATTACCGGTGTCGGAATATATTCAGGGCATAAGGTTAAGACATCGGGAGACTTCTCCAACGGCGGAGGCAGGGCAGGTGCGGGGATTGTTGCCGGTACGATTATGGGTACGCTGGTCGGGGGCTCATCCACGATTGGCACAGCCCAGCTTGCCTATAAATTCGGTTTTTCCGCTTGGTGGTATACTTTGGGCGCGGGTATAGGATGTTTAATGCTCGGCGCTTTTTTTGCTGGTCCTATCCGCCAAAAAAAAAGTGAGCACTCTGCCACAGGCGCTTTCCAATGAGTATGGCCGGCCGGCCGGAACTCTTTCCACCATCCTGGTATCTTTGGGTATATTTGTGAATATCATTGCGCAGCTTCTGGCCGGCATTGCGTTAATTACCTCTGTCATTGGGCTCAGCCCGATTCAGGCATCACTGATTACTGCCTCTTTAATGCTTTGCTATGTTGTCTTTGGCGGCGTTTGGGGAACAGGTTTTGTGGGAATCGCGAAATTGATCCTTCTCTATGCGGCTGTTATCTTTATGGGATTCCTGGCGCTGCGCCTCGGTGGAGGCGTGAAACTCCTTTGCCGCAGCGCTTCCTACACGGCAGTATTTTAATTTGTTTGCCCGAGGCATGTTTGTGGACATCGGTGCTGGAATCTCTTTGATTTTAGGGGTAATATCGACCCAAAACCTATATTCAGGCTATTTTGTCCGCAAAAAATGATAAAGAAGCTAAAAAAGGGGGCGTTTATAAGCGCCATTCTGATTCCACCCGTCGGTCTTGCCGGGATCTTTATCGGTATGTATATGAAGCTGGCATTTTCCATCCCTGTCACAGGCTTCAGCAACTCTTCCCGTTTCCGTCATGCAAAAATATGCCCCCCATGCTTGCAGGAATGATTATGGCTACCCTTCTTGTAGCGGTTGTCGGTACGGGTTCGGGGCTGGCCTTGGGAATCAGTTCAATTTTATGTCAGGATATTTTTAAAGTGTATATTAAAAAAGATGCATCTGATAAGGCGATGCTCACAGCGACCCGTGTTGCGATTGCGGCGGTGCTAGGCTTGGCTGTGATATTTACAACAGGTAATCTGGGTTCGCTGATTCTGGAATGGAGTTTTATGTCCATGGGGTCTGCGCGCGGCAGTGATTTTCGCGCCTCTTTGCGGTGCACTCTTTTTTGCGGGGCGCGTCGACAAAAGGTTTGCGGTTTTAGCAATGGTTGCCGGTCCGCTTTTTGTGTTTATCGGCAAGCTGATTCTTCCCCCGGCCATTGATTCTCTCTTTTTAGGCGTAGGCATTTCTTTGGTAGTGATGCTGCCGGGGTTGAAAAATAAAAAAGCCGCATAAACCGGCAAAATCCTCGGCTAGAACGTTTACGCAAAGGTAGGCACCATAAAAATGAGTTGGAAAAAGTTTTATAGCCAATTAACTTAAAAACTGGCTATAGTTAAAACGTCATTTTCTTCCCCCGCCTTCGGCGGGGGAAAAAATCACAAGCTTGTTTTTCAAGTTAATTGGCTATACCTATAGTGAATGAAACGGTCTGTAAATACAAAAGCGATTCGCACCGTGGTGCGAATCGCTTTTGCTTGCCTATATTTATTTTACCACTTCTTCTTGAGCCTCTTCCTCGGCGCTTCTGGCTTTAGCGTGCTTAATCATCTTCATGCGCGAGAACTCCTCACGGTCTTTTTCCTCAAGCGAATCAGCGATGAAGCGGGTGGTACGGGAATAGCGCGGGATCACGACATTTTCAAGAGCATTGGCTCGGCGCTGTGTCGAACGTATGGCATTGGCCAAACGGTAGACGCTGTTTTCAACTTCAGCTAAAGTTACTGTCAATGTTTTTAGTTCATTAAAACATTGATAGGCACGGTCCAGCCGTGAATTGCTCTCGATAAAGCCATAGCTGAGCATCATGGGGATAGGATTGATATGCACGATGGGCACCTCGATGCCCATGACGCTGCGGTGCGAAATCTGTATGCCATTTTCGATGGGAATACAGTTGGCCATGTCTGCAATCACGCCAAGGCTGGCATTGGCCTGCTGTAAAGCCTCATACGCCTCTTGATATCGAACAGAAATCTCTTTTTGAAGGGTTTTTAACCTGATCAATGAGAAGCATCATCTCGCGTACAAGTATGTTTCTTTTGCGGTCTAAAAGCTCAAAGCCAAGATTGGAAAGTTCCAGTGTCTTTTTGGAATTGATCAGGTTTCCTTTGGTTGGCGGCGGCATCTGCTGTTCGCTCACTAAATGTCACCTTCATCTTCGCCATGGGCAACCGCCCGTAAGATGGATGGATCCATCTCTGTGTTCTGGATGCCTTCGCCGCGGAAGAGTTCCGCAGACGAAGGATCGTAATATTTATCCAGGATTTCGCTTTCTACGCGATCCAGCTCCTCGCGGGGAAGAAGGGAGAGAAGCTTCCAGCCGAGATCGAGGGTCTGGAATATGGTGCGGTTTTCGTTAGGCCCTCTGGGAGACAAAATGACGCTCGAACATCCGGCCGAAAAGCATATATTGTTTGTCAATTGGGGAAAGCTCTTCCTCGCCGATGACCGATGCCAAGCTTCTCGCATCCTGCACCTTGGCATAGCTGGCAAAAAGTTGATTTGAAACCGCCGAGTGATCCCCACGGGTATAACCCTCGCCGATACCGTCCTTCATCAGTCTGGAAAGAGAGGGAAGCACAGAGACGGGTGGGAATATGCCTGCCTGATCCAGCCCGCGATCGAGAACAATCTGACCTTCAGTAATATAGCCGGTCAGGTCGGGAACCGGATGAGTGATATCGTCATTTGGCATGGTGAGGATGGGAATCTGGGTGACCGAGCCGCCTTTTTCGCCTACAACGCCAGCGCGTTCGTAGATCGAGGCAAGATCAGAATAAAGGTATCCGGGATATCCCTTTCGACCAGGGATCTCGCCCTTGGAGGATGAGAACTCCCGAAGTGCCTCACAATATGCTGTCATGTCCGTGAGAATGACAAGTATTTGCATGCCAAGCTCATAAGCCAGATATTCGGCGGCGGTCAGGGCACAGCGGGGTGTAAGAATTCTCTCGATAATCGGATCGTTAGAGAGGTTTAAAAACATGGTGACGTGCTGCATGACGCCTGCCTCCTCAAAGGAGCGGCGAAAATAGTCTGCCACATCATTTTTTACGCCCATGGCAGCGAAGACAATACCAAAGCCCGCACCAGAACCACTGTCATCAATCTGCGCCTGTCGGACGATTTGGGCGGCCAGCTTATTGTGCTGCATGCCCGAGCCTGAGAAGATTGGCAGTTTCCTGGCCACGGATCAAGGTCATCAGGCAATCGATTGAGGATATGCCGGTGCGGATATAGTTTCGCGGATAGGTCCGTGAGATTGGGTTTAACGGCAAGCCGTTAATATCCATTTTCTTCACGGGATAAATGTCGCCCAATCCATCAATCGGATGGCCGGAGCCGCCAAATATACGGCCGAGTATCTCTGGTGACAACGGCATTTCCATCGGTTTGCCCAAAAGACGTGTTGTGGTATTGCGAAGAGAAATCCCACTGGTCCCCTGAAAGACCTGTATCACCGCACGGTGACCCTCTATCTGTACGATTCTTCCCAATCTTGTACTGCCATCCTGTACGTGGAGTTTCGACCATTTCTTCGAAGCTTGCCCGCGGTAAGTGGTCGATGACAACAAGGGGACCGTTTATCTGACTGAGTCCCATCAGTTGAAGGCTCATTGTTTTTCACCTCGCATTCTGCCTAGTTGATTTTCTCAAAGGCTTTGTCTATTTCGCTGTAGTATTCGTCCAGCATGTCGAGATTGTCATTGCCGACGTCATATTTCATTTTGGTAACCCGCTCAAACAGGCCCAATTCTACAATCTCAGATATGGGAATTCCCTTTAGAACCACAGCTTTGGCTTTATTATAGAGATAGAGGATGACCTCCATCATCTTCAACTGCTTTTTGAGGGGGACAAACGTATCGTTTTTTATGATATGCGTTCTGTTGGAGAAAGCCTACTCGGATGACCTTTGCAATCTCCATAACAAGCTTTTGGTCGTCAGGCAGAACGTCTGAGCCGATGAGCCTGACAATCTCCATCAGCTTGTCCTCCTCAGAAAGAAGAGACATAATTTCCTGACGGCGCTTCATAAAGCCTCGATCGACATTCTTTGAATACCACTTTTCCAGATCCTCAAGGTACTCCGAATAGCTCATTCCCCAGTTGATGGCCGGATAGTGGCGGGCATAGGCAAGTGATTTGTCAAGGGCTAAGAAACAGCGAACAAAGCGCTTAGTATTCTGTGTGACAGGCTCCGAAAAGTCAGAGCCCTGTGGTGAGACCGCACCAATAATGGAAATGGAGCCTTTCTTTGCCGCTTAGGCGCCACCATATAACCAGCCCGCTCGTAGAACTGTGAAATACGCGAGGGCAGATAGGCCGGGAAGCCCTCCTCGGCCGGCATTTCTTCCAGACGACCGGAGATCTCTCTGAGTGCTTCAGCCCAGCGGGAGGTCGAGTCGGCCATAATAGCCACATGGTAACCCATATCACGGTAATATTCAGCCAGGGTGATGCCCGTGTAGATGGACGCTTCTCTGGCGGCGACAGGCATATTGGAGGTGTTGGCAATGAGCACCGTTCTTGCCATCAAGGGTTGATTCGATTTTGGGTCGATCAATTGCGTGAACTCTTCCAGTACCTGGGTCATCTCGTTGCCGCGTTCGCCGCAGCCCACATAGACGATAATATCTGCATCGCACCACTTGGCAAGCTGGTGCTGGGTCATGGTCCTTGCCGGTGCCAAAGCCACCCGGCACAGCGGCAGTACCGCCCTTGGCGATGGGAAAGAGTGTGTCAATGATGCGCTGACCGGTAATGAGAGGCATTGTAATCGACAGTCTTTCCCTGACCGGACGAGGGGTTCGCACAGGCCAGCGGTGACAGAGGGTGAGGGTAATCTCTTTACCGTGACTGTCTTTGATCTTCGCGATGGGGTCGTTGATCGTATACTGTCCGTTTTCAGCCACCCATAAAACCTCACCCGACATATCGGGATGAAGCATACAGCGGTGCTCGACCAAGAGGGTCTCAGGACAGCTTGCATAAATTTGTCCACCGCTTAAATGGTCACCGACCCTGGTGAGTACGGTTACATCCCAGAGTTTTTTGGTATCGAGCGGGGGGATATCAAGACCTTGGCGGATATAATAGCCCGAAATCTTGGCAATATCCTCAAGTGGCCTTTGAATTCCGTCAAATATATTGGAGATGATCCCCGGGCCAAGGGTGGCACACAGGGGCATCCCTGTAGATATGACAGGTTCGCCGGGGGAAAGTCCGGTAGTGGATTCATAAACCTGGATGGTTGTACTATGGCTGGAAATAGCGATAATCTCACCTATAAGCCGTTTGTTGCCGACATATACCATCTCCAGCATGGAAAAATCAGCAGTGTCCTTTACGGTAACCACGGGTCCATTGATCGAGTATATTAAATTATCAAACAAGCTAAATTCACCTCTTTTTGCTATAGGGGCATTAGGATAGGGTCAGGCCTGAGTTTTCCAAAAACCATTGGCGCTGCTCTTTCAGGGCTGTATCAAGGCTTTCGTCAACGATAAGGCTCTGTTCAAGATTATAAAGGATCACTCCACCGATTTCGAAGTCCTCTGTGACCAACACCATGCAGGGGAGGCCAAAAGCCTCTTTAATGCGTTCTTCAAGGGCGGTATCGCATTTTTGAATCAGAAGATGGGAGTTTTCATAGGCAAAGTTGGAAGCCATCCAACGGACCTTGCCAAGAAGAAACGTCTCATACTCGCTGCCAGACCGGGCAAAGGCGATCAGAAGATTTCTCGCCTCGGTAAACAGCTTTTCTACCATGGTATCACGCTCTTTTAATAGCTTCCCGTGATATTCCAGTGTTTTTTTGGCGAGCTCACGGCGGTAGTCGGTGGAAAGCTCACTGATCTCGCCCTCCACCATCTGATAGGTATCGGCGAGAATGTCGTTCTGGACCTTTTCAAGCTCTTGACGCTCCATTCCCTCGATCTGACGGAGTATTTCTCCTTGGCGTTCTGAGGCCTTTTTCATAATAGAGGCTTCAAATCGCTTCATTTTATCTTCATGCTGTTGCGCCATAGTGATCACCCATTCTGCCGCTGTGCGCCGGCACAAGAAATAAGAAAAACACCTGCCTTATCACGCACAGCGAAATGAATGATAAAGCGTTATGTTAGGATCCATATGAAATAAATGAGGAACTGCCGCCCGCAGGTACTGGATGCTTGGTTTTTGCTGTGGCCGGTTAAAAGGGATTTATCCCCAGTGCTTCGGTGATATATTGCTCGATCATATCACCCACTTGACCGTTGCCGTGGCGGTCGGGAATCTCCACGATCAGCGGACGCTTATGGGTCATCTTTATTTCATATATTTGCTCTGGGCACAAGCGAAAAAATCTTTTCAGTCATAAGAATGATTCCGATTTCGCTATTTGCCGCCAGATTTTGAAGCGCTTCCAGCACCTCTTCACGCTGCGAAAGGACGACGCCCTCAATCCCGGCAAGTCTCATGCCCATTGCGGTATCTGCGTTGTCGCTGATTAAATAAAATTTCATAACCTTACATCTTGTTTAGGATCAATATCGAGATCAGAAGACCGTACAGAGCGATACCTTCACCCAGCGCGACGAAGATCAGCGCTTTACCAAAGGCTTTGGGATCCTCTGAGAAGGCACCAATCGCAGCCGGGGCAGCGGCGGCAACGGCGATACCCGCGCCAATGGAGGCAATACCGGTGGCAAGGGCGGCGGCTAAATATCCTATGCCGGCACCAAGTCCGCTGCCGGAGGAGCTGGCTGGAGTGGACTCGCTTGGGGCAGCACTTTGCTGAGATTCGGTCGCGCTGGCGGATGCCTGAAGAGGCAGGGCGATGGCGACGGCACAGACGATGAAGAAGACGCACAAATTAGCAATGAGACGACGGCTTTTCTTGCCTCTGCTTTCGCCCTTTGCAGTTAAGAAAACAAGGACTGCGCTAATGATGACACCCATAAGTGGCAATGTAAAAAATGTAATGTTCATATGATAACCTCCATTAAAGTATCTGTTTTTTCTATAATAACCGGACTTACTCCGCTTTTAAACGAACCGCTATCGGAACAAAGGGCAGTCCTTCACCGTCATAGTAGCGGCTGAACATTTCGTAAAATTCCAGCCTGAGCACCTGTATTCCGACGATTAGTCCCTCCATGCACATGATAAAGAGGTTGCCGCCTATGATGACAATGGGATAGGCGACCGGGTTAACCATTTCAGCCAACGTGAAGACCACCGCCATCATGCCCGCATGGGAAAGAGCAAAACCACCGACACGCAAAAAAGACATGGTATTGGTCACGAAGGAGAGAAGCACCTCAAATAGCTCGAAGAAACTCTCAGTAAAAAAAGAACCAAATCCCTCGTGGAAAAGCCCTTCTTTGTGTCCCTTTATCAGGCGGGTAAGGGGCTCTTTAAAAAAGATAAAGACAAGAGGAAGCGCCATACAGGGAAGAGTAAAAGCAGGCTTTAAAAGATTTGTGTTAAAAAAGAGACGAGCAACGACCACAACGATAATTGACCCGTAAAAAACAAGCCCCGCAATGCCATTATGGGAAAATATCGCCCGTCCATAATCCTTCTTTTTGAAGCCTATGATGATGTTAATCCCCATGGAAATTACGATGATGACGGCGCCAAGAGCCACCGCGCAGCCCAGAATGGTATTGGTTGAGCTGGGGTGCATGACATGAATTGGCTTGCCAGAAAGTCCTAGAACGCCAGTATAAAACGGGGTAAGAAATTCTTCATATCCAAAGACAGATCCATATACAAAACCAAAAAAGCAGGATGAGAAACCGATTCTGTTCATCACCTGGCCAAGCCGCATCCCTTTCCACTTCCACAGAATGGAACCGATAAGAGAAATCAGAAGCCCCTGTCCTACATCGCCGAACATGACACCGAAGAGAAGACAGAAGGTGATGGCCACAAAGGGGGTGGGGTCAATGTCATTATAGCCGGGAAGGCCGTACATCTCGACGAACATCTCGAAGGGTTTTACAATAAAATTGTTTTTCAACTTGGTGGGAGGTGTCAGATGGCTGTCCGCGTCCACAGGGATTGGTTCCACCGTTACGCCCTCGATAGCGGAGAAATTGTCCATAAACTGTTTGGCTTCCGCAGTGGGGACAAAACCGACGATGTGCAGCATGTCGCCGGTGACAGATACATACTTTCTCATTTCAAAAGAGGCATTTAAAAACTTCACGCGCGAGTAAATATGATAGAACTCAAACTTGTTTGAGGTGACAAGGTCGGTGAGCTCGGCATTAACCATATCAAGCTGCGCTTTTTCAGAGTCAATCTGGGCTTGCAGGCTGGATCTGGCAAAATCCGGTGTGCCATGAATATAATCGGGAATCCATATTCGCTCAAAATAAAGAGAGGCGAAGATGTGGTCGATCTCGGGGGCCTCTTCCTGTGTAGTTACGTAAACGCCCCAGTTATAGTTCTGATCGGTATCCAGTGAGATGTAAATAAACAGGCGGTCACTGTAATAGTTGAGCTTTTTAAAACTGTCCGCCGGAAGCCGACCAAATCGAACCTCAAGAAATTTGCTGAGGAAGATGTCATCAAGACTGATGTCAAGTCCCTCAATGTGCTTGAGGTGACCCAAGGCGTCTGACTGGCTTTGGATTGTCTCACAGAGGCTGTCGCGCCGGGCATTGAGGCCCAAAAGCTTCTGCTGAAACTCATCAAGGAATTGATCGGCCTTTTGGGTTTCCAAGCTGTGTTCACGGTCCTGCTCATATTTGAGATCCAGACTGGTAGCGTCGGCGATCTCCATAATCTTTTTGAGAAGGGCGGTATAAGGGTTTTCCTCGGTTAGTGGAGCAAAGCCTTTTACCTTTTCTGAATAGACAACTGCCGGCTGTGGGTGGAAGTTGTTATAATCCGAGCACTTTAAAATGACCTCGTCAAGTTTTTTGCGATCACCATAGATGTTGACCAAAGTCATTTTTTCGATAGACATATGTGAATCCTCCCCGCTGTGTGCCCCTTCATCAGACGGACAAAGGGTTCTTTTAAAATGATGACTAAGACTGGAAGCACCAGAAAGGAAAGGGAAAACCAGGGCACCAATAGGTCTCTATTGAAGAAGAGGCGGGCAGTCGCCGTGGTGAAAACTGCAGAGTAAAATACAAGTCCCGCAATACCGCGGTGAGAGAAGAATGCGCGTCCATAGTCATTTTTCTTAAGGTGTAGGATGATGCTGCGGCTCATGGAAAGGACTAGGACGAGTATACTAAGCACCAACATAAAGTAAAGATTGGCTTTTGCAGAGTGCGCGAGCGGGGTGCCCGCCAGTCCTAATGCGCCAGTGAAAAAAGCGGTGAGAAGTGTTTTGTCTCCAAAGACAGAGCCGTATAAAAAGCCAAAAAAGCAAGAGATTAAAACCAAGTCTGCTCATTACCTGACCAAGTCGCATTCCTTTCCATTTCCAAAGAAGGGCACCGGCAAGGGCAAGTACAAGCCCCAGCCCCATGTCGCCGAGCATTATGCCGAAAATAAGATAGAGAATAAGGGCTACAAGTGGGGTAGGGTCGGTGCTGTTGTAGTCAGGAAGGCCAAACATCTCTGTGAATATCTCAAAGGGTTTTACAAAAGCGTTGTTTTTGAGCCGGGTGGGTGGGATCAGATGGCTGTCGGCATCAACAGGAACCGGTTTTACGGTCAGATTTTCAATGCCTGAGAAGAGATTCATGAACTGACGAACTTCTTTACTTGGGACAAAGCCCGTAATATGAAGCATGTTTCCAGTGACCAACACAAATTTTCTCATATCAAAAAATTTGTCCAGAAATTTTGCACAGGAGAAAATGTGACAAAATTCTGCCCTGTTTGCCTCAACCAGCGAGGCTAAGTCAGTATTAAGTGCCGCAAGCCCTGCTTCTTCGGTATTGATCTGTGCCTGCAAATTGACACGGGCGAAATTTGGTATGCCGGTGATATAATTGGGAATCTGAATCCTCTCAAAGTTCAGTGAGGCAAAGATGTGGTCTATCTTTGGAGCCTCATCCTCGGTGGTAACATAGACACCCCAGTTGTAGCTGCCGTCGTCGTCAAGCGAGATGTAAATGAACAGATGATCGCTATAGTAGCCCAGCTTTTGAAAATTGTCCACCGGAAGCCGACCAAAGCGAACCTCAAGAAACTTGGTTGAAAAAATATCGTCAAGGCTGATGTCAAGCCCCTCTATATGTGTAAGGTGTTCCAGAGCCTTGTAATGACCGCGGATGGTCTCAACAAAGATGTCTCTTTGCGCATTAGACTCTATAAGCTTTTGCTGAAATCTATCGAGAAATTGGTTAGCCGTCTTTGGATTAAGGTCGTGGTCGTGATCCTTTCCATAGTCAAGCGTCAAACCAGTCACACCGGCAATTTCTATTATTCTTTTTAAAAGGTCGGCATAGGGATTCTCTTCATTAAGCGGAGCAAACCCCTTTATCTTATCAGAATAGGTTACTGCCGGCTGCGGATAAAATGTCTTGTACTCTGAGCATTTTAAAATGACCTCTTCAAGCTTTGCACGGTCGCCATATAGGTTGATTAAGGTCATTTTCTCAATTGACATATGCAATACCTCCCCAGCTGCTAATGGCAGCGAATCACTCTCTGTGGCAATGGTGCCGTTTACAGGACCAGCCGTTTTTCAATCTCCTCCGGCGGGATGGCATAACGGACGCCTTCAATGATGTTGATGAGATTCTCTACCTCAACCTCAACGAGGGCCAGATAGGCTGTAAAAACGGTGGGCGCATCAGAGGCAAAATGCATAAAGTGTCGACTGACATCACATTTGATATGACGTGTGATTCCTTCAATGTAATCCAGATCGGCGTCGATAAAATACTTTTTATAGGGACAATTCTCAAGGATGTGGGCAAATGCAACCATGTCGGGCGCATCGATCAGCGCATCAATCTGTTTTTTGTCCATTCTTCCATAGTGAGGATAGACAAATTCCCGGATGCTTTCGGGACTGAGTCCGTAAAACCGTTTCATGCGATAAATATTGGCGATATTGATCAGCCCGACCTGTACGCCAAAAATTTCATGCAGGTTTTTTGAAATCACCGAAGAGAATCGGTCAAACCCATTAAAAACTTGATCATACAGATAACGATTGAGAGCGTGTTCGCAGGCAGGATAGTGTATGTTGGGATCGCCGCTGACAGGCCTAAGGTGTACAAGGATGTCGTGATAGGGTGTCTTGTTCAAAACAGAGAGAAGCTCTTCAAAGTTCTTGACGTCAGCAAGGGCTTTCACGGAAAAATGAATGTGTTCAGCCAAATAGGACGGGAGAAAGGTGATAAGATCCACATTGTTTGAAGAGTCTATATATCGGATGCAAAGGAGAATCAACTGAATTTCAGCCGTTATGGTCATGTGCTCATAAAAACTGTCATGAACGTTGCTGTCATATCGGGACAGGCTTATAAAACGCAAAAACAATTCTTTGCGAAGAAGGTTTTCCAGATGTCCGCGATGGATTATCGATTCTTGGATCCCATCCAAAGCCTCTGCAAAGTGTGTATTGCTCTTTAGGTAGACTGCAATGTCGGATACCGACTGTTTGTGGATCATGTCACGATAGTTTTCTATGGTTAAACGCTGTTCATACATGGCCTTGGCCTTTGTCATAATTGCCTTGTTTGAAAAGGAATTGAGCATATAAGAGCCTCCTTAAGTCGTATAGTGAAGCAAAGAGGCCTATGCCTTACCTGTACATCTATCCACAATCGTTTTCACCCAGAACTCATGGTTGTCGTCAAAGCGATTTTTTAGGTTTTCAAGAGCGCTTTGATAGTGTTCTTCCTCAGTTATGACCTTACGGCCTACTGATTTTTCGTATTCGGACTTCACCTTCTCCAGGTGATTTTGGGCGCGTTGGGCATATTCTAACTGAACTTTAGCCTTGTTTTCGCTGAGTCGGGCTGTAGCCTCTTCACGCTGTCGTTCAGTCTGTTCCACAAGGTTGCGCGCTCTGCGATCCAAGGCAAGCAACTGCTTTAACAGGTTTTCCAAAAATATGACCCCCAATCATGCGTTTATCACCAAAAAAAGTACATAAAAAAGATATTTTATGGTTTATGTGATAATCTATCATATCACTAAAATTGTTAAGATAACAGATAAATATTCTCTAAAATTACAGAAAATAGAAATTATTTTTTATATAATTTATATAATATTTAAAATTATATTTGTAATATGTGCTACGTTGCCAATCAATATTTTGACCTTTTTTACCCATTGCCGTATGATATTGTCTCCATATCAGAGCATATTTATTATTGCAGATAAAAAAGCATATGCTACAATAGAGAAAACAAGAAGGTCGGTGATGATTGTGCTGATAAGACCAGAAGAAACGCGGGACATCTCGCAAATATATAAGTTGAATGAGGCGGCCTTTGGGCGTTTGGCAGAGGCTGAGCTGGTCGACGCCCTCAGAAAAAGCGATGCCAATATCGAGGGGCTTTCCATCGTAGCGGAGGTCAATGGGTATATCCATGGGCATATACTTTTCTCAAAGGTCGATATTGTCAGGGAGGACAAAAGTGTGATATCTGTTGCGTCTCTGGCTCCGATGGCTGTGCTGCCGGAAAGTCAGAATATGGGCATCGGTTCAAAGCTTGTACGGTATGGACTGGAGACCTGTGAGCTAATGGGGTATCCGCTCGTAGTTGTTCTGGGTCATACGCGTTTCTATCCGAGGTTTGGTTTTATGCCGGCAGTGGCTTGGGGGATCAACTGCCCTTATGGCAATGAATCCTTTATGGTGTATAGCCGTGACACCGGACTTCTTCAGTCTGCAGCCGGTACGGTGAAATACCCAAAGCCATTTTCACTCTTGAATTAGGTCATCATAAGGCTTTTCAATGGAGGTGGAAGTATTGTCAAAGGAAAAAAGGTTTATTACGGTTCATACTGAGAGTTCGTCGTTTACAACCTATAAGATTATCGTTGACACGGAAACCGGTGTAAGCTACCTTTCGGTTGCAAGCGGGTATGGTTTTGCGATAACTCCCCTTCTGGATGCAGACGGTCGTCCGGGGATTGCACAAAATATCGTACGGTAAGAGAAACAGCAGGACTTTATTAAAGTGAGTAAACTTTGGTGATTCTGGAGAAAGGTGTACTTTGGGTTCTTTACGGCTACTTTTGCCGGGAAAGGATTCATCCTGCTAGTGCAATGCAATATCTTAAATGTATATTCCCCCGCCGAAGGTGGGGGAATATACAAGAACATTTGCATTAGCTGTCCCAACGGTGAAGTCTGCTGACATGGGACATCGGGTACTGCTGTATCCGATGTCCTTTTCTGCTTTTGTATCTGCCAATTAAGGCATTTATAGAATCTTTATATTGAGAGATAAAATCACAACACTATATTTATATCGGAACGTTTACAATGAATAAAGAATAGGGATTCGTTTTCGGGCAGTCATACATATCGCATTTAAAAATCGCAGCCTATTAAACTCTGTTTCAGTTATTTTGAGTTTTGCGGTCCTCTGTATGCTGTGGAAGAAGTGAATGAACGCAATTTCTATTTAAAAAATCGTATAAGTGATGTAAGGTGGTGTATTTATGTTGTTCAAAAAATCGAAAACAGTGATTGTTGCCGGAGCTGGACGACTTGGGGCAAATCTTGCAGGTGCATTATGTACGCAAGGGTTTCAGGTAACAATCATCGATAAAGATAGTGATTCATTTCGCAAATTACCTGAGAATTTCAGCGGGTTTCAAATAACAGCCGATGCGACTGATACGGATGTGCTTGAGCGTGCGGGGATTTCTACAGCTGATATGGTGATTGTCGCAACTGAAAATGACAATACAAACAGTCTGATCGCACAGACAGCCAGCCGGATTTACAATACGCCTAAAGTGTATATGCGGTTGGATGATACAGAAAAAGAGCAGTTGATTGATGGGTTTAATATTGATGTCATTTATCCGTTTAGGCTGTCTTTCAATGAATTTGAGCGGCTTAGTTCACTGAAAATCGGGGAAGGTGAACGAAAATGAAAATTGTAATAGCAGGCGGAAGAAATAAAGCGGATTTTCTGATCAGGTCTTTGCTCCGCAAAAATCACAAGCTTATTGTGATTAATGACGATGATACATATTGTGAGTATCTTGCCCAAACCCATGATATTCCGATCGTATATGGCGATGCTTGCAAAAATTATGTACTGCGTGAAGCAAAAATTCAGGGCGCTGATATTATTATAGCTCTTCGTCCTGACGACGCGGATAATCTCGCAATATGTCAGGTGGCAAAACGAATTTTTGGGGTTAAGAAAGCAGTTTGTATCGTTTCCAATCCGAAGAATGTGGAGATATTTAAAAAGCTTGGAGTAAACACAGCTATCAGTGCAACCTATTTGGTCGCCAATATGGTTGAGCAAGCTTCAACAATTGGGAACTTTATCAAAACGCTGTCAATTGAAGACGAAAAAGTAATCCTGACAGAGATGCTAGTGGATGAAAATTTTCCTGTCACCAATCAGAAAATCATGGATATCAGCTTTCCGACCGACGCGATCATCAGTTGTATCATCCGCGGTGATGATATACTGGTGCCAAATGGTCAAACTGTTATTTTTAAAAATGACAAGTTACTGATTATTTCTTCACCCCAAAACCAGGATGTGGCTATCCGTGCAGTTTCGGGGAGCTCAAAATAAAATGGAATCTGACAAAAATAAAGAAGCAACAGGCGGTTATAAGTTAATAATAGGATATTTGGGCATCGTAACAATGTTAGTAGGATTCATTGTTTTGTTGCCCTTATTTACTATATTCGCTTTCCCTGAAGAAATATCCAACGCGAAGTACTTTATACTTCCTGGTGTATTAAGCATACTGGTAGGATATCTGCTCGCCTTTTTGGTAAAGGGCAAAGAGAAAGGACAGCTTCAGAAGCATGAGGATGCTATTATCGTGCTGGTGACCTGGACGATTGCAATTACAGTGAGTTCAATGCCCTTTGTTCTGACGGGCAACTATAATTTTACCCAGGCTATATTTGAAGCAACAAGCGGCTTTAGCACGACGGGGCTTTCAGTTGTTGATGTGGCTGTTTGTCCCAAAATTTTCTTAATGTTCAGAAGTATTATGCTATTTTTTGGCGGAGTGGGTTTAGTCCTTGTGATGACATCCGTGTTGTCGGACTATTATGGTATGCGTCTGTATAATGCGGAGGGGCATAATGACAGGTTACTGCCCAACCTGATAACATCAGCGCGGCTGATTATTACAATATACTCAGGATATATATTGTCAGGGACAATATTGTATAAGATTTTTGGTATGAATTGGTTTGATGCGCTAAATCATTCTATTGCTGCGCTTTCTACCGGTGGATTTTCTACAAGGACAGAGAATATAGGGTATTACCACAGTTTGCCGATTGAGATTATCTCAATTGTATTAATGCTGCTGGGTGGCACTAATTTTTTAGTACATTTATTTCTGATCAAAGGAAAATTCAAGGCATTTTTTTCACATTGTGAAGTCAAATCTGTATTGTTCGTTTTGGCTGTGATAACACCTGTACTCTCCGTACTGCTTTTAAACAGTCTTGCTGGAAATATGTCAGAAAGCATTCGGATAGCAGTTTTTCAAGCCGTATCGGCTCTTACGACAACGGGTTTTCAGACAGTGCCAACTTTTACAAATTGGACTTCCCCTGCGCTGCTTTTAATGATACTATTAATGTTAATAGGTGGTGGAGCAGGATCCACTGCCGGCGGCATCAAACAGTACCGTGTTTGTCTGATTTTTAAAGAGCTTTGGTGGAACATCAGAGATCAGTTTTTCCACAAAAGAGTGGTAAGAGCTGATACTATTGACCGCTTCGGAAAAAAAGAAGTGGTGACGGATCAGCAAAAGCTGAGAATCAACGCTTTTATTGTTCTATATCTATTCATATTTATATTAGGATCATTTGTATTTACTCTTTTTGGCTACTCGCTGGAAATGTCGTGCTTTGAATTTGCTTCGGCCTTAGGAACAGTTGGACTGTCGATGGGCATTACCGGATATGATGCCAGCCCTGTGATACTGTGGACCGCTATAATTGGTATGTTTGTTGGAAAACTTGAAATTTATGTCGTCTTTTTAGGACTGACAAAACTATTTTTTGACATTGGAAACAAATTTGTTAAAAGGTGAGCAGATGAAAATTTTCACCCCTAATAGCATAATCGTGAAAGCGCTTAAAACTTTTGCAATATTGTTACTCGCCACGCTTTTTGCTTTTGCTTTGCAGGGATTTGGACTCAGAGTGGAAAACATATTGATGCTTTATGTTTTGGGCATACTGATTGTCATTATAGAAACAAAAAATTATTTGTGGGGGATTCTATCATCGATCATATGCATCTTTGCTTTCAATTACTTTTTCACAGAACCAAAATACACCTTTAGAGTCAAAGATCCGAACTATATCATATCATTTACTATTTTTTTAGTAGTTGCCTTTATTGTAAGCACTTTAACATCAAGACTGCAAAAGCAAATAATCATTTCAAAGCAGAATGAGGAGATGGCAAGCAGACTCTACAAAATCAGCAGTGGTTATTTGAATATTACTGAAATTGACAATATTATTGCTTATGGTGTTGAAAATCTGGAACTGCTCATCGGCAAGGCATGTGCGATTTTTTATGGAGAGGCAGCTTACGCCTCGAATGACAGTGCTGTAATTTGGAGTTTTAAAAATAGTCTGGCATGTGGAGCGGGAGAAAACTTTTTGGGAAACCTTTCTCAAAAATATTTGCCGATCAAAAATAAAAGTCATACAATCGGCGTGCTTAGTGTGGACTGTAGGAATGGAGATATTACAAAGGAAGAATCACTCTGCATCAATACAATGCTCTCCCAGATCACCATGGCAATTGAACGTGAGCTGCTTAATATAGCAGAGGAAAAAAACAGACTCAACATTGAAAAAGAAACGTTGAGGAGCAATCTTTTACGCAGTATTTCTCATGATCTAAGAACTCCGCTTACTGCCATCAGGGGAGGATCCGGTTTTTTGATTGATAGCTATAAAAGCCTGGACGCTGAAATGATACTGTCTCTTCTCAATGGGATTAACACAGATGCAGCCTGGCTGAGCAATATGGTAGAAAACTTGCTGAACATGACTAGAATTCAGGATGGTAAGCTTTTACTCAATCAGCAAAATGAAGTTATCGACGATATCATTGGGGAAGCTGTATCAAGAGTCTCCAAGACAGCGGGTAACCACACGATCAAAACCGATATAACGAATGAAATAATGCTTGTGCCGATGGACGGGCAGCTGATCATACAGGTTCTGATCAATTTGCTTGACAATGCCATTAAGCATACGGCAAGCCCTTGCGAGATTTTGCTGAAAACAGAGAAGGTTAAATCAGACATCGTCTTTACAGTATCTGATAATGGTGGTGGCATCAAAGAGGAATTGCTCAATCAAATTTTTGAAAGTTTTGTTACTGAAACCTCTCAAAGTACAGATGCACACCGCGGTATGGGCTTAGGACTCAGCATTTGCAAATCCATTATTCAGGCACATGGAGGAACGATATCGGCAAATAACAATGAAATAGGGGGGGCGACCTTCCAGTTTACACTTCCTCTCGAAAGGACGGTGATGCATGATGGATAACAAGTTGGTTTTGATTATTGAGGATGACAAAAGTATCCAGAATTTTCTGCAGATCTCGCTCAAAACAAATGGTTACGCTTATTGTACGGCTTTAAACGGTCTTACCGGCATTTCTCTTTTTTTATCCAACAATCCGGATATTATCCTGCTCGACCTAGGCCTGCCGGATATTGATGGTATGGAGGTTTTGAGACAGGTGAGACAAACCTCGCAGATACCTGTCGTGATCATCTCAGCGAGAGGTCAGGAAAAGGAAAAGGTTCAGGCACTTGATGTGGGTGCAGATGACTATATTACGAAACCGTTTAATATCGGCGAGCTTCTTGCCAGGATACGGGTTGCTTTGAGGCATTTTACGCCAGAAAAAGAACAAGCCAGCCTTTTTACACTTGATAAGCTTGTCATCGATTATGAGAAGCGCAAAGTATCTGTAGATAATGAGGAAATACATCTGACTCCAATTGAATATAAAATGCTTCTGCTTCTTGTTAGTAATTCAGGGAAAGTACTCACACACCGATATATTCAAAAGGAAGTGTGGGGTTATCAAAACACCGATGATTTTCAGTCTCTTCGCGTTTTTATGGCGAATATCAGGAGAAAAATCGAAAAGGATACTGCGAATCCACGTTATATTATCACCGAAGTGGGTGTTGGGTATCGTTTTGTCGACGAGTAGAGTGGCCTTATGATTCGTTTTTTTGCCAGACGCATGATGGGGAAAGAGAATCTGATTTAAAATCTTTAACCTCTAAATAAAAGCCACAAAGTACGGTTTTTTCGTACCTGATATGACCCCAAAAAGTTAGACAAATATTTAGTTTAAGCGGCCGAGAGGGCTTGCTGTCTGTGTAAAACGGGCGGCAAGCCTTTCAGTTTTGCCTTGATACGGTGATTATTGTAGTAATCAAGATATTCAATGAGTTCGTTGATGAAATGCTCTATAGATTCAAAGTTTTGCAGGTAGAGGAGCTCACTCTTGAGCAGACCAAAGAAATTTTCTATCATAGCGTTATCCAAGCAGTTGCCCTTACGGCTCATGCTCTGGCGAATACCCTTCTTTTTGAGTACCCGTTGAAATGTTTTATGTTGGTATTGCCAACCCTGATCCGAGTGGAGGATGAGGCCTGTTCCATCCGGAATTGTCGCAAACGCCTTTTCCAACATGGAAGTCACCATGGACAAAACAGGCCTGTCCGAAATCGTATAGCTGACGATATCACTGCTACACAAATCCAGAATTGGTGACAGATAAAGCTTCTGACCAAACAAATTGAACTCTGTAACATCGGTAACCCATTTCAGATTCGGTTTTTCCGCCTTAAAGTCACGATCTAGAAGATTCGGCGCGACATTGCCGATTTCGCCTTTATAGGAGCGATATTTCTTCATTCTGACGCAGCAAATGATACCTAGTTCCTTCATCAGCTTCTGAACAGTTTTATGATTTACAACATAACCCCGATTCCTCAGTGCCAACGTAATTCTCCGATAGCCGTACCGGCCCTTGTTTTCCGCATAAATCAATTTAATCTGTACTTTGATTTCACTATATTTATCTTGGTTTGTTTGTTTCTTAAGATGATAGTAATACGTGGCGCGCGATAGCTCCGCTACGTCGAGGAGTACATCGAGTTTGTGTTTCTGCCTTAGCTCCGTTACGACTTGTGATTTTTCTCTCGCTGTACCCTCTCGGATGCTAAGGCATTCAATTTTTTTAAGTAATCAACCTCTGCTCTTAAACGCTGGTTCTCGGCGATCAGATCTTCTTCTACCTTCTTGTCCAGCTTTGACGGACGCCCTTTTCGCGTACCGCTGCCAGCGCAGGCCCTGCCGCGCCTATCTACATAGAGACCTTCAGGACCTTCTTCGAGATATATCCGCTCCCATTTCCTCACCGGCTCATGATTTGGCAGTCCATATTTCTTCGCTGCTTCTCGAAAGCCTAGATGATTTGTTCGCATATCTTCTACGACTTTTTGCTTAAACTCCCCGCTAAACGGAGTCCCTTTTGGCATAGAATAACACCCCCAAAGTTATTTCAGTATATCATACTGTCTAACTTTAGGGGTGCACTTCAACCTTGTGGCTTTTTTAGAATGAAATTTTTCTAACGTTAAGTGTGTTCATCCGTATCTCTCTCCCCATTTCAGGCGGGAGAAGAAAATGACAAGCTTGTTTTCAAGTTAATCAACTAAAATACTGAATCAATAGTTGGAAGCCTTGATCTGGAAGTAAGCCCTTGGGTGATCGCAAACAGGGCAGATGTCAGGGGCGTTTTTACCATTGACAATATGTCCACAATTGGAGCACTGCCAGGTATGGCTCTCCTCACGGTCAAACACTTTACCCTCATTCAAATTGGCAAGAAGCTTGCGATATCTTTCTTCGTGCTCCTTTTCAATCAGTGCCACGCCACTAAACATCGCCGAGATTTTGTCAAAGCCTTCGTCTTCAGCCTGCTTAGCAAACTCGGCATACATATTTGTCCACTCGAAGTTTTCGCCATCGGCGGCATCCTTCAAATTTGTGGCGGTATCGGGAACCGCACCATCATGCAGCAATTTGAACCAGAGTTTTGCATGCTCTTTTTCATTGTTAGCTGTCTCTTCAAAAATTGCCGCAATTTGGTTGTATCCATCCTTAATGGCCTTCGAAGCATAATAAGTATACTTGTTTCGCGCCTGTGATTCCCCGGAAAATGCCGCCATCAGATTGGCCTCTGTTCTCGATCCTTTAAATTCCATTTTCTCGTCCTCCTTTAGTGTAGTCACTCATTCTATCCCAAAAATATAAGGGCATTCGTCAGTATCTATTTCGCACCGCTGATTCTGTTTTTTAAAATGCAATTAATTATATTTATTTTTCCCCGCCACAGGCGGGGAAAAATAAATAAGGTTTAATGCCGTTAAAATGAAAATAATACGGCAAAGTGGGAAGAGATACAATTGATAAGGCAATATCAAAATGAGTCGTATGGGCTTTATTTACTGATCAACCTTGCTTTTTTGACAGTCAGGGCATATCCCTGTAAATATAATATCATGCTCTTCTACCTGATATCCGGTGTCTTTCTCTATCTTGTTGTCCAGCTCATCAATATAGGGGGTCTCCACATCACTAAATGATCCACATTGGGTGCACAGTATATGATAGTGGGGGGCAATTGTACGGTCAAAACGGTCAGCTGCATTCGGGACGCAGATTTTTTTGATTTGACCACTTTCCCAGAGAAGCGTGAGGTTGCGATAAACCGTCCCCAAACTGATATCAGGGTATTCTTCTCTGATATGATGATAAATTGTATCTGCAGTGGGGTGATTGGCGGCATCGATGACTGCATTTAGCACCAATTTTCGCTGAATTGTATTTCTTTTAATCAGTTCAACCATCCCCCCAAGCCGTATTATTTTCTTTTTGACGGCAATAAACCTTATTTGTTTTTAAAAACAGAATCAATAGTAATCATTCCTATTATATTGTAGTTTATTAGAAAAAAACAGTCAAGTGATTTAAAGGATAATGTTTACGCAATTTGGTCTTTGTGTTATCATAAAAATGATAGGCTATTAGGGGTGTTTATATTGAAGACGTGCTGTTTTACGGGACATCGTCCGACCCTGCTCTCCAGAGGTGGGGAAAGGTACGACGTAATTTATCAGAATCTACGTGAGGTACTGAAAATACAGATAACCGTTGCCGTTTTAAGCGGGTACAAGCATTTTATATCTGGTATGGCAATGGGCATCGATCAGATAGCGGCAGAAATCGTTCTGGAAATGAAAGCGGAATACCCGGACCTTATTCTCGAATGTGCCCTACCCTGCACCAGCCAGTCAGAACGATGGGCGGGCCAGGACGAGTTAAGATATCACAATGTACTTGAAAAAGCGGATCGAATTACCTATGTCAACTTTCATTATTATCCTGGCTGCTTTGCAGACCGTAATCATTACATGGTTGACCACTCAGATATGATTATTGCCATTTTTAACGGAACTAAACGAAGTGGGACCTATCAAACAATTAATTACGCCATGAAGCAGGGGCGCAAGGTAATGCTGATTGACCCTCATACACTGCATGCGACTTTGGCGCAACAAAACACAGAACATTAATATTCATTGTCGCCTGGCCATGCACTCGCTTGTTCTTGCAAAGCGGTCTATACATGAATAAATGTATATTTATTTCCTCTATACAGTATTTTGCTTTAAACAGGATATATAGTGTTAAATTCACTGCGCTATTGTTATAAATCGAGCGACAGTTTTAAAATCCAGCGGATTTTAATCTGAAATCATGAAATATAAATTGATATAAGGATTGTAATATTAACATTATACAGATATAATACATATATATTCAACATTAGCATTTGGAGGTATATCATGAAAAAAATTGCAGTATGGACACTCGCAGCCGCGTTATTAATATCTATGCTGACCGGTTGTCAGAGCAGCACCCCTTCCAGCGGCGCTGTTTCCAGTAAAGCTTCTTCCACCAGTAGTGCATCCGCTTCTGCTGCGGCCACCAATCGACTTGAAAAGATCAAGGCAGCAGGTAAGATAGTCATGGCTACGTCTCCTGACTTCGCACCTTATGAATTTCAGGATTTGAGCAAGACGGGACAGGATGCTATTGTCGGAAGCGACATTGAGCTTGGCAAGTACATCGCTCAGCAACTTGGCGTTAAGCTGGTCATCGAGTCTATGGATTTCGGCGCTATTATTACAGCCATCCAACAGGGTAAGGTTGATATGGCCATTTCCGGCCTCGCGTATAAGCCAGAACGTGCAGAAGCGATGGAATTGTCCTCCCCCTACAACATCGTTGGCGGATATCAGGGCCTTCTGGTTCTCAAAGAAAACGCATCCAAGTACACAAAACTCTCGGACTTCGACGGCAAGACCATTGCCGCGCAGAACGGTTCGTTGCAGTATGACCTTACCACACAACAGATCAAGACCCCAAAAATGGAGATCATCAGCTCTCTTAACGACGGGATTATGATGTTGCAAACCAAAAAAATTGATGCCTTTGCAATGTCCGGTGTCACTGGAGAGCAGTTTTGCAAAAACTATGATATTCTTGCTATGAGCACTGTCAAATTCGACTATACCAGCAAGGGTACCCTTGTAGGTATGCCGAAGGGTGAGAAAGAGCTTTTGGCTGCTGTCAATAAAATTGTCGAAGAGGCAGAATCCAGTGGCAAGTATTCACAGTGGCGTACAGATGCTACAGCACTTTCTGACAAGATTGGCAAAAAATAATCGTTTTCAAATCGTTTCCAATAATAAAATTGAAACATTTTATAGTCGGCACGGAAATAACCGTGCCGACTTAGTGTTACTCTAATAAACAAAGGAGGTGGCCTAATGGTAGCTAACCTGATAAAGCTTCTTACCAAGTATTCGGGTATGTTTGTGGATGGACTATACATAACACTTATGCTTTCCGCGGTCACAGTCATTTTCGGTGCCATTGTAGGTTCATTCATCAGCCTTTTCAAGATGTCGAAGTTTAAGCCTTTGAGCTGGCTTGCTACTGCGTATATTGAGATTATCCGCGGAACTCCGCTTTTATTGCAGCTCTATTTTTTCTATTTTCTTCTGCCACAACTTTTAGGCTTTGATATATCAAAGATAACAAGTATTACGATGGCACTTGTATTGAACAGTGCAGGCTATGTGGCTGAAATTGTTCGCGCCGGTATTCAGGCAGTTGATAAGGGACAATCCGAGGCAGCAAGAAGCCTTGGACTCAGCCCCTCTCATACGATGATAAAGGTTGTGCTTCCTCAGGCGGTTAAGAATATTCTTCCTGCCCTAGCCAATGAATTTGTCATGGTCATTAAAGAGACTTCGCTGGCATCCACCTTCTTTGTGGGTGACCTGATGACCCAGTACCGCACACTCTCGGGTGCCCTATATCTTACGATAGAACCGCTCATCATCGTGGGCGTTATATATTTTGTGCTGACCTTTACGCTTTCCAAGGCGGTTGCAGCATTTGAAAGGAAGATGAGTGCCGGTGATTAAAACAATTGATTTACACAAGAGTTTTGGCAAGCTTGAGGTTTTAAAGGGAATTAACGAAGAGATCGTTAAGGGCGAAGTTGTATCCATCATTGGCCCGTCCGGAGGCGGTAAAAGTACTTTTTTGCGCTGCCTGAACCTACTGGAAACCCCCTCGCACGGTCAGATCTTTTTTGAAGGGGTTGAGATTACCGCCAAGGGCGTCAACATAGATCTTCACCGTCAGAAGATGGGGATGGTTTTTCAGCTTTTTAATGTTTTTCCACACCTTACCGTGATGGAAAATATCACTCTTGCCCCCATCCTTTTAGGTAAAAAGAATAAGGAAGAAGCTGCGCAGGTTGCTGATGAGCTTCTGAAAAAGGTGGGTCTGTCTGAGAAAGCCCACGAGTATCCAAAGCGTCTTTCCGGCGGTCAAAAGCAGCGTTTGGCTATTGTACGCGCCCTCGCAATGGAGCCTGATGTCATGCTGTTTGACGAACCGACCTCTGCCCTCGACCCTGAAATGGTCGGAGAAGTGTTGGAGGTCATTCGAGACCTTGTTAAAAACGGCATGACCACGGTGATTGTCACCCATGAAATGGGGTTTGCCAAAGAGATTTCAGACCGTGTCCTTTTCATGGATGGGGGAATTATCGCTGAAAAAGGTACGCCCTATGAGATATTTCAGAATCCACAAAACCCACGAACCCAGGAATTTTTAAGCAAGGTGCTGTACTAGTTCTAAAGGTAAATATTATGATGAGCAGATATCTTCCCCCAACCAAGGTGAGGGAAGATATCTGTTCAAAATATACGTTTAGAATAGAAATAGTATTATAGCCAATTAATTTAAAAACTGGCTATATATAAAACGTCATTTTCTTCCCCCGCCTTCGGCGGGGGAAGAAATCACAAGCTTGTTTTCAAATTAATTGGCTATAGTTTCATCCGGCATGTTATGGGATAGATGATAAAGGAGGAAAACAGCAAGATGAAATATGACTCTTTAAACCTTTATTTTGGTGCAACCGAGATGTATAGTGATCTGGATAGAAATAATGCCATTGAAGCTCTTTGCCAGGCTGTTCGCTGTAATACTGTTTCATACGCAGATAAATCCAAAATGGACGGTGGCGAATTTCACAAACTGCACGCGATTTTGGAAAAGCACTTCCCGCTTGTGCATGAGACAATGAGAAAAGAGATTGTCAGCGACTGGAGCCTTCTTTATTGTTGGAAGGGGACTGACCCTTCTCTTAAGCCCGTTCTTTTTATGGCTCATCAGGATACTGTCCCGGTAGCCCCCGGCACCGAGGGCGATTGGCTTCACCCCCCCTTCAGTGGTGAGCTGGCCGATGGATTTATCTGGGGTCGAGGCGCTATCGATACCAAAAGCTTGGTAGTTGGCCAGTTGGCTGCCGCCGAATACTTGATTGCACACGGTTATCAGCCCAAGAGGGATATCTATTATGCCTATGGGCAGGACGAAGAAAGCATGGGGTATAATGGCGCACAGTGCATCTTTGAGCTTCTTGCGTCCCGCGGTATCCAGCTTGAGTTCGTGATGGACGAGGGCGGCAGCTTCACCAAGGGCGCAGACTTCGGAGCCCCCGATTTGCTAATCGCTAAGGTAGATGTCTGTGAAAAGGGTTATGCGGATGTGGCCGTTGTCGCTAACTCCTCTGGCGGACACAGTTCAAGGCCAGGAAAATCAACTGCTCTCGGACAGGTGGCCAAGGCACTCGCCGCCATTGAGGAGAATCAGTTCAAACCACAGCTCGGCGAGGTGACCGAGGCATTCTTTAAAGCGATTGCCCCCTATGCCACAGAAGAACCCTTCAAGACATATCTGAGTGATCTGCCAAAATACAAGGATAATCTAGCAAGGCATCTGGTTGACAATGATGCCTTGGCGCCTTTGGTGCATACAACCACTGCCGAAACAATGATCAGTGGTTCTCCGGCTCCCAACGTTCTTCCTCAGAAGGTCGAGGCCATCATTAACTTCCGTCTTGCTCCCTGGGATAGCTGCGTTGGTGTGGTAGAGCATTGCAAAAAGGCGGCCAATAATCCTAATCTGGATATTCATCTGGTAAGGGGTATGGAGCCCTCTCAGGTTTCAGCAACCGAATCCTTCGGTATGGACATGATCAAGGCCAGTACCGAGAAGTTCTATAAGGGGTTCAAGGTTGTGCCGGGTATGGTTTTTGGGGGAACGGACTGTCGGTATTTTGAAGGGATTTGCGACTGCTGCTACCGTTTTAGACCTTTTATTGACAATATGGCACTCAGAGCCACCGTTCACGGCACAAACGAGCGATCTAGCATAGATTCATTCGGTTACGGTATTAAGGTGCTGATTGATATTATGCGAAACGCCTGTTGCTAAAGCACAAATGATGCTTCTTGATCTCCCGCAGGAGGCCCTGCCTGTGACGGGAGAAAGAGATTAAAATGAAGCTATGCTTTATCGGTGGGATAAGTTTGAGAGGCCCTTTTTTCTTGCATATCGCGTCATAGCGTGCTATAATTTCCCAATACAATTTTAAATGTTAAAAGGATTCGTTTTTAACTCTTGCTCTCGCTGGATGCAGAGAAAAGAGATAAAATCATGAAGGCAAGTAGATGAGCAAGTGGAGAAGCGGAAGAATTTGTGATGCAAGTGTAGTGCCGGGTATATGATTAAGTCAATCGCTTTCTCGCTGCCAGATCAAAGAGCTGAAGGCAGTGGCCCAACTGGCCACTGTTGTAAGGGGAGAGAATAGATATGCACCACATAGGAACACTGCGGATTGAAACCGAGCGGCTGATCCTGCGCCGATTCACCTTGGAAGATGATGAACAGATGTATAACGGTTGGGCGAGTGATGAACGGGTGTCCCGGTATATGCGTTGGAAGACCCATGGTGCCCTGATGGAGACCCATGCCGTAGTGGAAGGGTGGGTAGCACAATACGCCGAGCCGACCAATTATCACTGGGCAATCGAGATTAAAGATACAAGCGAATTGATCGGTTCTATCGGACTGTTCCTCCGCGGCGAAAATGATGCCTGCTTTGAGGCAGGCTATAACATTGCCTATGCGCACTGGGGAAAGGGTTATACCGCTGAGGCACTGAATGCGGTGATTGACTTCATTTTTGACAGGGTGGGTGCTAATCGTGTGGAAGCATATCATTCGGTTAATAATCCCGCATCGGGCCGTGTGATGCAAAAATGCGGGATGGCCTATGAAGGGCGTAGCCGTCAGAAATACCGCATACCCAGCGGAAGTTTTGAGGACTGCTACAGCTATGCCGTGCTTTATAAGGATCGTCATCAAAATACAAACATAATCTAATACTAATTTCATTTGAAAAGGCAATAAAGCATATCTATTTTTCCCGCCACAGGCGGGAAAAATAGATATAAAATTAGTTGTTTTTTAATAAGGAAATAGTATAAGTTAAAGCTATACCAGTGCAGCGTAATTCTATCAAAAAACTTTCCTATAACAAAAAAAGCCCGCCATCGGCGGGCTTTTTTGGGCATTCGGTACTTAACCAAGCACCAAAATGATTAGTCAATAACGATAATGACTTCACCGGGTTGAACAGTGCTGCCTTCGTTCACTCTGATCTCCCTGACGGTACCGTCCAAGGGGGCGATCAGATCATTTTCCATCTTCATGGCTTCAAGAATGACGATCACATCACCGCGCTTGACGACATCGCCGACCTTTACCTTGTGCTTGGTGACAGTTCCGCTCATGGGGGCGACAATGGACCCGGCACCGGCAGGGCCAGAAGAAGCAGCCTTGGGGGCGGGAGCAGCGGCGGCTACAGCGGCGGGAGCTGCGGCAGGAGCTGGAGCGGCTACAGGAGCGGATACAGGTGCGGCAGCCTTCGGAGCAGAAGAAGAGCCAACCTCCTCGATTACTATATCATAGACCTTACCGTTGACAGTTACTTTAAGCTGTTTCATAATACGTTAATCTCCTTATCAAAAATAATGTTCTTTGCCTATGGCCTGTGCGGCAGTTTACTTTGTGATATTCGCAGTTCTGGCAGTGGCCACCCAAGCGGATATCGGGGCAGAAGAAGTATAGGGCCGCACAACGAAGCTTTGAGAAGTCGAAGAGACGCGCTGTCCCTCACCACTCAAATATGTCGCGATGGCGGTAATGATAGCGGCAGTCAGATCAGGATCGTCCTCAATGGTTGTTTCAGAAGCCTCAGAGGCACCTGAAGCCGGGCCCGTAGCAGAAGTGGTAATTGGTGCTTCATCTGATTTCAGCAGTGAGCGGTCACGATTCTGACGCATGAAGTAAAACACCAAACAAGCGGCTGCTGCCACCAGACCGTATAACAGTTGTGTATCGGTCATAATTATATTTCCTCCTATTAAACCGGGAAATTGCCGTGCTTTTTAGCGGGGCGAACCTCTTTTTTCGTCTTCAGCATTTCAATTGCGCTTGCAACTCTAGCCCTAGTGGCGCTGGGCATGATCACATCGTCAACATAGCCGCGGGCAGCTGCCTTATAGGGGTTCGCAAATTTTTCCTTATACTCAGCAATTTTCTCTTTGCGAGCGTCGGCCGGATTCGCAGCGCCTTCAATATCTTTACGGAAGATGATGTTGGCGGCTCCGTCAGGACCCATGACAGCAATTTCAGCAGAGGACCAGGCGATGACTTGATCGGCACCCAAATCCTTGGAACACATGGCAAGATAAGCGCCGCCGTACGCCTTACGAACGATAACGGTGATCTTGGGAACAGTTGCATCAGAGTATGCATATAACATCTTGGCACCATGACGGATAATGCCGCCGTATTCCTGATTAACACCGGGCAGGAAGCCGGGCACATCGACAAAAGTGACGATGGGAATATTGAAGCTGTCGCAGAAGGCGATAAAGCGAGAAGCCTTATCAGAGGCATTAATATCCAGACAACCGGCCATGATCTTTGGCTGGTTTGCAAGGATACCCACGCTGTTTCCGCCGATGTGGCCAAAGCCGGTCAGCATATTTTGCGCGTAGTATGGCTGAACTTCAAAGAAATCGGCATCATCAACCACCTGGTTAATAACATCCTTCATGTCATAGGGTTTGTTGGAATTCTCCGGCAGGACAGTGTCAAGAGCGACACAAACTCTATTGACATCATCGTTTGTGGGGACAACAGGTGCGCCGTCCATATTGTTGGAGGGGAGGAAGGAGACAAGCTTTTTAATAGCAGCGATCGTCTCTGCCTCAGTATTATAGACAAAGTGGGCAACACCGGAAACGGTGTTGTGTGTCATGGCGCCGCCAAGAGCTTCGGCGGTGACCTCTTCACCGGTGACGGTCTTGATAACCTGGGGGCCGGTGATAAACATGTTGGAGGTCTTGTCCACCATAAAGATAAAATCGGTCAGGGCGGGTGAATAAACAGCGCCGCCTGCGCATGGGCCCATAATGACCGAGATTTGGGGGATCACACCGGAGGAAATTGTGTTACGGTAGAAGATATTGCCGTATCCGGACAGGGCATCAACACCCTCTTGAATTCTGGCCCCGCCTGAATCGTTGATGCCGATGCAGGGCGCGCCCATTTTAATGGCCAAATCCATGACCTTGCAGATCTTTTTGGCATGCATTTCACCCAACGAACCACCGATGACGGTGAAATCCTGGGCATAGACGTAGATGAGACGGCCATCGATCGTGCCATAACCGGTTACGACTCCTTCGCCGGGTGCCTCTGTTTCAGCCATATCGAAGTCGTTGCAGCGATGCTCTACAAATGCATCAAGTTCAACAAAGCTCTGTTCATCCAACAGGGTGTTGATACGCTCTCTGGCGGTCATTTTGCCAGATTGGTGCTGCTTTTCAATTCTTTTTGCGCCGCCGCCCGCCAGAACGGTTGCCCGACGTGCAGCCAGTTTTTCGAACATGTTGCTCATTTAAATTATTGCCTCCCTATTTTGGAAAGTGTGACTGATACAATGCTGCGCATCCTCCATGTTAGCAGAAGATGCGCAAGATTTCAATCATTTCTGACACATTTTACTTTCTTTCGGTGAGCTCGATTAAAATACCCCCGGTGCTCTTGGGGTGCAAAAAGGCGATTCTCGCGCCGCCTGCTCCATAGCGGGGTGTTTCGTCGATCAGACGGACACCCTTTTCCTTCATTTCGGCAAGGGCGTTCTCGACCGAGGGGACCTTGATGGCGATGTGCTGAATGCCCTCGCCCTTCTTCTCAATAAACTTGGCGATGGGTCCATCGGGTGAGGTGCTTTCCAGAAGCTCAATCTCACTGTCGCCACAGGGAAAGAAGGCAACCTTGACTTTTTGCTCTTCAACAGTCTCAGTACCATGGCAGGACATGCCAAGGGTCTCATAAACTTTCATGGCCTCTTCCAGGTTGGTGACGGCAATACCGATGTGATCAATTTTTGTTGGCAGCATTTCATTCATCCTTTCCTATGCTTTGTAGTTTTTCCAGTATCAGTTCGGATGCAGTGAAGGGGTCAGTTTCCTTGTCCATTATGCGCCGGCTAAAGCTGTCCAGAAGTCCGGACTCTTCAGCGACCTTGTTGATCTTTTTGAGAAAGACATCAAGAAGAATGCTGCGCACCTCGGCTTTCAGATTTCTCAGTCTGCGTGCCTCCAGACGGCCGACCTTTTCGTCCTCGGATAGGTGGAAAAGCACCTTGTCCATAAGCTCGACCGTTCCTGTGTCCTCGCTGGCTACCGTTTTCATAACGGGGGGACGAAGCCCATCAAAATGGCCTTTCAGGTCGAGCATCATATTTAGCTCAATAACGAGACGCTCGGCACCGTCCTTGTCCGCCTTGTTGATGCAGAAAATATCGCCGATCTCCATGATTCCGGCTTTTATGGCCTGTATGTCATCACCCATGCCGGGGACGTTTACAATCAGCACAAGGTCGGCAAGTTTGATGATGTCAACCTCGGACTGTCCCACGCCCACCGTTTCAATGAAGATATAGTCACAGCCATAAGCATCCAGTACACGCACGGCGGATATGGTATTTTTAGCTAGCCCCCCCAGTTGTCCCCGCGTACCCATCGAACGGATGAATACGCCCGGATCTGTGGAAAGCTCCTGCATGCGGATCCTGTCGCCCAGAATGGCACCGCCTGTGAAGGGGCTTGTGGGGTCGATGGCTACGATGCCCACCTTGAAGTTCCGTTTGAGAAGTTCTTTAGCAAGCTTGTCCGTCAAGGTGGATTTTCCCGAGCCGGGAGGGCCGGTGATACCAATCACGCGAGCCGCTCCGGTATGCGGATAAAGTTCTTTTAAAATGGCAACAGCGATGGGATTTTCACTTTCGGCAAAGGAGATAACACGTGAGGCGGTACGAAGTTCGCCATCGAGTATCCCTTGCACATACTGCCCTATCTCTCCCATGTGTTATCTCTTCAGATTTGCTCTGATATAGGCGATCATATCATCAGTGTTGGTACCGGGTGTGAAAACCTCCTGAATGCCGTTCTCTTTTAAGAAGGGAATGTCATCATCAGGGATAACACCACCACCGAGAATCAAAACGTCGTTTACGCCTTTCTCTTTAAGCATCTTGGTCACGCGGGGGAAGAGGTTATTATGGGCACCGGAAAGGATGCTCATGCACAGTACATCAACGTCCTCTTGAATGGTTGCGGCGACAATCTGCTCGGGGGTTTGGCGAAGGCCGGTGTAAATGACCTCCATACCCGCATCACGCATCGCTCTGGATATGACCTTGGCGCCTCTGTCATGACCGTCGAGGCCAGGCTTTGCGACAAGTACTCTGATTGTTCTTTCGCTCATCTGTTTCGTCCTCCTTAAAGCATTGCGGTGGCAATATATTCGCCAAACACGTCTCTCATCACCTGGCAGATCTCTCCCAGTGTGGCATATACTCTGACTGCGTCCAAAATGAAGGGCATCAGGTTGTCATCGCCTTCACAGGCAGCCCTGAGCGCGGTCAAAGTTTTGGCAACAGCGGCGTTGTCTCTTTCAGACTTCAGCTTTACAATCTTGTTCTTCTGAAGCATTTCCACGGCGGGGTCAACTCTGAGAAGTCCCTTGGGGGACTCTTCTTTGATCTTGAACTGGTTTACACCAACGACAACACGCTCGCCGCTTTCGACATCCTTCTGGAAGCGGTATGCGCTGTCCATGATCTCCTGTTGAATATAGCCTTTTTCAATGGCCTTGGGAGCGCCGCCCAGACTGTCGATCTTGGCAATATACTCCTCAGCTTTCTTAACAATCGAGTCAGTCAGGGACTCGATATAGTAAGAGCCGGCCAGGGGGTCAACGGTGTCGGCCACGCCCGACTCATAGGCAACGATCTGCTGGGTTCTCAGGGCGATGCGCACAGATGCCTCGGTCGGCAGCGCCAGAGCTTCGTCCTTCGAGTTGGTGTGAAGGGACTGTGTTCCGCCGAGAACAGCGGCCAGTGTCTGGATGGCAACGCGAACGATGTTGTTGTCCGGCTGCTGTGCGGTGAGTGTCGAGCCTGCGGTCTGGGTGTGGAACTTGAGGGACATGGACTTTTGGTCCTTGGCGCCGAAGCGGTCCTTCATGATCTTGGCCCAGAGTTTTCTGGCTGCTCTATATTTGGCGACCTCCTCAAGAAGGTCGTTGTGAGCATTAAAGAAGAAGGACAGACGGGGAGCAAACTCATCAACGTCCAAACCGGCCTTAACAGCGGCCTCAACATATGCGATACCGTCGGCCAGGGTGAAGGCAACCTCTTGTACGGCAGAAGAGCCGGCCTCACGGATGTGATATCCGGAGATGGAGATGGTGTTCCATTGGGGAACGCTCTTTGCGCAGTACTCAAAAATGTTGGTGATCAGTCTCATAGAAGGGGTTGGGGGGAAGATATAGGTTCCTCTGGCGATATACTCTTTGAGGATATCATTCTGGATGGTGCCTCTTAGAGCTTCAGAACTGACACCTTGCTTCTCTCCGACGGCAATATACATAGCCAGTAATACAGATGCGGGGGCGTTGATGGTCATGGAAGTGGAAACCTTGTCGAGAGGAATACCGTCAAAAAGGATTTCCATATCCTTCAGCGAGTCGATGGCTACGCCAACCTTGCCAACTTCACCCTCGGAAAGCGTATGGTCGGAGTCATAACCGATTTGGGTAGGCAGGTCAAAAGCGACGGAAAGGCCTGCGGAGCCCTGGTCAATCAAAAACTTGTAGCGTTTGTTGGATTCTTCAGCAGTAGCAAATCCAGCATACTGACGCATGGTCCAGAATCTGCCGCGATACATGGTGGTCTGGACACCGCGGGTATAGGGGTATTCTCCAGGGAAGCCGATGTCGGTGAGGGGATCGATGTGTTCGATATCCTTGTGAGTGTACAGCCTGTTTACTTCGGTTCCGCCAGCGGTGAGAAACTTCTCGCGTCTTTCCTTGTTCTTAGCGAGCCCTTTTTCCACACGCGCATTCCACGAAGCCAATCTTTCTTCAAAACTAGCCATATTTACCTCCGTTTGTGTTATTCTCTGCCAATGATGGCGTCATATTGATTATTGTCAAAATAAATGATGTTTTTACTAAGTTATCCAGAAGCTCCCCCATAAAGAAGCTGACGCTGATTATGGAGGAGCACCTAATTGTCAAAAGCACCGGCCTCAAGACACGAAATACAGCCTGTCCGCCTTGCCTTTGAACATATTCACTTATGCCAGGGTGTCTGCTAAGGAGAAACCGGCATTCAGAGCCTTCTGGTTAAGCTCTTCAGTTCCCTTGGGGATACGGCCGAGCATGGCGGTCTGAACGGATTCTCTTGAGGTAACCTTGGTGTATGCAGCCAGGAAGCCCACAGCAACAATGTTGGCAACCAGTGGCTTGAACTTGGTGTTAGCCGTCTCAATGATGGGGGCGACGACGACAGGTCTGTCGAAGCCATCGGTCTTGACCAGTGAATCAACGATGATAACGGTCTTGGGATCAGCCTTTTTGGCATATATCCGGAAGGATTCATCGGTAAGGCAGAGCAGATAGTCGGGCACAGTGGCCTTTGGATAGTCGATTTCTTCAGCAGAGATGACGACCTCGGCCTTGGAAGAACCGCCTCTTGCCTCGGGACCGTAGCTCTGGGACTGGATGGCATTTTTGCCGTCGAGAATGGCGGCTTCGGCCAGAATGATACCGCAGGTAATGATGCCCTGTCCGCCGGAACCGCTTAGACGAAATTCAGTACGTACTGCCATTATTTGTTACCTCCCAGCTTCTCGATCAGCTTGGTGTAGCACTCGGTGTATTCGGGCGCAGAAGTATTGACAAATTCGCCAATAACATACTGTTTGTCGTATTCAGTGACACCGGGCTTGAGCATAACGGAATTTTCTTTGATATAGTTCATCATCGCGGGTGCCTCACCCAGCTTGTTTCTTCTGCCGAAATAGGTGGGGCAGGTCGAAACGGCCTCGATGACAGAGAATCCCTTGTTCTGCATACCCTTTTGGATATAGGACTTGAGCTGGGGAACATGATAGACCGAACCTCTGGCTACATAGGTGGCACCGGCAGCACCGGTCAGGCTTGCCAGATCAAAGGGGCGGTCAATATTGCCGTATACGGCGGTGGTGGCGAAACGGCCGGTGGGGGTGAGGGGAGAGTACTGGCCGCTTGTCATACCATAGATATTATTGTTGATGATGATCATGGTGAGGTCAATGTTTCTGCGGCAGGCATGGATCAAGTGATTTCCGCCGATCGCAGATGAGTCGCCGTCGCCGGAGATGACAATCACATTCAGGTCGGGGTTGGCCATCTTTACACCGGTGGCGAAAGGAAGAGCACGTCCGTGTGTAGTGTGCAGGGTGTCAAAGTTCATGTAACCGGAGGCTCTGGATGAACAACCGATGCCGGAGACGATGACGGTCTTCTTGGGGTCAAGCTCAAGATCGGAGATCGCTCTGATGATTGCGCTGACAACGATGCCATTTCCGCATCCGGGACACCAGATGTGGGGCAGCTTATTGACTCTTAAATAATCAAGCGTATTATTCATTACTTAATCACCGCCATTACATTCTCATAAAGTTCTTCAGCCTTGAAAAGCTCGCCGCTGACCTTGGCGATAAGCTCTACCGGGCAGGCCCCGCCGACGATACGCTCGACTTCCAATACAAGCTGGCCAAGGTTTAGTTCAGGCACGATGACCTTTTTCACAGAACCAAGATTTTTCTTAAGTGCCTTCTCGGGGAAAGGCCATAGGGTCTTGGGAGTAAACAAACCGGCCTTTATGCCGTTTGCACGCAGTTGCTTGACGATGTTGAGCGAGGTTCTGGCTACAGAACCCAGGGCAACAAACAAGTACTCGGCATCCTCGGTAAGGAACTCGCTATATGTGGCGATCTCATCGGCGTTCTTCTCAACTTTGTCGCAGATTCTTCTGATGAGAACATCATTCTTCTCAGGTGAGTTGGTGGGGAAGCCAGTTTCATCATGGGAAAGTCCGGTAACATGGAATCTGTATCCGTCACCAAACGAGGCCATGGGAGGAACGCCGTCGCCGTCAATATCGGCGAAAGGCAGATAATTTTCAGTACCGGGAGCGGGTTTCTTTCTATCAATGATCTCATAGTTCTCGTCGATATCAACGCCCTCTCTCATATGGGCAATCACTTCGTCGGTCATTAAAAGTACGGGTGTGCGATATTTTTCTGCCAGGTTGAAGGCGCGGACGGTGAAGTCATACATTTCTTTCACTGAGGTAGGAACAAGGCAGATCGTAGGATGATCGCCATGGGTTCCCCATTTGGCTTGCATGATGTCGCCCTGTGCGGGAGAGGTGGGAAGGCCGGTGGAGGGTCCCATTCTCATGATAGTGACCACAACGACAGGAACTTCCGCTATACAGGCATAACCTAAATTCTCTTGTTTGAGGGAGAATCCGGGACCCGATGTGGCGGTCATCGCCTTAACGCCGGTGAGTGATGCGCCGATGACGGCGGCCATAGAGGCAATTTCATCCTCCATCTGGATGAAACGTCCACCTATCTTAGGCAGTTCGATGGAACAAACCTCGGCCACCTCAGAGGACGGGGTTATAGGGTAACCGGCAAAGAACTTTAAGCCGGCATGCAGAGCTCCCTTGACACAGGCTTCATTTCCCTGCAGGAGCACAGTCTTTTTGCTACTCATGCTTTTTCCTCCTTGATGAAGATAGCGAAGTCAGGGCAGCGATATTCGCATAGCTTACAGCGAATACAGGCCTCCTCATTGACTACCGCAACCTTGCCGTTCTTAAGGGCAAGAACCTGCTTGGGGCAGAAGGCAACGCAGATTCCGCAGCCTTTACACCACTTTTCATTAATCGCAAAGTTAGACATTCACAAAAGTCCCCTCTCTACATGTTTTAGCTTCCAGGACGATATGCAAGAAATATTGCAAAAACGGAATTCTGTGCAGGACGATATATCAATTCCCTGCACTTCAGGGCAAAGGCACCGCAATATATCCATGGGCATCCATCTAAGGATATCCACGCTTACAATGCGATACCAACAATAATATTTTATCTGTATTGGACAAATTTGTCCAGCGGTTTTTAGTGGTTTGTAAACATTCATGTAATATATATTAAAATGGCCTTTGTCGGGGAAGTTTTTTGTTGTCTTTTCGACATTTCGCCTAATAAATTTTAAAGATTTGATTATTTGCAATCTGAAAGGTGGAAAAAATCCAAAATATGATATTAATTAAACTAGTAAATTGTTTCATCTTAAACTTATATATTCCCCTGCCAAAGGCGGGGGAATATATAAGCGCATTTAACCCGTTGTCATATAGGATTTAGTTACTGTAAAAGTACTAGAACATAAATGTTATCATACAAGATATCTTATTATCTGACGCTCCCCTTTACCTATGCAGAATAGAGACAATGAAATTCGATTTAAAAATACTTAATTTTTGTTTACCATTAACATGGCATATGTTATAATTATTTTCAAATATGATAGATACGCAGGTGAAGAATTTGAGTGATGCGAAAAACGAAGCCCGATATGAGCTGATGGGAACTCAACCAATTCCGCAGCTTATCGGCAGACTGGCTGTACCCACTATTATCAGCATGCTGGTAACCTCTCTTTACAACATGGCGGACACCTTTTTTGTCAGCAAACTGGGTACTTCTGCGGCTGGTGCCGTAGGTGTTATTTTCCCGCTGATGGCCATTCTTCAGGCATTTGGAATGACCTTCGGTGTGGGAGGAGGCAGCTATATCTCCCGGCTTTTGGGACAGAAGAACTCACAAAGGGCCAATGAAGCCGCCTCGACGGCCTTTTTTTCGGTACTGGCAATTTCCATTGTTATTGGTGTAGGTGGGCTTCTCTTTATCAAACCCTTGGTTTATCTGCTCGGCGCGACCGAAACCATCTATCCCTATGCCGCGAGTTATTGCAGCGTAATTCTCTTCGGCACACCCTTTATTGCTACATCCTTTGTCATGAACAACATACTGCGAGCAGAGGGCAACTCTTTTCTCGCCATGATCGGCATCAGTACGGGTGTTGTACTGAATCTCTTCCTGGACCCCCTGTTTATTTTCACTTTTAACCTTGGCGTCGCAGGAGCCGCCTACGCGACAATCATCAGTCAGGTTATCAGTTTTGGCATCCTATATTCCCAGTTTTTCAGAGGCCGAAGCGGAATTGCCATGAAGTTTTCCAACGTCAGGCTGGAACTGCCCATGTACGGGGAGATTCTTAAAATTGGCATGCCCTCCTTCTTCCGACAGGGACTTTCCTCGGTCAGCATGGTGATTTTAAACGGCGTTGCGGGACCTTATGGGGATTATGCCATCGCATCGACCTCCATTGTCATGAGAATTGCGATGTTCGGCGCTTCGGTGCTTTTAGGTTTCTGTCAGGGGTATCAGCCCGTGGCCGGTTATAATTACGGCGCGAAGAACTTTAAACGCTTGTACAAGGCCTATTGGTTTACCGCTTTGACAACGATTTCGATCAGCATTGTGACATCGGGGATATTTATTCTTTTCGCACGCCAGATTATCACCGCCTTCCGAGCGGACGATCCCCAAGTCATTGCAATGGGCACCTTGGGGCTGACCGCGATGGCGGTTGTTCTTCCCTTTGTGGGATTGATGTTTACCTCAAATATGACCTTTCAGGCGATGGGAAGAGGAACACCGGCGGCCATACTGGCGGTATCCCGTCAGGGACTTTGCTTGATTCCCGCTATCCTCATACTCCCACGGCTGTTCGGAATACATGGATTGGTTTTTGCCCAGCCAGCCTCTGATGCTCTATCGGGACTTATGGGAATTGCCTTTATGATTCCTCTTCTTCGTGAGATAAAACAGGGCATGGTGGCCGAGGAAGCAACAGCACGAGAGCCCCTGCCTGATTCCTGCACAGTTCCAGTAATTGAGGAAGTATCTGTACAGAGCGATGATGTTCTTGCAGCATCTACAACAGAGGAAGAATAGATTAAAAAAGTCTATTGATCATGAGATCTATTGCCAATATGGAATGATGATTGGTAGTATCGTTCTCATTCGCTGCACATGGTTTTTTAATGCGTTTTTTCCAGTTGGTTAGTACATATACCGCAAAAAGCCAGGCCAAGGCCTGGCTTTTTTGAATTCTGGCCACTATAATACACATAGGTTGTGTGGTATAATATTTGCAAAGACGCTAGTACAATGCAACATCTTAAATTTGTATATTTAACTCATTGCCATAAAAGATTTTGATTGTATAGCCAATTAACTTAAAAATTGGCTATAGTTAAAACGTCATTTTCTTTCCCCGCCTTCGGCGGGGAAAGAAATCACAAGCTCGTTTTCAAGTTAATCAACTATACGAGGCACTAGTGGCTTGTAAAACCTAAAACTTGTATTTAAAGGATTAAAAATGTTTTGTATATCCCCCGCCGGCGGCGGGGGATATACAAGGCTAAGATTTTACAGAGTACTAGCTATATTTGGCTATCTCAATAGGTTTTACGAATGTGGCATTACCGATGATGGGTAGTTATGTCATAAATTCAAACGGTTTATGGCATAATTAACTATTTCAGAAAGCAAAGGTGAAGATATGAATGAAACAATTGTATATTCCCTGCTGGGGCTTTCCTGTGTGCTCTCACTCGTTGCCTGTATTCTTTCGCTAACGGTAAAATCGAAAGCCGGCGAAAATGAGATCAATAGCATGCGCCAGGAGGTTGTCAATGAACTGCGGGCAACTCGACAGGAAATTGCCTTATCTACGCAGTCAAGCCTGTCCGCGCTTGGTACCGCTTTGACCGATGCTCAAAGACAGAATGGGGGCCTGCAGGACAAACGCCTGGAAGAGCTCACATCCCAGCTCACTTTGAGAAATGACGCTCTGCAAAGGACCGTTACTGATATGCTGAGCCGTGTGGACAAGCGCTTTGAAAGCTTTACCACCCAATCCGAACAGAAGCTGGAAGGGGTGCGTACGACGATGGAAAACCGCCTTGCCGCCATGCAGGAGGATAACGGACGTCGCCTTGAACAGATGAGAGCGACCGTGGATGAAAAGCTGCAGAAAACTCTGGATGAGCGTCTGACTCAATCCTTCGGGCAGGTCAGTCAGCGTCTGGAGGAGGTCTATAAGGGACTGGGTGAGATGCAGACTCTGGCCGTGGGCGTGGGTGACCTTAAAAAGGTGCTGACCAATGTTAAAACCCGCGGGATTATGGGTGAGTTTCAATTGGAGGCTATCCTTGAGCAGATTCTGTCCCCAGAACAGTATGAGAAGAATGTAATTACCAAAAAAGGGACTGGAAACCCTGTTGAATTTGCAATCCGCCTTCCTGGGGATGACAGAGGCTATGTTTACCTCCCGATCGATGCAAAGTTCCATGCAGATGCATACTCCCAACTGGTTGATGCCTATGAGCGGGGGGAAAGTGTCGCCATCGATCTGGCGGGTAAGGAACTTGAAAAACGGATCAAGGCTTCAGCCAAGGATATTAGGGACAAATACATAGATCCGCCCTTCACCACCGACTTCGGAATCCTGTTTCTTCCTTTTGAGGGATTGTACGCCGAAGTGGTGCGCCGCGGGATGATCGAAACCCTTCAGCGGGACTATCACATCAACATTGCCGGCCCGACAACCATGGCCGCCCTTTTAAACTCTCTGCAGATGGGATTCCGTACGCTGGCGATCCAAAAGCGCACCGGCGAAGTCTGGAGCGTACTGGGTGCAGTTAAAACCGAGTTTGAAAAATTCGGAGAGGTATTAGAAGCGACACAGCGCAAGTTGGACCAGGCAGGCAAAGAGCTGGATACCCTTGTGGGTGCCCGGACACGTCAGATTCAGCGACGGTTAAAATCGGTGACCACCATGCCTGAACCGGAGGCACTTGCCGTGCTGGCCCCCGCTGAGTTTGAAGAAGAGAATTAAACGCCGATTATGAACGGTACAATACTCATTTGTCGCGCGGGGTACGAATGGAATCATTTCAGATTGTTCAAGAGGACATCGGGATTCAAGATATGGTTTTGCTATTTCTCCGATGATTATGGCAAGCATATACTCCGTCTTTCCACAGTGACAGCCGCCTAAACTGTGCATCTGAGGCAAAGGCACGGGGGAAATGCAAAAACGGTGATCAAGGAGGTGAAAAGGAATGGCTGAGACAAAAACAAATGCTATGCGCCAGTTGGAAAGCGCTAAACTTACCTATTTCTCTCACAGCTATCCCACAGGAGAATGGATGGACGGAACAGCTGTGGCGGACAGTATACAAAAGCCCTATCATCAGGTGTTTAAAACCCTTGTGACGCGCGGTGCGAGCCGTGAGATCTATGTTTTTGTGATTCCGGTCTCCCGTGAGCTTGATTTGAAAGCTGCCGCACGAGCGGTGGGTGAAAGGTCGATCGAAATGGTGAAGGTGGATGAGATCAACAAGCTGACCGGTTATATCAAGGGCGGCTGCTCTCCGATTGGCATGAAAAAGCGATACCGGACGACGATTGATGAGAGTGCGCAAGAAATGGGAACTATTATTTTCAGTGCAGGGCGAATCGGCAGCCAGATTGAACTGCCCCCCGATGATCTGATCACGGTGACCGGGGCTGCTTATGCCAAGATTGCAACAGATTGACCGGAGGATTCCGGTTAAGATAGAAAGGATGAATACTATGGCTATTATTGAGATGGAAAATGGTAAAAAGATCACTGTTGAATTCTATCCCGAATTTGCACCGATTTCGGTTGCAAACTTTGAGAAACTTGTAGGGGAGGGCTTCTACAATGGGCTGATCTTCCACCGCGTTATCAAGGGCTTTATGCTTCAGGGCGGCTGCCCGGACGGTACAGGAATGGGCGGTCCCGGTCATCAGATTAAGGGCGAATTTGCCTCGAATGGAGTCAACAACCCGATTAAGCACACCCGTGGAGTCCTCTCCATGGCCCGCTCATCCAGTCCGAATTCGGCCGGCTCACAGTTTTTTATTATGCACGCTGACTCACCCCACCTGGATGGCCAGTATGCCGCTTTTGGCAAGGTGACCGATGGCATGGATGTGGTGGATGAAATTGCGAATGAGAAAACGGACAGATCTGACCGCCCCGTGAAACCCCAGATCATAAAGTCTATTACCCTATAAGTAAAAGGCCGTCGGAGCTATTCACCGGCGGCCCTTCTCATACGAATTCCAAATAAAACGTTATTTTGCCGCTGCTTTCCCACTTTTGACGGGGAAGAAGCGGCAAAAATATGTAGCGGGGGACGTAAAAATACTTTGTCCCTTTCGCAGATACTCTATTTTTTCACTGTCCTATTGCCAAATTTCCTTGTGGATGAAAGAAAATGGTTTTTTCGACTGAGTGGCTTGATACGCACCGTTTTATAATCCTTGCTTATACTGTATTATACAATGCTGAAGAAGGTGTAAGTAGATGGACGATTCATCCGATACCCTTGTTGTGCTGTGGATAAATGCTGACCGCATTGCGGCGGCCGACATGGCCTTTCAATATGCACGTGACAGTCTTTTAAAAGACTGGTGGAAGCGAGTGGAGCTATTGGTATGGGGACCCTCGGTGGAGATTTTATGTGAGGATGAAGCTGCTCAAATGCAGGTGGAGATGCTCCGCCATGTAGGAGTGGAGGTAACGGTCTGCGTCGCATGCGCAGCCCGGCACAGGGCAATTGAAAAGCTTGAGAAGCTGGGCATTCATGTGGATGGCACAGGTGAGCTTCTCACAGCATATCTGAAATCAGGTGCCAGTATCATCACAGTATGAAAGAAAAGGAAGTGATAAACTTCCTTAGATAACTCTATATTATGCGGTAACTATGCTGTTAATCAAATGTGTCCTCTGCGGGTGCATGAACCTAGTACAATGCAACATCTTAAACTAGTATATTCCCCTGCCGAAGGCGGGGGAATATACTAGAACATTTAACCCATATACTAGAACCTGTTTAATTGCATTAATTTTTTGTCCCTGCTTCTCCTGTCGGAAATGGGGGAAACAGAAATAAGAAACTCGTTTCATTTGGGATTCGTATAGCCTGCTTAGGGCAATTTTTGAAAAAGGGACTTTGGCCCCTTATACTAATTCAGTTTAAAAAGTCTTTTATGCTCAGTCCTCTTTTCCCCGCCACAGCTGGAAAAAGAGAACTGAGTAACGTTTATTTTTAATTAACAATGCCCAGTCTGAGGGGGAGGGAAGATTTTTCCTCCCCTTCTATTCTGTACAGTTATTTTTGATCAATATGTGTTATAATATCGGAAAAGGAGGGCTTACTATGGATCAAAAACAGGAATTTTCCGAGCTATATAAGGCGAACATCAGCAGACAGGGGTGCGAAGAACTTTTGAGTTGGCTAGAGAAAACAGACTTCTTTACCGCACCGGCGAGTACTCGGTTTCACCTCAACGAACCGGGCGGCCTTGTCCGGCATAGCCTGAATGTAGCCAAGGTCATGCTTGAATATGAGGACGAAAACCGTGAAAGCCTTGCCATTTGCGGATTGCTGCACGATCTATGCAAGGCCAACTATTATAAAATGTCCCAGCGTAATGTCAAAAATGAACAGACGGGTGCGTGGGAAAAAGTGCCCTACTATCAGGTGGAAGACGCTTTCCCCTATGGGCATGGAGAAAAATCAGTATATCTGATTGAACGATTTCTACGTCTTAAGCCTGCTGAAGCTGTGGCGATACGATGGCACATGGGTGGGTTCGATGAGGCGGTCAAGGGCGGAAGTTTTGCCATTGGTCACGCCTTCGAAAAATATCCGCTGGCGGTAAAGTTGCATATTGCAGATATCCGCGCAGCCTATCTGATGGAAGCGTGCTGCGAAGAAAGCCAAAAACTTTAATCTGGCTAATAGACATCATGATAGCAAAGGATGAGAACAGTTGAAAAAGGTAGTTATGATGATTTTGGAAGATTGTCCGTACTGCCACCGGGCATTTGCGATGATGGAAGAGCTCTGTCTGCGACACCCCGAATATAAGCGGGTCGAGATAGATGTCATCGATGAAGAAAAAGAACCAGAGCGTATCAAGGGCTATAACTATTGGTATGTTCCCACCTATTTTGTGGGTGGAAAGAAGCTTCTTGAGGGCGTTCCCACGATAGAAGCAGTTGAAAATGTATTGAAGGCAGCACTGGAATAATCTTGTAAAAAAATTACTATCTGACTGCTCCGCCTGTGGAGGGGCAGTCAGATAGTAAGAAATCTCATTTGTTTAGAAAATGTTATAAATGGGCCGGTCAACAGACCGACCCATTTCAAAACGTACATTATACAGCGTTTGCGTTGGCTTTTGCCAGAGCCTTCAAGTAGTCATCAACTTTGATCGTGACAGTGGACTTCAAAGCGTCAACATCAGGAGCACTGTCCTTCGTCTTCATTCCGACAACCTCTGCAACGGTCTTCCCAATCATATAGGATTCCAAGGCTGTGATCTGCTGGTTGACTTCCTTGCCGATGGGAGAAGCGGCTTTCATGCCATAGGCATCGCCCAACTCCTTCTTGGATTTGACTTCGGCTGCGAGGTCAGTAGAGATAACACCGGCCGCATTAAACTTTACCTTACCCTGTGTAACGTCAAATGATACTTCTACGATTTTACCGTTGGCATCAACAGCGAGCGCACAAGATGTCACATCGACCTGAGCGGTACCCTCCGCTTGTGCTGTGGCAGCCTTTGAGCTTTTCAGAGAAGTGTAGGTGCCCAGTCCAACCTTAATGGCAGCGTTCGACGAGCAACCAGCGACAAAAAGGAGAACAAGGGTCAAAACGATGATTTTTTTCATGCTAACCTCCTTGGTACATGAGAGTTTTTCTGCATCCTTTTTTTCGTTGCTGACGGAAAAAAAGATGGGCTTACACAATTTTTGTTTGGGAATGGGTTTTATTGCACAATATAATGATACTATAAATGACTAATGAGCACAAGTGAAAATTGATAAAAAATAAACAATCAATAGAAAATGATTTAAAATAATCAGATAATTTGTTATAATGTTAAAAATATAGTTGGTTAACTTGAAAACAAGCTTGTGATTTCTTACACCGCCCAAGGCGGGGGAAGAAAATGGCATTTTTTATATAGCCAGTTTTTAAGTTAATTGGCTATAACTCAAAAAAATGAGATTTCATAAATGGGGTGTACAATGAAAAAAGCTTTGTCAATAATCATCAGCTTATTCATTATATTGTCCTCTGCTTCGTGCGATAACCTCGTGAAAGATGAAAAATATAATTATCAGTTTTTTGGCGTTTTCGACACCATTATACAAGTGGTGGGATACAGCAAAACTGAGAAGGCATTCTCTCAGAAGATGACGAACTTAGAGGCGCGTTTTCAGGAACTCAGCCGGCTTTATGACCGCTTCACGGAGTACGAAGGGATCAATAATATCTGCACTATCAACAAGAATGCTGGAAAAAGCCCTGTTAAGGTGGACAAGCGAATCATTGACATACTTCTTTTTTCAAAAGAATGGTATCAGAAAACAGATGGAAAATTCAATATTGCCTTTGGCCCTGTGACCTTAATCTGGCATAACTATCTGATGCTGTATGGCAATGATTCTTCAAATGCGATTCTGCCACCGGATGATATTCTCAAACAGGCGGCCGCCCACACCGATATTGACAAAGTGATCGTGGATGCCCAAGCGGGTACTGTTTTCCTCACCGAAGAGGGAATGTCCCTTGATCTGGGCGCGGTGGCGAAGGGCTATGCCACTGAGTTGGCGGGAAAAGAGTTGTATGAGGCTGGGCTTCACTCTTTTGCTATCTCCAGTGGTGGGAATGTCAGAGTTTTTGACAAGCCAGAGGACGCGGGCCGCAAAACATGGAGTGTCGGGATACAAAATCCCAATAAAAATCCCCGTGACACAGAAGATTCAAGCCTTGATACTGTTTTTTTGAACGACAGTTCGGTGGTGACAAGCGGAGACTATGAGCGGTATTATATGATGGGAAACAAACGTATCCATCACATCACTGATCCAGCCACACTGATGCCTGCTGAATATTATCGCTCGGTCACCGTTGTGATTAAGGATTCGGGGCTTGCAGACATTTTCTCCACAACCTTGTATATCCTGCCTTATGAGGAAAGTTTGATGATGGCGCAAAAGTATGGCGTCGAGGCTTATTGGGTGTTCTCCGACGGAAGCGTAAAGACCACCGCCGGCCTTATACCGATGCTGAAGGTGATGGGCGGCGCTTCTCAGGGTTAAAAACAGAATGAAAAGAGGACGTTTTATTATGGCAAAACCCAACATTCGTCTCACAGGATATAGAAAAACACCCGTTTTTGAGGAAAAAAAAGAAGTATTCAAATATTGCTGGCAATGGATACTCTATCTTTTTGCTGCCATCCCTGCATTTCTTTTTGCCTTAGCCTACTTTACAGGCTCTGGCTTTTTTAGCCGCATGTTTCACACATATAGCCTCTACATTGCCAATCCTGTACCGAACTTTCAAAGCTATACCGGGGTGGCCGGCTTTGTAATAACAATGTACTTTCTCTTTATGTCTGTCAGAATGTCAGTCAGAAACAAGAATTGGCTGGACTTAGTGCTGACCATCTTCTTCATAGCTGTAAATATAAGTTTCTTTAAATGGGGTCTCAACTATACCCTTTTATCCTATCTAACGGTTTCTTAAGTAGTCCGAGTGCCAGTATGCCATAAAAATATGATTAAACAGCAATCGACTAACCATCAGATAAGCGATGGCTAATCAATTGCTGTTATTTATTAACTAGTCCTCTGTAAAATCTTAGCTTTGTATATCCCCCGCCGCCGACGGGAGATATACAGAATATTCTGAATCCTTTAAATACAAGTTTTAGGTTTTACAAGCCACTAGTACTTTGTTGCAACTAAATTCTATATGACAATGGGTTAAATGCGCTTGTATATTCCCCCGCCTTGGGCGGGGGAATATACAAGTTTAAGATGAGACAATATACTGGAAAACATTTAAAAGCACTAATACTTAGTGTCATATCTAATAAATAGAATTTTTATATGCAAAAACATTGAATGAAAATTACCAATTTGCTATAATGAAAATTAAAATATAATCAAGGAGGCATATGCATGGAAGAACAACTCAGACAGATTGCCGAGAGAATGAAGGAATTGAGAGAGATCCTTGATATACCTGCATCCCAGATTGCCGATGCTATTGGTAAAAGTGAAGAGGCTTATCTACAGTATGAAAACGGACTGAACGATATGCCCATCAGCGTGCTGTATACGATTGCCGCTGCAATGAATGTGGACCCAACCGTACTTCTAACCGGTGAGACTCCCAAGATGGACAGCTACACCGTTGTCCGCCAGGGAAGAGGCGTAACAGTGGAGAGATATAAGGGCTATGGCTTTTCTGCCCTTGCCTTTAACTATATTGGCAGGAGTATGGAACCCATGATCGTTACCATCGAGCCGGCTGATAAAGCCCCCGACCTTGTTGTGCATGGTGGACAGGAGGTTCAACTTTGTGTTGGAGGGGAAGATTGGTGTACGCATCGCTGGCAAAGAACTTGAGCTTAGTACGGGGGACAGCATCTATTTTAATCCAAGCATCCCTCACGGTCAGCGTGCCATTGATGGTCCAGCAAAATTCATCACAATTATTAATGGATAGGGAGCCCAATTATGATAAACCGATTTTTAAAAAATACCGAATTTAAAAGTTATGAAGACTTCAAGGCGAACTACCACTTGGATATTCCGGCAGACTTTAACTTTGCATATGATGTCGTGGATGCATGGGCTGAAGAAAATTTTGACAAACCCCGCTCTTGTTTGGTGTGATGACGCCGGGGATGAGCGCCGCTATTCTTTTGGCGAGGTATCTTCGCTCTCTTGTCAGGCGGCCAATGTTTACCGTTCTCTCGGTGTGAAAAAAGGAGATACGGTCATGCTGATGCTTAAGCAGAGACCCGAGGTCTGGTTTTGCATACTAGGCCTGCACCGCATCGGGGCTATCGTAATCCCGGCAACCTTTCAGCTGACACAAAAGGATATTGAATACCGCTGCAATGCCGCCTCTGTCAAAGTCATCACAACTGTTGATGATGAGGGAATGCTCGCGAACATCGCTCAAGCAAGACCTCATTGTAAAACCCTTACCCATCTGGCCGTGGTGGGAGAAAAAACACCGGCAGACGCTGTTGATTTTCGTGCCCTTCTCGCTGCCGCTTCTCCAGAGTTTTCAAGACCTACAGGGGATCAAGGCACGGTGGCGTCAGATCCAATGCTGATTTATTTTTCCTCTGGTACAACCGGCATGCCAAAGATGATTCTTCATGACTACACCTACCCACTGGGGCATATTACTACCGCTAAATACTGGCAGAGAGTCGAGGACGGGGGACTCCATCTCACCGTGTCTGACTCAGGCTGGGCGAAGTTCGGTTGGGGGAAGATATACGGCCAGTGGATTTGCGGCGCTGTCATTGTGGCCTATGATACTGAAAAATTTGTCCCAGAGTTGATGCTTAAGACCATAGACCGTCTGCGGCTTACCACCTTTTGCGCACCGCCCACGATCTACCGTTTTCTGATCCATGAAGACCTCTCAAGCTGCGATTTTTCCTCCATTAAGCACTGCTCAACTGCAGGTGAACCCCTTAATCCTGAGGTATACAACCGTTTCAAAGAAGCCACTGGCCTTCCCATCGTGGAAGGCTTTGGCCAGTCCGAGTCCAGTGTTCTGCTGGCCAATTTTCCTTGGTTTGAGGCGCGCCTCGGCTCCACTGGAAAGCCATCGCCGCTGTATGATCTTGATATCGTGGATGAAAATGGCCAACCCTGTGAGGATGGAATCGTCGGTTCTATCGTGGTCAAAAATCTCAGCAAATACTACCCCACAGGCCTGTTTAAGTGTTACCGTGAGGACGATGCGGCTAATTCCCGCGCTTTTGTCAACGACAGCTATAACACAGGGGATACGGCATGGCGCGATGAAGAGGGATATTTCTGGTTTGTGGGCCGGAATGACGATGTGATCAAGTGCTCTGGTTACCGTATTGGTCCCTTTGAGGTGGAAAGTGCTCTGCAAACCCATCCATCTGTGCTTGAATGTGCAGTCACCGCTGTACCGGATCCGATCAGGGGACAGGTCGTCAAGGCCACCATCGTGCTGGCTAGGGGCTATACACCGTCAGACAAGCTGACGAAGGAGCTCCAGGAGCATGTCAAGCATGTCACTGCTCCCTATAAATACCCACGCGTGGTTGAGTTCGTCGCCGAACTGCCCAAAACAGTCAGTGGCAAGATACGCCGTATCCAGATTAGAGAGCAAGACGAGAATAAATAGATGCAAATGCGGACGCTTTTATATGGTCGTTCTTCGCATCGCGAATAATACTAGTGGCTTGTAAAATCCAAATTATTTATGACAAGGGGTTAAACGTTCTTGTATATTCCCCCCGTCTTCGGCGGGGGGAATATACAAGTTTAAGATGTTGCATTGTACTAGTCCTGCCATTTTGCGTTCATTCACTGCTAAAAATAGAAAAAATTCTAAATAAAATTGCCGTGGCCATAGGCCACGGCAATTTTTAATGAATTCATTCCCAGCGTAACAGATATTTTTTCTATAGCCAATTAACTTAAAAACTGGCTATATATAAAACGTCATTTTCTTCCCCCGCCGAAGGCGGGGGAAGAAATCACAAGCTTGTTTTCAAGTTAATCAACTATAAGACTATTTAAATAAGATTAAGGTTTATTTCCACTGCATGAGGCAGGAAAACAGTCAAGCTCAAAGCCATATAAGATAGCCCGTAAGCAATTATAACCCCCGCCAGAGATAAAGCGAGGCAGCGCTGCCATAAGGAGAGAATTTTTTTCGATAGACCTCAAACTCTTCAACGGAAAGCTGATCCATTCCGTAAAGCCGCATCATTCCACGGCGTATTCCCAAATCTGCATAGCTGATTATATCGGGGCGGCAAAGCGAAAAAATCAGAAGCATCTCTACCGTCCACCGTCCCACTCCCTTCAGGGCTGTCAAACTGCGGATAACCTCATCGTCATCCAAAAGGTATAACCTGTCAAAATCCACCGTGCCTGAAAGCGCTGCCCCAGCAATCTCCTTAATATAGTCCACCTTTCTGGCGGAAAGGCCACATTCACGCATCAATTGGCCGTCAGCTTCAAAAAGAGGCTGTGGAGAAAGCGATCCAACTGCCTCGGTAAGCTTGTTCTGGATAGAAACGGCCGCTTTGGTGGAAATTTGCTGGCTGATAATACTGCCGATCATAGAGGGAAATGGCTCTTCAACCTCATACTGAAGAATACCCGCACGCTCAATCAGGGCGAGAAAAAGTGGGTCGATGGCCGACAGATGGGCGATTGCTTCATCAGATACCTTCATGATCCGTTTACTCATGAGAGTAAGCCCCCACAGTATGTTTTTTCAAAGTGGAGCAGCTTGTTCTTATAGCTGCCGAACAGCACGCAGCCTGTCATTAATTCTGTGGCTTTTTTCATGGTACACCCCTTTATTAATCGCTGTAAGTTCTGAATTTTTGGGAAATGAATCTGGTGGCGGTCAAAGCACCGCTGATCGAAGAAAGAGGCGAGAAAACTCTAATTCCCCTCTTTATCTGCTCCATAGCTATCAATCACTAGTACAATGCAACATCTTAACTTGTATATTCCCCCACCGAAGGCGAGGGAATATACAAAAACATTTAACACATTGCCATAAAAGAATTAGATTTTACAAGTCACAAGTGTATCTTATTATATCATATAGTTGATTAACTTGAAAACAAGCTTGTGATTTCTTCCCCCGCCCAAGGCGGGGGAAGAAAATGACGTTTTATATATAGCCAGTTTTTAAGTAAATTGGCTATAATGGGCGACGGTGGGAAATAACGTTTGAAAGCACTTAAAAGAGTGGTAAAATAAGATTAAATTAATTTTGCGGAGGATTATGATGAGAAGACGGGACAGGGAGATTACCAACAAATCCGAGATTCAAGAGATACTGGAGAGGGGGATTGTCTGCAATATTGCCTTTCATGGCGAAGAGTGGCCCTATGTGGTTCCGGTGAATTATGGTTTTCTCTATGACGGGGGATTAGTCCTCTATTTTCATGGCGCCAATCAGGGGAAAAAGCTTGATCTGATGGAAAAAAACGCCAAGGTGGCTTTTTCTATTGGTCAGAATTATGACATTATCAGAGGACCTGACGCCTGTTCCTATTCCATGAACTATGAAAGCGTACTGGGATACGGCACCCTCAGCCTTGTCACCGATGACAGCGAGAAGCAGAGGGGACTTGACAGTCTGATGATCCACTGTGGCTATGAGGGAGAGATCAAATACACCCCTGGGGTGTTTGCGAGGACAGCTATATTAAAGCTGACAGTCGACAGCTTTTCAGTCAAGAAGCTGGATGAAAAGCCTGTGTGAGTACGAGGAGAATTTGAATTTTGATTGCCCCGCCTCAGTCGGGGCAATCAGATAGAAATAAGTTCCCTTTATCCAGTATTTTGCTCTCAAGAAATTATTCGAGGAAGGCAGTAGATGATCATGTCGCCCTTTGGCCTCAAGCGCTTTTACGATCCTCAGCATATTTTAAGACCCGAGCAGCTCTGTGGTGAAGTGCCTCCCGTAAAAGAGGTATACGGTACGATGCTGCGTATGGCATGGCCGGCGGCCCTCGAGGCGGTGTTGGTCAGTATGGTCACCGTAGTGGATACCATTATGGTGGGAACGCTGGGGACTGAAGCAATCGCAGCAGTGGGAATCACTGGTCAACCGAGATATATTATCCTCGTTATTTTTTTTGCTCTGAACATTGGAATCACTGCCATTGTTTCACGTCGAAAGGGACAGGAGGACAAAGAGGGCGCAAACCGCTGTGTCCGTCAGTCGATATTGATTACGGCTGTGCTTTGCACCCTGCTTTCTGTAGCTGGTGGGGTATACGCCCGCCAAATGATGGCCTTTATGGGTGCGGGCAAGGATATTATCGGTGGGGCTGTAACTTATTACCGCTACATATTAATCGGCCTTCCTTTTACGGCGGTGTCGCTTGCCATCAATGCCGCACAGCGCGGTGTGGGCAATACTAAGATTGCCATGGTAACCAATATCACTGCCAATGTGGTCAATGTCATTTTTAACTACCTTTTAATCGGGGGGGAATTTGGCTTTCCTGCGCTGGGGGTTAAAGGTGCGGCTATCGCCACTGTCTTGGGGTATGTAGTCGCCTTTCTGATGTCCTGCCATTCGCTCACCCATCAGGAGAATTTCTTATATGTTAAATTTAAGGACAATTTTTTCCCTGACCGGGAGACAACTTCTCTTTTAGTTAAAATCGGTGGAAGTGCAGTCGTAGAGCAAATATTTATGCGAATTGGCTTCATAGTCTTTATCAAAATGGTGGCGACATTGGGAACAGTTTCATTTGCCACACATCAGATCTGCATGAACATTATGAGCGTGTCCTTCTCCTTTGGGGATGGGCTGGGGGTGGCTGCATCATCCCTTGTAGGACAGAATCTGGGGAGAAAGCGGCCGGATATGGCGATTGTTTTTGGCCGTGCCGGTCAGATGATCGCCTATATGGGATCGATAGTACTGATTATCTGTTTTGTGCTTTTAAATCGTCCCATCATGTCCTTATTCTCTAAGGACCAGAGCATCATCACCATGGGAAGCTATATTTTGCTTCTGATCGCCGCCATGTCGCCCGGGCAGATGGCGCAGGTTATGTTTTCGGGTTGTCTTCGCGGAGCGGGGGACACAAGGTTTGTGGCATTGTCGTCGCTGCTTTCCACAACCATTGCTCGTCCATTTTTTGGATGGCTTTTCTGCTTTCCGCTGGGGCTGGGCGTCGTGGGGGCATGGGTGGGGATACTGTCCGATCAATATGTCAGGCTGGCAGTTACCTACTGGCGCTTCTCCCAGGGGAATTGGACCAAGATCAAGGTGTGACCCTATCTGAGTTGGCAAACTAAGCTGCAAACATTTTAAGGGTATGCTTTTATTCTCACGAAGGACACAGGATAAAATTTATAGAAATCTGCTGCCGGGGGAATCCCTAGGGGTACAAGGCTTGCCTTAAAATCTTTAATGTTATGGTTAATATATGTTATAGTTGATTAACTTGAAAACAAGCTTGTGATTTCTCCCCCCGCCTTCGTCGGGGGGAGAAAATGATGTTTTACATATAGCCAGTTTTTAAGTTAATTGGCTATAATTTGACACTAACGCTAGTATAATTTCATCAAGTAAACATCCGCCGGCTTAGCCGGCGGCTTTTCTTATGCGGGTATAACCCGCTGTTACTGGCTGCCATTGCAATGGCATATTACGGTCTGACATTTGCAAAAGCTTATTACTTGCTACCCTTGAAAGGGTCTTCGTATTCCCTGAATGTCAACTGATCCTGCAGCTTATCTTCTTTTAATTGGTTTTGGATATATTCAGCGATCTTTTTGGTGTTTTTCCCCACTGTGTCCACATAGTATCCACGACACCAAAAAGATCGGTTGCCATGTTTATACTTTAAATTCGCATGTCGTTCATGTATGATCAGACTGCTTTTGCCTTTGAGAAATCCCATAAAGCTTGAAACGCTCATCTTCGGCGGGATTTCCACCAGCATGTGAATGTGATCCGTACAAACTTCTGCTTCAATAATGTTAATACCTTTCCAGGAACACAATTCTCTTAGAATTTTGCCGATTTCTTCTCGCTTTTCACCATAAAATATTTCCCTGCGGTATTTTGGCGCGAACACGACGTGATATTTACAATTCCACGTTGTATGTGCTAGACTTTTATTGTCATTCATTTCGAATGTCCTCCTTTTGATGTACTCTTGCAGTTGCCAGACCGCAAGTTTATTCTACATCAAAAGGAGTTTTTTGGTCCGCTTCATCGCTAAAGCTTTTTTTGCTCCACCGACATAGTCGGTGGTTGTTTTCACAACAAAAGAAATGACCGCCCCATATGGGCGGTCATTATGTTTAGTTCTGATTAGGACTTCTTGGGTGACGGGTTAGCGGTAACCTCTAAAGTTGCTGGTGTGACCTCATTAACGCCGACCAGCTTGGCCATGACAACAAGGCGGTAATTGTCCGGGGCGGCAGTGTTGTACTTGGCGGAGCAGGTGGAAAGAGTAAGTATTTTATCGCCGTCTTTGACGTCACTTTCGATTGTGTAAAGAGAGCGCAGTTTGGCTTCTTTAACAATATCATTAAAAACAGCGGTGTTGGGGTTCGCCTGGATATAGTTGAAGCTGATGTTCGTATAGAATACAGCAAAGACCTTCCATGTCATATCTTCTTCCACTGTGGAGAAGTAGACATAGGGGTTCTTTTTCAAAAACTCAATATCGGCATAGTTATAAAGCTGGGAGAACCTTTTCCCGTCTTTATTGTCCTTCAAATCACTATGGCCATAGATGATGGTGTTTTTGGCCAGCTTGTCACGGGTCTTGAGCGTACATTCATAATCAGCGAAATAGACCCCGAATATATCATACTGCTTAGCCTCGTTTAAACGGAGATAGTAATTGTTATCGGCAGCCTGGAGCACACTGTTATCAATGGTGGTGTTTGGAATGTAAAGCCATCCTTTTGTGTCTTTGTTACTGGCAACCGCTTTGTCAATCTTCTCAATAAGGGATACGGTTTCACCGACAGGTGTTTCAATTGTTGTCGGACCGGAGGAACTTACAGATGAACTATCTGATGAACTGCTGCTTTTACTGCCTCGGCCGCTGCATGCGGTAAGGGACAGAATAAATATCATGGCTAACATGAGAGAAAGTACTTTTTTCATAAATTCACGCCTCTTTTATATAATCTCGTAGGACATAAGAACAGTTTATAGAAATACACATTTTCTGTCAAGGGAATTTAGAACGATATAAAGGAGATTATATCTGTTAATATGTAATAATAGGGTGCAGATACAAATCGTTCCATCTAATTTTGGAAATTTGCAGATATTCGGACTTGAATATTTTCTGTAAAAGAGCATGTTGCGGTGGCCAGAGTATCATAAACCTGTTATGAAAGCGAAAAAATAGGATCGATGCCTATTGAAAAAATTTTATAAATTCTTCTCAGTCATTTGAGGAAAAATCCAAAAATTTTAACAATGGTTAACTAAAAAGCCAAGATAATAGTGGAGAAAAGTGAAACAATTTTATCGTATACTGTTAAGGACAAGAAACGATGGTTAAGTGCCTCCTTTCTATTTGATTTTTACCAAACAGGTTGAGCCTGATATAAACGTGCTGGCAAAAAGTCAAACAACATGTTAGTATCATGATAGCAATAAAGCGAATTTGTTTTCTGTCTAAACGTAGTTGGCGGGGCAGTCAGATCAAAAAAGGCCCGCCTTTATAAAAAGTTGCAATTGAATTACGATTCTGATCGGAACAAAAGTATTATGGAGAAAAATCTTATGACGAACTATGTGCTTTATTATACGGTATTGCTGTCTATGATGACATTTTTAATCTGTGGTTTTGATAAACTTGCTGCGAAGGCGGGCTGGAGACGGGTGCCGGAAAAGACCTTTTTTATCCTTTCGTTTATTGGTGGTGCAGTGGGAATGACCTGCGGCATATTCTTTTTTCATCATAAAACAAAGCATTTTTGGTTTGTAACAGCCATACCGACGGCCGCCGCTGTGCAGCTTGCTCTTTTAGCGTGGCTGGGGGGTATCTTCCCAGGTGGCGCCCCGTGGTCTTTACTCTAAAACACACTATAGTAACGGTGCTGAAAACGGACCAGTTTATTGCATGACTGATACTCAGTTTTGTTTAAAAAGTCTTTTTAGGTATATCTCATTTCACAGGTTTGATCGATGTAAAGAGATACAATTAACTTTTCCAGAGCTTTAGTATAGTATCAGTAAGAGCGACATTACTATTATTTGGCAAAACTTTAGGCATTAATCACCCGAAAATCACATTGCCATGTAAAATAATAAGTAGCCGGTAATTCCGGTGCATTAATTTTACAAGGAGGATTTTTGTGAAAAAGATAGTCGCTTTATTGGTTGCATTTGTATTTACTATGTCTATGGGAGTTTCAGCTTTTGCATCTGATGGCGGAAATGGTGGAAATGAAAGAAATTCCATCAAATCCCAGCGCTTTTACGCGGGTAATGATAAAGATGGTGCTACCAATGCGCTTAAGGCTTTGCTAAACGCTTTCCAAAATCAGTATTCGACAAATGCTACAACGACGAATAAAGGAAATGGCAATGGTAGCGCTTATGGCAATGCAAATGGCAATAACGGTAACGTGAATGGCAATGGTAACGCTTATGGCAATGCAAATGGCAATAACGGCAACAGTAATAACGGCAATGTGAATGGCAATAACGGCACGGCCAATAATACCAATACCAAATTTATCCTGTCCGGTCTCACCGACGCTCAGATAGAAAATCTGATTGACATGGTCGAAGATATGGATGATGCTTTTACGAATGCCGAGCAAGCTTCACTTGTCGCCCTGCTGGAAGACATGGAGGATGGCGGCCTTGATATGGCTAGTCTTACCACTGCGCAGAAGACACTGCTGCTCAATCTTCAGAAACAGATGTCTTCCACGACTAGTACCAGCACAAGCAGTACCACTAGTAGCAATACTGTACTAGTGGGCCTTACCGACTCTCAAATCGAAGAGCTGGTTGACCTGATTGAAGATATGGATGCTTTCACGAGTGCCGAAAAGAAGACGCTTATTAACCTGATTGATGATATGGATGAATCTGGGCTTGATTTGGACGATCTTACAGACGCGCAGGAGGCTTTGATTGTGCGACTCCAGAAACAGCTGTCCTCCAATGGTGTATCCAATAAAGGTGAGAACAATCATGGTTTGGGCAATGTCGCAATATCCAGTGACGGGATTGTACTCAAAGGCCTCACCAATACGCAAATAGACAGCCTGATTGACCGGGTTGATAATATGTCTGCTTTTACGGAGAGCGAGCAGCAAAAGCTTATAGATCTGCTTGAGGATATGGACGAAGACGGGGTCGATCTGGATGATCTTTCAGACTCTTTGAGAATCCTGGTTCAAACTCTGGTGAGAGAATTAGGCGGCAGACGATAACATTTTTGTGATTGACTGGGTCAATGCGTTTAAATCGATTGGAGATACATGGGTAAGACGCAAATGATACCAGCATACCTCGAAGATAAGTATAAGCACGTTGGCAATGGGTTAAATATACAAGTTTAAGATGTTGCATTGTACTAGATATAGCCAATTATCTTAAAAACTGGCTATATATAAAACGTCATTTTCTTCCCCCGCCGAAGGCGGGGGAAGAAATCACAAGCTTGTTTTCAAATTAATCAACTATGAATGGCAATTCATCATTATAGCAGCTATACATGAAAGCCGACGGAAAACCGTCGGCTTTATGTCTGTGTCATTTTGACAAATTAGTAGGGGTGATGTAAAATGTAGAAAGCATATAATATGAGCCTAGTATATTGTCTCATCTTAAACTTGTATATTCCCCCGCCCAAGGCGGGGGAATATACAAGCGCATTTAACCTATTGTCATATAGGATTTAGTTGCAACAAAGTACTAGCAAGGAGAATACAGGATGGCTGTTTATGATTTGGTGCTGCTTGATGCCGATGGAACACTTTTTGATTTTCAGCAAACAGAAGAAATGGCTTTTTTTGCTACCTTTTCCATGCTTGACTGTGATTGCAGCGATAAGATATATGAGCAATACAAAAGGATCAACTCTCGCTATTGGATGATGCTTGAAGAGGGAAAGATTACAAAAAACGAACTTGTGGTATTGAGATACAGGGATCTTTTTCGAGAGCTTGGCCTAAATATGGAACCGGCAGCGTTTAATGATGCCTATCTTGGGAATCTGGCAATGGGCGGTTTCCTGATGCCTGGAGCACTCGAGACGGTAAAGGCGCTATATGGGAATTGCCGTATGGCAATTGTCACCAACGGGGTGGCCTTCACTCAGTACAGCAGAATAAAGGCATCCGGCCTTCTGCCCTATATGGAGGCGGTGATTGTTTCAGACGAGGTCGGATGCCAGAAACCAGATGCCTTATTTTTTGACTATGTTTTTCAAAAATGTAGCGTTGAAGATCGTACACGCACGATCATGGTGGGAGACTCACTCAGCGCGGACATTCGCGGGGGCAATGACGCCGGTATCGCCACATGTTGGATGAACCCTGAAAAAAAGCAGGCTCCCGGGGATATCCACATTGACTATCAGATTACAGAGATTAACCAACTGATCAAAATTGTACTTGCTGAAAAGGAGAATTAATATGCTGAAAGACAGAATTTATGACCATTTCGTTGACGGCCCCTCAAATTGTGCCGAAACGATGCTGCACATTACCGAGGATGAGTTTGGAATCAAGATTTCGCCCGACGCTTATAAAGCGTTAGGTGGGTTTGGCGGAGGAATGGGCTGTGGCGAAACGTGCGGAGCCCTTGCGGGGAGCATCGCGGCTTTGGGCCTTCGATATATCGATGTCGACGCCCACTCGTCGCCCCTTTTGAAGCCTGCTTGTAGTATGATGACCGAAGAATTTCTCAAGGAGTTTGGAAGTCTTCAGTGCAGATGTCTAAAGCTTCCGTATGAAGGCAGTGCACGGCGCTGTGGCCCTTTGCTTGAGCGTACGGCAGATATTTTGGAACAAGTGATTGCGCATTTTGGATAAATCTGGTGGATGTTTTCCTTTCTCCCCTCCAGAAGCGGGAATAGAGACAGGGAATTTAAGCTCTGCTCTTTAACGTCACTGCGTGTTCTCAATACCACAAGGAGTATGTTGATTGAAATGATACTCTTCGAGCATCTGAATGGATATAGCCTCAAAATTAAGGTGAATATTTGCATCAGGCTGCCATTTGTGCCAGAATAAATGGCGGCCTGTGTCTGTCAAAAAACACTCAGTCAGTGGAAATCCGGTTTCGGCGTTCTGTTATGCCATAGTGAAACCGCTCTAGCTGCACTGGGACAATCGGTTGCTTATAAGTCAAAAAACGATGTTCGTAGAAAGGGTTTACCAATACATGAATCAAGAGAAAAAAAGATCCACGCTTCTGTTGGATCTTCTGCTTTTGCTTGTGGCAATTATCTGGGGCGGTGGATTTCCTGCCGTTCAGATGTCGCTTAAAGCAGGGCTTACCCCGCTGATGAGTATGTTTGGAAGATTTTCAATTGCTACACTTATTATGGGTGCAGCTTTTTATGGTGATATAAAGAAAGCGACAGTCGAACAGGTCAAATATGGCATGCGTGCGGGATTTCTTGTTTTTCTGGCCTTTCTTACCCAAACGATGGGTATGAAGTACACGACCCCCTCAAACAACGCCTTTTTGACGGCAACATGTGTAGTCATGGTCCCGTTTATTAGCTGGTATATGCTGAAAATGCGTCCCTCAGGCAAGCATATTGCTATGACCATGCTTTCATTTGCTGGCGCCATTGTACTCGCGTATTCGCCTGGGATGGGAATAGCCCTCAACATTGGCGATATTCTGACCCTGATATGTGCGTTTTTATATGCGCTGCATGTGTCCTATCTGGGCCTTATCTCTGATAAAATGCCACCATCATTATCCGCATTTATTCAGTTTGCCACTGCCGCAACGCTGTCGGGATTTTCCATACTGTTTTTGGAGTCCGATATGGTGCAGACGATCAACTTTATGTCTGCACTGATGCCCGTGCTTTATTTAGGTGTGTTCTCCACAGCCCTGTGCTTTTTTATCCAGATTTATGCCCAGCAGAAAGTTGCTCCAACAGCGGCGGTGATTATTCTTTCCACCGAAAGCGTGTTCGGAAGTTTGTTTTCTGTGATGCTCGGCCTTGAACCTATGCGGGCAAGTCTCATCATCGGTGGGGGAATGATCTTGTCTTCTATTGTCTGTATGGAGATAAATTTTGCGAATCTCAGGCTCAATAAATCCGAGGCCGAAAAAGAGAAAGTATGATTTAAATTCGAAATACTATTGAAAGAACTCTGTCCTCGCTGAAGCTGAGGACAGAGTTCTGTTTGTTTTTATTTGTTTCCCAAACGAAAGCGGCGCAGACAGAGAGAGTACTTTTATTTGGTGAATGCTGTTATAGTTGGTTAACTTGAAAACAAGCTTGTGATTTCTTCCCCCGCCTTCGGCGGGGGAAGAAAATGACGTTCAATATATAGCCAGTTTTTAAGTTAATTGGCTATATATGATTTTCTGCCGCTTGGATAGTATTGGGGCAGTGGTATTTTCTATATTTTAAAATCTGGTAGAATCTGTCCAACGATATCCCCACGCTCGTTTTTGGTGACTGAGGTAAATAACTTGTTTAAATCACTATACAGACTGTCATTATGATAATTAAGCTGACGCAGAAGTTCGGTTACGATCATGGGCAGATGCTCTACCGAGCCATCTTCAACCTTGAGGGCGATACCTATCTCCTCACGGCGCATACCGATGCAATATACCCCGCCCGCACCAAGTTTTCCCATGAGGTTCGGATCACGGTTGATCGCCTCACAGAGGGTATTATATCCCCGGACGACTGATGGATTTGCGGTATAAGCTGCCCCCATCAACTCGGCTGCATTGGCTATCATATCATCTTCAAGATGTTTAGGGCAGGCCAGCCTGAGGTAAGAAAGCGCCATGTTGGGTAGGGGAACGGCAAAAACAGGCACGCCGCAACCGTCTATGGCAAGCTTTATGTGATCTACAGGGCAGCCTGAGAAAGCAGAAATGTACTTTGTGGAGAGAATGCCGGTTTTGCTAAAGGGAAGGTAATAGCTTCCCGCTGGATCATCCAGCTTTTTGGCGATCGAAAGAAGAGCCAGATGCTTACCAGAGCAGTTGTGATAAATCCTGCGCTTGGGCAGCCCGGCCGCTGCAATCCGCCTGGCCTCTGCACGGGAGTGAGGATATCCAGGCGCCATGACCATATCTTCTTCGGAGAAACCGGTCTTCTTCATCAGCCTTTCCACGATTTCCAAATGAAAGGGCTCGCCCAGATGAGATGCGCCGGTGAGAGCAAGCTCATCAGAGTCTATGCCATATTCTTTTGCCAGTCCCAAGGTGACAAAGGGAAGCACCTGGATGGGCTTGGCTGCGGAACGGTAAAAGACGGGACTTTCCATATCTCCCAACCGGGTGAGTATTCGGCCGTGGGCATCCACTACACAGATGCTGCCCCGCCATTGGTTGTCGAGCACATTACCGCGGTATTCTTTTATAAGAGAAGTTGACATAATATCCGTCCAATCTCCGCGCGAAACTAAATCATACAAAACAAAGCCTGCTCACCAAACGCGCGGAAAATGCTGAGCAGATAGTGTCGAGAATGGCTATTCCTGTCCTTCCCTCTATCGGGGGATAATCCTTACAGATTCAATCGCGGCTATTCAACCGACGAAAAAATGATAAAGAAGAATGCTGAATCAATACAGCTTTCTGATAACCGGACAGCCATTGTTTATCCTTATATTAATTTAATTATATCGCTGGTCAAGGAAGGAATCAACAGATCCTAAAAATTCACTGGAGATTGATAATACGCTGTCGAAGATACGAAATTCCCCTAAAAGAGAATAAGTTGATTTTTGAACAAACCATAGGTATAATGCTTATAGCACATGCACAAGTTCGATAAAATTTGCGATGACGCGAAAAATTGTCCACCCAAAAAGAGCAAAAATATTCTACGGATTATCGCTGCGCGAATGTCATTATTTCGCCATTTAAGAGAAGAATCAATATTCTTATATATTTCAAATATATTTAAGATTTGTCGAAATAAGTTGCTTCTTCACCAAACCACAGGTATAATTCCTATAGCATATTAACAAATCTTAAGAAACTTGCGGGGTATCAAATAAATTGTCTGTTAAGAAAAAAGAAAAAATATTCTATGGTTGGATCATCGTTTTTAGCGGCGCCGTCATTTATGGCGTTGCGCTCGGTTTTTATTATAATACTTTAACCGTTTTTGTAAAACCGGTATGTGAGGCATTTGGATTTAAACGCGCACAATTCGCCCTGTATACCACGATTGTTTCTATGACAGCTATGTGTATGCTTCCTGTGTATGGTAACATCTTAAAACGATTCCCCTTAAAAAAAGTAATGACTATTGCTGGTATTGCCGTATGCCTGGTGCCAATGGCTTGCTCTTTTGCCACCAATCTTAACGCCTTTTATGTGATTGCGCTTTTCGCCGGCCTGACCAACGGTGGAGTTTCGATCATGGCCGTAAGCCAACTGATCAACAGCTGGTTTGTTGAAAAACGCGGGATGGCTATGGGAATTGCCTTTTCCGGCTCTGGTATCAGTGCGTCCATCATGGTCCCCATCATCGCCCGGGTGATTGAGAATTATGGCTGGCAGTGGGGCTACCGGGCTCTGTCGCTGGCAGGAGCATTGCTTTTGTTGCCCACTATTTTGTTACTGGTGCGTGAGAAACCAGAGGATATGGGCCTTAAGCCTCTTGGCGTAGAGCTTCTCAACAAGGATGGCACTTTGAATGGCAGCAGTCGGGTGAAAACAGGCATAGAAGCGAAAGCCGCAGTTAAAACCCCTACCTTTTGGTTTTTGCTTGGTGGCATCTTCTGCATTAGCCTGACCATGATCGGTATGCAGCAGCATACAATTCCTTATCTCACCGATATCGGATACAGTGCGGCTTTTGCCTCCAGTATCATGTCGCTGATGATGCTTCTTATGACCGGAAGTAAAATGATGCTGGGCATTATTTTTGACCGTTTTGGGCCTCTTCTGGGAAGCGCTCTTGCGACAGTCTCCTGTTTTACGGCGGCAACACTTCTGCTTTCTGCTTCAAATCCTATTGTTCCCTGGCTCTATGCGGTTTCGCTTGCCATCGGATATGCTTCGGGCTCTGTACCGTCAAGCTTTCTCACTGCCCACTATTTTGGAGACAAGGATTTCACCAAAATCTATGCATATATCTCGATGGGCGGCAGTCTTGGTTCAGCTATCGCACCCTCTCTCTCAGGGCAAATTTTTGATATGACCGGAAATTATACCTATGCTTGGTATCTGTATATAGGCGCGTCGGTGCTGATGGGAATATTCCTTTTTTCTGCATATTTTACCAGCCGCAAGTTGCCTGTACACGATGCGACTTAATAAAATAGGATAGAAAAGGCTCTAAGTGCAAATAAAGCACTTAGAGCCTTCTTTTGATTGAGATGCGTATCTCAGTCGTTAATCCATGTCTCCCCCGCCGCAGGCGAGGGAGACATCACTTAGAGTATGAAAGCAACACACACATGCCGTTAAGGGCCCATTTGCGGGTTCTAATTAGGCAGAGTTTGCGATTAACCCAATCCCATCTCGCTGCGAACCTGCTTGAAGCAGTCCACCACAAACGCAAGTTGTGCTTTGGTGTGGGAAGCGCAAACCTGTGTGCGAATTCTTGCGCGCCCCTTGGGGACAACCGGATAGGAGAAGCCTACGACATAGACCCCCTTCTCTAGCATCCGACGAGCCATTTCGCCCGCGGTGCGCTCATCATACAGCATAATGGGTACGATAGGGTGAACCCCTTTTATAATGTCAAATCCGGCATCAGTAAGAAGTGCGCGATAATAATCTGTATTTTCCTCCAGAGTATCCCGCAGCTTTGTGCTTTCCTCCAGAATCCGAATAGCCCGGATCGAAGCGGCCACCACGGCGGGCGCCATAGTATTGGAGAAAAGATAAGGGCGGCTTCTCTGGCGCAAAAGCGCAATGATTTCTTTGTGGGAACTGGTAAATCCGCCGGAAGCGCCACCAAGAGCCTTGCCGAAGGTACCGGTGATGATATCCACCCGTCCCATGACACCGCAATAGTCTATGCTGCCCCTTCCGTGGGCACCGACAAATCCGGCCGCGTGGCTGTCATCCACCATTACGAGCGCATTGTACCGGTCCGCAAGGTCGCAAACCCCCTTAAGGTTGGCAATGATACCATCCATGGAAAACACGCCGTCAGTGGCGATCAGTTTGATTCGAACGCCAGCCTCATCGGCCGCACGGAGTTGTGCTTCCAGATCCTCCATGTTGTTGTTCCTATAACGGTAGCGCTTCGCCTTTGAGAGACGCACGCCGTCAATGATGCTGGCGTGGTTAAGCTCGTCGCTGATGATCGCGTCTTCTTCACCCATAAGCGTCTCAAACAGACCACCATTGGCGTCAAAGCAAGAAGAATAAAGGATGGTGTCCTCTGTGTCTAAAAAGCCGCTAACAGCTTGCTCAAGCTCTTTGTGAATATCCTGTGTGCCGCAGATGAAGCGGACAGAGGAAAGACCAAAGCCCCTTGTATCATAGCTTTCCTTTGCAGCCCGGATCAGTTCGGGGTCATTGGCAAGTCCCAGATAATTGTTAGCACACATGTTAATGACTTTATTACCCTGATTGGTGATGATTTCGGCTCCCTGTGGTGTCACAAGAATCCGTTCATCCTTCCAAAGACCAGCGCCGCGTATTTCATCAAGTTGTGACTGATAGAGGGAGATGACATTTTTCTTATGCATGATTTTATCTCCTGTTCCTATTTATGTAGATTGGTCCAGTCTAAAACGACCTTACCCGACATGCCGGAATTCATGGCTTCAAAACCCTTTTCAAAATCACGGACGTCAAAGCGGTGGGTGACGATGGGGGATATGTCCAGTCCGCTTTGCAGCATAGCGGTCATCTTATACCATGTTTCAAACATTTCCCGCCCATAGATGCCTTTGATTTGCAGCCCATGGAAGATCACCTTATCCCAATCGATGGTCGTGTCTTTTTTGAGAAGACCCAAAAGCGCGATCCTGCCCCCATGGTGCATGTGATCAACCATATCACGGAAGGCGACGGCACTGCCGGACATCTCTAGTCCGACGTCAAAGCCTTCTTTCATATGAAGGTTTTTCATCACGTCATCCAGCTTTTCTTTTGCAACGTTGACGACAGCAGTGGCTCCCATTTTTTTAGCGAGCGCCAGACGATATTCATTTAAATCGGTCACCACGATATTACGCGCGCCCACATGCTTACAGATGGCTGCCGCCATGATACCGATAGGTCCCGCACCCGTAATCAGCACATCCTCGCCTACCACATCAAAGGAGAGAGCGGTATGGGTGGCGTTACCGAAGGGATCGAAGTAGGAGAAAACCTCCTCATCAATATCCGGAGCGCAGCGCCAGACGTTGGTTTGTGGAATCACCAGATATTCGGCGAAAGCGCCGGGGCGGTTTACACCGACGCCCATGGTGTCCTTGCAAAGGTGACGCTTTCCCGCCAGACAATTGCGGCACTTGCCGCATACAATATGGCCCTCGCCTGAGACAATTTCACCCACCTGGTATCCATGCACATTCGCACCCCATTCTACAACCTCACCCACGAACTCATGGCCGATGGTCATGGGCACCGGGATCGTGGCCTGCGACCACTCATCCCAATTGTAGATATGGACGTCCGTGCCGCAAATGGCCGTTTTGTGAATCTTGATTTTTACATCGTCCGGACCCGTGGAGGGAATAGCGATGTTCTCCTGCCACAGACCTTTCTCTCTTTTGTTCTTTACCAGGGCAAACATGGTATCGCTGTTGCTCATACATGCTCTTCCTTTCAGTTGGGAATTTTATATGCTGCGGCTGCTCTTTTCTGCTGGGATAGTTTCGCTGATCCGGGCTTTCGCCCTATGGCCTAATCATACGACGAATTTGTGCAAAAAGCAAACACATTGCAAAAATTTTCTTTATATGGCGTACATTAAGTGAAGTATTGTGCGTCAGTTACCAAAAACAATCAAATTATTTGTCTAATATTATCCAAGCTCGAAACACATGATAATGCGTGGATCTGCCCAAACCTAATGCAGAACCTTTTACCAATTAGCTAAGGTTTCTCATCAGACTAAAACGATAAACGTCAAATGGCCTTGGATACGCTGCTTCAAGAATTGTCCTCCACATATGTACAATTGTGCTTCAACGATAAATCAAATTGCCCTTTAAAAATAGACGCAATCGTCTATGCAAATGGTTTTTTACCTGATCCATTTAGCAGTCATACACCAAGTATTTTGTCGCTTCATTCTCCACGAGTACGATTCTGTGACAGGTCATGGGAATCCCGCGCATCAAGGATAGTGGGAGGTATTCTACCGTGGCGTAAAAGTTATTCAGGTTGCAATGAGTATCTGTGGAAATATGATGAACAAGCAAATTTTAAAAAATCTATCGCTTACGCACTTGATATCGTGGGTGATAATGTGTATAATAATCTACATGCCGGTGTGATGGATGGC
>CAXXEO010000004.1:0-62416 GCA_963664585.2 Oscillospiraceae bacterium | reverse complement strand
AAGAGATGACCTCTAAGGATGTTCTCTTTACCTTCAAGAGACTGTATGACATGCCACCGGCAAGCACAGCTGTTCAGTACTTTGATAAGAATGGCTACCAAACTCCCGATAATTACACATTTGTTCTGAAGACCACTGTGAAGTACGCTTTCCTTGAAGCGCAACTTTGCAGTTACTACTTGAACATTGTCAATGAAAAAGCCGTCACCGCCGCCGGTGATAAGTATGCCCGAAACCCGGTCGGCACAGGCCCCTATAAGTTTGTATCCTGGGCAGCCGGCGACAACATCACGGTTGAGCGTTTTGACGGTTACTGGGGCAAAGACAAAGCTAAACTGAAAACCATTAAATTCCGCATTATTACCGAACAGGCCGCTCGAAGCATCAACCTTGAAAGTGGCGATATCGATCTATGTATTGACCTTGCTGAAAATGATGCACCTCGTATAGGCGATGGCAAAGACACCAAATTGGTCACTGGAACCAGCGCCGGTGTGAGATATCTTGCGTTCAACACGCAGAAAGAAGTCTTTAAAGACAAAAGAGTCAGACAGGCGCTGGCCTATGCGACCGACGTTGAGACAATCCGCAAGGTGATCTATGGAGAAAAGACCTCCACGGCAGGCATTACGCCTGTACCGCCTGAGCTGCAGGGCAGAAATGAAGATCTAGTTCCTTATAAATATGACCTTGCAAAAGCCAAGGCTCTGATGGCCGAAGCCGGTGTCTCTGGAAAAATTGACGTCAAGTATATCTACCTGGCAAACTCAGCAAACAACATGTTGGCTGAGATGCTGCAGCAGATGTGGAAAGAGCTTGGTATCAACCTGGTCCTCACCCCGATGGAAAGCGGCGCGCTTAGCACAGCCATGAACAAGGGCGAGCAGGATCTTTGCGTTGCAGGAACCAATATGGAAGCTCTTGACGCCGGCAAGGGATTGTACGACTTCTTTAGCAGCAAGAGCATCGGCAACACCAATAACCGTACCTACCTCAAATCTGCCGAGGCCGACGCAATCCTCGACAAAATTGTTGTAGAAACCAATACCACAGCGAGAAACAAACTGGTATATGATGTGCAGAAGGTCATTCATGCTGAGTGCCCGATGATTGTTATTTGCTATCAGCACAAACTGATCGGTACACGTTCCAATCTCCGTGGCTTCAACTTTACCCCCACACTCAACTATAACCTTAACACTGTATACTTTGTAGAAAAGTAAGCACTTGTTTTTGATGTATGCGGGCCGGCAGCAAGCCTGAGGCTTGGGGCCGGCCCGCAAAAATAAATAAAGGAATCTATGAGGGTAGGAGAGGAGTCTTCATGCTAAAATACATCACGCGCCGTATTTTAATGCTCATTCCGGTGATGATTGGCGTTGTAATCATCGTGTTTACACTGATGTACATCACCCCCGGCGATCCAGTTGACTCACTATTGGGTGAATCGGCCACGCCAGAAACACGAGCTGCCTTAAGAGAGCAACTGGGCCTCAATGGCGGATACTTCGAACGATTGATTAAATATTCCACAAATCTTTTGAAAGGCGATCTCGGCATTTGCTTTTCCACAAAGCAGCCGGTTACCGACCGAATCGCTCAGACATTCCCTTATTCGATTAAACTGGCCGCACTCGGCGTGACCATGTCGATTGTGATGGGGTTAACCGTGGGCATTATATCGGCAGTAAAACAGTATTCGATATTTGACAGAGTTGCCATGTTCTTATGTATGATCGGCAACTCCATGTCCAGCTTCTGGCTTGGTCTTCTGCTGATCCTATTCTTCTCACTGAAGCTGGGATGGCTGCCTGCTTCTGGCTTTACATCCTTTAAGCAAATGCTTCTGCCGGCATTTACCGTCGGCTTCCACTCGGCATCCTCTATTGCAAGAATGACCCGCTCCAGCATGCTGGAGGTTATCCGTCAGGACTACATTACTACAGCGCGGGCAAAAGGACAGAAGGAATTTTACATCGTCATCGGTCATGCGTTGAAAAACGCGCTGATCCCGGTCATCACCGTCATCGGCATGCAGTTTGGAATCCTACTAGGCGGTTCGGTACTGGTTGAATCGATTTTTGCCGTCCCCGGGGTAGGTAAGATGATGGTGGACGCGATCAAGCAGAGAAACTATCCTGTCGTACAGGGAGGCGTTCTGACGATAGCACTGGCCTTCAGCTTCATTAACCTGCTGGTAGACATTTTGTATGCCTATGTTGACCCCCGTATCAGATCACAATATAAGTAAGGAGGGGTAAAAATGAGTATGAACGAAATAACTACCACTGGCGATACGGTTGCCACCTATAAAAAAAGGAGCCAGGCCGCCGAGGTATGGCGGAGATTCCGCAGGAACCAAAGCGCAGTCGTCGGCCTCATTATGTTGCTGATTCTAATCGCAATGGCTGTCTTTTCCGAGGCTATAGCGCCTTATGACCCAGTCCAACAGGATCTTTTACACAGGGTGCAGACACCTACTGCCGCACATATTTTTGGAACAGATGAGCTGGGACGCGACATATTCAGCCGTATCGTATTCGGAGCAAGAATATCGGTCACGGTGGGACTGATTGCAGTCACAATTTCCTGCATCGGCGGTATCGTTCTGGGTTCAATCGCCGGATATTATGGCGGCACAGCTGACAATATTATTATGAGATTTATGGATATTCTAATGGCGATTCCCGGCATACTGCTGAACATCTCGATCGTTGCAGCATTAGGACCCGGGTTGCAAAATGTGATGGTCGCCATAGGTATATCAAGTATACCGGGCTATTGTCGCATTATAAGGGCTTCTATCCTGTCTCTACGAGATCAGGAATTCGTGGAAGCATCAAGGGCGGCGGGGGCCAGTGACTTTTTTATTATCACGCAGCATATTCTGCCCAACTGTCTTGCGCCACTGATCATACAGGCAACACTGCGTATAGGCGGATCGATCCTGATGTGTGCAAGTCTCAGTTTTATCGGTCTTGGCGTTATCCCACCCACACCGGAATGGGGTGCCATGCTTTCCACCGGACGCGACTTTCTCAGACAGGCACCGCACCTGACCACCATCCCAGGAATGGCCATCATGTTTGCAGTATTTGCCATGAACCTGATGGGCGATGGACTGCGTGATGCGCTTGACCCGAAGTTGAAGGATTAAGGAGGAGAAGAATGATGAGTCACAACGATAAACTCCTCGAAATAAAGGACTTGACAGTACATTATGTGACAATAGATGGAACAGTACGGGCCGTTGAGAACCTGAATCTTTCCATCGGCCATGGTGAAACGCTTGGCCTTGTGGGAGAGACCGGTGCGGGAAAAACCACATCGGTAAAAGCGATCATGAGAATACTTCAGCAGCCGCCGGCGGTTATCAAGAGCGGCGAAATCTTGTTTGAGGGTGAAGACCTTCTCAAAAAGCCTGCAAAAGACATGAGAAAAATCCGTGGCAAAAAGATTTCAATGATCTTTCAAGATCCGATGACCTCGCTTAATCCGGTACTGACTGTAGCAAATCAAATCATGGAAGCCATCATGCTGCATAACGCTGTAGATAAGAAAAAGGCATTTGAGATGGCATGCACCATGCTGGAAACGGTGGGAATCAAGAGTGAACGGGCAAATGACTACCCACACCAGTTTTCTGGCGGTATGAAACAGAGAGTGGTCATCGCAATGGCATTGGCGTGCAATCCGCAGCTATTGATCGCGGATGAGCCGACCACAGCATTGGACGTAACGATACAGGCTCAGGTACTCGAGCTGATGAAGAAACTAAAAACCCAGTATGACACTTCACTCATTATGATCACGCATGACCTAGGAATTGTAGCAGAAATCTGCGACAATGTGGCGATCATGTATGCCGGTGAAATTGTGGAATACGGCACGCGCGAGCATATCTTTAACAATGCACTGCATCCGTATACTATAGGATTGTTCGGTTGCATACCCGATCTGTTTTCCGAGGATAACCAGTTGACGCCGATTAAAGGGCTGATGCCGGATCCGTCCAACCTGCCCAGCGGATGCAAATTCCACCCGAGATGTAACTATGTCTGCGATCAATGTTCTATGGAGGCTCCCACTATGGTTGAAGTCGAACCAGGACATTTCGTCATGTGCCATCTCAAAAAAAATATAGCAATTTAACTTAAAAACTCGCTATATATAAAACGTTATTTTCTTCCCCCGCCTTCGGCGGGGGAAGAAATCACAAGCTTGTTTTCAATTTAATCAACTATAGATGGCTCGACATGGACAAATAATCTTGAGAGATAGAGGTGAAAGAGTTGTCGGAAAAGCTGCTCGAGGTGAAAAACCTAAAGAAATATTTTAATACCAAAAAAGGTCCATTACATGCCGTGGATGACGTAAGCTTCACAATCAATAAGGGTGAAACAATGGGGCTGGTGGGAGAATCCGGCTGTGGAAAATCGACAATAGGCAGAGTGATCCTGCGCTTACTGGAGGCAAACAGTGGCCAGATTTTATTTGAAGGAACCGATATATGTAAGCTGGATAAGCACGCTTTGAGGCAGATGCGTCAGAAGATACAAATCGTGTTTCAGGATCCGTATGCATCTCTGGATGGAAGAAAAAGCGTATTTGAGAGCATAGGTGAGCCTCTCAAGGTCCAGCAAATTCATCCTGACAAAGAAGAATACACAAAGAGAATCTATGAGCTCATGGACACAGTGGGATTGGCAAGAAGGCTTGCGAACTCCTACCCACATGAGTTGGACGGCGGCAGAAGACAGCGTGTTGGCGTAGCGAGAGCAATCGCCTTGAACCCGTCATTTATCGTACTGGATGAGCCGGTCTCGGCACTCGACGTATCAATACAGGCACAAGTACTCAACTTACTTGAGGAACTGCAGAAAAATTTGCAGCTCACCTACCTGTTTATTTCCCACGACCTGAGTGTTGTCAAACACATCAGCGATCAGATTGCTGTCATGTATCTGGGCCAGATGGTTGAAATGTCAGATTATAAATCAATCTTCACCCGCCCACAGCACCCCTATACGCAAGCACTTTTGTCAGCAGTGCCAATTCCAAAACTAGACATCAAACGCGAGCGTATCATATTGGAAGGGGACGTACCAAGCCCCATCAATCCAAAGCCCGGCTGCCGCTTTGCGGGCAGATGCCATCACTGCCAGGAGATATGTACCCGGGAGACACCTGCACTAATCGCGTCAGCAGATGGTCGTCTTGTCGCTTGTCATATGGCGGGCAAGTTCTAAGGTAAGTCGGAAGGCTCAAAAATGCCTATTCCCCGGTCGGTTTTAAAATAGTCTCCTATCATATTTTGCTTTGCGTGATATGAGTTTTTGCCTGTTATCATTTTTAGCCGACGCAAAGCGGTACAATTGTGCTTTAACAGAAAGGGAGAATAAAGAATGGCCACATTTAAAAAGGTTGTTATTTTTGGATCCCCATCAGAGCGCGGAGAGATGTACGGTTCACAGTGCAAGGATATGATCCATGCCGTAATCGCCAATTACAAAAAGCTGTTTTGTGGAGATGAGTTGCACGTTTCATGGGAAGTGGCACGCCAAAAAGCAGTCGAGCTGCTGCCCGAAATAGAGAATCTGGGGATTGAACTGGTTGAAGAGATGCGCGGAATCGCAAAGGGTGCACAGATAGACTTTGAGGACATTCTGACGCTCAACTGCCGTTCTGAGATCCTATCACTAATTCCAGATACTACCGAGTCGGACGAGTGCTCCGCCTGTGCGATTTTGCCAGAGCATTCCGCAAATGGGCATTTGATTATTGCACAGAACTGGGATATGCTGCACTGGGCTGGAGAAAACGGCATCCTTCTCGAAATTCTTTGTGAGGATGGCCCGGATGTGTTTGCCATCACTGAAGCCGGGCAACTCGCCCGTTATGGAATGAACCAAAGCGGTAACGTTCTCTCCATCACAAGCCTACCATCCGCAAGAAATCAGAAGCTTTATGGCACGCCAAGCGCGCCGCTGCGCAGAAAATACCTGATGGAAGAACATTGGATAGACGCCTATAACCACATATTTGAGCATATACATATGATGCCGATGCATTATCTGTTAGGCTGTGGCGACGATATCGGCGAGGCCTTCAGCATTGAGGCGTACCCCGAGGGGAAATATCTGATGTATTCCGAGAATGGCATACTGACGCACTCTAACCATCCGCTGCACGCAGGTGCCGGTCCGCTGCCAAATGGCAAATATAGCAACACCATTTACCGCTGTGATATTCTGCGTCGCCAGCTATTAATGAAAGATAAGAACACCATCGAGGATTTGTATAAGGCACTTACCTGCCGCTTTGCCTATCCCTTCTGCATCACCGGACAGCGCAATCCTAAACTTCCCTATATGCAGCAGGGGGCGACACTGGCCTGCTTCGTCATGGATGCAACAGAGAAACGTTTGTGGGCACGCAAGGGCAATAATATGGATGAGTCATTGGAAGAGTACTTCTGGACGCGCCCAGAGAAGGTCAAGAAATAAGTAATTGATTTATTGGCTAAGTAAGAGGCAGAAGTGAAACTGCTTACATAGTTTGATTCATAGGCTCCCTCAGCTTTCAAAACAAGCGAGTCATACATCCTATCGGAGTATGCCTCGCTTGTTTATTTTTACATGTTCTTTATGTCTTGTCTCAAATAGAATCCATTGAACTATTATAGCCAATTAACTTAAAATAAAGCGTCGTTTTCTTCCCCCGCCGAAGGCGGGGGAAGAAATCACAAGCTTGTTTTCAAGCTAATTAACTATAGTTGTAAATTACAGAGGCCATCTTACAGATAAAGGAAAACTGCGCCCGCATATAATGCGGGCGCGTTTAACAGAATTTATGCTTTAGCAGAATAAAAGTGTTAGTTGCTGGATACAGCTTTTGCCTTTTCCTGTTTACGAAGCAATTTCTTCATCCTTCTCTGCTGTTTTCTTTGTTCATGCCTCTCCCAGTCGAACATCAGATAGAAGGTTGGTACGAGGAACAACGTGATTAGTGTGGAGAAGGTAAGGCCGCCGATGACAACCACTGCCAACGACTGCATTGTTGCCACTCCACCGCCGATACCTGCTGCCATTGGGATTAAGGAGAGGACGGTTGTCATCACAGTCAGAAGTATAGGCCTCAAACGGCTCTTGCCTGCCGCTTTGCACGCCTCCTCGGGTGAAAGGCCCTGCTCGCGCCGAAGAATATTGGCATAATCAATGAGTATGATCGCTGCGTTAACCACGGTACCGACAAGCATAACGAGTCCGATCAATGAAGACATGCTGATTGACATACCCGTGATCAAAAGCGCTGCAAATGCGCCGGTGAGCGCGAATGGAACAGAAATCATAACGACTAGAGAGAAGATCATCGACTCAAACTGCATCGCCATAACGACAAAAACGAGGAAGATAGACGTCCACATCGCATTGCCGATATTACTGAACTCATCCTTCATCATTCGCATGGTCTCTCCCTGTGAAAGTGTTACACCATCAGGCAGATCCATTTTTTCAAAATCGCTTATCATCTGTTTCGAAAGCGCTGTTGTCGAAGCCTTGGTTTTGGTCTGTCCTGTGACAGTAACAATATATTTTCCGTCACTGCGCTGAATTTGAGAGGGTCCGTTGGCGTAGACGATAGAAGCAATATCAGTCAGTGGAACCTGTCCCCCGGAACTGGTAGTAATCAGAAGACCAGAAAGATCACTGGCGTCATAAAAACGCTCGGGGGGATATTCGACTACAACGGAATACTCCGTATCCCCATCCTGTAAAGTGGTAGCCGTAATGCCTGAAACCATGTTTTTAACATTGGAAACTACCTGTGAAGGGGTCATGCCAATCGCGGCCGCTTGTACCGAGTCAACCACGATTTCGGCTTGAGGATCACCATTCGAAAGACTGGTGTCGGCGCTTATGATGCCGTCATAACCCTGCATGGAGTTCTTGATTTCATTGGCAACTTCTTTCAGTGTATTTAAGTTGCCCCCTTTTACGCTAATGGACACGCCGTCGCTTGAGCCAAACGACATACTGCTTTGCTGTGAAACCTCAATATAACAGTTCTCGATGTTTGAGGTTTCTTCTCGAAGCTTCTCAATCATTTCATCCGTTTCCATTGAGCGCTCGTCTTTCAGCGTAATACTGAGTGATGAGGAGCCACCCATGCTGCGCAGAGAGTAACTGTCAATATCCGACTCCGCCTTGATAATGTCCTCGATTTGCTGCATGATCTTATCGGTGGCCGTCACATTCAGCCCCTGTTTGGTTTCAATAGATAGACTGATCGAGCCTTCGTCCTGCCTCGTCATCAGTTCCTGATCAATATTGGTATACATCCAGCCGGTAAATGCCAGTAGCGCAACGGCGACGATGACAACGGTAAACTTATGCTTAAATATAGCGCCCATTGCATTGGCATACGCGTCCTCGACCTTATGTAGCATTTTCGCAGCCAGTATTTCTTTTTTGTCTACTGGCTTTACACGGACAAAAAGAAGTGGAACTAGGGTCAACGCGGAAATAAGCGATGCGACCAGAGAAAAGACAATGGTAAATCCAACTTGCTTGAACAATTGTCCCGCCATGCCGCTCATCAGTGAGATCGGCAGGAACACCACAATGGTGGTGATAGTGGAAGCAATAACAGAGCTACCTACCAGACGAGCAGCCTCAAAAGCAGCCTCTTCATAAGTGCGTTCGCCGTTACGTTGTTGGAAACAGCTTTCCATCACAACAATGGAGTTGTCCACCATCATGCCGATACCGACGACAAGACCGCCCAACGACATGATGTTGATGGTCATTCCACAGACGCTCATCAGCACCAATGCCGAGAAAACCGACAATGGCATGGATGTTGCGATAATTAGCGAGGATTTTGGCTCACCTAAGAATATTAAGAGCACGAACATGGAAATCACAAGGCCCTCAAGCAGTGATTCAATAACATTTTGAATATTATCCATGATGGTCTCACCGCTATTGTCGGTTATCTCAATGGTAAGTCCAAGATTCGAAGCATTAAGCTTATCAACTTGTGTTTTAATGAGATTACAAAGTGTTACAGTGTTTGCGCTTTGGTTTTTGGAGATATCAATACCGATGTTGTCTATTCCGTTCTGTCGGCTGACGGAAGTACTCTCCTGCTCAGCCATCTGTACATCAGCCACATCGGAAAGGTGAATGATATCTCCGGAGGAAAGGGAAAGCGGAATCTCTTTGAGACTGTCGGCTGTCTCATAGCTGGCACTGCCGACCAGAGACAGCTCAATATCCCCGCGGTTAATCGTGCCCGCGCTTGTGGTGAAATTGGCTGTAGAGATTGCGCTGGCAATGGAGGAAGGAGTAAGTCCATACTGGGTCATTTCCTCTTCCTTTAGCCTCACCTGAATGTATTCTTTTTTACCACCGCTGACGTCAACTTGAGAAACGCCGGATATGTTCTCTAGTTTGGGCACAACTTCCTGGTCTATATAGGTGAGAAGACTTTCATCACCGGTTGAATCGATGGAAAGACTCATCACCGAATCCGAGTCCATCGACATCTCCATAATGGTAGGCTCGCCGGCATCATCGGGCAAATTTACAGCGGCAATGGCCTCCTGGATTTCCTGATATATCTCATCCATGTCCGCACTATAATCAAATTCCAGCATGGTCATGGCGGACCCCTCAGAGGAACGCGAGGTCATGGAGGTATAGCCGGAAACTGCCGAAAGAGCTGCTTCAATCTTGTCGGTGATCAGTAGATCCATTTCTTCCGGGCTGACATCTGTATAACTGGTCCTGACCATAAAGACAGGCGCACTCATTTCAGGCGTTGATTCCAATCCCATCGAAAAGACAGAGGTAATACCAAAGACGAGCAGCATCGTGATACACATCAGCACTGAAACAGGGCGCTTAATAGACAATTTCGTCAGATTCATATTGTTAGTCCCCTCATACCTTTAAGCTGACAGCAACGCCATCGGCCAAATCGGGGTGCCATGTGGTGATAATCTTTGCGCTTGTATCAAGGCCGGACTTTACTTCGGCTTTATCGCTTGTGGTGATGCCGACTTCAATAAAGGTCTTAGTGGCTGTACCATCTTTATATAGATAAACATAAGGTTTTGAATCTTCATAGTTGATATCATCAATTGAAACAACCAAGGCATTTTCCGCCTTCGCTGTACAGGCCGATACCTTTACAGAGACGCCACTAAGCAGCTTGCTGTCTCCCGTAATGCTCGCTGTTACAGGGAACAATCCTGTGGAACTAGCCTTGGAGTCCATCTCAGTGATGGTCGCCTTATAGGTCGTCGCACCCTTGGTGAGCGTAACATCGTCACCGATGGAAAGCGCAGCGATACCATCAGCCGAAATGTTAAAGCCAACCGCTATCGCATTCTGATTAGAAATGGTATAAGCGGCCGTGTTTGAAGATACGTTGCCATACATGCTGATTGATTTCGACTCAATCGTCCCGCCGATGGGCGAATAGATCTTTGTGTTCTCCATCGTTTTTTGTGCTGACTGGTAAGCGAGCTCAGCTTGCTTGAGCTTTAACTGATTGGAAGTGGTGTCCTCTGTCGTAATCTGGCTCTGGTAGATTGCGTATTCTTTTCTCACCGCCTCCAAATCATTATAGGTGTTTTCCACGTTGGTTACGGCGGTGTAATAATCAGAATAGCAATCCACGACAGCGTCATAGTTTTTCTGAGCAGTCTGATAAGCAGTATATAGAGCATCTGTATGATTTGAGGCATATGCGTCTGCTGCTGCATTTAGAGCTTTCTTTGCAGCTGCGTACTCTTTAACGTCAAAGCTGTCACCGGCGAGAAGCTCAAGTGTTTCTCTTGCGGTATTGTATGTATTCAGCGCCGCTTTGAGTTTATTTTGATAGGTAAGTTCTGTCAGTTCATTCGTACTGCCGTTCGCGCTCACATTAATGCTGTTAACGGTCAGATCATATGCAACTTTCGCCTGCTCAAGCGAAAGCGTAGCACTCGCTGCATCGAGTTCGAATAAGAGGTCCCCCTTTTTCACCTTCTGACCGGCTTCAAAATAGACAGCGCTCACCGTTCCGGACATAGCGGGATAAATGCTGACTGATTCGGCGGATTCGATTGTTCCAATATAGTTGGTGGTGAGCGAAAGGGTCTCAACGGTTGGGGCAACCGTTGCAACGGAAATAGAGGTACTTGCTTGCGCCTGCTGAGCACCGCCTGGTGCGGCTGGCGCGGCCGCAGCAGCCTTTGTTGAACAGCCGGTGAGCAGCGGTATCATCGTTGAAAGGGTAAGAAGGCATGCCAGCAACAGGCATCGTTTTTGTCTAATGTTCAATCATTACACTCCGTTCTCTCAATGGTGTCAAAAATTTTAAAAGAAAATTTTTGCAGGTTAACACAGATTACGTTTCAGTGTAATGCCTCAATCTCAAAACAAGATAGTGAAATGGTGAAAATTAGGTGAAATCAGGAAATTAAAACGTTATATATTGGAGTATTTTAATTATAGTTGATTGCTACATTGTCAAGCCAAATGCGACAGTTCGAGTAGAAAGAGCTGGGAAGGTGTATTCCAATTAAGACATTTTCGGGGTCTATTGTTTATAAGCAGAAGAGAAGAAGACAGGTTTTGATGAGAAACAGTGGACAGAACAGTACCTTTCGGAAAGAACTCTCTGAGCAAACCGTTACCGTACTCATTGCTTCCTCTCTGATGCGGACAATATGGATCAGCGAAATAAAGAGTTAAGCCTAGATCTTTCTGGATTACATCATAACAGGCAAATTCACCGCCACGATCTGTTGTTGCTGTTTTGAATGTGCCTTGTGGCAATAAAGTGTGCAGGTGCTTGATTGCAGCTTCCATGGAAGCTGCCGTTCGATCAGGAATGGGAAGGGCTGTATAGAACCTTGTTTTTCGTTCCACAAAGGTGGCCAAGCAACCGCTGGAACCCCTAGAGAAAACCACCGTATCAAGTTCCCAATGCCCAAATGTTTCTCTGGTATATACCTCTTTGGGTCTCTTGTGGATAGAAGTACCACGAGCATAATGCGCAAGATTTTTACAGCTTCTCTTTTTTCCATTACGGCGCAGCACATCTGCGGTGAGTCCGTTCAGTCGTCCGGCATAAAGCCAGTTGTATATTGTTTTAAAGCTCAGTTGGCTTGAAGTAACGGTATGTGATATTTGTTCTGGCGACCAGGTCTCTTTCAGCTTTTCTGCCACAGCTGCGCACAACTCCTCGTTCCATTTCCCTTGAGGTTTGCTGTTGTGCCGTTTCTTCTGGTAATCCAGTTGTGCTTCTTCTGCGTTATACGCTCGGGCACCGTAAAAACGTTTCAATTCTCTAGCGATACTGCTGTGGTGACATCCCAGACGTGATGCGATTTTCCGGGTCGTATATCCGATTTGACGGAGTTCCTCTATCTTTCCTCGTTCGAATGTTGTAAAATGGTGGTGGCTCATGGCTGCCTCCTTGTGTGAATGTTGTTGTTGCAAACTCTATTCTACACGTTTTGGCCGCCTTGGGCTATCTTTTTTCTGTCGCATTTCATTTTACAATGTAGCGATTAACTTGAAAACAAGCTTGTGATTTCTTCCCCCGCCGAAGGCGGGGGAAGAAAATACGTTTTATATATAGCCAGTTTTTAAGTTAATTGGCTATATTATCCGTTAATCAAGAAATATAACGCATGTATTCCCGTGAGATGTCTGTGATAATAACGCAATGATCGGAAATATAACAAAAAACAGGAGAAAGCTCTCCTGCTTTTTATATCGATCCGAATACTTGGGGCACGCTATCACTGGATGCCAAAAAGGAGATTATGTCTGCAATGACATCAAAACCATAGCATGTGATTTAAAGTGAAGGCAAATAAACATCGGCAAAGTCTGGATTTTGTACAAACCATTTTACCGCATAAGAACAAGTTGCGCAGGCTTTTTTTTCTTCTTTCCTGAGTTTCCTGGCGACAGCCTCCATCATTTTTGCCGCCATTCCTTTCTCTCTCAAGGATTCATCCACAAAGGTGTGATTAATATTAACAATGTGGTCGGATACGTCAGAGAAAGTAACTAAGGCTATGACTTTCCCTGACACATCTTCTACGTATATTCTATTTTTTTCATAGATAAAATCCATATGACACCTCTGATTTTTGAACTCATTATATCACAAATCCTGACATTTAAAAAGAAAGCGGAGCAATCGCTCCGCATCTTTACTAATTCCAAATTGAACGATATTACAACCTCTGTTTTTCTCTCCGAAGACGAAAATGATAAAGAACAAACTTTACCGCTCCTCAATTGGCAGGAATGAAAGATCGAAAGAAGTCGCGTTATTTTTAAAATCTCTCGTATTAATTGTCGCCTCTTAAAACATTTTCAGCATAATCGCGAAGGCTCTCGAAAGAGTTTATATTGTGGTCACGCTGGCTGATCTGCTCCTTGACATATTCGGGTAACGAGGAAAAGTATTGGTTGGCTTCATAATCTTCTGAAATGAGATTATGAAGTCCCGAATATTTTCGTTTTGGCATATTATGCTCCATTCCGCCGATTTGCACCGGCATAAATTGATAAAACCATCAGCTCTTATCCTGCAAAGCAACGGGATAATAAAAGCAATTTTGTGATCCACCTATAAGCGATAGGCAAAGTGAACATCTATCGGATGCAAATAAAAGTATTGAAAATTACTAGTGCCTTGTAAAATCTAAATTTTTTATGGCAATGGGTTAGATATACAAGCTTAAGATGTTACATTGTACTAGTTGCTATTTACCCGACAATTAACAGAACTTCATACATTGGAGTAATCTGACATTAGCGTGTACTAAAAGAAATTGACCCGGTTTTCTGCAAGCTGCTCAACATATTGATGCATCTCTTGTTTTGTGTGGATATTGTGAGCACCATCAATAATTTGCTGCTGTTTTTCTGTAGACAAAGAGGAAAACCGATTCATCGCATCTATTTTTTGCGCGAATGCCATACCCAATCCTAACGGAATATCCGGTTGTTTATTTTTTTTCATTATTATCACCTCGTCGTTATTATTTGTGATTTTTAATAATTTATGAAATGATATTGAATTTCCTATTCCAAAGCGGGATAACGAATTGAAAACAATGATCACAAAACTCCATCGTGCATCAAATGTTCGGCGACTTGTTTTAATTCGCCTAGAGTACAGATTTCTGCTTTCGATTCATCTAATGCCTTTTGCACATGCGCAGGCAGAGAATCATAATACTCTCTGAGGTCAGGGTTTTTTTGATAGTAGTTGATGTCAATAATAATCACCTCGTAGTTAGGATTTGCGATGTCTGCTTAATTATGAGAAAATATTCGATAAATATGTGTGTCAGCATGTTTGCAACTGACAAGGATAGATATCTATTAAAAACCGATAATGCTATCGCAATAAAGATTAAATTTCAGGATAAAAAAAAGAACGTGCTGCTGCAATAGCTGACATTTCAGAACTTATGGCAGACAGAAGGCTTGCATATAGGTTTAATTCGTCTGTTGTCATGTGTTTTGCCAGAGAGATGGCCACTGCGGCTGAAATTAAGGGTAATTGATCGATTCCATCACACATAGTAAACACCTCAGTAAAGAATATGAAAAAATAACAACAATGGTGAAGATAGACGAAACGCTGAAGAAAGCATAAACCAATCCGCAAAGTCTTCAAGCTTGTCCCTGGCTCTTATATAAGAACTTCCTAAATAAACAATAGGCCTCTTGGGATCTCTCTGACCACCTTCGGCGGACAGATAAAGTTGTCTTTGCATTTTTTATATCCTTTTGGAGTATAGTCCTCCATACTGGCTGATGATGATTTTGGCAAGCGCGGGATCGGGATTCTTGATGTTAATTGGATATTGCAGCTTTTTTTCATAATGCCACATAAGTCATTCCCCCTCCCGATAATCCCATGGCCACGGATCTTGCAGCCAGGTCCACTTGGTGTTCGAGCCAGTTTGTTTGGATAGAAGCGGGCCGAATTTTGATTCATATGTTTTAAGAAGTTCCTCGCGCTTCACTCTGTATTCCTTTAGTCGGTTGAGTGCGACCAAGTCTTCTGCATGAGTATCCAGATACATGTGCAGCTCCCAAACGGCAAAATCCATAGCAGACAGCCTTCTGAGCATTATGTCCTGTTCTCTCATATTGAGAACCCCCTCTCGCCTAAAAAGGGTTTATCCAACTCGGGAAATAGGGTTCCCCTGCTAAGGGCTTCATCCGCTTCATAGGTGGTACCCATATTCTGATAGGGAACATACGCCATGGCTACCTGCGGATCACTTGGCAATGGTGAAATCTTAAAAGCTATTGGCATGGCTTTAACAGCTTCGCTCTGCATGCTTACAGCTCTCCTTTCAAAAAAATGTTTTACGCCATTCCATCATATGCCACTCTCTATGTCATCGTCCTCTCGTTACCTTTTATTTGATACCTTCCGCTATTCATCCTGTGACAATAAATCGACATGTCAGTCCTTATAACAAAGGAAGCAAGGGATATAGGCCATCAAGCTAAAATTATGTCTTGGTTGATTTAAATCTGACTTTTTATTGTATGAGGGCAATATGAATCCACCAGAATATTGCTGTAGAAACTGATCCGCTCGTACTATAAGTTGATTAACTTGAAAACAATCTTATGATTTCTTCCCCCGCCGAAGGCGGGGGAAGAAAATGACGTTTTATATATAGCCAGTTTTTAAGTTAATTGGCTATATTTCTGCGAGCAGTTACTTTTGGATCCGAAATGCCCCTCCGCTTATGGGTGCTAAAGTCGGTTTGCAGCTTACTTATAATGTGGTTGGCCTTTCCAATTCAGGTTGGCCTTTTGTATTTAAGATAAATTTTATATTTAAAAGCAAAAACGCTTCTGACAACAGGCCGCAAAGACGCATATGATGGTTTGTAATTAAAATTATTGGAGGAGTGCCCTTTGTTAAATACCTTAAAAGAAGGCACGCGCGGGCCACAGGTTGAACTGCTGCAGGCCTCTCTGAAGCGCGCCGAATTTTATTCTGGCACGATAGATGGCATTTTTGGCCCCATGACAAAACGTGCCGTCAACCGTTTTCAAACCTCACGGGGACTTAAACCCGATGGGATTGTAGGTCACGTAACTTGGGCAAAACTGATGCCCTATCTCACCGGATATGTAATTCACAGAATTAGAGCGGGGAATACATTGTACAAAATCGCCTCTGCCTATGGAACTACAGTGGCGGCAATACAGACGGCGAATCCGGGAATAAACCCCAACCAGCTTACTGTTGGTCAGTCGATTACTGTTCCTTTTGGTTTCCCGGTTATAATGACCAATGTCAGCATGACCTCAACGGCCCTCTCATTATTTATCGAGGGTCTTGTGGCAAGATACCCGTTTCTACAGAAAGGCAGTATAGGAAATAGCGTCACGGGCAAGCCGCTTTATACTCTTTCAATCGGCAAAGGCCAAAATCAGGTCTTTTATAACGCCGCTCATCATGCAAATGAGTGGATTACGACACCCGTCCTCATGAAGTTTCTGGAACAATACGCGCAGGCCTACGCGCGTGGCGGCGTAATCGGTGGCAAAAAAGCGTCTGAGATATACGAACAATCTACCATATACATAGCCCCGATGGTCAACCCGGATGGTGTAGATCTGGTCACGGGCGAGATACCACCCGATAGTGAGCTTTATAAGCAGGCGAAGGAGATGAACTATCTGTCTCTTCCCTTTCCATCCGGATGGAAGGCTAATATCAAAGGAGTAGATCTAAATCTCAACTACCCGGCTGGCTGGGAGGAGGCCAAGCGCATTAAATATGCTCAGGGATATACAAAGCCCGGGCCAAGGGATTTCGTGGGTCCTTCACCTCTTTCAGAGCCGGAAAGCCAAGCAGTAGCCGCCTTTACTCGCCAGCAGGACTTCCGGCTTATCCTCGCTTACCATACACAGGGAGAAATCATCTATTGGAAGTTTGCCGATTATAATCCACCGCGCTCCTTTGAAATCGCCCAAATGTTTGGGGAGGTCAGCGGTTATACCGTAGAGGAAACTCCAGCTGCATCGGGGAATGCAGGCTATAAGGACTGGTTTATCCAGACGTACAATCGTCCGGGGTACACCATTGAAGTGGGCCGGGGAATAAGTCCCCTACCCTTATCACAATTCGACAAAATCTATAATGACAACTTGGGGATTCTAACCCTTGCAGCCGTAGTTTAGTTTCTATGCCGCGTTTAGGAGATATAGCCAATTAACTTAAAAACTGGCTATATATAAAACGTCATTTTTCTCCTCCGCCGAAGGCAGGGGAAGAAATCACAAGCTTGTTTTCAAGTTAATTAACCATAATCCTTTCTGTGTTTCCCAGCCAAAGGTAGGAGATCAGAGACAAAAACTTTGTACACATAAAAAGTCCCGCAGGTAAAAACCTGCGGGACTTTTTTGTAATACTTACGCGTTAATCTTGATAACAACACCAGAGCCAACGGTACGGCCACCTTCGCGGATAGCGAAGCGGAGACCTTCCTCAATAGCGATTGGGGTTATGAGTTCAACGTCCATCTCGATATTATCGCCAGGCATACACATCTCAACGCCACCATCCAGAGTTACAACGCCGGTAACGTCGGTGGTTCTGAAGTAGAACTGAGGTCTATAGTTATTAAAGAAAGGCGTATGACGGCCACCCTCAGACTGTTTAAGAACGTAAACCTGCCCACGGAACTTGGTGTGGGGCTTGATGGAGCCGGGCTTGCAGAGAACCTGGCCACGCTGAACATCAGCTCTCTGAATACCACGGAGAAGGGCGCCGATGTTATCGCCGGCCTCAGCATAGTCAAGAACCTTACGGAACATCTCAACGCCGGTTACGACGGACTTGCGTGAATCAACCAAGCCTACAATTTCAATTTCATCACCGGTCTTGACGCGACCACGATCAACTCTGCCAGTGGCAACGGTGCCACGGCCAGTGATGGTGAAGACGTCTTCAACAGGCATTAGGAAGGGCAGATCAGCTTTACGCTCTGGTGTGGGGATATAAGAATCAACCGCATCCATCAGTTCATAGATGGGAGCGTAAGCGGGATTTGTAGCGTCGAGAGGAGCTTCAAGAGCCTTCAGAGCAGATCCCTTGATGATCGGAATATCATCGCCGGGGAACTCATACAGGGAAAGCAGCTCTCTGATTTCCATTTCAACCAGCTCGATCAACTCGGGATCGTCAACTTGGTCGACCTTATTCATGAAAACAACGATATAGGGCACGCCAACCTGACGGGCAAGCACGATGTGCTCTCTGGTCTGGGGCATGGGGCCGTCTGCAGCAGACACAACCAGAATGGCACCATCCATCTGCGCAGCACCGGTGATCATGTTCTTGACATAGTCGGCATGTCCGGGGCAGTCAACGTGGGCATAGTGCCTTTTTTCTGTCTGATACTCAACGTGAGCCGTATTGATTGTAATTCCGCGCTCTCTCTCTTCAGGAGCCTTGTCAATCATATCATACGCAACGAAGTCAGCGCCGCCCTTCATACCAAGGGCCTTGGTGATAACAGCAGTAAGAGTGGTCTTGCCGTGGTCAACGTGACCAATCGTGCCGATATTGACATGGGGCTTATTTCTTTCGAATTTCGCCTTTCCCATTTTAAATATTCCTCCCTTTATTTCATTATAATTACATTTATAGCTACAATTCGTATTGTAGCAAGTGTATCCTTGAAAATCAAGTATTAGTGCGAAAAACCTTAGTCTTTTTTGCCTCTGGCGCTTACAATTCCTTCGGCGATTGAGCGAGGAACTTCAATATAATGTGAAGGCTCCATCACATATACTCCACGGCCTTGAGTCCTTTGAACGCAAATCAGTGGAATAGCCGAACATTTCGGATAGCGGTACAAAAGCAGTGATCTGCTGGGCGCCAAAGCGTGCTTCCATCCCCTGTATCTGTCCGCGGCGAGAGTTGAGGTCGCCCATGACATCGCCCATATAATCTTCAGGCACGGTAACCATGACCTTCATGATGGGCTCCAGGATGACGGGATCGGCCTTGCGGCAGGCTTCTTTGAAGGCCATGGAACCAGCTATCTTAAAGGCCATTTCTGAGGAGTCAACCTCATGATAGGATCCGTCATATAGTGTGACCTTGACATCGACCACAATATATCCGGCCAGAACACCGGACTGCATGGCACCCTGAATACCCTGGTCGATTGGGCCAATGTATTCCTTGGGTATGCTTCCACCTACGATGGCGTTCTTAAACTCATAGCCCTTACCGCTTTCATTTGGTTCGACCTTGATCTTGACATGGCCGTACTGGCCGCGTCCGCCGGATTGGCGGGCGTATTTCATGTCGACATCGGCCAGCTTTCTGATGGTCTCCTTATAGGCGACCTGTGGCTTTCCGACGTTCGCCTCTACCCTGAATTCGCGCAGAAGGCGGTCCACGATAATCTCAAGATGAAGTTCTCCCATTCCGGCGATGATGGTTTGACCCGTCTCTTCGTCCGTATAGGTCTTAAAAGTGGGATCCTCCTCAGCCAGTTTGGAAAGGCCGAGGCCCATCTTCTCTTGACCTGCCTTTGTCTTTGGCTCGATAGCCACCCTGATGACAGGCTCTGGGAAGTCCATGGACTCAAGGATAATCGGATTTTTGGGATCGCACAGTGTATCGCCGGTTGTAGTATTTTTGAGTCCTACCGCCGCTGCAATATCGCCTGCATAGCAGGTTTCGATGTCCTGCCGGTGATTGGCATGCATCTGCAGAATACGCCCCATACGCTCAGAATTATCCTTGGTTGAGTTCAGTATCGATGAGCCGGCGTTAACCGTACCCGAATACACTCTGAAGAAGCACAGCTTACCCACATAAGGATCTGTGGCAATTTTAAAGGCCAAAGCAGAGAAGGGTTCATTATCAGATGACGGCCTCTCCTCTTTTTCGTCTGTGTCGGGGTTAATGCCTGTGATGTGATCAACATCGGTGGGAGCGGGCATATAGTCCACAACCGCGTCTAGAAGCTTCTGGACGCCCTTGTTGCGGTAAGATGTGCCGCAAGTGACAGGAACCAGTTCGTTGGCCAGTGTGGCCCTTCTAATGGCTCCCTTGATCTCTTCAATGGTCAGCTCTTCACCATCCAGGTATTTGATCATCAGCTGTTCATCCTGTTCGGCGATAGCGTCGATCAACTTGAGTCTGCTCTCTTCCGCCAACTCGCGCATATCTTCAGGAATCTCTTCAACTCTGATGTCCTTGCCCATGTCATCATAGTAAACATAAGCTTTCATCTCGACAAGGTCAACGATACCCTTAAAAAACTGCTCGGCGCCAATAGGAAGCTGTATGGGAATAGCATTACATTTCAGTCTGTCGTGCATCATAGAAACCACATTAAAAAAGTCAGCGCCCATAATGTCCATTTTGTTTACATAGGCCATTCTGGGTACACGGTATTTGTCAGCCTGGCGCCAAACAGTCTCAGACTGGGGCTCCACTCCACCCTTGGCGCAAAACACAGTGACAGATCCGTCCAGTACCCGCAGGGATCGCTCGACCTCAACGGTGAAGTCCACATGCCCAGGGGTGTCGATAATGTTTATGCGGTGACCCGTCCAAAAGCAGGTTGTCGCAGCGGAGGTGATTGTAATGCCTCTCTCCTGCTCCTGCTCCATCCAGTCCATGGTGGCTGCGCCCTCATGGACCTCACCGATTTTATGAGTCTTACCTGTATAGTATAGAATACGCTCGGTAGTAGTGGTTTTACCGGCGTCGATATGAGCCATTATGCCTATATTGCGCGTAAGCTCTAGCGCCACATCCCTTGGCATATAGTCCTCCTTAATATTTCTATGCGAAACCGCTTTGATCTAAGCGCACTCGGTACTACCATCTGTAATGTGCAAACGCCTTGTTGGCATCGGCCATCTTGTGAGTATCCTCGCGCTTTTTGCATGCTCCACCTGTTCCATTCAGGGCGTCCATAATTTCGCCGGCCAGTCTCTCCTGCATGGTTCTTTCCGAACGCTTGCGCGCATAACCGGTAAGCCATCTGAGACCCAGCGTCTGGCGTCTTTCAGGGCGTACTTCCATAGGAACCTGATAGGTTGCACCGCCGACACGGCGGGCCTTGACCTCTAACATTGGCATGATATTTTCAAGAGCCTGCTCAAACGCCTCAAGGCCATTCTTGCTGGTCTTAACCTGCACAATATCAAAGGCACCGTAGACAATCTTTTGAGCTACACCCTTCTTGCCATCATACATGATGCTGTTAATCAGGCGTGTAACCATTTTCGAACTATATAGCGGATCTGGCAAAACATCACGTTTTGCTATATTGCCTCTTCTTGGCACTTCTCTTCCCTCCTTCACATAAATGATATCATCGGTACTCGAAAGCGACAAAACTCCCGCGCGCGCCAATAGCGGCTTTAAGCCACCTGTTGTGCGGCACTATTTCGGGTTATTTTTTCGTCGTCTTTGCGGCAGCACCAGCCTTTGGTCTCTTAGCACCGTACTTGGATCTCGACTGCATGCGCTTGGCAACACCCTGGGCATCCAGAGTACCGCGAATGATATGGTAACGCACACCAGGTAAGTCCTTTACACGGCCACCACGGATAAGCACAACAGAATGTTCCTGCAAATTGTGCCCGATTCCGGGGATATAGGCTGTGGCTTCAATTCCGTTAGACAATCTAACCCTTGCGACTTTTCTAAGAGCCGAGTTAGGCTTCTTAGGGGTTTGTGTTCTGATTGCAGTACATACTCCCCTTTTCTGCGGAGAGGTCTGATCGATCATCACGTTCTTTTTGGAGTTGAGTCCTTTTAAGAGCGCAGGAGCGGTAGACTTCTTCACGATAGCCTCACGGCCCTTTCTCACGAGCTGGTTAAAGGTTGGCATATTACACCTCCTTACTTATTTATTTTCATTTTATTTATCAAACCGGCCATTAAGCCAGGCATGAACCTATTAAAGTTTGCCCATTTAATTATTTTATCACCGAATGTCGCATCTTGTCAACAATTATTGCTTGGGTTTTTTGACAGTATTACCAAAATCCATTCATTAATCGGCATTGGCCTTTATATGCTGCGAAGAATACTGCGCATAAATACTGGCGTATTCCACCGTACCTGTACCAGCTGGTACCAGCTTACCGATAATGACATTTTCCTTGAGTCCCAGAAGCGGGTCGATTTTACCCTTGATGGCTGCCTCGGTGAGTACGCGCGTGGTCTCCTGGAAAGAAGCCGCGGACATAAAGGACTCGGTGACAAGAGATGCCTTTGTGATTCCTAAAAGAACGGGTATCCAGCTTGCCTGCTGACGCTGCCCGCCGTCAAATTTATTTTGGACGGACATTTCACCATTGACGCCGACAACCTCGGTCTTCTCGACATATGTGCCGGGTATCAGTTCGGTATCACCCTGGTCGTCAAGACGGACCTTGCGCATCATCTGGCGTACGATAACCTCGATATGCTTATCATTGATATCAACGCCCTGTGTTCGATAGACCCTCTGAACCTCCTTGATCAGGTAATCCTGAACGGCCAGCTCTCCGCTGACCTGAAGGACTTCGTTAGGCTCTGCCGATCCTTCAGTGATCAGATCGCCCTTTTCAATGTGGTCGCCTGCAGCCACTTTAACACTTGAACCATATACGATCTGTTTTTCGAAACGCTCGCCGTCCTCGTTTGTAACGACCACAAAGTCGCCGCCCTTAGCGTCCTTGATGAAGTCCACGATGCCGGTTACATGGCTGATAATTGCCGCATTTTTCGGCTTTCTGGCCTCAAACAGCTCCTCAATACGAGGAAGGCCCTGTGTGATATCACTGGCGGAAACGACACCGCCCGTTCTGAACGTTCTCATGGTCAGCTGTGTACCTGGTTCGCCGATAGACTGGGCGGCGATGATGCCAACCGCTTCGCCAATGCCCACCAGATCACCGTTAGCCAGGTTAGCACCATAACAGTGGGCGCAAACCCCGTACTTGGTGGTGCAGTTGAGAATGGAACGAATCTTGACCTCAGTGTACCCAGCATCAATAATCTGCTTGGCAATTTTCTCTGTGACCATGGTATCCCGGTCGACTATTACCTCACCGGTAGCGGGATCCACGACGGGCTCGGCAACAAAGCGTCCGATCAGGCGCTCATCGAGATCCTCGATAATGCGTCCTGAATCAACAATTTTTTGTACGACCAAGCCTTCATGTGTGCCGCAATCCTGCTCACGTATGATCACATCCTGAGATACGTCCACCAGACGGCGAGTCAGATAACCTGAGTCGGCAGTTCTGAGGGCGGTATCTGCCAGACCCTTTCTGGCACCTCTGGAAGAATTAAAATATTCGAGGATATTCAGTCCCTCACGGTAGTTGGAACGAATCGGTATCTCAATAGCGCGGCCAGAGGTGTTGGCGATCAGTCCTCTCATGCCGGCCAGCTGACGAATTTGGTCCATGGAACCACGGGCGCCCGAGTCCGCCATGATGAAGATGGGGTTGTCGCGGTCAAAGCTTCTCTGCAGAGCGTCCTTAACCTCTTGGGTAGTGTCGTTCCAGGTCTTGACGACCCTTTCGTAACGAACCTCTTCCGAGATGAATCCGCGGTCGTACTGGCGCTTGATCTCATCAACTCTTTTTTCCGCTTGCTCGATGAAGGCGGCTTTTTCCGGCGGGATAATCGCATCCGTGACAGCAACGGTAATGGCGCCCTTTGTGGAGTATTTAAAGCCCTGGGCTTTGATGTGATCGAGCACTTCTGCGGTAGTAGCGGTGCCATGGATGCGGATACAGCGCTCGATGATTTTGCCGAGCTCGCCCTTTCGCACCAGGAAGGCAACCTCCAGGTTCAGTATGTTTTCCGGATTAGTACGGTCCACATAACCCAGGTCCTGTGGAATCGGATCATTGAATATGATGCGGCCAACGGTGGCGTCAATAATCTTAGTGATCGTTTCCCCATTGATAATTTTGCTTGTACGCACTCTTATAGGGGCGTGTAATCCCACGGCACCCTCGCTGTAGGCCATTCTAGCCTCATCGAAGTCGCGAAAAACCTTGCCGGCACCTATCTCGTTTTCCCTGACCATAGTCAGGTAGTAAGAGCCCAAAACCATGTCCTGTGTAGGCACAGCGACCGGCTTTCCATCTGAGGGCTTGAGAAGATTACCAGCGGCAAGCATGAGGAAACGTGCTTCCACCTGAGCCTCGGCGGACAGAGGAACGTGAACGGCCATCTGGTCACCATCGAAGTCCGCATTATAAGCGGTACACACCAACGGATGGAGCTTAAGTGCCCTTCCTTCGACAAGCACTGGCTCAAAGGCCTGGATACCCAGTCTGTGAAGGGTCGGTGCGCGGTTAAGCAGGACAGGATGATCCTTGATCACGATTTCCAGAGCGTCCCAGACTTCCTTGGTGCTTGCCCGCTCAACCATCTTTCTGGCATTTTTAATATTTGTGGCCACCTTCTGATCCACAAGCCTCTTCATGACGAAGGGCTTAAAAAGCTCAAGCGCCATCTCTTTCGGTAATCCGCACTGATACATCTTAAGCTCGGGGCCTACGACGATAACCGAACGGCCGGAATAGTCAACGCGTTTGCCGAGAAGGTTCTGTCTAAAACGTCCCTGCTTGCCCTTTAACATATCGGAAAGGGATTTGAGCGCGCGGTTATTGGGTCCGGTGACCGGACGTCCGCGGCGGCCATTGTCGATGAGGGCATCCACAGCCTCTTGTAGCATACGCTTTTCATTTCTGACGATAATATCAGGAGCACCCAGCTCCAACAGCTTTTTCAGGCGGTTGTTCCGGTTGATGACGCGGCGGTATAAATCGTTCAAATCACTGGTGGCAAAGCGGCCGCCATCGAGCTGAACCATCGGGCGAATATCGGGGGGAATGACCGGCACTACGTCCAGAATCATCCACTCTGGTTTGTTGCCTGATGCCCTGAACGCCTCAACAACCTCAAGGCGCTTAAGTAGCTTAGCCTTCTTTTGACCGGCAGCAGTTTTCAGATCATTCTTGATCTCAACAGACAACTGCTCGAGGTTGAGATCCTGTAAAAGCTTTTTGACGGCCTCTGCGCCCATCCCGGCTGAAAACTCGTCCTCATACGCTTCTTTCATATCCCGATATTCTTTTTCTGTAAGAAGTGCATACTTCTTCAGGTTGGTCATGCCGGGATCTGTCACCACATAGGCAGCAAAATAGAGCACCTTCTCCAAAAGTCTTGGAGACATGTTGAGCAAAAGGCCCATACGCGAGGAGGTTCCCTTAAAATACCATATATGAGATACCGGGGCCGCCAGTTCGATGTGCCCCATACGCTCGCGGCGCACCTTGGCGCGGGTTACTTCAACACCGCAGCGCTCACACACTTTGCCCTTATATCTGATTCTCTTATAGCGTCCGCAATAGCACTCCCAATCCTTTTGGGGGCCAAAAATACGTTCACAGAAAAGACCGTCCCTTTCCGGCTTCAGGGTTCTGTAGTTAATGGTCTCAGGCTTTTTTACCTCGCCATAGGACCAAGACCTCATCTGCTCGGGTGATGCAAGTCCAATCTTGATCGATTCGAATACGTTAAACTCCACTTGTGAACCCTCTTTCTCAGAAATTCTCGTCCTCTTCCAGCTCAAGGTCATCAAATTCAGACAGTTCGTCATCGAATTCTGCCTCTCCCGATTCTGCACCGGGGCCTTCGATTTCAAACCCGCTGGCTGCAAAGTCGTCCGCTCCCTCAATAGGTGCGTGCTCAAACAGCTCAGAATCTGCCGGGGTCAGTCCCATATTGTCGTCCTCGTCAAAATTCTGCTTCAGGTCAATTTCCTCATTGTCCTTGTCAAGGACTTTGACGTCCAGACCCAATGACTGGAGCTCCTTAATCAGTACCTTAAAGGATTCGGGGATACCGGGTTTAGGCACATTTCTGCCCTTGACAATGGATTCGAAGGTCTTGACTCTTCCCACCACGTCGTCCGATTTGACTGTGAGTATCTCCTGAAGGGTATAGGCCGCTCCATAGGCTTCCAACGCCCAAACTTCCATCTCTCCGAAGCGCTGACCGCCGAACTGGGCCTTGCCTCCGAGTGGCTGCTGGGTGACCAAAGAATAGGGACCGGTGGAACGCGCATGAATTTTATCATCAACCAGATGATGCAGTTTAAGGTAATACATATATCCAACAGTGACAGGATTGTCAAAAAGTTCTCCCGTTCGGCCGTCATACAACTCAGTCTTGCCATCGGGGGATAGGCCTGCACGGGTCAATAGGCTCTGGATATCTGCCTCTTTTGCCCCATCGAATACCGGCGTCATCACTTTCCAGCCAAGGGCAACCGCAGCGCGTCCTAGATGGACCTCCAAAACCTGACCGATATTCATACGGGAGGGAACGCCCAGCGGATTGAGCACGATGTCAAGTGGGGTACCATCGGGCAGATATGGCATATCCTCCTGAGGAAGAACCCGAGATACAACGCCCTTGTTGCCGTGGCGTCCGGCCATCTTGTCACCAACTGAGATCTTTCTTTTCTGAGCGATATAGCAGCGGACAACCATATTAACACCAGGTGAAAGCTCATCGCTGTTCTCTCTGGTAAAGACCTTAACGTCCACAATGATTCCATATTCACCATGGGGAACACGTAAGGATGTGTCCCTGACCTCTCTGGCCTTTTCTCCGAATATCGCACGAAGAAGTCGTTCTTCGGCGTTGAGCTCGGTCTCTCCCTTGGGGGTAACCTTACCTACCAAAATGTCTCCGGCGCGCACTTCAGCGCCAATTCGGATAATGCCGCGGTCATCCAGTTCCTTGAGGGCATCCTCGCCAACGTTGGGGATGTCGCGTGTGATCTCTTCTGGGCCCAGCTTTGTGCCGCGGGCCTCAATTTCATATTCCTCTATATGAATGGAAGTAAAGGTATCCTCTTTTAATAGTTTTTCATTGATTAGGATGGCATCCTCATAGTTATAACCCTCCCAGGTCATAAAACCAATGAGCACATTTTTGCCCAGTGAAATTTCTCCATTAGCGGTAGCGGGGCCGTCAGCAATAACCTGACCCTTTTCAACATGCTCACCCTTATCGACCAAGGGGCGCTGGTTGATACAGGTTCCTTGATTTGAACGGAGAAATTTGATCAACCGATAACTCTTGTCACCATCGCTTGAAGAGACAACGATTTCGTTGGCGGAAACGCTTTTAACAAATCCGTCTTGCGTGCTGACAATCGCAACACCTGAGTCAACAGCCGCCTTGTGTTCCATACCTGTGCCTACAATGGGGGCTTCTGTCCTGAGAAGAGGGACGGCCTGACGCTGCATGTTAGAGCCCATCAGTGCGCGGTTGGCGTCGTCATTCTCCAGAAAGGGGATCATCGCAGTAGCTACGGATACAACCATCTTTGGCGAGACATCCATGAAGTCTACCTTTTCGCGCTCAATCTCGAGTACTGAATCACGATAGCGGACGTTAACCCTGGGGCGCGCAAACTGGCCTTCTGATGTGACCGGCTCATTGGCCTGGGCGACAATATATTCATCTTCCACATCGGCGGTCATGTATATAACCTTTTCCTGTATGCGGCCGGTATCCTTTTCTACAATACGGTAGGGAGCCTCAATAAAACCGTAATCGTTGATTCTGGCAAAGGTGGCCAGATAAGAAATCAGTCCTATGTTCGGGCCTTCAGGGGTTTCTATCGGGCACATACGGCCATAGTGACTATAATGAACGTCGCGAACTTCGAAGCCTGCACGATCTCTGGAAAGACCGCCGGGACCCAGGGCTGAAAGTCGCCTCTTGTGCGTCAGTTCGGCCAAGGGGTTTGTCTGATCCATAAATTGAGAAAGAGGTGAGGATCCGAAGAACTCCTTGATGGAAGCCACCACCGGTCTGATGTTGATCAAAGCCTGGGGGGTGGCAGAGTCGGTGTCCTGGGATTGAGTTGCCATGCGCTCACGAATTACTCTTTCCATCCTTGAGAAGCCAATCCTGAACTGGTTTTGCAGGAGCTCACCCACCGAGCGTATACGGCGGTTGCCAAGGTGGTCTATATCATCCAAATTTCCCAGCCCGCTGGCCAAATTACACATATAGTTGATTGAGGCGAGAATGTCATCCACAATAATATGCTTGGGGATCAGGTCATCAATGCGCGTAACAATCGCCTCTTTGATGGCGGCATCATCATTGGCGCTTTCTAAGATTTCTTTAAGTATCGACATGCGCACCTTTTCGTCGACGCCCAGTTCGGCGCAGTCAAACGTCACAAAGCCTGCAATATTCACCATTCCGTTTGAAATCACCTTAACTGGTGTCTCATCAACAAGCACACTTACGCAGCTTACACCTGCATTTTCGATGGCACGGGCGCGTTCACGTGTGAGAACATCGCCGACCGCTGCGAGCATTTCGCCCGTCATTGGGTCAATTACGGGAAGAGCCACAGTTTGCCCGGTGATACGAGAGGATATGGCAAGCTTTTTATTGTATTTATAGCGCCCCACTCTAGACAGGTCATAGCGGCGGGCATCAAAAAACAGCGCGTTAATATGAGACTGTGCACTTTCAACAGTCGGAGGCTCGCCTGGACGAAGCTTGCGGTACACCTCTAAAAGGGCTTCTTCACCGCTTTTTGTATTGTCCTTATCAATGGTCGAGCGAATCATATCGCTTTCACCGAAAAATTCAAGAATTTCTTCATTAGAGCCCATTCCCAGCGCTTTGATTAGTGTGGTTACGGGCAGTTTGCGGTTTTTATCAATACGGACAAAGAAAATATTATTAGAGTCGCTTTCGTATTCAAGCCACGCGCCCCTGTTAGGGATAACAGTGGCAGAAAAAAGTTCCTTGCCACCCTTGTCTCTGGCTGATGTAAAATATACGCCGGGAGAACGGACCAACTGGGATACAATCACTCGCTCAGCACCATTTATGATAAAGGTACCATTATCAGTCATCAGGGGGAAATCGCCCATAAAGACATCTTGTTCCTTGACCTCACCTGTTTCACGGTTGAGAAGGCTGGTTCGGACAATCAAAGGCGCTGCATAGGTTGCATCCCTTTCCTTGCATTCCTCAATTGTATACTTCGGCTTGTCATCCAACCGGTAATCTACAAAATCCAGTGCCAAATTGCCCTGATAATCGGTAATTGTGGATACATCTTTGAATACTTGTTTGAGACCTTCTTTCAAAAACCATTTGTAGGAGTTTTTTTGTACCTCGATCAGGTTTGGCATGTCCAATACTTCATTGATCTGCGAGAAGCTCATGCGGACATTTTTGCCCAGATTGACGGGCGTAATTTTCGCCATTGTCTAACCCACTCCATTCATTTTAGGATGATTGTACTATCTGCATATGTCGGTGGCGATTTAGGGCGCATGTTTTATAAAAATATTGATTTTTTTATCATATTATGATATGATATTTTAAGCAAAAGGTATAGCTAGCCATTATGATACAGTATATTATTATATAACAGCAGGCATTTCCTGTCAACTATAAGTTTGTTAATTTTATGTATTTTATAAAAAATCCAATACTCAAATGAGTATTGGATTTTTTTGTATGGATTAATCTTCCTTTTTTATCTCTTTTTGAGCCTAATCTCAGATAAAAGCAGATTCTTATCTCTATTTTCCCCGCCTCAGGGGGAAAGGCAAAGATAAAAAAGCTATGACTAAAAAATTCGATACAATATTGTCACCAGAAGTGGCATAAAAAGTGAAAGAGTAAAACCGCAGATTACAGAGTATACCGCCGTTTGATCGTCCGTAGCCGCCGCAATGATAGGAAGGGCCGTATCCATCGCCGTACTTCCCGCAGGTGCTATAGCTTCAAGATGACCGATTTTTTTGGCAATAAGAGGGGTAATTAAAAAAGCAATGAGCTCACGAAATAAGTTGGTGAGAAGCGCAAGTGCTGCTACTCCAGGCCCCGCTATATCGTCCAATATAGCAGCTGAAAGGCTGTACCAGGCAAGCCCTGCTGAAGCCGATGCGCTTTGATTGGCGGGCAGCCCCATTACTGCACCCGCCAGAGTGCCCGCGAGCACCGACCCCACAGCGACCGCCAGCGGCAAAAGCATAGCACGCGCACCAAATCCTTTCATTCTCCCTAGAAGTTTTCCCTCGCCGCCCAGCTGAAGCCCTACTCCGAAGGTCAACGCCAACAGCGACAGAGAGGCCATAAAGTCCAGTCCGCTAAAAACGGCCAGCCAGCCACTCAAACCGGCAGCCATTCCAGCCGCAAGGCATAAAAGGCATATGAGTGTCATTTCTGCCCCTCCTTCAGGATCAGCTTTCTCACCATCCGGACAGCCACCACAGAACCTGCCACTGTCGCGGCACCGAGTACCAGAGCCGTACCACCTATACGTCCGATCTGGCTGTAGATTTCCGGATCAGAGGATATCTTCGCCCCCATGCAGAAAAGCACTCCCCCTACCCCACCGCGAGTGATAAATCCGCTATGCCTTCCCATCCAAGGGAAAAGGTTTACTGCCAAAATCCCCAGAAACAGAATAAGAAGCACCTTAAAAGAGGAAAAAAACTGCAAAATATCACCACCTTGCCAATAGTTCATAGTATTCGGCATTCAGCGGTTTGGTGAAAAAGCAAGTCAATCGGGGGCGAAAATATAAGGTCCACCCCCAAAGGGGCGAACCTTATATTTTTTTACTAATTTTTTAAAACTAATTGTCGATACTAAGTCCTGTTTTAACGGCCTAGAATTTTTTGTATTTCCCCGCTGAAAGCGGGAGGAACAGAGACTGAATAATTTCAAGTTCGTGTTCAGTGGCCTTTTTTACTGATAAAAGGCTTTAAATGCTTTATAAAGCATATATATATCGGTCTTGGCCACCACTTCGAAAGGAGCGTGCATGGAAAGTACAGGCACGCCGACATCGACGGTATCCACACCCAGTTGGGCAATAAGCTTAGCGACCGTTCCGCCGCCGCCCTGATCCACCTTGCCCAGCTCACCGGTCTGCCAGATAACACCATATTCATCAAGCATATGACGGACATAGTACATGAACTCGGCGGTAGCATCGTTGGTATCAGATTTGCCTCTGGAACCTGTGTACTTGGTCACCACAACACCGTAGCCCAGATAACTGGCGTTGCGCTTCTCCATGACGTCGGGGAAGCTCGGGTCAAAGGCTGCGTTGACATCGGCAGAGAGGCAGCGGGAGTGTTGGAGAACAGTGCGCTCCGGAATACCATAGGGAGCAGCCAGGTCGGCAATGAAGAAACGCAGGAAGTCAGACTGGAGTCCGGTGCTGCCGGCAGAGCCGGTCCTCTTCCTTGTCGGCAAGGATTGTGACGGTGGTACGCTTGGGGGTTGGAGCCTCAAGGGCTGCCATCAGCGAGGCATAGGCACACACCCTGTCGTCCTGTCCATAGGCACCGACCATGCTGCGGTCAAAGCCTACGTCCCGGGCATTCTGCGCCGGAACCATCGCAAGCTCAGCAGAGAGAAAATCAGCCTCAATCATGCCGTATTTATCATTTAAAAGAGCCATAATAGCAAGCTTAACCTTCTCACTTGCCTTTTCATCCTTGAAGGGACGGCTTCCAATCAGAATATTGAGTTCCTCACCCTTGATTCCTTCAGCGAGAGTGCGGGCCCATCTGCTCCTTGCCCAAATGAGGTAGCAGGTCGGTGACGCAAAACACGGGTTCACCCTCATCGTCGCCAATGCGCACCTTCACTTTCTCACCATTATTTTTCAGGATCACCCCATGGAGCGCAAGGGGTACGGCTGCCCATTGGTATTTTTTAATACCGCCATAATAATGAGTCTTAAAGAGAGCAAGCTGCGCCTCTTCGTAAAGGGGGCGGGGCTTGAGGTCTATACGAGGTGAGTCCACATGGCTGGCGGCGATGTTTACACCAGCAGCTAGACTTTCACTTCCCAAGGTGGCGAAGATCAGGGCCATTCCTCGGTTATTCGCGTAGATCTTATCGCCGGCAAGATATTTAACAGATGCGTCAAATTCTGTGTAGCCGTGTTTTTTTAGGACCTCAATAGTGGCATCCACAGCCTCCCTTTCGGTCTTGGCCCTGTCTAAATAGGACATGTATTCCTTACAAAATTCATCTGCCGTCAAAAGATTCTCCGCCGAGAGGAGCTCACCGGCGCTTTTGGGATTCAGCAAAAGTTTTTCCTTCATCTGCTCGGCCAGGCTTTTTTTCTCTGCCATGATCTTTCCTCCTAAGTTTTATATTATGTTATATATAAAGCATATCTTTTGTATAATTTTTAACGTCTTTAGCATGAGAAAATGCGAATAAACAACTTAATTTACATTTTATATAACTGCTTGTAGATCTTTATGGTCTGATTCACCCGAGAAACGTACCATTCGGTATCTTGATAGGGAATGACCTTCACCGTGATTCCGTCTGAAGAACAATTTGAATCGGCAAGCCATTTTTTTACACTTCCCCATCCGGCGTGGTATGCGCAAAGAACGGTTGAGGTGTCCTTAAACTCTTCGGTAAGAAGAGCGAGGATATAGGTGCCATATTTGATATTTGTCTCAGGATCAAAAAGATCGTCATAGACCGTGGTCTCATCCCTCATGCGCTGCTTTGCCCAGTCAAAGGCCACCTCAGTGATCTGCATCAATCCCCGAGCTTCATCGTGAGATACCGCTTGTGGCTTAAAACTGCTTTCCGTGCGAATAACCGCATATACAAGCTCGTCAGACAGGTTGTTTCTCGACGCATAAATCTTAACATATTCATTATATTTAGTCGGATATGCCACCCTGCTAAGGAGTTTATAGCCCGCCGTCGCACCTGCACACAGGAGAATAATCGCCAGTACCAAATTTGGCTATAGTTAAATATTTCGGGAGCCTGCGACTCCTCATGATTTCATATCCATATCATTCATCCGCCAGCTTCTCCCCTGTTTCATACGAAGTCCTGTTTAAAACAGCATGGTGTTCTTCGTCTCCGTTCCCCCCAATTTCACAGGGGGAAGAGACAGGAAACTCATTTGATTTGTGATTCGTATCGATCCCTAGCTTTTCCAAAAGCGCAAGTGTCTTTGCGCGCAGTTCCACAAGCCCGTCATCATTGACAATGACGTGGGTTCGAGCGTTCGATATAATAGCTGTCCGGATACTGTGAAGCCATGCGTTTTGCAGCCTGTTCTCCTGTCAGCCGGTCGCGGATGACGATGCGGTTCAGACGATGACTTTCCGGTGCGATCACCGAGATAATCTCATCACAGATCGCGTCCCCTCCGCTTTCGAACAGCGTTGGGGCATCAATGATCACCATTCTGTAATGACCCGCTTCATCTAACGCGCCAATTCGTTCTTTGATCTCTTCGATAATATATGCAAAGATGATCTGATTTAACCGGTCCAGCTTTTCTCTATTCCCAAAAACAATATCAGCAAGCTTTCGGCGGTTTAAACTGCCATCGGCATTGAGGATGATGGCCGAGAATTCCAGAGCCAGTTCCACAAGGCAGCTTTTTCCCGTTTCCACTACCTCTCTGGCGACAAGATCCGCATCGATAACGGGTATCCCTTTTTCTCTCATGACAGTGCTTACGGTGCTTTTCCCTGCACCGGTCTGGCCTGTCAGGCCGATTACCCGGATTTCTCTCATACGTCGATTACCTCGAAAGCAGCGGCGCGAAGCAGCCTGTTATATACACCCAGCTCGTCCTCATTCAGCTCAGGGCTGCGGGCATAGACGGTTTTTGCCCCAAGACTGTCAAAACGGCGCAAAGCTCCGAAAAGCTGCTGTGCTTGAGAGATACTGTCTCCCTTGATTCCATAGCTTACCCATGGCTTCGTGAGATCCTTTTCCTCGCCCTCAAACAACAGGGTATAAATTCCCTCTTCCGTAAGGTCGTTCACAAAACGCACAAAGCTCTGCAGCTCTCCCCGCACAATGATCACCTTTGCCTTGGGGGAGTAATGCCGATATTTCATACCGGGCGATAATATCTTTGTTCCCTCGCCTACTTCAGACAAGACAGCCTGTGCCACCCTGACGGAGACGCCGCCCAAAGCCTTTGAAATCTGTCTTGGGGTGATCGCGCCGGGACGAAGAACCATCGGGGTTTCTTCAAGCAGGGAAAGGACGGTAGATTCTATGCCCACCGAACACTCACCTCCATCCGCGATGGCGGCCACCTTACCCCAAAGATCTTCTATACAGTGTTGTGCGGTGGTAGGTGAGGGCCTTCCCGATATATTGGCGGATGGCGCGGCGATAGGACATCCTGCCGCTTTGATCATGGCGAGAGCGGCGGGATGAGCAGGCATGCGAACCCCCACACTGTCAAGCCCAGCCGTGGTGGCTGGAGCAAGTCCCTCACTCTTCGGAAGGATCATGGTGAGCGGGCCGGGCCAAAAAGCCGCCGCCAATATCTTGGCCCTTTCAGGTAGAGAGGACACTGCCATGTAAATCATATCCATATCACAGATATGCACGATCAGAGGGTTATCCTGGGGACGCCCCTTGGCGCGGAAAATATTTTCCACCGCAATCTGATCAAGGGCATTGGCTCCCAGCCCGTAGACCGTCTCGGTTGGGATGGCTACAAGCTCGCCTGCCACAAGCAAACGGCCGGCCTCGGCGATATTGTCCGCGTACTCTTCCGGGGGACACACCGTAAACAGTCTCGTTTCTATTGTGGTCATCTCCCTGTTAGTTTCCATTGGCCTTTAATTTTTCTGCCTGATCCGCGGTGCTCAGGGCGCTTATAATCTCCCCGAGATCCCCGTTCATGATCTGTTCAATCTTATAAAGGGTGAGACCGATGCGGTGATCGGAAACTCTTCCCTGGGGAAAGTTATAGGTGCGGATTCGCTCTGAGCGGTCGCCGCTTCCCACCTGGCTGCGACGGTCAGAGGCGATCTGGTCATTCTGGTCCTGAAGCTTCTTTTCATAGATGCGTGAGCGCAGAATCTTCATGGCCTTATCCTTGTTTTTGTATTGGCTGCGCTCATCCTGGCATTCAACCACCGTGCCGGTCGGCAGATGGGTGATTCGAATGGCGGATTCTGTTTTGTTGACATGTTGTCCACCCGCCCCGCCGGCGCGGTAGGTGTCAATTTGAAGCTCAGTGGGATCGATATTCACCTCAACCTCCTCTGCTTCGGGCAGCACAGCCACCGTCACGGTAGAAGTATGAATACGCCCTGATGACTCGGTCTCAGGCACACGCTGCACACGGTGAACCCCGCTTTCGAACTTCATCTTGGAATAGGCTCCATCGCCCTCAATAGAGAAGCTGATTTCCTTGATGCCGCCAAGCTCGGTGGCGTTCAGGTTCAAAATCTCACTTTTCCAGCCCATTGTTTCAGCATACATAGAGTACATGCGGTAAAGTGAGTTTGCAAAGAGAGCCGCCTCTTCACCGCCCGCTCCGCCGCGAATTTCAATAATAACGCTTTTATCGTCGTTGGGGTCCTTCGGAAGAAGAAGCACCTTCAGCTCTTCTGCAAGGGTCTCCATCAGCTGACGGTTCCCCTGATATTCCTCTTCCACCATTGTCCGAAAGTCACGTTCAAGCCCGCCCTCATCCAAAAGAGACTTAGCCTCTTCATAGGCCTCTTTGGCGCTGCGGTATTCGCGGTATTTTTCTACAATAGGGGTCAGATTTTTGTACTCGCGCATCAGTAGCTTGAACTGCTCTTGATCGGACACCACATTGGGGTCCATCAATCTGTCGTTTAACTGGTTGTAGCGGTCCTCGGCCGCAGAAAGTCTATCCAGCATAGTATCCTCCACCTTATATCAGGTTATTTTTATGGGATGCAGGTACGATACCGCTAGCCCTCGCCCGGTTCTTTTCTCAGAATGTTTTTGATGCTTTTTTCAATCTTTGTCCTTGCCACCATAACCTCCCGACCACAGCTTTCACAGCGTATGCGAAAATCCATGCCCGAGCGAAGCACAATAAATCGATTGCAGCCGCAGGGATGCGGTTTCTTCATCACAAGAATATCGCCTACCCGCACGTCCATATGGACATCTCCCCCAGTTCTTATTCAATGTTAAAAGTTTATGCATTTTTATATCTTCCATCATTACATAACTGCATGACAGAGAGGAATAATCGAACTCATTCCGCTCGGCCTGTGGCAGACTGACAGATAAAGAAACGCGTTTTTCTATCAAATCGTTATAAATTGTTGATATCAACTGTATATCCTTAAAATTATAGCAGATGTGTATTTAAATTGGCAAATATTTTTTGTTTTTTCATGCCTTTTTTGAGGCAAAATAGTAAAACCATCTTTTAAGGAGGCTAAAATTTGATCATCAACTGTATTTTCAGCTCTATTTCTCATGCAGAAAGTGTACTGGGCGATATCCAGTCCGCTCTGACGGGGATCGACCGTCTCAATACTGAGGAACTGTCACATCCTGGTTTAAACGGTGTAGTACAGCTTTCTGGAGAAGCTATTTCCCAAAAGGCGACGTCGGGCGGTGCTGCGGTAAGCTTTTACTGTCCCGATGAATCTGTCCAGCAGGTGATCGGCCAGCTGAAATCGGCAGGAGCAAGGAAAATAAATCTTTGTGGTTAGAATGATGTTTACCCCCTTTGAATATACATGATAACGGCAGCCTCACCCGCCGCTGCCATGTTAAAAAAGGAGGTTATACAAATGTCAAAGCAGTTTTTTCCAGAGGGAATGCTGATAGACAGCACGGATAACAGGCTTAGCATAAAAAATTTGTCTTCGTTGCAAGAGGCTATGTGCCAGGGAAAAATACTGGAAGCCCGGGCGGTTATCTGCGATTCCCACCATAACCTTATTATTGATTTTGGCAGCTTTAAAGGCCTTATCCCCCGCGAAGAAGGGGCACTTGGTATCGACGACGGCAGTACAAGGGATATTGCCATCATTTCACGGGTCAACAAGCCGGTCTGTTTTAAGGTCACCGGCTTTGATCGCGTGTCTGACGGCAAAACGATTCCCATACTTTCCAGAAGGGCCGCCCAGCTTGCCTGTATGAAAAATTACATAACTAAACTTGTTCCGGGAGATATCATATCGGCCAGAGTGACGCATCTAGAGCCTTTTGGCTGCTTTGTAGACATCGGATGTGGTATACCCTCACTGATTCCCATAGATGCTATCTCCATATCACGCATCTCCCATCCTGCAGACCGCTTTGTCCCTGGGCAGGAGATCCGGGGTGTGGTGCGCTCAATAGATCCCAAGGGCCGAATCTGCCTCACCCACAAGGAACTATTGGGAACCTGGTGTGAAAACGCGGCCATGTTTGTCAGCGGTGAAACGGTGGCCGGTGTGGTGCGCTCGGTTGAAAGCTACGGAGTCTTCGTTGAGCTTGCCCCCAATCTTGCCGGACTGGCCGAGCCCAGAGACAATGTCATCCCCGGCCAACAAGCAAGTGTTTACATAAAAAGCCTGATTCCTGAAAAAATGAAGGTAAAGCTAGTCATTGTCGACGCCTTTGACGCACGTTATCACCCCATTATCCCGAGGTATTTTATCGAAGAGGGCCATATCGATCAGTGGCGCTATTCCCCGGACTGTGCTGACAAGTTGATTGAAACTATATTTTGCGATCAGTGATATAACGACTGATACGTATAGTTGATCAACTTGAAATCACGTTTTATATATAGCCGGTTTTTAAGTTAATTGGCTATATCTTCCTTTCGCCTTCGATAGAGGGAAGATGCGTAGCTGTCCCCCTAAACCGCCGGACCGCCGGTGGTTTAGGGGGACAAAAACGCCGGGCCGCTGCCTCAGCTGGAAGGCGGCGCCCCGGCGCATGGCTATCCACTTTGATCGTGGATGGTCAAATATTTGCTGTGCACTTACATATTTCTATTCTATAGTCGATTAACTTGAAAACAAGCTTGTGATTTCTTCCCACGCCGAAGACGGGGAAAGAAAATGACGTTTTATATAGCCAGTTTTTAAGTCAATTGGCTATAAAGTAATTTTCTAAATGAACAGGGTCGACTGATCAAAATTTCTCTCTTTATTGCTCGATTGGTGCAGATCACTGTTTGTCGCGATCCAAAAACTGAGATGGTACACGAAACCCTGCCGCTTGTAAAGCCTCGACATATTGAGGGTCCTTCAGTCTCTCTAAGGACTCAGTGTAGGATTCTTCCCATTGTTTATAGTTCTTATCATAGTTTAAATAGCCGTTAATAAAAATATAGACCCCACCAAAAAAGAATATCCCACCAAATATAAATGCAAAGGCTGCAACATAGTTTATCGCAAAAGCACCCGCATAGATAATCAAACTGCCAAAAATAATATAAAACAAAATCTCAAGGTCGATTTTTTTAGGTGCTGTTTTTGAAACCTTGAGAATCGCTGGCTCAATAATGCTTTTTGTTATAAATGACAGCCCGCAATGTTCGCATGTGAGCTGGGAACACCCATACAATTTTTGATTACGAGGAGAGAGCGCTTCATACACTGCGTGGCAGTGGGGGCAACGCTTGGTCGTATAAATCATTTCGTCCTCCATTTTATCGCTTTCGCAGAAGTATGTTCGTTAACTATCTATTTTGCACGTAAACTCTGCATAACCTATATTCAGAAGTGTTAACAAGAGAATTTTTCATAGACCAAGACGGGAGACAACACATTGTGGCGAATGAAAGCCGTCATAGAACAGCCTTACCAATTTTATCAGATGATTGGAAGGATTCGCTATCATTCTTCCCCACGTTGCTTCTTGCGATACTCGGCGGCTACGTGCTCGGCTTTATTGTCCCCAAAGCGATAATAGATCCTGCCCCGGATACTGTCCGGGAGATACTGCTGCTTCACATACCCGCCCGGGAAATTGTGCGGGTACTGATATCCAATGGAACGGCCAAGCTTTTTCGCGCCTTCATAATGTCCGTCCTTCAGATGGTCAGGCGGATCACCATAAGCGCCCTTTTTGATGTCTTCCATGGCGGCGTCAATTGCCATAATGGCACTGTTGGATTTGGGGGCGGTGCATAGTAATATTACCGCCTGAGCAAGTGGGATTCTCGCTTCAGGAAGGCCCAGTTGAAGCGCACAATCCACGCAGCTTTTCACGATGCCTACCGCCTGGGGATAAGCAAGACCGATATCCTCACTGGCGGTCACCAAAAGCCTTCGGCAGGGAGAGAGAAGGTCCCCCGCCTCCAAAAGTCTACCCAAATAGTGAAGCGCCGCATTTTCATCCGAACCCCTGATGGATTTCTGAAAGGCGGAAAGAATGTCATAGTGGACATCCCCATCCCTGTCGTAGCGCATGGCCGAGCGCTGGGCCACCTGTTTGGCAGCGTCAAGCGTCACAACTCCGTCAGCAGACAATGCAGCGGCCGAAAGCAGCTCTACAGCATTGATTGCCTTGCGCACATCTCCTCCGCAAGCAAAAGAGATATGCTGGATGACCTCTTCATCCGCTTTTACGGGACTCTCCAGAAGCACGGCAGCCTCCCGAAAGGCACGCTCCACTGATCGTTTCACATCTTCCGGAGGTACAGGCTTAAATTCAAATACCGTCGAGCGGCTGAGGATGGCGTTATAAATATAAAAATAGGGATTTTCCGTTGTGGAGGCGATCAGAGTGATGCTTCCATCCTCGATAAACTCAAGAAGGGTCTGCTGTTGTTTTTTATTGAGATACTGGATTTCATCCAGATAGAGGATGACCCCACCTACACCGGCAAAGGTGCCTATTTCCTCAATCACCGCCCGTATGTCCGAGGTAGACGCAGTAGTACCGTTGAGCTTATGAAGGCGTTTGCCGGCACTTTCGGCAATGATGCGGGCTACCGTTGTCTTCCCCACGCCTGAGGGTCCGTAAAAAATCAGATTAGGGATAACGCCGCTCTCTATCACCGAGCGCAACACCATGCCTGGAGCAAGCAGATGACGCTGCCCCACCACATCATCCAAACTAGATGGTCTCAATCGGTCGGCGAGCGGAGACGCCATCTGATCACCCCTTTTTCTATTTATACTGATGGTTTATATTAATCCTTCTTTGCTTTCCCTGTGTCAGGGATAGAAAATCACAAAACCTTATTCTAGAGCAAAGTGGTATCTGCCGCGAAACTTTCGATCACCTTTTTGATCGCTGGATCCCAAAAATCCCAGTCGTGTCCACCCGGCCCCTCTTCATAAAAGTAGCCGTAAGAAAGAGCGTCGAGATGTTCAAAGAACTTAACCCCTTGCTCATAGAGATAGTCTTCAGTCCCGCAGTAAAAAAAGAGCTTGGGTCTTTGCGCCTCGGGCAAAAGGGCAATCTTCGCCCCCAGCGCAAAAAGATCATTTTCCGGCTCTATTTCCAGTTCTTTTCCCAGTATAGCCTGTCCGCCTGACAAGTCTTCTGGTTTTTTGCACAACTCATCCCGCACAAAGTGGATATCATAGGCACCGGAAAGTCCGGCGCAGCCACTATATAGATCAGGCCTTGAAAGGGCACATTTCAAGGCCCCATACCCGCCCATAGAAGCCCCAGCCACAAAGGTATCCTCTCGTTTTTGGCTGATACCAAACATTGCCCCACAAAGGGCAGGCAACTCTTCGGTAATGTATCGAAAATAGGAGGGGCCCATCTTCATGTCGATATAAAAGCTCCGCTGCACCTCGGGCATAATTAAGGCAAGGTTATATTTTTTGGCATATCTCTCAACCCCTGTCCATCGCTGCCAGGAAGAAGCTTGTCCTCCATATTCGTGCAGGAGATAGAGCACCTTGGGAAGCTTTGCAGGATCGCAGGATTTATAATCCTGCGGCAGGACAACATTGAGAGATGTCTCCATCCCCAATATCTTCGAGTCAATAACACCACTGAAAATAGCCATTCATTGTAATCCTTTTTTTATGATACTATAATTATTGATATTCTCCCCCCGCCAAAGTCGGGGGGAGAATATATATTTTTAATACAGGGGATATCTGTTGCACAGCTCATCAACCCCGGCCCTAATACGGTCAGCTGAGCCCTCAAAATCGGTGATGACGTCATTGATCCAACCCGCAATCAGCTCCATCTCTGGTTCCTTGAAGCCACGCGTGGTCACAGCAGGAGTACCAATACGCACACCGCTTGTGACAAATGGCTTCTCGGGGTCGTTGGGAATGGCATTTTTGTTGACTGTGATATAGACCGCATCCAGGCGTTTCTCAAGCTCTTTTCCGGTAACACCGCTGCCCCTGAGATCAAGAAGAATCAGGTGATTATCGCTTCCTCCAGAAACAAGCTTTATTCCGCGTTTCACCAGTCCCTGTGCCAGCGCCTGGCAGTTTTTGAGTATCTGCTTCTGATACTCTTTAAATTCATCGGTCATGGCCTCGTGGAAACAGACTGCCTTGGCCGCGATAATATGTTCAAGAGGACCGCCCTGTATGCCGGGGAAAATGGCTTTATCGATGGCCTTGGCATATTCTTCCTTGCATAGAATCATGCCGCCGCGAGGGCCGCGCAGGGTCTTGTGGGTGGTCGTGGTGACGATGTCTGCATAGGGAATGGGTGAGTTATGAAGCCCAGCTGCCACAAGACCAGCGATGTGAGCCATGTCGACCATCAGAAGAGCACCAACCTCCTTGGCCACCGCTGAGAAGCGGGCAAAGTCAATCTCTCGGGCATAGGCGCTAGCACCAGCTACAATCATCTTCGGCTTTACTTCCAAAGCGATCTCGCGCAGACGGTCATAATCAATAAATCCGTTATCATTCACTCCATAAGGAACAAAGTTATACTCTTTTCCAGAAAAGTTCACAAGCGACCCATGGGTAAGATGTCCACCGTGGGCGAGGTTCATACCCAGTACAGTGTCACCCTGCTGCAGAAGGGCAAAATAGACGGCCATATTGGCCTGGGCACCCGAATGAGGCTGCACATTGGCGTGTTCGGCTCCAAATAGCTTCTTTGCCCTTTCGATGGCGAGAGTTTCCACAACATCCACACACTCACAGCCGCCGTAATAGCGCTTGCCCGGATAACCTTCTGCATATTTGTTGGTCAACACGCTTCCCATTGCGGCCATCACCGCCGGAGAGACAATATTCTCACTGGCGATCAGTTCGATATTCCTGCGCTGCCTTCTCATCTCATCAGCCATCGCCTCGCCTAACTCGGGGTCAAAACGGCTTACGAAGCCAATGGTATCCATATACTCGTTGTACATGTTTTTCATCCTTTCGGTAAAGTATTGCGGCCTTTTTCGTTCAATTTATGTCTTAATAATTATCCAAATAAATCACATGCCGCACTTTCTGTATATTATACAACAGCCAAGACGGCATAGCAAATATTTCTATACTGTAGAATTATGAAATAAATTGTGATTTATTATGCACTCTCTATATATTACATAATTAGGAAATATTGTGTTCTTTTATGGTTTACTTTTAGTCCCTGCTGCGGTATTATTCATTTATAAAGCTATTATATATCTGATTTTTTCAATTTCAAAACTGGTTAACTCAACAAGTATAGTTGATTAACTTGAAAACAAGCTTGTAATTTCTTCCCGCGCCGAAGTCGGGGGAAGAAAATGACGTTTTATATATAGCCAGTTTTTAAGTTAATTGGCTATATATGTTGTTTATGGGTTCTACAGTAATTCTCTATATAAACGAGTTTTTACAATCCAGTCTGCTCCACCTAAGGCGGGCGGTTAGCATTCGAATTTTTCTCTTGAGAAAAGGAGTACGAACGATGAAAATAGCAACTACCGTGGGAGGACCTTCCTCAGTAATGACAGGAAATGAAACAGGGCTTTCGGCCTTTATTTCCACCTTGCCGCCCTGGCTTATCACCCTCATGGGCACCCTTGCCGTATTGCTTGTGGCTGCGCTTGCGGGCTACCTATTGGGGAAGGTATACTGTGCTGCCAGATATCCCAATCCGGAGAAGCGCAGTGTTTTAAACGTCAAGCAACGTTTTCTCTTTCTAGGTGTGCTGATTATCATATGCGCTGCACTTATCTCAGCCTTCTCTTCTTTCACAAAGGACAACGCGGTTAGCGTAGGCAGTAAATATAACGACAAAATCAAAAGCTCCCAAGGCGGAGTTGTAACTGGAAAAGCTTATCTAGGGTAAAAAATACAATACGAATGGAATTCCCCGACCTCCTTTGGGAAGCCGGGGAATCTTATCTCTATAAATATATGCGAAATGAATTTGAACTCTGTCTACCCGCCTGCGGCCGGGGAAGAATATAACTTGATCAGCTAGACTGTCTAACCTTTTTGTCCAATCTGCTGTACTGTTTATAGTTAATATAGCTGATCGCCGTAGCGGCAAAAAAGGCGATTGCCGCCGCAATAAAGGGTAGTTTTGGCGATGTAGCGTAGGCGAAACCGGAAACAAGGGGGCCTATAATCATTCCGAGCGCCCTTGCGGCGTTGAATATTCCGGCGACAGTACCCATCGAGATTCCGCTGTCATTTTTGACAATTAGGGACTGTTGAATGGGGAGATAGATCGAGTTAAAACCATAAAATATCATTGCTGAAATGAGAAAGGCGGTGACGCTGGGAAGGTTGACCATCAGCACAAGAGAAGCTCCGCAAAGGGCAAGCACAGCAATGATGGATTTACGGGTATCCGTCTTTCTGGCGATCCACATGTTGATGGAAAAGTTGGCGACAAGGCCGATGATACCCACAACGGACTTAAAGATTCCGTTGCCGGACGGAGGGAACGCAAGCTGTGCCCGCAAAAAATAGTTAAAAGAAGTGTCATGTGCATTGGTGGCAAAGCTTGTAAGGAAGGCAGCCAACAGAAAGGTAGCCATCGGTGCCGTGATCATCTTGCTCGCTACAAGAATACTGGAAATGGGATTCACATCAACAAAAGTGATTTTCTTTTTGTCCAAAATGGGCTGTATCTCTCCCATTAAGAAGTAAAACAGCACGGCCGAAAGAAGTATGCCTACAACCTGCATAACAAAGACAATCTCGATTGACCCGTCACCGACCACACCACCTACAAGGAATCCAACTGCCGTCGAAATTGCAGAGACGGCGGCATAGATGGCCATGTACTGCGCTCTTTTTTGTGCGTCATCGGTGGATTTTGAAAGAAAAGCCATTCCACATACCGAAGTAGCAGAAATGAACATACCGCTCACAGCACGCCCCAGAACGACCATATAAGAGTTCGCGGCGGTCGAGAAGATCAATTGGCCCACGGCATATCCTATAATACCGATACTAAGAATTTTGATATATCCATATTGATCGCCCATTCTTCCCCAGAACGGACAGGTGAGGAAGAAGGTGGTGGACATCGCCGCAAAGGCAACGCCAAACATATAATCCGGACATCCTATCCGTTGCAGAAGAAGCGGTGTCACCGGATGAATGAAATTTGATACTGCGATAAAGAAGAAGTTAATTGCCATAAATCTAACTATTGAAGTATTGCGCAAGTTCTTTTCCCCCTTTCCAAAAAAAAGATGGCGGCCATAGGCCGCGCACCGACATAACAATATCTGATAAATTATCCATCTTATTTTAACACAGCGATCTTTTAATTACAAGGCTGTAAAAGCCCGTCGGGTTCCAGTCTTCATTGAATAAGATAGCAAAGAGTTCCTTCGTTCGTTTGTACTGTACTCTTGCAAACGGTGATAAGGAAGAGTATGATGTATAATACTACCAAATAAGAGCACCGGAGGTGCACAAAATGATGAAAAGAACACTGAGGGCCCGTGAGCCCATCAGTTGTTACACGCATCTGGCCGGGGCCATCCTGTCAGTGATTGGCACTGCTGTTCTTGTGCTGTCCTGGTTGTTTGACTCTGACCCTCATCCCATTGCCATCGGGTCAGCCATCGTGTTTGGCCTCTCCCTGATTTCTCTTTACTGCGCCAGCGCGGGATATCATTACTGTCCCGCCGGAGAAAAGCAGATCAAGGTTCTGCGCAAGCTCGATCACGCCATGATCTATGTATTGATCGCGGGATCATATACCCCGATGATCCTAAGCTTTATGGATGCTCCAAAAAGCTATGTTATGACCGGAGTGATGTGGGGGATTGCGTTGATCGGTATCGCGATCAAGCTCTGCTGGTTTGGTGCCCCGCGATGGCTTTCCACCCTTTTATATATCCTGATGGGCTGGGCGGTCATGCTTTTTCCAGGTTCTGTGCTTTCACGAATGCCAAAGACCGGGCTGATCCTTCTTGTGGTGGGGGGAATTAGCTATACTGTGGGTGCCATCATTTATATCTTTAAATGGCCCAATTTTTTCAGACGGTGGTTTGGCTTTCATGAACTTTTTCATATCTTTGTCCTGATCGGAAGCCTGGCCCACTTTTTGATGGTCCTCTTTTATGTCGTCTGACGCTTCGCGATAATTCCTCCGCCGACAAGCCGTTCACCCTCATAAAAGGCGACCACCTGGCCCGGCGTTGCCGCGCGCTGGGGTTCGTCGAAGAGAACCATAACTCCCTCCCGCGAGGGGGTCACAAGAGCGGGCGCCCCACGATGTCCATAGCGTATTCTGGCGATCAGCCTGCACGGGGAACTCAGCTCAGATGGATCTATAGATCTGATATCGACAGCAGTAAGCACCTGAGAAAAGAGGACACTATCATCCGAAAGGGTGACTGTGTTCTTTTTACTATCTACACCTGACACAAATATCCGCTTGCCAAAACCCATGCCAAGTCCGCGGCGCTGGCCGATGGTATACCGCCCTATCCCTTTATGGCGGCCAATCGGCTGGCCGCTTTCATCTACAAAATCACCCGCTGTGAAAGGCTTACCTGTATACGCCTCAATAAAGCCTGCATAATCTCCGTCGGGAATAAAGCAGATGTCCTGACTTTCCTGGCTTTTGGCGCAAGTGAGCCCGGCTTCCTCTGCCAACGCACGCGCCGCTGGCTTGTCCATCTCCCCAAGCGAAAAAATGACACGACTGAGCTGATCCTGTGAAAGTTGATACATCAGATAGCTCTGATCCTTCAGATGGTCCAAGCCGCAATAAATCCGATAGATTCCATCCGCACCGCGGCGGTTGATTACATAATGACCGGTGGCGATAAAATCGAAACCCATGGTCAGAGCGTCCCTTAGAAACAGTCCAAACTTAATGTGACGGTTGCAGAAAACGCAGGGATTTGGCGTTTCACCCTCTAGATACCCCTTTGCAAATTCATCGATAACCAGCTCGCCAAAGTGTTCCCTGTAATCAAATATATGGTGCTGGATCCCTAGCTGGCTACACACCTGCTTCGCTGATAGAACGGCATCCTCTCCCCCATCCCATATGAGAAAGGTCGCTCCCTCGACCTCGTAGCCCTGCTTTATCAGTAAGAAAGCGGAAGCCGAGCTGTCCACGCCACCACTCATAGCCACCAATACCCTTGCCATTTTTTGCCCTCCCCGCCGTGTAATAGGACTTATTATCCGAAAGAACATCCAGAAAGATTTACTTTTCCCAATCCTAAGATGAGGTGAAATCAAAACACTTTTTTTGACTAGAACCGACATAAGGCGTTTCTTTACGCCCAGCTGTTGCCAAAACTTTCGGTTATCCTGTTTCACACAAAAAGAAATCGCGATATTTATTATACTAAAGTGCCAGCATCACAGGCCTACGAGATCGATAAAAGGTCAAATACCCAAAGCCGTGGGCAGTCAGTAACCGGGCGGCTTCCAAAAAACCCGTCCCCACATGCTCCGCCTGATGTGCATCTGATCCGATGGTGACATACTCACCACCGCATTCTTTGAAGAGCTTGAGGCAGTAGGCGCCGGGCATCGTTTCTCCAAGGCGCTGCCGCAGACCCGAAGTGTTGATTTCAAGGGCCTTTCCCCTTTGAGCCAATTCCTTCATGATCTCCCGAAGCTGTTCCTCATAATCAGAGAGGTTGATCTTGACGCCGCCCTCGCCTGCTATATATCTGAGTGGATAAGTAATGTGCCCAAGACTGTCAAAGCCATTCCAATGCACAATCTTCAGTACTTCATCAAAATAGCGGGTTAAAAGCCTCTTTACATCCATCTTCTGTGGATTCAAATAATAAAAGTCATCCGTGTCTGGCAGATTGTGCAAAGAGCCGATCACGAAATCGTAGCTTTCAAGAGCCAATGCCCTTGCAGCCGCCAACTGCTCTTCCTGCGGCTGACCCAGCTCAATTCCGACTGTCACCTCGAGCACACCACGATAACGTTCACGGGCCTCAAGTGTTTCTAGTACCGAGCCTGACATCTGGCTCTCCCAGTTTTCAATGCTGTAACGTCCCAGATCGCAGTGATCGGTAATGCAGATCCCCTCAAGCCCTTTTTCGATGGCTGCACGGCATAGGACCTCCACGCTTTCGCTTCCGTCAAAAGAAAAATGACTATGGGTATGGCTGTCATAGAATCTGTTCATAGATCCGGCCTTTCTTCCATGCAAAAAATCTTTAGTACCTTGTAATATCTAAATCTTATATGACAATGGATTATATGTTCTTGTATATTCCGCCGCCAAAGGCGGGGAATATACAAGTTTAAGATGTCGCATTGTGCTAGTGCAATTATCCAAATCATCAGGATTTTTTCTAGCACACTACCCTGTCTAAAGCAGAGCGATTGGAGTTCAAATTCTCCTCTTTATTTATAAAATTGCTTTAAATCTGCTGTGGTATCCGTCAAATAGCCATGGCTGCCGATTTGTTTTAAAAGATTATAACATATTAGCCTTCAAATGTCTTTTATCTATTTATTTAAGAAAAAAAATATGATATTATAATGCGAATATCCCAGCGCTTTCTAATTCTGGAATTTTATCATTGTCCGACGAGGAAAATTTGTACACTCATACTATTATAAAAACTTTTTCCTACTTTCATCTTTGTTCTGCCAACATTCATGTCATACTGATTACTTTCTATAGCCAATTGCTACATTGTCAAGCCAAATGCGACAGTTCGAGCAGAAAGAGCTGGGAAGGTGTATTCCAATTAAGACATTTTCGGGGTCTGTTGTTTATAAGCAGAAGAGAAGAAGATAGGTTTTGATGTGAAACAGTGGACAGAACAGTACCTTTCGGAAAGAACTCTCTGAGCAAACCGTTACCGTACTCATTGCTTCCTCTCTGATGCGGACAATATGGATCAGCGAAATAAAGAGTTAAGCCTAGATCTTTCTGGATTACATCATAACAGGCAAATTCACCGCCACGATCTGTTGTTGCTGTTTTGAATGTGCCTTGTGGCAATAAAGTGTGCAGGTGCTTGATTGCAGCTTCCATGGAAGCTGCCGTTCGATCAGGAATGGGAACGGCTGTATAGAACCTTGTTTTTCGTTCCACAAAGGTGGCCAAGCAACCACCGGAACCCCTAGAGGAAACCACCGTATCAAGTTCCCAATGCCCAAATGTTTCTCTGGTATATACCTCTTTGGGTCTCTTGTGGATAGAAGTACCACGAGCATAATGCGCAAGATTTTTACAGCTTCTCTTTTTTCCATTACGGCGCAGCACATCTGCGGTGAGTCCGTTCAGTCGTCCGGCATAAAGCCAGTTGTATATTGTTTTAAAGCTCAGTTGGCTTGAAGTAACGGTATGTGATATTTGTTCTGGCGACCAGGTCTCTTTCAGCTTTTCTGCCACAGCTGCGCACAACTCCTCGTTCCATTTCCCTTGAGGTTTGCTGTTGTGCCGTTTCTTCTGGTAATCCAGTTGTGCTTCTTCTGCGTTATACGCTCGGGCACCGTAAAAACGTTTCAATTCTCTAGCGATACTGCTGTGGTGACATCCCAGACGTGATGCGATTTTCCGGGTCGTATATCCGATTTGACGGAGTTCCTCTATCTTTCCTCGTTCGAATGTTGTAAAATGGTGGTGGCTCATGGCTGCCTCCTTGTGTGAATGTTGTTGTTGCAAACTCTATTCTACACGTTTTGGCCGCCTTGGGCTATCTTTTTTCTGTCGCATTTCATTTTACAATGTAGCAATTAACTTAAAAACTGGTTATATAGAAAACGTCATTTTCTTCCCCGCCGAAGGCGGGGGAAGAAATCACAAGCTTGATTTCAAGTTAATCGCTACTATAAAGAACATTTTCACTTTCTCCCGCTTTTTGGGGGAAGTGGACCTTAATAAATACCTTTTGAAAAGCAAATCATATCTGGCGAAATGAAGCAGTATAGTGCTTCAGTCGCCATAATCAGAAAGGGAGGTTAATGAAAATGAACCCTGTCATCAGAGTGCTCTGCGCGGTAAATGAAGTCTCTGTGGCCAACCCTGACAGCTGCGCCCAAAGCGTAGAAAAAATCCTCGCCCTGCTTGAGGAAAGTCCGGCCGACATTGTGGTTTTTCCCAAGCTGGCCCTCTCTTCTCCGGGCTGCGGTGATCTGTTTTATTCATCCGCTCTTCTTGATGCCTGCCGCCATCAGCTTGAGCACATTCGGATCATGACGAGAGATCTGAAATGCTATTTGATCATAGGACTTCCCATCTCTAGCCAGGGAAGAGTCATCTCGGCAATGGCGGTGCTTTATCAGGGGGAGCTTCTGGGGTATATTCCCTCGGCAGACGATCCCGCACCACTGAGCCCTGCTGCAGAGGCTTCCGGCTTTTTACCGGCCGATACCGTATTCGGATGCGGCAACCTCCGTTTTGTAATTCTTCCCGTTAATCCTTCACTTCTCCCCATGAAGCTCTTTGCGCTTTCACACACCGGATTTGACCTGGCGATCGTCCCCAGCTATTCCCCGGTGGTTGCAGGATCAACCAAAAGCACTCTTGAAATTGCGAAGGCAATCAGCTTCACCACCGGCACCGCCGTGGCAGTGGTGAACGGTGGATTGGGCGACAGCTCTTCCCCCTATCTATATAGGGGATACGCAGCAGTCTACGAATGTGGACAGGAGATTGGATATGAATTGGTTGACCGTCAGGAATTGACTCTTGCCTGCGATCTTGATCTTGATGTAATACGCTCTCAAAAGCGTATCATCGGCACTGCTCTGTCTACTTTTGAAAAACCCTCAATGGGCGGTGGAGGGGGACTGCATCGTCCGGTTTCAAAAAATCCTTACCTGCCTGACAACACTCTGGAACGAGAGGCATTTCTATCCGAACTATTTGATTTTCAGGTTCTTTCCCTCTCTGCCAGACTGAAAAATACAGGGATTAAAAAGGTTGTCATTGGCGTTTCTGGTGGACTTGATTCCACACTGGCCATGTTGGTGGCCGCCGCCGCGATGGACAGGCTCCGCCTTCCACGAGAGAATATTCTGGGCATCACCATGCCGGGTTTTGGCACCTCCGACAGGACTTATTATAACGCACTCGCACTCATCGAGGCAATTGGCGCCACCGGACGGGATATTTCGATCCGGGCCTCTATGCTCCAGCATTTTGAGGACATCTCTCATTCTCCCGCCAAACATGACACAACCTATGAAAACGCACAGGCCAGAGAGCGCACTCAGATCCTTCTTGATCTGGCGAACTCGGTTGGAGGACTAGTGGTCGGTACGGGCGACCTGTCTGAAGAGGCTCTGGGGTTTTGCACCTTTGCCGGCGACCATATTGCCAACTACAACGTCAACACCTGTATCACAAAGACCTGCATTCGCCTATTGGTAGCGCATATCGCCGATATGAACCTTTTAGGTGATTTATGTGAGTTGCTGCAGGATATCCTGTCCACCCCTGTCTCGCCCGAACTTCTTCCCAGTCATCAGCCAGGTGAGATGGCGCAGAAGACCGAGGACATCCTTGGTCCCTATGAGCTCCACGATTTCTTTCTTTATCACCTGGTACGCTATAAAATGCGCCCATCCCGAATCTATTATTACGCCTGCATTGCTTTCTCAGAAGCCTATGATCACACTTTCATCAAGGAAAAGCTGGTGATCTTTATCCGAAAGCTTGCCGGCGGCCAGTTTAAGCGAAGCTGTGCACCAGACAGTGCCATCATCGCCGAAGTCAATCTTTCTAACGCCCAGTTTTATATTCCATCTGATTTAAGTCCCTTGGTTTTGCTTGGGGACATCGATAACAGTATTACTTAGGAGGTTATTTCAGCCATGAAAGCAGTTATTACAGTCGTAGGCAAGGATATGGTAGGTATTCTCGCCAAGGTAGCAGGTATGTGCACTACTTATAATGCAAACGTCATAGATGTCACTCAGACCGTTATGGACGATATATTCGCCATGGTCATGTTGGCAGACATTTCAAAGATTTCAGTCGATTTTGTCCATATGGCCGAGGAGCTCAAAGCACTTGGTTCCTCTCTGGGGCTGTCGGTGCATGTAATGCACGAAGATATCTTCAATTCCATGCACAGAGTATAACGGAGGAATATGATGCTGAATGTTACAGATATTTTAGAAACCATCCAGATGATTCAGGACGATCATTTGGACATACGCACGATTACCATGGGGATTTCTCTGCTTGACTGTGCGGATGGTGATATTGACCGTTCCTGTAAAAAGATCTATGACAAAATTACCCGTCTTGCTAAAAATCTTGTCAGCACCGGCGTAGAAATTGAAAATAAGTATGGTATCCCCATCATCAACAAGCGCATTTCGGTCACGCCCATCGCTATGCTTGTGGCCGCATCAGGAGGCGACCCGGTAAAATACGCTCACGTTCTTCAGCGAGCTGCAGACGCTGTGGGTGTCAACTTCATCGGCGGATATTCGGCTCTGGTGCAAAAGGGCTTTGCCGCCGGAGATCTTGAGCTGATTCGCTCGATCCCACGTGCGCTTGCCCAGACTCAAAGCGTCTGCTCCTCGGTAAACCTGGCTTCAACAAAGGCGGGCATCAACATGGACGCGGTACGCATGTTGGGCGAGATTATTCTGGAAACGGCGGTGGCCACCAAGGACAACCAGTGCATTGGTTGCGCAAAGCTGGTGATCTTCTGCAATGCCCCTGAGGACAACCCCTTTATGGCAGGTGCCTTCCACGGTCCCGGCGAAGCGGATTGTGTCATCAACGTGGGCGTTTCAGGTCCCGGTGTCGTGCGTGCGGCACTGGCAAAGGCGGGGGATGTTCCCATCGACGAGGTGGCAGATGTCATCAAGAAGACAGCTTTCAAGATTACCCGCATGGGACAGCTTGTAGGCACCGAGGCCAGCCGTATGCTGGGCGTTCCCTTTGGCATTGTTGACCTTTCACTCGCCCCTACCCCCGCCGTCGGTGATTCGGTCGCCCATATTCTTGAGGAGATCGGCTTAGAGGTCTGCGGAGGACCGGGGACGACAGCCGCCCTTGCCCTTTTAAACGACGCGGTGAAGAAAGGCGGTGTTATGGCCTCTTCACGTGTGGGAGGTCTTTCTGGGGCCTTTATCCCGGTATCTGAGGATGCGGGGATGATTGCTGCTGCCCGTTGCGGTGCGCTGACGATTGAAAAGCTAGAGGCCATGACAGCCGTATGCTCTGTGGGGCTTGATATGGTGATCATTCCCGGCAGCGTCACCCCAACGACCATCTCCGGTATTATTGCCGATGAGATGGCGATCGGCATGGTCAACTCCAAAACAACTGCTGTCCGTCTCATCCCTGCCATTGGCAAGGACGTAGGCGAAGAGCTTGAATTTGGTGGGCTTTTGGGCGGAGGTCCAGTGATGCCGGTGGGAAGAGCCTCCGCTGCCAGATTTGTTCACCGCGGCGGACAGATCCCCGCCCCCCTGCAGAGCCTAAAGAATTAGGACAAAACTTTTCTGTATTCATTCCCCTTCCAGCGGCGGGGAATGAATACAATTAACACATGATATAAGCAACCGACTGACCGCTGTGAAGCGGTCAGTCGGTTGCTTTTTTACTGAAATGCAAATCATATTCTAAACATATAGCCAATTAACTTAAAACTAGCTATAAATAAAACGTCATTTTCTTCCCCTGCCTTCGGCGGGAGAAGAAATCACAAGCTTGTTTTCAAGTTAATCAACTATATTTGAAAATTAAACATATGTGTATTTTATTCTTCCTTTAAGAACCTGCTCTTTTCGCCAAAATATAACAGGCTTAATCTATGCATTGCCCTTGTGCAGGCAATATATAAAAGGCTTTTGTCCAGATCGGTGGCATAGATCTCTGAAGACAGGTCTGGCACAATCACCTGGTCGAACTCAAGTCCTTTTGTCATGTGCACCGAGGCGACGACAACCCCTTCCTGAAACTCACTGCTGTGTTCATTGAGTAGGCTGATCGTATGAAATTGAGGCTTTAGCTTGTCGAAAAGCATATTTGCCTGTTTTTGCGATTTGCAGATGATACCCAATGAGCTGTAGCCCGACGCTGAAAAGCCGCGGATTAGCTCTTCGATGGCGTAAAGTTCACCGCTTTCATCCTTGCAACGCGTAACGACAGGCGCTTCACCGTGACGCTCGATGGGGATTAGCTTTTTATTTTCCCGTATGCCCTGTGCAAAACGGGTGATCTCAAAGGTCGAGCGGTAGCTTTTACACAGCTCTACGCAGTCGCAGCCGTCAAAATAAGGACGGATTTTTTCCACCGAGGATGAACTGTAAGGGTTGACCGACTGGTGGCTGTCGCCTAATATCGTCATTTTGCACCGAAACAGGCGAGCCAGCACTGCATACTGGATCGGCGTATAATCCTGCATTTCATCCACTAAAAGATGCTTAATATTACTATAATCCTGATCGCTTCCGTCAAAATACAATTTCATATAGGCAAACGGAAATACATCGCAGAATTCAAAGGTGTTTTTCTCCTTCATCAAAAAGAATTCTGGCTTACCAATGGCAAGGTAAAAGTGTTTATAAAGTGAAAAGGCATCCTGAAAACGGTACATCTTTTGAATACTGCTTTTAATTAAGCTGACCGCTTTGCCGTCCGGCATGCGATCCTTTTCCCTCTGAAACTGAGAAATGTAGTCTGCGGCCATCTTTTGCAACCGTTTTTTGATCGGCATCCTTTTAGAGGCCTGGTATCTATCCAACAGGGACTTTTGAGAAATGTGCATTGTCTCCAGTTCTAGATCAACAGGTGTAAAAAACTGCTCATCAGCCTTCACCAGATAAGCCTGCAGGGCGCTGACAAACTCGTTGGTTGCTTTGAATCGGATACGCTCGACGGCGGAGGGATCATGGGATTCTAAAAGCTCCGCCACCTGTTCGGAAAATGTCTGGAACTTGAATTTTTTGCCAAGCACCTGTGCCCCGATGGTCTCAAATCCGATCTCCTCAATATTCTCTTCTCCAAGTTCGGGCAGAACGTTTGAAATAAAGTTTCCAAACACCTTGTTCGGCGAGACGATCAGGATGTTTTTTGAAGTCAGCGTGTCTTTATAACGATAGAGCAAAAAGGCCACGCGGTGCAGTGCGATCGAGGTTTTGCCTGAACCGGCGACACCCTGTATTATAAAAACTTTGGCTGATTCGTTTCGGATGATGCTATTTTGTTCCCGTTGTATCGTGGCGACGATGTTTTTCATCTTTTCATCCGAGGTGCGGGAAAGCTCCTGCTGCAGGATCTCATCGCCGATGTTGAGAGCGCTCTCAATCATGTATTCCATTCGGCTGTTCTTAATGCGGTACTGTCGTTTTAAGAGCATGTCCCCTTGCATCCGCCCGCCGGGTGCCGTATATAAGGCCGGACCAATTTCGAAATCATAAAACATACTGGACACTGGAGCGCGCCAGTCATAAATGACGTCTTGTGAGCCGGCAGGGTCGAAAAACGAAAAAATTCCAATATAAAAAGCCTTTTGGCTGCTTTCACCCTTTGCCACAAAGTCAATGCGACCAAAATATGGCGACAAAAAAAGCTTTTGCATACGATTTCGTTCGGCAACGGCCTTTTCACCAAAAAAGATATCCTCATTGGCAGAGACCCGGTTGGCCGCCTTTTCGGCCGAATCGAGCTGCGCCATGTTTTCCCATATATACCGCTTGGTCTCTAGTATTTTCTCGGAATAACCTTCAATTTTTTGTTCCATGCCCACAATAGCATTCTTTAGTTTTTGCAGTACCTCTTTCAGGTATTGCCGTTCATCCTGTTCGGTGGGGTGCAGCATAGGAAAGCCCTCCTCTGTCTCTGCCATTATAAAGCAAGGCGGCAAAAAATGATAGATATTTTTCTGTTGGATATAGTACCCAATTGTAAAAACTGTGCCCATGCAATAATCAGATTGATTGGGGGAAACACAATTATCGCAATTTCTATATGTCAATAATAAAGCAACCGACAAACCGCTTCACAGCGTTATTTGTCGGTTGCTTTTGTACTGAGTGTATATTTAACCCATTGCCATGAAAGATTTAGATTTTACAAGACACTAGTCGTGTTATAGCCAATTAACTTAAAAACTGGCTATATATAAACGTCAATTTCTTCCCCCGCCTTCGGCGGGGGAAGAAATTGCAAGCTTGTTTTCAAGTTAATCAACTATATGAAAATTCAGAGTCTACATTTACTTTTTCACAACCGGTAACCATACTTCACATTTATACTGCGCTGATAAGGTGTCTCCCTCAGGATATACTTCAATATCTGGTGCGTTTGCGTACTCATATCCTGACGTTGGCAGCCAATCGGCGACAATGCGCTTTTGAAGCTCCTGTATGGCTGACGGCATGGGGCCGACACATTCAAATATCGCCCATGTGGCAGCAGGCACTTGATACTCACAGGTGTTCAATGGTGCCGGCTTATCGGTGGCACTGGCAATATAGTAATCGAATTCGCTGCCATCCATACATGTACTGATACCCAGTACAGCTTTTGGTTCTCCGCTTGATAGTCTGCAAACGATCTCAAACATACCATTTTGGAATGTTTCTGCCCAAAACTGCGGCACTCTGGTGAAGCTTTCCTCTATATCCATGGTTCCGTGTTCTTTTACACCAACCACGCGGAAAGCACCTTTTTGTTCAATTCTGTAGTTCATCTCCACATCTCCTTTAATCGAAATATGAAAGGTCATGCGGGAAAAAGCTTTAAGTTGTACACCTCCTAAGCGTGCGGCCGTAGGCGAAACGCCATGTACATTTTGGAATGCGCGGGCAAAAGCCGTCGGCGAATCATATCCATACTTCTGTGCAATGTCTATGACCTTTATGTCGCTGTTCTGCAGTTTAAAAGCGGCGTCTGTCAACCGTCTGCGCCTGATATACTCAGACAACGGAACGTTCGCAATATAAGAGAACATCCGCTGGAAGTGATACGTTGAGCAGCAGGCAATCCGGGCAGCCTCGGCATAATCAATGTCGCCCGAAAGATTATCCTCAATGTAGCTCATCGCATGGTTCAGTCTGTCAAGCCATTCCATCACATAACCTCCCTTCAATCAAAGTCTATCAGCATTGCATCAAAAAAGCCTCTCTTTTGATGCACAAAAATGTGCCTAACCTTGAAAATAATGCCATCGTATTCTAGCATTTATATTATATCTATAGTTGATTGCTACATTGTCAAGCCAAATGCGACAGTTCGAGTAGAAAGAGCTGGGAAGGTGTATTCCAATTAAGACATTTTCGGGGTCTATTGTTTATAAGCAGAAGAGAAGAAGACAGGTTTTGATGAGAAACAGTTGACAGAACAGTACCTTTCGGAAAGAACTCTCTGAGCAAACCGTTACCGTACTCATTGCTTCCTCTCTGATGCGGACAATATGGATCAGCGAAATAAAGAGTTAAGCCTAGATCTTTCTGGATTACATCATAACAGGCAAATTCACCGCCACGATCTGTTGTTGCTGTTTTGAATGTGCCTTGTGGCAATAAAGTATGCAGGTGCTTGATTGCAGCTTCCATGGAAGCTGCCGTTCGATCAGGAATGGGAACGGCTGTATAGAACCTTGTTTTTCGTTCCACAAAGGTGGCCAAGCAACTACTGGAACCCCTAGAGGAAACCACCGTATCAAGTTCCCAATGCCCAAATGTTTCTCTGGTATATACCTCTTTGGGTCTCTTGTGGATAGAAGTACCACGAGCATAATGCGCAAGATTTTTACAGCTTCTCTTTTTTCCATTACGGCGCAGCACATCTGCGGTAAGTCCGTTCAGTCGTCCGGCATAAAGCCAGTTGTATATGGTTTTAAAGCTCAGTTGGCTTGAAGTAACGGTATGTGATATTTGCTCTGGCGACCAGGTCTCTTTCAGCTTTTCTGCCACAACTGCGCACAACTCCTCGTTCCATTTCCCTTGAGGTTTGCTGTTGTGCCGTTTCTTCTGGTAATCCAGTTGTGCTTCTTCTGCGTTATACGCTCGGGCACCGTAAAAACGTTTCAATTCTCTAGCGATACTGCTGTGGTGACATCCCAGACGTGATGCGATTTTCCGGGTCGTATATCCGATTTGACGGAGTTCTTCTATCTTTCCTCGTTCGAATGTTGTAAAATGGTGGTGGCTCATGGCTGCCTCCTTGTGTGAATGTTGTTGTTGCAAACTCTATTCTACACGTTTTGGCTGCCTTGGGCTATCTTTTTTCTGTCGCATTTCATTTTACAATGTAGCGATTAACTTGAAAACAAGCTTGTGATTTCTTCCCTCGCCGAAGGCGGTGGAAGAAAATGACGTTTTATATATAGCCAGTTTTTAAGTTAATTGGCTATATTTACCCAGCCTGAAGCGGAAAACAGATACAAAATAGCGCGAATCCGCCTCGACCAAGCCAACTGGCATGATTGGGGCGGATCCTTTTAAATTTATCTTTTTGTAAAATGTATCCATTCAGATTTGCCCTACCAAAAGCGAGAAACGCAAAATACTGTTTCTTAGATAAAAATCAGTATTGTTCTCTGGGTTTCATGGCGGGGAAAAGCAGCACGTCACGGATAGAATAACTATCTGTAAGCATCATGACCAGCCGGTCTATCCCTATGCCCAGTCCGCCTGTCGGGGGCATTCCATATTCCATCGCATTGATAAAGTCCTCATCGATCTCTCCCGCCTCATCGTCGCCCTTGGCGCGAAGCTCCATCTGGTGCTCGAAGCGCTGACGCTGGTCGATGGGATCATTCAGTTCAGAAAAGGCATTGGCATATTCGCGGCCCATGATAAACAGCTCAAACCTCTCTGTATACAAAGGATCATTGGGTTTGCGCTTAGCAAAGGGCGAAATTTCAACTGGGTGCTCGGTGACAAAGGTGGGGTTTATAATTTTCTCCTCCGCATAGCGCTCGAAGAATAGTTCAAGTATGCCGCCGATTCCGTGGCGTTCCTCATAGGAGATGCCATGTGCCTTCGCAGCGGCCCTTGCCTCTTCCACCGTGGTCATAGCCTTAAAGTCAACACCCGCATACTGCAAAACAGCACCCCCCCCCCCCCCCCCCCCCCCCCCCCCGGCCATCGTGATCACATCGAAAGGCTTGTCCAGATCGAGTGGAACACCGCTATATGCAATCTGTCCCGTTCCCAGAACCTCATGGGCGACCGTACGAATCAGGCTTTCTGTCAGCTCCATCATTCCCTTATAATCTGTGAACGCCTGATAGAGCTCCAAAAGGGTGAATTCAGGGTTATGGCGCACCGAAATTCCCTCGTTGCGGAAAACACGTCCAATCTCATAGACCCGATCAAAGCCGCCCACAATCAATCTCTTCAGGTGTAGCTCAAGGGCGATTCGCAGATACATATCCATATCAAGGGTGTTATGATGCGTGATGAAGGGACGGGCTGTCGCACCGCCGGCTATACCATGAAGAACAGGGGTCTCTACCTCTAAGAAACCCCTTCCTTCCAGAAAACGGCGGGTTTCAGTAATGATTCTGGAGCGCTTGATAAAGGTGTCCTTAACCTCTGGAGAAACCAAAAGGTCCAGATAGCGCTGTCGATAGCGTATGTCAGTATCCTTAAGGCCGTGCCATTTATCTGGTAGTGGTATTAGTGATTTTGAAAGCAGGGCAAGCTTATGCACATGCACCGATACCTCGCCGCGGCGGGTTTTAAAAACAAATCCCTCAACACCGATGATATCGCCCAAATCCCATCGTCCGAACTCGGCGTAGTTTTCTTCACCGAGATCATCAATCTTCACATAGAGCTGTATGCGGCCACTTACGTCTCGCAGGTCCAAAAAACAGGCCTTTCCCATATCCCTCCAGCTCATAATACGGCCCGCCAAGGATACAGTTTTTCCCTCCAAGCCCTCAAAATTGCCCACTATTTCTTGGGCATAGGCGGTACGCTCGAAGGATGTGATGACGAAGGGATCTTTCCCGGCCTGTTTCAGCGCCGAAAGTTTTTCCCGTCTGATTCTCATCAACTCGGAAATATCTTCGCCCTCTGGTCTGTTTTCTGTACTATCGCTCATCGCTTACACGTCCTTTGCTGCCTTTTTATTCAACAAAAAATGCCGGAGCGTCCAGCATAATTTGTTTTATAATTTATATACTGATCTGCAATATTTTGAACTTAATTGTCCCCGCCGGTACTTTGACATCAACGACGTCATCCACCTTATGTCCAATCAGTGCCTTGCCAACTGGCGATTCATCAGTGATGGTATCCATTGACTGGTTTGATTCCACCGAGCTTACAATGCGGTAGGTGATCTCTTCGTGATAGTCCATATCCAGTATCCGCACCTTTGTGCCGACAGAAATAGCACTCGTGGATATCTTGTCCACCTCAAGGATACGAACATTTTTAAGCTGTTCTTCCAGCGTTTGTATTCGGGCTTCAAGGATGGCTTGATCATTTTTAGCCTCGTCATACTCGCTATTCTCAGATAGGTCACCAAAACCACGGGCAAATCTTATCTTCTCCGAAATATCTCTGCGTTTAGTCGTTTTTAAGTCCTCGAGTTCTTTTTTGAAATTTTCGTAACCTTCAGCTGTCATAAGTATTTGGTTTGGCATGTGGTTTCCTCCTCCTCGATTAAAGGATGACAATAGAAGTATTATATGCAATGCTGGGTTTGCTGTCAAGCAGTGTTTTTGCATATAGCACATCTACCGATCCGTAATATACCTAGAAACCTCTGAAATAGACAAATTTCTGCCTTTGCAGCGTCCCCCGGCAGCGCATACAGAAGTAATTTCTTTAATCCCCCCCATTTCAAAAAGTGCACCTAAAAAATCTGTGGGTTCAATCCCCTCGGGGATTGAACCTGCCAAGTTCGGCGGAATTTCCACCTCAAGATCGCATATGACCGGACATCTGACGGGCTTTTGGGTGTCGGTCGCCGAAATCACCGGCGCGGTCAAACTTTCTGCCTGAAGAGCCGATATCCCACTGGGGGCAACAATCAGGACGCAGTTTGCCAGTGAATGAGGATCAGCAGTTGCAATCACAGGGGCGCCATAAGTATCCATCACCTGTGTGCAAAAGGCATTATATCTTTGTTCATTATCGGTAAGGATACGCACCGCCGAACAGTGATGAATCAGTTCCAGCACGGTTTGCTGATAAACCCCCTCTATATCCACAACGCCTACCATTCGGCGATAAAGCTGTATATCCGACTTCTTGATTATCTCGATCGCCGTATTGCGCACAAGATAACTGTAAAAACGCAGTGGCACAAATGGCACTACACACGAATCAGACGGAGGCTTAAGCCCTCTCGGCATGACGAGGTTTCCACATTTCAAACCACATAGACGCTCTATTTCCGTCCAGTAAATTCCTCGTTTCGTCTCAAAGACCGTCAGCTGACTGTATTGGACACCCATAATGGTTTTTTTTTGGACAAAGGCCCGTCGACGCATTAGTCTGTCCAACAGAGCTCCAACTATCCCATGTCGGCCACTGGGTTTTACCACCAAAACCGCAAACACCTTTCGTCACTCCCATCGCCGCATGTTAAAACATTATATGTACGTTTGTCCGGTTATAGCACTATAAGATAGGGGGGCTGCGTTGCTGCGTGACGATGGCAACAACCAGGTTGACATTTAGTAATCTTACGCTATTACAAAAAATAAAATTTTATCACCAAATGGCCTATAGGTATAGTACTTTGTCTTGTGATGCAGGATGGTGTGGCAGGAAAAAAGATATAGCCAATTAACTTAAAAACTGGCTATATATAAAACGCCATTTTCTTCCCCCGCCTTCGGTGGGGGAAGAAATCACAAGCTCGTTTTCAAATTAATCAACTATACTTTCGCAATAAAAGCGATAACAAGAGATCTCGTTCATTTAGGAAATCGCATAATAACAAATAAATACAGCAGCAGACGGTCCTATCCATCGGCTGCTGCAAAAAATATTCACACCGTATCTATTCAGCCGTTTTTGCGGCATCTTGTGAAGATGAGCTGTCCTGTGACTGTGCCATGGATGAAGACTGTGCCTCGACTACGAGTGCATTTTTAATGTTCTTCAGTGTGGCACCTGCCAGTTCCAATGCCTTTCTAAGTTGGGGATCATTGGTCTCATCAAGATCTGACAACTCTTTCTCCTGCGCTGCGCTGAGCTTCAGCTCATAATCCGCCTTAACGCCTATGCCTTCAAAATTGGAGGACTTAGGCGGATTGTAAAGGGCTACAGTAAGGTCCAGTGCCGAACCGTCGCTCAATTTATAGATAGTCTGCATTGAACCTTTTCCGTAACTCTGCGTTCCCACCGTTTTTGCTTTGCTATAATCCTTGAGAGCTTGGGCGAAAAGTTCGGATGCACTGGCTGAACGTCCGTTGATGAGTACGATCATCGGCAAATCAACCTCGTTGGAATCACTTCGCGCAAGAACCTCAGTCGTTCCGTTCTTATATGTGGCGGAAACGATATTCCCCTCAGGAAGAAGGCGATCCAACATTTTGGTGACTGATGTGACTGTGCCGCCCGGATTGTCTCTGACATCAAAGATCAGGGCACTGACCTGTTTTTTTGCAATCAGGTCATCCAGAGCATCGTCGAACTGATCGGGAGTGCTGTCATTAAATTCTTTAATTTTTACATATCCGACGCCTTCAATCACACGGTAACTGACTGTGGCCACCTCAACCTTGCGGCGTGTGATATCAAGAGAAGTTTCAACCCCACCACGTCGTATGGTCACATGAACGATAGTCCCGGGCTCACCTTTCAATGTACCAACGGCTTCTTTATAGTTCTCAGTTGTAATAGCAAGATCATTCACCTTGACAATCAAATCGCCCTTTTTCATTCCCGCAGTCATTGCAGGGGATTCTGCATAAACTTCCACGATCTTGATATATCCGCTGGTGTCTTGTGTGCAGGCTATGCCGATATCAACTGTGCGGCCCGCATAATCGCTCATCAGATCTGAATACTGTTCAGCAGTCAGATAAGTGCCATATTTGTCTTTGACTCCTTCAATATAGCCGGCGGCAATAGAGTCGTTCAGTTTATCCTCATCCAGCACACCATTGTAGTTTTGCCGAACAAGACGATCTATCTCAGACAGCTTGGAGTACATGGCTTCTCTGTCCTTAATGCTTAAAACGCGGCCGTCAAAATTTCTCAGTGCAAAAATCATGGTGATGATAAAT
>CAXXEO010000003.1:0-55395 GCA_963664585.2 Oscillospiraceae bacterium | reverse complement strand
AAGGAGTTTTTTGGTCCGCTTCATCGCTAAAGCTTTTTTTTGCTCCACCGACATAGTCGGTGGTTGTTTTCACAATAAAAAGTGGCTTAAACGTACTGTTTAAGCCACTTTTCGTTGGTTGCGGAGGCAGGATTTGAACCCACGACCTTCGGGTTATGAGAATCCTGAAGGCTGTCTACTGTGTCCATCCGGTCTCATCGTATAAGCTGTCCGATAAGCTGTCAAAATTAAAATCGTTTTTTCAGAAATATTAGCGATTTTAAGAAATAATCTTGGGGTTTTGAACCAAGGGCTACACTAATTTCTTCTATAGATCGGCTATCTTTTGGCACAATACCAAAAACCAGCACTTCAGCTGCAAACTCCGGAGAGCTATAAAAAGGGCCTATTTTAAGCACGACTCGGGAGAGCATACGGTTCGCATCTCTATGTTAATATTGCAAAAATCCGCATTGATTTTGCATCTTCGAATCAGTATTGAACTCGTTCTTGTACAGTTTGAGTACATAACTTCTGCTTTAGACCAGTTTTTACCTCGGTGATATGTTCTGCACATGAGGTAATTCTACTGCGTTAATATTACTAGCCGCAAACTACTTTAAGCTTCCGAAGTGTGACTAGAATAGGCTCCAGAGTGGGCTCCTTATCCAGATTCATGGCAAAATCATAAAGCTTCTTTTGGGCATTGGCATCAAGCGTCGCCTCAGTAAGTCCACAGAACCTCTGCCACAAAGCCTCATCCGAATAGACAACCTTGTGATTTGTGGCATCCACCTCGGCTTTATGGACGGTTCCGTCCTTCATTGTTACCTCGATGATGCAGCCACGGATGCCCTTGGGGCCGTCGCCATACTGGTCATGGCGCTTTGTGATAATCTTGTCCCGCAGCGCCTTGTAGCGGGGATTATGAAGCTTTTCCTGGGTGAATGCTTCGGGGGTCAGGCTGCCATCTATCAGTGCGACCGCCACGGTGTAGTAGAGGGACAGCCGGCCGGAGATAGTGTTGGGGTTTCTGCCCACACCTTCGTTAAGGTCGTAGGAATATGGGTAGGAGTCTACCAGAACTGATTTTATCTGCTCGGGGTCAATTTTAAGCTTCTCTTGTAGAGCAAACACTGTGCGCACCGCTGGGTTTATGGCAAAACAGGCTGGGAACTGCTTAATATTCAGGTTTTTAATATAAAAATGCTCTCCCGGCTTAACATTCCTGCCTTCGGTGCCGGCAAACAGGGTTTTCAATGACTTCACCCCGTGGAGTACGCCGTCCGGGCCGGTAAGGCCCTTAGAGGCTGCCTCCACCGCCAACATGCCCAGATATGCACCCCATCCTCCGTAGAGATCTTTGGAATCGGCGCCTTCCACAAAGCTTACAAAGGGGCAGACGGGAATAAGAGAAGCCACTATTCCAAAAGCATTGCACAGCTGGTCAACGTCGAGCCCTCGCAGCAGTCCCGCGGCGGATACGGCGCCTAGTCCACCCATTATCCCAGGGTTGTGAAGCCCCATCTCCAGCACCTTGTCTATGGAGAGCATGGCCATACGGGAGCATACGTCATAGCCAAATACCACCGCGCGGATAACGTCCTCCACGCTGCCACCGTACTGCTCATAGGTGGCCAACACCGCTGACCAGACATAGATGCCCGGGTGGGCAGAGCCATTCGTGCTGTCGTTAAGCTCGATGCTGGAAAGACGCGCAGCGTTAGAAAAAGCTGCCAGGGGGGCGGCAATGGGCTTTTCGTCGGCCCAGACGGTGGCGGAACCCTTACCGTTATCCATCTCGCGGATAAACGACAACAGTTCCTTGCAACTCTGGTGTGAGGCGACATAGACGCTGCCGCTAAGATAGTTTACTAGCGCTCTTTTGACTTGATATAGCGCTTCCTGATCAATATCCTCTACAGAGTAATTATAAAAATACTCGGCGAGCTCCCTGAAATAACTCTTTTGCATAAGTCCTGCTCCCTTTCTTTTGCGCATAAGTTCGCAATCAAAGTGGTATTGCGCCCTGTCGTAGAAGTTCCTTTTGGATGGCTTCGATATCGTAATCGGCAGAGCTCCCAGTCAAAGCCGCGGCCACGCCGGCCGCTTGACCTGTTGCGAAGCCTGTCCCCATTACCCTTACCGAGCCCAGTGTCTGACGATCAACATAAATATTACGCCCAGCGCACCAAAGATTCGGGGTGTCGACCGCCTTGAGACACCCGAGGGGTATCCCGAAGTAGGAGTGATCTTCAACATGTCCGTCGCTGGACGCCATGTCCAGTCTGTCGTGTATCTCAAAGGGCCACCCGCTGCGGGCAATACTGTCCTGAGGTTTCACGCCCTTCATGGCATCCTCATTGCGCAGCAGTTTCTGACATACCACCCGCCGCGATTCCCGGATGCCTATCCGGGGACCGCTTTGAGCAAGGTAGCAGTTTTCCATGCCAGGCATATAGGTGCGCAGAGCATTCACATAGGCCTGCGCCTGTTTCCGGGTGTCGCAGGCGGCGTGGGTAAGGTTCTCGGCATCCAGACCCTTAAGAGCGTAATTGGGTAGCGCAAAGCGTGCCCGATCACCCTTTGTGGCTATCCAGGCAATTGCTTTGCTCTTGGTTAGCGGCCCGATCCCCGCCTCTTTGGCCTTTATGATGGCCGTCTCTAACTCCTCCTGCTTATACTCGGCGTTCCGATCGATGCCGCCTATCCACAGTACCAGCGAGGCCATCTGCACCTTGCCGTCCTCACCGAATACTGTCTCGACCCCGGCCAGATGGGCAAGATTAGCATCGCCGGTGGCGTCCACAAAGACGTGAGCGGAGACGGTGAAAAGTCCCTCGTCGTCGGCACAGGTGATATTGGTGATCACCCGGTCGTTTACCTCGGCGGATATCATATGGCTCTCCAATAGCATGGTGACACCGGATTTCTCAATGAGACAATCCAGAGCGTATTTAAGCATTTCAATATCAAAATCGATCAGAATATGAGAGAAGGCGCTGCGATAGGGTTCCATCACCTCACCTAGTGCCTCCAAACGCTCCACCACCATACGACCCACACCGCCTACCAGAGGGACTGGTGGTGTGGAATTGGAGTAAAAGCCGCAAAAGCAAGCCATGCCGGAATGGGTGCCGATGCCACCGAGATAAGGGTTTCTCTCTATCAGCAAGGTCTTTGCGCCGGCGGCAGAGGCTCCCAACGCCGCGGCAAAGCCGGCAGCGCCGCCACCCACCACCACTACGTCATATTGATACCGACGTTCTGTTTCACTTCGCATAATTTCACCCAATACTGTTGATTTCTTTGACAAAATGACAGGCTATAAAATGGCCGGGGCGGATCTCTTGCAGCACCGGGTCGGCGTTGAAGCACTCCGTCTTGGCATACTCGCAGCGGGCAGCAAAACGGCATCCCGGCTTTGGCTCTATGGGGGAGGTGATTTCGCCCCTCAGCAGCTTGCGTTGCTTCGTGCGGTGGCTGGTTGGCTCAGGTATGGCGGACAGGAGGGCTTTGGTGTAGGGGTGCAGGGGGTTTTCAAACAGCTCGTCAGATTCGCTCATTTCCACCATGACGCCCAAGTACATAACCATGATTTGGTTGGAGATATGCTTTACCACCGAAAGGTCATGGGTAATGAATAAATAGGCGAAACCCTTCTGCTCCTGCAAATCTTGCATCAGGTTGAGTATCTGGGCCTGGATAGAAACATCCAGTGCCGAAACTGGCTCGTCGCAGACGATAAACTTTGGATCAAGAGCAAGCGCCCGGGCTATGCCGATACGCTGACGGCGGCCGCCATCCAGCTCATGAGGATAGGAATTGATAAACCGGCTGGCCAGGCCCACCGTCTTCATCAGCTCCGCAACGCGCTTTTCGATTTCGGCCTTTCCGTGGCAGATATGATGAATGACCAGAGGTTCGCCGATGATTTCGCCCACAGTCATTCTGGGGTTAAGGGAAGAAAAGGGATCCTGAAATATGATTTGCATCTTGCGGCGCAGCTCATGGGTGTGCTTGGTGTCGGTGATATTCTCACCGTCAAAAATTACAGTGCCCTCTGTGGCGTCCAACAGGCGGATGATGACCCGTCCCAGTGTGGACTTTCCACAGCCGGATTCACCTACGACTCCCAAAGTTTTGCCTTGGCCAATGGAGAAACTGATCCCGTCAACGGCGTGCAGCATGCCCCGGGGGGTTTTAAAGAACTTTTTAAGGTCTCTTACTTCAAGCAAATTGTCCATTGTATCCTCCGATTGATCGCCCGAGCAAAAAAGTCGGGCTGTCATTTAAAAGGCTGTCAGCCTTCCAACTGGTCTTTGTAGATCAGACATCTGACACAGTGTCCTGGTGCCACCTCAATGCTTTCTGGCATCACCGTGTCACAACCGGGTATCCTTTCCTTGCACCTGGGGTGGAAGGGACAACCACTGGGCAGGTTTGAGGGGTCGGGCATCAATCCATAGATGGGATTGAGCCGGCGTACCTTACTGCTCAGGTTGGGCAAAGATCCGAAAAGTCCCTTGGTATAGGGGTGCTTGGTATTATCATAGATATCCTCGATGGTGCCGCTCTCCACTATCTGCCCTGCGTACATGACAGCCACCTTGTCGCAGGTCTCGGCCACCACGCCCAGATCATGGGTGATGAGGATCATCGCGGTGTTGAACTTCTGCTGGAGCTCGCGCATAAGGGAGAGAACCTGTGCCTGAATGGTGACGTCCAATGCCGTGGTGGGCTCGTCGGCGATGATCAGATGAGGGTTGCACGCGAGGGCTATGGCGATGACCACGCGCTGCTTCATACCGCCGGAAAACTGATGAGGATACTCGTCCATACGATCGCAAGGAATACCCACCATCTGCAGCATTTCCGCTGCCTTAGCGTTGGCGTCGGCGTGGGAAAGCTTATCGTGGAGCCGGACAACCTCGGCTATCTGTTCCCCCACGGTGAGCACCGGGTTTAGGGATGTCATGGGGTCTTGGAATATCATCGACAGGTCCTTACCCCGGCTCATGCGCATCTGCAGCTTGTTGGCCTTGAGCAGATTTTTGCCGTTAAAGAGTATCTTGCCACTTATAATTTTTCCTGGAGGGTTGGGTACCAGACTCATGAGGCCCAGCGCGGTGGTGGTCTTACCGGCGCCTGTTTCTCCCACCAGACCCAGTGTTTCACCCCTATCAAGTTCGAAACTGATATCATTGACCGCTTTGACGACACCGTTATCGGTTAGATAATGGATGGTCAGGTTTTGTACTGATAAAAGCTTATTGTTCTCCATCTTGTGTTCTCCCTATTTCTTCAGCTTGGGATCAAGTGCATCCCGCAGGCCGTCTCCGAACAGATTAAGCGCAAGCACTGTAAGCATGATAGCGATACCCGGGGATATGACCATGTAGCTGTAGTCGCGCATAAAGGTTCTGGCGGTAGAGAGCATGCCACCCCACTCGGGTGTAGGCGGCTGGATCCCCAACCCGAGGAAGCTCAGTGAGGCGGCCAGCAAAATCGCGGTTCCCACGCCCAGGGTAGCCTGCACGATGATGGGGGCTAGAATGTTGGGCACAATGTGTCGGGAGATGATGCGGGTGTTGCTGGCTCCTATCGCCCGGGCCGCCTCCACAAATTCCTGATCCTTGACGGTGAGGGTGGAGGCCCGCACAACACGGGCGAAGTTTGGCACCGAGCTTACCGCCACGGCAATCATGGCACTGTTGAGCCCCGGCCCCAAGGTGGAGGCAATGGCTATGGCCAAAACCGTTCTGGGTATGGCCATGAGGACGTCAGATAAACGCATGATCGTTATGTCCACCGCGCCACCGAAAAAACCGGCGATAGAGCCTATAATACAGCCCATGAGAGCGCCTCCTGAGAGGGATATAAAGCCGATGCGCAGTGAGATACGACTACCCTGTATGACTCGGCTGAATATATCGCGGCCGAACTCGTCGGTGCCCATAATATGTAACCTGCTTGGAAATTCGAGTATGGCATCATAGTTCTGCTTGTCATAGGGGTAGGGGGCCAGCACATCGGCAAATATTGCCACAAGCACCAACAATACAAGTGTGATAAGTCCCATCATGGCCAGAGGGTTTTTGCAGAGCCGTTTCCAAACCTCTGTCAGTTGACTGCGTTTTTTTGTTTGTACCTCTGGTTCATATACGTCTGTAAATTCAGTATTCATTCTTTCACCGCCTTATCAGAAGCGGATTCAGGTGCGGCTCCTGCCACCACCACCTTGGGCGGCTCCTTTTTCCTTGCGTACTGGGATTTTATGCGGGGGTCAACATAGGCGTACAAAATGTCAACAAGCAAGTTGACCATACTGTACATGATGGCAATCACAAGAACGCCGCCCTGTACCAAGGGATAGTTTCTTGCCTTGATGGCATCCACCATCATCTTGCCTATGCCAGGTATGGCGAACACCTGCTCGTTGACCACGGCACCTCCCAAACCACCGGCAAACTGGATGCCCACGATGGTGAGGATGGGGATGAGGGCGTTCTTGAGGGCATGCTTAAAAATAATTATAGTTTCCGACTGCCCTTTGGCACGAGCTGTACGGATATAGTCCTGTCTGATAACCTCCAGCATACTGGAGCGGGTGGTGCGGGTGATTGTGGCAATCGAGACGGCGCTGATGCTTATAATAGGCATGATGTAGTAGACAGGACCATAAAGTCCCGAGGCGGGCAGCCACCCCAGATTGACGGAAAAAAGCAGCACCAACAGGAGCGCCAGCCAGAAGCTGGGCATGGTTATTCCCAAAAGAGCCAGTACCCTGGTAATGCTGTCAATTAGGGAATATTGTCTTACCGCAGAGATGATGCCTACTGGAATTCCAATAATTACCGCAAAGAGACAACAAAAAAAGGCTATACGTGCCGTGATCGGCAGCCTGGACATTATTTCCGTATTTACAGGTAGCTTGGTGACATAGGATGTTCCCATGTCGCCCTTTAAGAGACCGCCCAGATAGGATAGATACTGTTCAAAGAACGACCCATTGAGGCCCATTTCCTCGCGGAGAGCCTCTACATCCTTCTCGGTGGCGATATCGCCCAGAATAAGGCGTGCAGGGTCGCCGGGCGTGAAGTATAAGAGCGAAAAAATAACAAGCGTAACGCCCAACAGTACCGGAATGGTAACAATGATTCGTTTAATAACATATCGCAGCATAGTTCAATGCTCCTTCTACAGCAATACTGTATCCGATTATAAAGGGGGATGCGTATTGCTTACTAGTCCATTGCTGTCCATACTTGACAGAGAGGTTAGGCGGCGGCAAACCAGTGTTCGTTGCCGCCGCCCAAGCTTTAATATTAGGCAGTTAGTCGATGTCTATCTGCTGTAGGGGTGATTATTTCTTAAACTGAATGCCGGTCAGGTCGGGCACGGCGCCTGCGTCAAATACAATATTAGTGATGTTGGAGCTGGCTCCGTATGCTGTGGTAGGGTATGCAAGGGGCAGCAGATAGAGCTTATCCCAAAGGTAATCCTGCAGCTCCTGGTATACGGGAATACGATCCTTCATGGCGTATACAGATTTGCCCTTCTCCAAAAGCTCATCAACGTGCTTGTCATTATGGCGCAGGGAGATGGTTCGGAAAGTAGGCCATGCAAGAAGAGCGATGTCGGGGTCGGGGATGACGGCACCGTTGGCCATAACAGTCAGAGGCAGCTTTCCGCTGTTGTTCATGGCGGTGAATGTGGCCAGGTCAACAACCTCGATGGTACATTTGACGCCAATTTCCTTCCACATACTCTGGATGACCTCACAAGCAGAACGGTAGTACTGCTGCTCAAAGGTGATAAATTTGACCTCCAAGCCATTGGGGTAACCGGCCTGGGTTAGCAGCTCCTTGGCCTTTGTGGGGTTGTACTCCCAGGGGCCTTCCTTCTTGTAGCCAGGGATGCTCTTGGCTAAAAAGCTGTCGGCAGCCTCAGCTTGACCCTGCCATGCGGTCTTGGCTACAGCCGCTACGTTGATGCCATAAGCAAGACCCTTGCGCACAAGGACATTGTCAAAGGGGGCGATGGAGTTGTTGAAGCAAAGATAAGCCATGCTCATGGACGTGCCGGAGAGGAGCTGTGTCTTTTCGTTCTTTTGGATACGGGTCCAGTCTGCGGGAGCAAGCTGGAAGCTTATGTCGACACCGCCGGTCTCCAGCTCGATGCTGCGAGAGGAGGCCTCAAGGATGATTCTGAAAGTCAGTTTGTTGAAAGCGGGCTTCTTTCCCCAGTACTTGTCAAAGCTGACAAGCTCGATACGATCTCCGACGACCCAATTTTTGAACATCATGGGGCCGGTGCCGACGGGAGCACGGCCAAAGGCTTCGGCGCCCTTGGACTCATAAGAGGCCTTGGATAAGATGGCACCTCTGTAGGATGCAAGAGCCTCAAGCAGAGGTGCATAAGCATACAGAAGCTTGACTTCGACTGTGGTGTTATCAATGGCCTTGGTGTTCTTTACGTCGATGCAGCCAAATATGGTCTTGGTGAAGGAACTCTCGGCGCCCTTCACCAGGGTGAAGCGTACGTCCTCGGCTGTCATCTTATTGCCGTCATGGAAGTATACATTGTCACGAAGCTTGAAGCGGATGGTAGTGGTGTCCACCATTTCCCAACTGGTGGCCAGCCAGGGAACCAGTTTGCCGTCCACGTTCTTAATCAGGGACTCAAAAATGGTGCTGGCGGCGTTGAAGCCGGTCTCACTGGACTGGGCATAAGGATCAATGGACGCAGGCTCAGACTGGAGGGCTACCAGCAGAGTGTCCTTAGTTGCAGTACCTGCGGAAGTTTTGCTGGAAGCGGAGGCACTGGATGCGGGGGCGCTGGATGCGGAGCTGCCTCCACAGGCGGTAAGCCCTACCAGCATGATCACGGCCAACAGCAGGGAAATTACATGTTTTGCGCTCATTTTCTTCCTCCTTGTTTGTATTAAGGTTTATAGTGGTATAGTTGATTTACTTGAAAACAAGCTTGTGATTTCTTCCCCCGCCTTCGGCGGGGGAAGAAAATGACGTTCTAACTATAGCCAGTTTTTAAGTGAATTGGCTGTACCAGTGTACTACGAACGGATGCTGTCCTACGATCAGATTTTATCCCATTTTTCGTCCAGATTAGTGACGGCTCGGTAGGCCTTGGCCATCATCAGGGAGTCAAGTATGGCTATCCTTGCCATTGCCTCGCAGACGGGGTAGATGCGGGGCAGCAGAGAGGCATCCCGGCGGGTGATAGGCTCCAGGACATCGTCGTTCATGGTGCCCACGTTGACGGCACGCTGCTTGACGGACACAGTGGGGGTGGGCTTGACGGCCAGTTTTATGCGGATCTCATCACCGTTGGAGATACCACCCAAAAATCCGCCGGCGTGATTGGTGTAGAATGCTACTCTGCCGGTCTTAGGGTCCACATAAGACTCGTCATTAGACTGAGAGCCCAACATCCTGGTAGCCTCAAAACCCGCGCCGAACTCGATGCCTTTGATGGCGCCGATGGACATGAGAGCGTGAGATAGAGTTGCCTCCAGTTTGTCGAAAACCGGCTCACCCAGACCGGCGGGCACTCCTGTGGCGATAAGTTCCACCACGCCGCCGCAGGTCTCGCCGATCTCCTTCACCCTCAGGATGTCCTCGATCATTTTGGGGGCAGCCTCTAAATCGGGGCAGTTGAGCTCGTTCTTGCGGTAGTTGGCCTTGGCTTCCTCATATGTAAGGGGCTTGGCTTTTATTCCGTGAGACTCGATGGTATAGGCGATAACATCTATGCCCATGGAATCAAGTACTATCTTGGCTACGGCGCCGCCGGCGGCCCGGCTGACGGTCTCACGGCCGGAGGCACGGCCCGCGCCCACCCAGTCGGTATACTGGCCATATTTTTTGAAAAAGGTATACTCGGCGTGACCGGGACGGATGCTGTCCTTATAGTCCCGGTACTGGCCCACATGAATGTCCTCGATATCGTTGTTAGGGATGACTATGCCAATGGGACCGCCGGTGGAGAGCTGGTTTTCCATCACTCCGGAGAAGATGAAGCATCTGTCTTTCTCTTTGCGCGGGGAGTCCAAGGGAGTCTGACCGGGCTTTCTCTTGTCAAGCTCGGCCTGGATGGCCTCGGCAGTAATCTTTATGCCCGCCGGAACGCCGTCCACGATGGTCAGAAGACCGCCATACAGCTCCTGGGGTATTTCCGGGCTCTTGCGAAAGCAGCCTGAGTAAGACTCGCCACAGGTAGTCACTCTGAACAGTCGGCCAAAGGTGTTTCCCATCATAATGAATCACTCCTTAATAATTTGGTCTGCCTTAATTTTATCTTTTGAATAACATTAACAATTTATGGAAATAATGGTGAAGTTTTCTGTTTAAATTAACTATATCATTTAGCTGATCTACAATACAATGTTTTTGGTACTTTTAACTTATCATTCCAGTTTTGGGATTATTTTATATTGTAAATATGTTGCGAATAACCAATAAATCTCTTAATTTTCCGGATACGTTGTTATAACAGGGCGCCCTGTCGTATCAGTTCAGCTTGAATGCTCTTGAGGTCATATTCTGGCCGCCCTTTGGAGAGGGCAGCAGCAACACCTGCACCATGTCCGGTTGCAAAGCCCGTACCCATTACGCGTACTGCACCGTAACTTGTGTGATCAGTAGAAATTGTTCTTCCACCACACCATAAGTTATCGATATCACGGGCCTTTAAAGCTCCGATTGGTATTTCAAAATAGGTGTTGTCCGGAAGCTTAATATAATCATCCATGATATCTGCGCTCTTATGAATTTCCGGAGACCAGCCGCAGCGAGCTACAACCTCTGGAGTTTTGCTCAGCGAGAGCACCTCTTCACCCGTGATTATATGCTTACCTACGGTGCGCCTCCCTTCACGAATGCCAATTTTGGGACCAGTTTGTATTAACCGTGCTTGCTCCATACCTGGCATGAACTGACGAAAAGCCTTCATATAGGACTGCGCCTGCCTTCTGGTATCCATTTCTGCGGCAGTTAGGGTGTTGCAATGTAAATCGTTGTGCGCATAGCTTGGAATCAGGAGAACAATAATGTCGTCATCACCTTTACGGATGATACCGCCTTTATCCTTAGTCAGGTGAGAAATACCGGCAACCTTGCCTGCGTTTACTGCTTTTTCCAGTCCTGCGAGGGAAATGTCCGCATTTTTCCCCACCCGGTCAATACGCATGGCCATGGTGGAAACCTGACAGATACCGTTTTCATCACCGCGGACCGTTTCACATCCCGCCAGATAGGTCAGAGCCGATTCTCCGGTAGCATCTACAAAAGAGTCTGCCTCAACGAAGAATCGCTCTTCGTCATCAATACATTCTATGGCTATGATTCTTCTTTTTTCTGTTCGAACGCCAATTACCCGGCAGTGAAGCAGAAGATCAGCAGATGACTCTTCCAGTAACTGATCAAGAGCAAACTTTACGGTCTCTGGATCAACGGGAATTATATTATTTCCAGTAATAGAGATTACAGGGGCAGTTGTTTCACCCAGCTTTTCAATTTTAGCCAGAAGCATTGCACCCACGCCGCCAACGACAAGGTCTGGCTGACTGCCGCGGGTATAAAATCCACAATACGAAATAATGTTGGAATGAGTTGCTTCTCCCCCCAAATAGGGGTTGCGCTCGACAAGCAAGGTTTTTGCGCCAGTTTGAGCCGCACCGATTGCAGCGGCGACGCCTGCAGAGCCGCCGCCAGCAACCACCACATCATAATGAAGAAGCCTCTCCATTTTTGGTTACCTCCAAATTCCGAATCAACACAAATCGCTGTTTTATCTACTTTTACTATAGTTGAATGATTGCAATTTGTAAAATAGTTAGTTATACTGAAATATATAGTTATAAACTATAATGTAAAGGAATGAGACCATGCAGCTCCATCAGTTGCGATATGTCATTAAGGTTAGTCAGTGCAGAAACTTTTCCATAGCGGCTAAAGAGTTGTTTATTACTCAACCGTCCCTTTCTCAACAGATTCTGAATTTAGAAGAAGAACTGGGAGTAAAGCTTTTTGTACGGCAGTGCCGGCCCGTTACTCTCACGACTGCCGGAGAAGAGTTTGTGCGGGATGCTGGAGAAGTTTTGGCTAAATTGGACAATATTTGTATAAATATGGCGCGGTACAGTTCTGCTAACAGTGGTATCTTAAGAGTAGGCGTTTTGTGGGTTTGGGGTTATCTGGGGATTAATACTTACTTGTCCGATTTTCAAAGGCAGTATTCCAATTTAGATGTACATCTGATACCGCAGGGCAGTCTGCCTTTGCTTGAAATGCTTAAGGGCGGGAAGATAGACTGTTGTTTTATTATCGCTACTGAGGATATGTTGAATGACCCAAAGCTGTATTTTTACCGGCTGATTGAGGACAAATATATGGCCATTATTCAAACAGGACATCCTCTTTGCAGTAAAAAAGTTGTGACAATCAGAGATCTGGAAGAGTACTCAATCATTCTGCCTGCTGCGGATTCTTCCTCTCACAATGTAATACTTCAAGCTTTTGCCCTGCAGAATATTAAGCCTCATATTGCCTGTGAATCGACGCAATCTGCCATTACAATCCAGCTCGTTTCTGATGGTATCGGTGTTGGATTCGCTGCGATGGCCACTGTTTCTGCTCTGCAAAACAGCCATTATGTTGCCATTCCTCTGTTGCCAGAAATAAAACGTGATATCTACTTTGTTACAAAAAGCGATTCGGTTATGCTGCCAACAGTAAATGCAATGTTGAAATTTATGAAGCATGTGTATCCGTGTCCACCACAGTAGGCTATGCACTCTGAAAGGAAAATATTAGATGGTTATATATTCAGTGGTTTGTGCTGCTATACTGTTTATGAATATGGGTTTTTAACTTAAAGCAAATTCACCGAGGCGTCCTCCAGTCTGATGAAACGCAGCTATAGCCCTTGGCCAGTTTGATTACCATTTTTTTCTTAATAGTATTACCATGTTCAGACATAGTGAGATAGAAAATATCCAGTCAAAAATGTCGAGAAGTTCTTTCCTAAGGTATGCTCTATTAAATTGAGCAAGCTGAGATAATGGGATAGAAAAGGACCTATGTTAAGCATAACTCGGGAGAGACGACGGTTCGCATCCGAAATGCTGAAAGATCGAGTTTCTTCGTTTCCGCCACAATTTGTTTGAAGACCCGCGAAAACAAGCTGTTTTCGCGGGTCTTCATCCGTTTGTGAAAACAACCACCGACTATGTCGGTGGAGCCAAAAAAGCTTTAGCGATGAAGCGGACAAAAAAACTCCTTTTGATGTAGAATAAACTTGCGGTCTGGCAACTGCAAGAGCACATCAAAAGGAGGACATTCAAAATGAATGACAATAAAAGTCTAGCACATACAACGTGGAATTGTAAATATCACGTCGTATTCGCGCCAAAATACCGCAGAGAAATATTTTATGGTGAAAAGCGAGAAGAAATCGGAAAAATTCTAAGAGAATTGTGTGCCTGGAAAGGTGTTAACATTATTGAAGCAGAAGTTTGTACGGATCATATTCACATGCTAGTGGAAATCCCGCCGAAGATGAGTGTTTCAAGCTTTATGGGATTTCTCAAAGGAAAAAGCAGTCTGATCATACATGAACGACATGCGAATTTAAAGTACAAACATGGCAACCGATCATTTTGGTGTCGAGGATACTATGTGGACACAGTGGGGAAGAACACCAAAAAGATCACTGAATATATCCAAAATCAATTGAAAGAAGATAAGCTGCAGGATCAGTTGACGTTCAGAGAATACGAAGACCCTTTCAAAGGTAGCAAGTAACAAGCTTTTGCAAATGTCAGACCGTAATATGCCATTGCAATGGCAGCCAGTAACAGCGGGTTATACCCGCATAAGAAAAGCCGCCGGCTAAGCCGGCGGATATTTACTCTAGGACAACATTGCGCAATTTCAAAGAAATATGCCGGGTATCATCCGTTTATTCCCTCAATAAATACCGCTGGATTTAGGGTAGTCTCTCAGTTCTCAAGCCAGTTTCCCAGAAAAACAAAATTACCTGCTTTCAAAGCTGTCGGACTGCGGTGAAAAAGTGATAGTGCTTTTGTACTGATATGAGCAACTAAAAACCTGCACACCCATATTGTATGTGCTAAGCTTTCCGTTATAGAGCAACACCTTGCTTTTGTTTTTATGATGGCTTGAACATTCATCATTCTAACTAATAGGCGTTGTTCTTGCTCTAAACGTATAGTCCCGCCCGCTTATCAGGCGGCTATTTGCCACCAGAGTTGGCGTGCCGGATTAAAGTTGATTAGCTTGAAAACAAGCTAGTGATTTCTTCCCCCGCCGAAGACGGGGGAAGAAAATGACGTTTTATATATAGCCAGTTTTTAAGTTAATTGGCTATATTTCTCAAGATACATTGTGCTTTGGCACAGAATCACTTGTTCCCCGGCAGGACCTTTGCACATATACTGTCGGGCATCTTCAGGGAATCCTTCACATGCGATCAGCAACGTATAGCGCGCCGGCTTTAAGGGCTTTCGTAGGTCTGTCACGTCATCCAGTTCGTATATTTCAATCGTTGTTCCACCGGCCGAAACCATACAGCACAATATTCTATGTATATCGGTTTCATTGGCGACTACCTCAAACTCCCTGTGAAATCCCAACCCCTCATAGAATTCCAACGCCTTATATATATCTGGAACGAGCAGGCCGATATGCTCAAGCCCGTATATGATATTTTCCCCGGGCTTTTCGGCGCAATGCAGCTTTTGACTGACCTCCACTGTAAAGCCGAAGTCTGTCATAATATTGAAATAGCTCATTCCCGTGCCATAGACTTTCGGATTATATAAGACGCCGCCTTCAGGGTTTAGCTGAAGCTCCATTCCCTTCTCTTTGCAATACCTGACGGCGGCATGGATGTCGTGCGTCTCCAAAGCAAAATGCTGTATACCACCGTATATCGCATGCTCCAAAACTCTTTTCTCTGCCGCACAGCCCAGTTCGCCGAGGAGAAGCCTCATAGTTCCATTTATGAGCACCGACTCCTTCCCCTGCTGCTCCCTGCGGAAAAACAGGTGTTTGCACAGCCATTCCGACACGCGTAGCGGATCTTCGACGCGCAATTGCATTCCAAAAATATAGCTTTGTTTTTCTGTCACTTTTTTCACTCCAAGATTTTAGCGATTTCTGCAAACGATCAGAACTGGGCGGCTCGAAATAAGGCGGTGCGGCTCCGGCTTGCACCGGAGCCGTAGCCGCCGTGACGGCAGACGTCATCCGCTATATTTGACCGAGCCGTCCGGCTCACGGGAGAACCGGCACAGGAATACATCCCATGTCAGCTGGGCCATTTCCGCGGTATACGTATGGGGGCAGTTTCTCATAATCGTGTATTGCACCATCGGTATGTGTTGATCGTCATACATCACCAGCGTGTGATAGTTGCCGTTGTCATACCAGTTATCCATCTGCAGCTGCATATTGTTCGCGTGGCAATAGGCCTCAAGAGTCGCCCTTGCGACGCTGCCCTCGTCCACATCCGCAGAGAAGAGGTCGTATTCTCCCATGATAAACCATATGGGACGCTGAATCCCTCCGCTGATCGGTTCGATTCCGCCCACGTCGCTGCCCGCAAGAGACCCGCTCGGGCCAAAAGCCGCAAACCGCCCGGGAAGGGAGCGAGTCAACGCCTGCGTCATCCGCCCACCGTTCGAATGCCCGACGGCATACACACGGGATTTGTCTATGTTGTAGGTTGTTTCCATGTTGTCGAGCAGCTGCTCAAAATAAACCGTCTCGTCAATGTCAGAGCTTGCCATCGGCCATACAGACCAGCCCGGAAGTGGGAACGGGCTTCTGCCCTCGTTTCTAGGATAGGCCGAGGCGAAGGTCACGAAAAATCCGCGCTCCTCCGCAAGCCTGTACCAATCGCTGGTCTGCGCGAAATACTCTGAGTTGCACGAAAAGCCGTGTATCGCGACGACCAGAGGATATTTTTCCCCGTCGTCCGGTCTGTAGCAGGACGGAACGTATACGTCCCAATATCGCTTTAACCCGTCGATCTCCTGATACACGCGCTTGACCCCGGTATCCTCGATACTTCTTCTGGGGCGCAGGTGGTTGTTTCCAAAACCGCCCCACCGCGCAAACCTTGACACGAACCGAAGCATCTCCTCGTTGAGTTCTTCCCGATTCTTTGCCGCAACACTTTTTTCGTCGGCAATCCATACCTGCGCGATAGGCTGCTCGTTCACATAGTACGCGCCGCGCTTCGGTTGCTCGAGATATACCTTCGCCAAGCCGTTTGTAAGTCCTTCTTCCTTGGCGCGGATCGTCTCCCGCATATACGCGAACGTCGCCTCCGCCCTGCCGCTTCTGTCCACCACAAAGCCGGGTATCGAGATTTGAGGCTTTTTAAGCGTTTCTATGCCATCGGACGGCAGGCGTCTGAGGGCCTCAAAAAGCGCAGGGTCAACGGCACAGTTTCCATCGGCTGCAAACGCCGGGAAGGTGGCGCTGTAGGTGAGGGTAAACGCCGTGGCGACATACGCTCCGTCACCCAGCCCGATCGGATATATGAAGGACTCGCAGATATCGACCGTACTCCTTCTGCCGAATTCTTGGTCGACGATCTTCCAGGCGTAGTCGAATTCCTTCTCCACATTTTCAAGGTCCCATTGTTTGCTCTCGAGCATGATAAACGCCGTATGATACCGATCGGAGAGTTCCTTCCAGTTTTCCTTTTTAAGAAATTCTTCCGCTGTTGCGCCACTGTCGGGAAACACAAGCGCAGCGGCTCCCTTCGACGTCATGCCGTCGGGAACATATACGGCATAGGTGCGGCGCGCCCCGTCCACCTCTATTTCCTTTTGAAAAAAACCGACATTAATCTGGGCATACGGATTTTGAGGGTCAATGCGGTCTGGGGATACCGCTTCGAATGAGAGCTTTAAACGAAGGCCGGGAGTATATTTGGTTCCCTTTGGGATGCGGGGCATCAGCATGGACCGGTTATTCAAAGGGCTGAAATGATAACTTTTGTACTTTTCCATTGATTATTCCTTTCTGCAAAATCCGCAGGGCCTTGCCGTAGTCCCTTGCCCGTTGTCTGGTGAAGCGTTTCCTCGAACGGGTAAACAAGGGGCGGATCCAAGCGGCTTACAGCTTGAGTTCCTGCGAATTGATTTCCCTGACCTTGCAGCATGACACGAAATGATTGGGAAGAATCTCCTTTAGCTCCTGCGGCTGACGGCACTCCTCGGAGGCGTAAACACATCTGTCCGCAAACCGGCAGCCCGGCTTCGGATTTATGGGAGAGGTGATTTCGCCCTTGAGGATAATCCTTTGTTTCGGATGAAGAATATCGGTGGTTGGAATTGCAGACAGAAGCGCTTTCGTGTATGGATGCAGCGGATGGATAAACAGTTCTTTCGTGGGGCTTGTTTCCACCAGCTGGCCAAGATACATGACTGAAATATTGACTGAAATATGGCGCACGACCGCCATATTGTGCGTGATAAACATATACGCGAGATGACGCTGCTGCTGAAGGTCCATCAGGAGGTTCAGTATCTGCGCCTGTATCGATACGTCAAGCGCGGAGACAGGCTCGTCGCAAACAATAAATTTGGGGTTAAGTGAAAGCGCACGCGCAATGCCGACGCGCTGCCTTCTTCCCCCGTCCAACTCGTGGGGGTAGCACAACTTAAACCGCTTGGCGATTCCGACCATATCCATCAGGCTGTCGATCTCACGTTCGATTTCCGCTTTTGGAACTTTTCCGCTGAGTATAATAGGCTCCTTAATCGTGTCCTCAACCGTCATTCTCGGGTTCAGCGACGAATAGGGGTCCTGAAAAATGATCTGCGCTTCTCTGCGGAGCTGCTTGATTTCCTTTCGCGTAGGGTTTGTAATATCCCGATCGTTAAAAAAGACCGAGCCTGCAGTGCTGCGCTGCAGATGTATAATGGTTCTTCCGAGGGTGGACTTGCCACAGCCCGATTCGCCGACGACGCCCATGGTTTCGCCGTCGTTTATCGACATAGTGACGTCGTCAACGGCATGTACGACGCCGCTGCGCCCCTGAAAGTACTTTTTCAGGTTTTTTATTTCGACGAGCGCCATGCCTCATCCCTCCTCTTAATCGCATCGTAACGCCCACAGTTGCACTGGTGCCCGGGGCTTATCTGGGCCATCGGGAATTTTTTTGTTCTGCATTCCTCAGTGACATGCGTGCAGCGGGGACTAAAACAGCAGCCCTCTGGCAAATCGGAGGGATCGGGGGGCAGCCCCTCGATATTGGCAAGCCTCAGCGTGTCCACCGACAGGTCGGGTATCGCTCCAAAAAGCCCGATTGTATACGGATGAGACGGGTTGAGGAAGATATCTTCTTTGCTGCCGTACTCGAGGATCTCGCCCGCGTATACGACCGCTACATCGTCGCTTATTCTGGCGACAACGCCGAGATCGTGGGTGATCAGTATCATCGCGGTTTCGCATTCTTTTTTTAAGTTGTCAATCATATCAAGAACCTGAGCCTGTATGGTAACGTCCAGCGCCGTGGTAGGCTCATCCGCCAGAAGGAGTTCCGGCCGGCACGCGAGCGCGATCGCAATGACCACGCGCTGTCTCATGCCGCCTGAAAACTGATGCGGGTACTCGTTATAGCGCGTCTTGGGTATTCCGACCATCTCGAGCATATCCTCGGCAAGCTGGGCTGCGGTCTTGTCATGCAGAGCCCGGTGCTTTCTGATGACCTCGGCGATCTGATCGCCGATCTTCATAATCGGGTTGAGCGCCGTCATCGGGTCCTGGAATACCATAGTGACTCTGCCGCCGCGCACCTTTCGCATCGCGCTCTCGCTCAGCTGCAGCAGATCCTCGCCGTTCAGTATGACCTTTCCGCTTTTTATGTTCGCCTGCGCATCCGGAAGGACGCGCAGTATTGACTTGGCTATCGTGGTTTTGCCCGCGCCGGTCTCCCCCACAAGCGCCAGCGTCCTACCGCGCTCAAGGCGAAACGAAATTCCGTTGACGGCATGCGTTACCCTTCCCCCTGCGATATACTCCACCACCAGATTATCCACCTGCAGAAATGATCCGCTGCTCTTTTCCATGTTTTATTTCCTCCCCGCTCAGTCTTTTAATTTTGGGTCAAGGGCATCGCGGAGCCCGTCGCCAAACATATTCAGACAGAGAACAGATATTGCGATAAACAGGCCCGGGAATATGAGCATATACGGAAAGTCCCGCAGATAGCCCCTGGCGGAAGAAAGCATCGCGCCCCATTCTGGTGTCGGCGGCTGGACCCCAAGGCCGATGTAGCTGAGGGCCGCCAGCTGCAGAACCGTTCTCGCAACGCCCATCGTGGAGGATACAATGAGCGGCGACATGCTGTTGGGAATGACATATTTGACAATCCTGCGGAGGGTGCTGCAACCGATCGCTTCCGCGGCTTCGAGGTACTGTTCTTCGCGGGTTTGCATGACGGTGCCCCTCAAAAGCCTAACGGTGCCCGGTATGCTGCCTACCGAGATGGATATAATCGTCTTGTCGATACCCGCTCCCAATACCGCCGAAATAATAATCGTCAGCAAAATGCCGGGGATCGCCTGTATCACGTCGAGGCAACGCATGATGATGTTGTCCACATGCCCTCCGAAAAACCCGGTTATTGAGCCGAAGACTATGCCGACCGCGGTGGAAAAGAGCACTGCGACGATGCTGATGCTTAGCGAGTAACGCCCGCCGTAGAAAATCCTTGTCAACAGATCGCGCCCCAGGTCGTCTGTCCCGAACCAATGGGCGGCGGAAGGGCCCTGACTGATCGCCAAAACGTTCATTTTGGCATAGTCATACGGAGAAATCATCGGAACTAGAATGATCCCGACAACCAGGATAATGAACATCACAAGTCCGATCATGGCATTCACGTTGCGTTTGAGCCGCTTGGCAAGGATCATGAATGCGCCCTCTTTTTTATTCTGCGATTCCTTTGCTTCTGCAGAGCCGTTACTGATTCTGCCCGTCATTCCCCCCCCTCCCTCTTCTTTTTCTTTCCGCTCTCATAGCGCGCTTTGATGCGCGGGTCGTTAAATCCGTAGCACAGATCGACGACCAGCATAATCAGCGCAAAGACAATTGCCAGCATGATCACAGAGCCGTTTACGATCGGATAATCGCGCTGGTTTATGGCCGTTATCATATATTGCCCGATGCCCGGGAAAGAAAAAACATTTTCAATGACGATGGAGCCTCCAAAAATAACAGCCAGGTTCGTTCCCGCCAGCGTTATGATTGGGTTGAGCGCATTGGGCAGCGCATGCTTAAAGATAACCTCTCTCTGCGAAAGCCCCTTTGAGCGCGCGGTTATTACGTAGTCCGAGCGGATCACCTCCAGCATACTGGAACGGGCCTGCCGCGCCTGCGTGGCCAGTCCTCCGAAGCAAAGCGATATCGTGGGCAACACATAGTGCTGCCATGTCCCGATGCCGCTTGAAGGGAACCACCTCATTTTAAGTGAAAAGAACAATACAAAAAGCAGAGCCAGCCAGAAGGTGGGTATGGAAACGCCAAGCAGTGCCACGATCATGCTGACGCGGTCGCCCCATCCGTTCTGATGAACGGCGGCGTAGACACCGAGAGGTATCCCTATTCCGAACGCCAGCACCATCGATGCCACGCCCAGCATTAACGTTCTGGGAAGGCGATTGAATATCTCGGTGCTCACCGAAGCGCCGGTCAGATATGACTTGCCGAAATCAAGGTGAAAAAACACTTTTTGCAGATAATTGCCCAACTGGACGAAAAACGGCAAGTTCTGCCCCAACTTCTCTCTCATTTCGGCCAACTCATAAGAGGTCGCCGTGCTGCCCAGCATAATTTGCGCCGGATCGCCCGGAACAAAATGCATGATCGTAAAGATCAAAATTGCAACGGCTATTACGACGGGGATCATTTGTATCAAACGTTTCAAAATAAATTTTGCCATCTAGATAATTGCCTCCCAGAACGTCTTCTCAATTTGAAGGCCGGCGTGCGGCATCGACGTAAATCTTCGGTGCCGCACGCCGGCTGCGTTCATTTATTCGGTACCTCTTAAAGGCTCTTATAGTTGATTCACTCGAAAACAAGCTTGTGATTTCTTCCCCCGCCGAAGGCGGGGGAAGAATACATGTTCTCTCGCAATCAGATCTGGAATTGCTGTAAGCCGTGCGCTTATGTCATTTGTTCCAGACATACGTCGTGGCACCTGGCACGATATTCGATCTGGTGTTGAATATAGCCTTGGTGATTTTGTTGCTGTTGGTCACAAAGAAATTCGTCTTGTAGAACAACGCGTAGTGGTAAGCCTGCTGCGTCATGTACTGCTTGGCAGCGTCAATATCGGCGGGAAGCTGTGATACCGCTGCTTTGTTGATCAGATTATCCAGAGTGGTGTCCCTGACGCCCGCCATGTTATGTTCCTTATATTGTCCGCTGTCCAGCTGTCTCCATGTGTTCGTGATATAACCGGTAGCGCCGTTGTATGAAATATTCAGATCAAATTTCGTCGTGTCGGTCTGGTAGGTGTTCCAGAGGGCCTGCTCATAGGAAGTAACTTTGGATTCGATCCCGATTTCCTTGAGATAGAGCTGAATGACCTGTGCGGTTTTTACACGGACCTCGTCGGTATCGCAGAGGATGGTCAGCGTTAAGGAACCCGACTTATAACCCGCCTCTTTTAACAGAGTCTTTGCCTTTTCGACGTTATAGCTGTAATAATCGTCTTTCTTCCACTTTTCCTGGAACCCGATGCTCATGTCGCTGCCATAGCAGTAGCACAATTCGCCGCGCCCTTCCATGACCACCTTGACAAGGCCGTTTTTGTCGATGGCATAGAGCACCGCCTGCGCAATGCGCAGATCGTTGAGCGGACTATCTTTGGAGCGGTTAATCCACATCTGTTGGATATATGTATCACGCTGCTGAACAACGTTGAAGCCCTTCGCACTTTCGCCGCCCGCCATAAAACGGGTCGCGTTGGAGTATTTCAAGTTTGTGACGACATCGTAGATTTTTGTCTCTAGACCGATGGCCATCTGGGCAGACTCGGTGCTGAAATAGTACTCGATCCTGTCGACATTGCGCTTCTGGATTTCCAGGCACAGCTCATCCTTCTGCCAGTATTTAGGGTTCTTAGTGAGCGTGATAGAGGCACCGGTGGCCCACTTGTCAACGACATAGGGACCGGTGGCGACCGGCTTGCTGCGCATGTTGTCTCCACTCGCTTTGAAAGCCTTCTCTGAAACGATCATAACCTGGGTCAGCATGGCTTCAAGAGCGCCAGCCTTTTCGCTTTTGACCGCGAGCTCCACGGTGTAATCTCCGGTCTTTACAATGCTGTCCATATTGCCGGTCAGGGCGGTATGCTGGTTTCCGGTGCCGTTTTTAAGGCACTCGTTGAAACTGAAGACAACGTCATCCGCTGTGATACGGTTGCCAGCAGTATCGTAGATATAGTCAAAAAGGTTGATTTGGTATACCACGTGGGTGGCAGTGGATTTTTCCGTCAGCTTTTTCCAGTCCTTTGCGAGCTGCGGATAATACTTTCCGTCGGAGCCGGTGAACGCGAGGTTCTCGTAGGTGTATGCCAGAACCGTCCAGCGTCCGCTCGAACTGCCTTCGTCAAACGCACCGAGAGAACCGGGGTCTGAGGTGGTGCAGATTTTGATCACTTTGTCACCAGTGTAAGCACCGCTGCCGGCAGAGGCGTTGCTAGCGGGGGTATTGCCGACGGGCACGCTGCTGCCCGAGCTCCCGGATGAACAGGAAACGAGTGAACACAGTACAAAAAATACGAGGACGCATGTCAAAACTCGCCTAAAATTCTTTTTCAATTTTTTACACCCCTTTTTATTTTGTAACTTAAACCTAAAAAGCCATAACCCTATCAAATATTCCGACGAGGAAACTTTGCCACGGCACACAATCTTCCAACGGAGATTTCACGGTCACATCACGCCGTCATATCATATGAAGTGAAAATCCCCACATTTTTTATGACTCGGCCAAAATTTTTGCCGGCATCGTAAGCGCCTTTTGTTACGGCTCATCCGTATCGATCGATCCAAGTGCGCCAAAAGCGAAAACTGGCCGACCAACGCATATGGATCAGGCACCCAGGACTGCAATATTGGGCCGCGGCTGTCCGGCTTTGCGGCAATCGGTCAAAAAAGCCATTTTCCACCGCCCATGCATCCGATTATTTCACTATATCCGGGCATGGCTGGGATGGCGCCATACATGGCAGTGGCAAGCGATCCGGCGGCATTTGCAAAATCAATGATTCCATATACATCCTCAGCCGTGAGATTTTCAAGCGAAGCGCCAAAATCGAGACAAATTCGGCTTAACACCGCGCCCATAAAGGCATCGCCGGCGCCGGTTGTATCTACCGTTTTTACGTCATATGCAGGCAGCAGCGCCTCCTTGCCCCGAAATCTGAAAAATGCGCCCTTCTCTCCAAGGGTTATCATGACAAGCTGGATTCCTGTCTGCTCCAGTTTTAAGCCTCCGGCAAAACAATCCTCCTCTCCCGTCAGAAGTACAAGCTCTTCCTCTGAAATTTTGAGTATGTCTGCATACCCAAGGACGGAACGCATGGTTTCAACAGCTTCGGATTCGCTTCTCCATAACGGTTTGCGATAATTTGGATCGTAGGATATGAGCGCGCCTGCGGCCTTCGCCGCTTTCACCGCCGAAACGGTTGCACTCCGAGCCGGCTCCGCAGTCATTGAAACGGAACCGAAGTGAAATATCTTACATTTTAGATCCCGCGGTATTTCGTCCGTCGTTATCATGATGTCCGCACCGGGGTTTCTGTAAAAACAAAAGCTTCTGTTCCCGGTCTCATCCAGCGCTACAAAAGCCAGCGTCGTCGGCGCGTCACGGTCTATCAGCATCCCGCCCGTATCGATATTCAAATCGGAAAGCGTTTTACGCAGGAATGTGCCAAAAAAGTCGTTCCCGACCTTGCCTATAAATGCGGTTTTGCATCCAAGTTTTGCCGCCGCGGCCAGTACGTTTGCGGGCGCACCGCCGGGATTTTGCGCATACAGGCTGATGCCCATCCCGTTTTTTCCGGACGGGGTAAAATCTATCAGCGCTTCTCCAATAGCTGCTATATCAAACATAAGCCCATCTCTGTCTCTCAAAATTTTTGCATCATAAGCTGCCTCGGCGCGCACAGAGCGCAGTCAGCAATACTTCGTCGGTTTTTAATAAAGTCGCACGCTCCATATTGTACTTTTGGTTTTTCCTCCGAGCCAGCTCATGAAACGCGGGTCGGCCAGATTGATGGGCCGCATATTGTAGTCTAACCAAGGCACTAATCTCTGCATTCCATTTGGTTTTCCCTTTTTTATATGGTTTTCCTTCAGCGCTTACCCTATGTATGGCGCAAATAAACCCAGCCCGGGGCCTTCCGATGATACGACTTTCGCGCATGACAGAAACTTCTCGTCACCCTTTTTAGAAAGCTCGATTGCAATATAATCCATTGCGTAATCGTTTAACTGACTACTTTTATTGTATTGAAATATTACGCACTTGTCAATTATTACAATTTACAAATGATTTTCAATGATCTTAGTAAACTTATACCAGCTTTTATTTTACAATTGACTTCGAACAAAATATATTATATGTTAAGTAAAGGTTTACTATTGTCATTAGGAGGAGATTATGAAAGCTACCATTCGGGATGTGGCTAATAAAGCGGGCGTTTCTACGGCTACTGTAAGTCATGTCATCAACAATACACGCTTTGTCTCCGATGCTATCAAAAAAAAGGTGTTGGACAGCATTGCGGAATTAGGCTATAGTCCCAATGCCGTTGCCCGGATTTTCAAAACGGGCAGAAAGAATTTAATCGGTTGCGTTATCCCGGATATTTCAAACAGTTTCTTTTCCACGATCATAAATGAAGCGGAAGAAATCGTAAGCAATCACGGGTATCGGATGATCGTCGTCAACACAAGAGAGCAGGAGATTCGGGAAGTCGAGCATTTGCAGATACTGAGCAGCGGCATCGTTGACGGCCTAATTCTGGCAAGTACCATAGCTGATAGCCGCAGGCTAGCCGAGCTGATTCCGTCGACTCTGCCAACTGTACTGTTTGACCGGGTTCTTTCCAACGGGTATTGGGATTCGGTAACCATCTCAGACTATGACGCGATGTATCAGGGCGTAGAGGTTTTAATCAACGATGGGCACAAAAAAATTGGCTACATAACCGGTCTCAACCGCCTCTCTACAACGCAGGAACGTTTGCGCGCATATAAGGACGCCATGGCGGCGCATGCTCTTTTGCTGAGCAAAGAGCAGATCCAACAGGGTGATTCAATGAGCCAAAGCGCGGTCATGCATTTGGAGCCTTTGCTGGCCATGGGATGCACAGCCATTGTCGTTTCAAACAACGTTATGGCGGATGACGCACTTTTTTATTTAAGTGATAAAGACCTCAAAATCGGGCAGGACATCAGTATCCTCGGCTACGATGATAGCTATAAAACCACCTTCAATCAAAGGCGGATGCATATGGTAAGCCAGCCTACGAATCAGCTGGGAAAAAAAGTGGGCGAGCAAATCGTTGAACGTATCAAATTTCCGGATGCGCCTGTCAAAAACATTCTGCTGAACAGTGCCTTTGTTAAAAAGCTGCGTACATATTAGTTTTTGCCTTCGGGGACGCGTCCGCACAACGCAGGCAGGGCCAGTGGGTCGGCGCTCTGCGCCGGATTGGGAGCGAACACTATATGGTATTTACAATTCCATGTCATATGATTTAAACTGTTTACGTCATTCGTTTTCATGAATGTCCTCCTTTTGATATGTTTGCTGCAGTTGGCACACCATAGCTTTATTATAACAAAAGGAGGACTTTTCTGTCACTTCCATAGCTAAAGCTTCGCTGTTACCCCACGTAGAACGTGGGGATTACCTAACATGAAAAGCCCTGATTTCGTTAGAAATCAGGGCTTTTGTTGGTTGCGGAGGCAGGATTTGAACCTACGACCTTCGGGTTATGAGAATCAGGAAGCCTGTCCACTGTGTCCACCTTGCCTCATTATGTCCCAAATTTCAGGCGTTTTTCCGAAATTTAACTTAAATATGTCTCTTTTGGTTCATCCAGTTTCATCGTGTAAGCTGTCAAAATTCAAGTGGTTTTCTCTGAAATACTGGAAGCTCAAAGAAATGACCATCGGGTTTTCCACACAATGGAATTAAATCAAAAGAATAATTATTATGTAAAACGAACTTTTAATTATGCCCAGTGAGGCTTATCCCAAAGAGAAAGTTTTTGGCCTATTCCCAGACGACAAGCCTCTTGATAGACATCATATCCCCAAGCAACATCTTCTACGCCCATTCCGCCCGTAAGGAAGATAAAAATTTCGTCATCGTTTGCCCTACCCTTTTCAGGGTGTTCAATCAAATCGCCAAGACCGACAACGCTGTCACGCGATTTTCTATTTTCAATTACTAGATTCAAAAGCGTTTCTGACGGATGACCCGCACTGGGATTGCCGGCTAGTTCTGGCATTGCAATTATTTCTTCAAGCCATTCCTCATGCATCTTCCAGTTGTCCATCACGACACGGTTTTTAAGATAGCAGTCCTCACTGAGATCGACGGCACCGGTAATTTCAATTACAACGCCTGGTTTTAACCACGAGCTATCGATCGAAACTTCTTTTGCTCCGGACGCGGCTACACTGACGATATCGCAACCGCGAACCGCCTCTTCAAGTGTACCGACCGGATGAACATCCATTCCTGTCAATTCTTTCATTTCTTTGCAAAAGGCCTCTGACTTTTCCGGCAAGAGGTCATAGACGCGTGCTTCTTTTTTATTGTTGATGGTTTCGGCTATAGCCAGCAAGCAAGAACGGCTAATGACACCTGCTCCGATTATGCCAACCACCGAAGCATCACTACGTTGCAGATATTTGGCGCCAACACCAGGTACGGCACCGGTTCTCATTGAACTAAGCAAATTGGCAGACATCAGCGCAAGAGGCGCCCCAGTATCCACATCATTGATCATCGCAGTCAGAATTGACCGGGGCAGCCCTTTCTTTTTATTTTCCACATTGGAACCATACCATTTTTGCCCACAGACGTTGAACCGTCCTCCCAAATAAGCGGGCATTGCCATAAACCGGCGGTCGGGACCAGCAACCGGCATCCCTTCTGTACGCTTTTCTTTAGGGAACCAAAGCATCAATCCATGTGAATTTTCATTTGGCCCGCCCATCAGATAGTCTTTTTTCCCAAGAAGACGAAATACCTCATCCATCGAGGCGACGCATTTTTTCATATCAAGAACGCCTGCTTTAATCATTGATGGTTCATCCAGATACAAGAATTCAATACTCATTCAAAGCACTCCTTACAATTTATTCTATTTTATAGTTGGTTGCTACATTGTAAAATAAAATGCGACAGAAAAAAGATAGCCCAAGGCAGCCAAAACGTGTAGAATAGAGTTTGCAACAACAACATTCACACAAGGAGGCAGCCATGAGCCACCACCATTTTACAACATTCGAACGAGGAAAGATAGAAGAACTCCGTCAAATCGGATATACGACCCGGAAAATCGCATCACGTCTGGGATGTCACCACAGCAGTATCGCTAGAGAATTGAAACGTTTTTACGGTGCCCGAGCGTATAACGCAGAAGAAGCACAACTGGATTACCAGAAGAAACGGCACAACAGCAAACCTCAAGGGAAATGGAACGAGGAGTTGTGCGCAGTTGTGGCAGAAAAGCTGAAAGAGACCTGGTCGCCAGAACAAATATCACATACCGTTACTTCAAGCCAACTGAGCTTTAAAACAATATACAACTGGCTTTATGCCGGACGACTGAACGGACTCACCGCAGATGTGCTGCGCCGTAATGGAAAAAAGAGAAGCTGTAAAAATCTTGCGCATTATGCTCGTGGTACTTCTATCCGCAAGAGACCGAAAGAGGTATATACCAGAGAAACATTTGGGCATTGGGAACTTGATACGGTGGTTTCCTCTAGGGGTTCCAGTAGTTGCTTGGCCACCTTTGTGGAACGAAAAACAAGGTTCTATACAGCCGTTCCCATTCCTGATCGAACGGCAGCTTCCATGGAAGCTGCAATCAAGCACCTGCACACTTTATTGCCACAAGGCACATTCAAAACAGCAACAACAGATCGTGGCGGTGAATTTGCCTGTTATGATGTAATCCAGAAAGATCTAGGCTTAACTCTTTATTTCGCTGATCCATATTGTCCGCATCAGAGAGGAAGCAATGAGTACGGTAACGGTTTGCTCAGAGAGTTCTTTCCGAAAGGTACTGTTCTGTCAACTGTTTCTCATCAAAACCTGTCTTCTTCTCTTCTGCTTATAAACAATAGACCCCGAAAATGTCTTAATTGGAATACACCTTCCCAGCTCTTTCTACTCGAACTGTCGCATTTGGCTTGACAATGTAGCGATTAACTTGAAAACAAGCTTGTGATTTCTTCCCCCGCCGAAGGCGGGGGAAGAAAATGACGTTTTAACTATAGCCAGTTTTTAAGTGAATTGGCTATATGTCATCGATGCAGAGCATCCCTAATGGGTATGGCCGATTATTAGGTTTACTTACATAGTGACATAAAATATTCAAACAGTGCCGACATATCAGGTCCGATTCTCCCACCAATACTTTCGCCGCGCATCCGTTCCGGATGAAACTGCACGCCAAAAACAGGAAGAGTCTTGTGTTCTATTGCCTCAATGATCCCATCCTCTGAGTAAGCGGTAGCTCGCATTTCTTCCCCGACTACGCAGGCTGCGTCACGGTGGAAACTATTCGTTTGAAAATGTTCCCCGAATAGCTTTCCTAACATAGAATCGGGGAGGACATTAACGCCATGTGTAATTCCGCCCTGATGCTCAGTCCCGTGTTTTCCTGGAAAATTGAGCATTAATTTGCCCCCTGTGGCGGCAGTAAGCATTTGATGTCCGCGGCAGATACCAAGAATCGGCTTTTTGCGTTTCATAAAAGCTTTAAACATAGAAAAATCGATTTCATCTCGTGTTGGATTGCATCCCTTGATCAGTATATTTACATCTCCGCCCTGCGCGAGCGACTCAAAGGTCTCGTGATAACGGCAGGGATGTACGCTTGATCCTCCCGTTACAAGAAGTCCGTCAGCCATTTCGGCATATTCCTCAGCCAACGCCGCGCTGGTCGCCAGCAAAGGCAATCCGCCGGCTGCTGACACCGCCTGACAGTAGCTCAAATTTAAGTTGTAGACGGGCTGCCCATTGAAGGGGCTTAAACTATTTTCAGTGGTCATTACAATGATGGGCCGCATACTCTCAACCTCTTTTTGTATTTTATCTGCGCACTTCTAGTACTTAATGCGTTTTTAAAAGCGCCTCGGCAGGAGCAACAAGATTTATTCTTTAATAACCGTTTTCTATATTTCTAAACTATAGCCCACATCCAAAGGGAAGATTGTGTCTTTTAGAGCAAGCTTACCATCTTGGATGTGTTCTCCTAAGCGCTTATTCAATTGGTTGATGAAGTCATTTTATCAGATGACACGCGACAAAGTGTTCGGGCATCACCTCAATGAACAAAGGCTCTTCCTGCAAACAGATAGGCAGCACATGTGGGCACCGATTGGCAAAGCGACAAATCGGTTTTGGATTAATAGGAGATGTAATCTCTCCTTTAATCAATATATGCTCGCCCCGGTCATGAAGCCGTGGAACCGGAATCGCTGAAAGCAATGCCTTTGTATAGGGGTGCAAAGGATTATCGAACAACTTTTCGGAGGGCGCTTTTTCAACCAGTCGGCCAAGATACATCACTGCAATATCATCCGAAAAATGATTGACCACAGAAAGGTCATGGGTAATAAAAATATAGGTAAGCCCATAATCATGTTGAATTTTTTTCATTAAATTTAGTATTTGTGCTTGAATTGACACATCAAGTGCAGAAACAGGCTCATCGCAAACGATAAATTTGGGATTAAGTGCTAACGCCCGAGCGATACCGATGCGTTGCCGTCGGCCCCCATCCAATTCATGTGGATATGTATTTATTAAACGTTCAGCAAGTCCTACCGTTTCCATTAATTCGAGAACTCGCATAAACCTTTTATTTCTATTATGAATCATTCCTGCCAGCGCGATCGGTTCTTCAATAGCCTGACTAATTGTTTTCCTGGGATTGAGAGAAGAAAATGGATCTTGGAATATAATTTGCATATCCCTTCGGAGATTACGCATCTCTTCTTTCCCCATATGAGTCGTTTCTTTCCCCTCAAACCAGACCTCACCGCTAGTCGGCTCAACCAGACGCAGAATTGATCGACCAGCTGTCGTTTTTCCACACCCTGATTCTCCAACAATTCCTAATGTTTTTCCTCTATCCAAATTAAAGCTGATATCGTCTACTGCGTGAAGCATACCATGCGGTGTCTTAAAATATTTCTTGAGATTCTTAACTTCCAATAATACGTCACCCAAAACAATCCCTCCTATTCCAAAAGCATACTTTCAGTCGTGTTCTCATATAGCCAACATGCAACGTGATGCGTATCGCTGATTTCGCTTTTAATAGGAATATCTCGCGAGCAGCGTTCAGTTACATAGTCGCATCTGGGATGAAAAGGACACCCTGATGGCAAATTGGTAGGATCAGGCATTAACCCTTTAATGGGCTTGAGCTCAGATTTACGGTTTCTAATATCCGGCAATGAATTAAATAATCCCTGTGTATAAGGGTGTCGCATGTGATCAAAAACATCCTCCAGTGTACCATGTTCCACGATTCGACCGGCATACATCACAGATACCTCGTCGCACACCTCGACAACAATACCGAAATCATGGGTAATCATCAGCATTGCCATATTGTACTTCTTTTTCAGAACCTTCATCAGTTCAAGCACCTGTGCTTGAATGGTAACATCCAAGGCAGTGGTAGGTTCATCTGCTAATAATAGTATCGGATTGCACGCAAGTGCCATAGCAATCAGCACTCTCTGCTTCATGCCGCCGGAAAACTGGTGCGGATACTCGCCTGCACGCTCTCCAGGTATTCCGACTGTCTCAAGCATCTCCTTCGCATGCTGCATAGCCTCATTTTCGTCAACATGCTGATGGGATTTTACGACCTCGGCGATCTGTTCACCAATTGTCAAAACCGGATTCAGCGATGTCATGGGATCTTGGAAGATGATGGATACTTGATTGCCGCGAATCTTCTCCATTTCCCTCTCACTCTGCTTGAGTACATCGATTTCATCAAGGATGATATTACCTGAAACAATTTGTCCCTGCGGTTCAGGGAGCAAACGGAGGATTGAAAGTGCTGTCGTAGTTTTACCCGCGCCAGTTTCTCCAACCAGCCCCAGCGTCATTCCCCTATGGATAACAAGATCAATGCCGTTCACTGCCTCAACTATTTCCTTACCGGTAATATACCGTACGATAAGGTTATTCAGACGCAAAATTTCGTCGGTCATAGCAACCTTACTATGAAGTACACGTAACAAAAAACCGTGTATTCATAATCTCCTTTCCATAGTCTTGGCTATCATTTAACTAAGTGTTCTGGCAGAGGATAGGACAAACTAATCGAGTGAGCGCCGCGTTGCAACATCTATTTTATTTTTCTATTTTTTCAATTTTGGATCCAGCGCATCACGAAGACCATCGCCCAATAGGTTGAGTGAAAAAATCGTAAAAAAGATTGCCAAGCCGGGTGCCAGGACCAGAAAGGCATGGTCTCGCATATAGGTACGGCCTGCGCTGAGCATGTTCCCCCATTCAGGCGTTGGGGGCTGCACGCCAAGACCAAGAAAGCTTAAGGAAGAAATCGCTAGTATTGCGCTTGCAAAGATTAGCGTGGCCTGTACAATAATCGGGGCCATACAGTTAGTCAATACATGACTGATAATAATCGTGTGATCTCTTGCGCCAATTGCTCTAGCCGCTTCGACATAATCCATTCCTCGAACAGTCAGAACCGAAGAACGCACTATACGGGCAAATCGCGGCACACGGGAAAATCCGATAGCCATGATCATGTTGAAAACATTTGTGCCAAACGCCGCTACAATAGCAATAGCGAGCAGAATCTCCGGCAAACATAGCATAACATCCATGACACGCATAATAATATTATCGATCTTACCGCCAAAATAGCCGGCAATCGAACCAATTGCCCCTCCAATTAACATCGCGGCACTGCAGGACATAAAGCCGATATAAAGTGAAATTCTCGCGCCATGAATGACGCGGGCAAACAAATCACGGCCCATCTCATCTGTACCGAAAATATGCTCACTGCTTGGCCCCTGCAGGCGTTTGGCTACGTTCATCGTCAATGCTTGCGTTTTATAATCAGCCAGCACATCAGCAAAGATGGTCATCAGCAGAATCATGATAAACATAATAATTCCTAATATGGCTAATCGATTATTCAAAAATCTGACCACAATTTCTTCAAACAGAGTCCTTTTTTTAAATTTTTTTAATATCTGTTTGCGTGTCATTGTAGAATTAACTTCAGTTGTCGTTGCCATAATCTCTATCACCCTTTATAATATTGGGATTTAATTCTGGGATCGACATAGGCAAAGATGAGATCAACAATCAGGTTGGCCATCGCAATACATATCACCATAACGACTAAACATGATAAAACCGTTGGCGTATCACGTTGATTAATGCCGCCGACCAGTAATCTTCCCATACCAGGGAAAGAGAATACTGTTTCAGTAAGTACCGAACCGCCAAGTTGCCCGCCAATCCCCATACCGACAACGGTAATCACAGGTAGTATTGCATTTTTCAATGCATGTTTATGAATAACTTCTCGTCTTGACAAGCCTTTTGCTTTCGCAGTGCGCACATAGTCCTGATGAAGAGCTTCCAGCATTGAAGAGCGTGTAGTGCGCATTGTACCGGCCATAAACGATGCTGCTAATGTAATTGCAGGTAAAAGCAGCCCTGTAAAACTGCCTCCTGAACCAACCGAGGGCAACCAGCCAAGTTTGACCGAGAACAATAATATCATCAAAAGCCCAAGCCAAAAAGTCGGTAGTGCGATACCAATCATTGCGGCGGCTGAACTTAGGTTGGAAAACAGCGAATTTGGTTTAGTCGCCGAGACAATGCCAATCGGTATTGATAAAGCGGTACAGAAAAACATGGATAAGGCTACCAGCTGAGCTGTATTGGGGAATCGCGCGGCAATTTGCTGGATTACTGGTGCGCCGGTTATATAGGAGGTTCCTAGATCTCCATGCAACAAACCCCACACATAGTCAAGATACTGCACAATAAACGGCCGATTGAGACCCAATTGCTCACGCAACTGGGCACCGGCCTCCGGCGTATAATTGTTGCCAAGTATAATAGTCGTCACATCACCTGGAGTTAAATACAGAATCAAATAAATAATAAAAATAGCTGCAAGCACCACCGGTATCATTGCTAAGAGACGCTGCATGACATATTTGTTCATTCATTCTCCCTCCGAATATATCTTAATGAATCTGTCTTGGCCAAAAGGCCAAGACAGATCATAGCGGTCGGAGACATTAATAATGTAATTTGTACATTTCAACTACTTGCTCTGGATCAACGATAACGTTTTGCAGGCCTTTACGTGCTAAGCCAAAGGACACGCCGATGTAAAGAGGACACCATGGTGCATCTTCCATTATGATCTTCTGCGCATCCTGATAGTACTTAATACGCGTTGGATTATCGAAGGTTGAGCGGGCTTTTACGTATAGATCTTCCAGTTCATCTGTGTAGTAGAATGTGACGTTTGCCCCACCAATGCCCCCCTTGCCAAGTGTTCTGGGCAGAACCAGGTCTGGATCGGAATAGGCTCCCCATTTAGCAATCCTGGCTGGGACTTTGTGCGCAGCTGTCATGTCTTTTGATACACTGGATTCAAGGCTTTGAATTTCAACCGTGATGCCTGCATCCGCAAGAAATATCTGCACAGCCTCCCCTATTCTCTTTGCCTCATCGCTAAAGACGCAAAGCGTCATTTTGAAACCGTTGGGGTAACCGGCTTGAGCCAGTAATTCTTTTGCTTTCTTAACGTCATATTTATAATTTCCTGGGTTTTCAAGCGCACCCATACAGGTCGGTGGCAAAACTGAGTACCAAGGTGCCCCATGACCATCCGCCGCAACCTTTATTAATGATTCGCGATCAATCGCATAGTTCATGGCTTGACGCACCAGCTTATTATTAAAAGGGGCGATAGTTACGTCATAACCCAAATAGTTTACAATAGCCGAAGTATGCTCATACAGTGCAAGATTTGGATTTTTCTTTACGCGTTCATAGTCGGCAGTGGCAAATGCCATGCTTAAGTCAGCTTCACCGGTCTCAACCATGATCGTCCGGCTGCTGGCCTCGGGAACCAGTTTGAAAGTCAACGAGTTGTTCTGTGCACTGGTCACGGGATCAAAAAATTTATCATTTTTTACAATGGTAAGTTTATTGCCAATCTCGCGGGACTTTAATTTATACCGCCCTGATGCAATCGGTTTGCTCCAGTCTCCAGAGGCGACGGCCTTTTCAACATAAGATTTTGGAAGGATGCTACACGCAGTATGTGAAAGTGCTAATGACAATGAAGGAAGCGGTCCATTGGTCGTGATTTTGAGAGAATTTTCATCCACTTTTTCTATACTGGCTACGGCTTTCATCAGTGTACTGAGTACCGCGCTTTTAGCAGCTCTGTTAAGGCAGTACACAACATCATCTATTGTAATTTTGGTACCATCCTCAAATAATGCATTGTCCTGGATCGTAATAAGCGTCTCGGTATCACTAAGTTGCTTCACTGTTTTTGCCAACTCCTGGATAGGTTGCTGCTCCTGATTGACATTAAATAAACGAGTAAACACTTGAGCTGTTATGCAGGTGGTAGCCAAAGCAGCACTTGCAACCGGGTCAAATGTGTCCAGTTCTACCGCGACGCAAAGGGTAAGATCCTTGCGCGTGGCATCCGAAGCAGAGGCAGCCACAGCACGTGATGAGGAATTAGAACCAGAACCAGAGCACCCTGTCAGAATAATGCAGATGGCCATAATCACCAAAATAGTTTTTGCTATTGTGTGTTTTACCGATTTCATGAATCATTTCCTCCTTGCATTAAATATTCTATAAATTGCAATCAATTGGTTAAATAGACCTCTTCTTTCTCAATTTACAATTTTTCTCAATATGTATTCAAGCATATTTTATCCATTTTTTACCATTTAATATATAAACACTAATCTTTAGTTTTAATTTTGTCAATCACTTAGCGTGTATCAAATAAAGTACACAATATTTCCGTATTAAATAAAATACACGAGATAATTAGTTGACATTTTTTGGCAATTAACAGATAATGAATCTATATAGCAATTTCAAATACGAACTGGAAAATAGGATGTTATCTCCCCCGCCAAAGGTGGGGGAGATAACAAAGCTCATTCCACTTTATTTTTGGAATTGCTAAAGTAATATTTGTTAATCCGGTACGCTTGACGTATGAAAGAGGCGATATTACGTATCAGACAGATATTCCTTTAAAAGACATGGTCTATTATACAGTTCGGCAGGAGATCACAATAGGAAAGATCTCTTTTGGTTGTGAGCTATTGGAGACAAAACTTGCGCGTCAGTATAATGTCAGCCGCACACCAGTACGTAACGCTTTGCAGCGTCTTGATGAGGAGGGTTTCATTGCAAAGGTCTCTGGTAATTATGTCGCCTCATTCCCCCTGCTTGAGGATATTGATGAGCTCTCAGATATTTATGACGCAATTGAAGGCTTTCTTTTGAAATATACGATTTCGAACATCTCTAGCGATGAACTTGAGGAACTGTCACGGCTGTCTGGCCAGATTAATCAGTTGCTTTCTAAAAACGTGACCGTGTTCAGTAATTATTCACCCTTATGTCGTAAAATTCATTACATTTTATGGACAAGCAGTCGGCAGCCACAGATGATCAGGCAAATAAAAATGTTGCCGGATACGTGGGTTCTGAGTTGTCTGCTGAACCTTTTTGATCCCAAGGTGCGATTAACCTCTATCCGGCAGCACCCAGGTATCGTGGAGGCTGCTGCCCAGCGCAATCTGCCTCTTCTACTGAAACGCTGTCAGGAACATTCTCAGCTGAGTCGTGTCGCCTGTAAAACCGCATATACACTTTTAAAGAAGACCACACAGTTTGGCACCTGAAATAACGACTAACCATTGTATGGCGGCTGTTTATCATACGAGCAAGTGTAATATTGTAATTGAACTGACGCAGCAAAGCTCTCACGCGGAGGATGGGGTGGCATAGAACTATAGTTGATTAACGTGAAAACAAGCTCGTGATTTCTTCCCCCGCCTTCGGCGGGGGAAGAAAATGACGTTTTAACTATAGCCAGTTTTTAAGTTAATTGGCTATAATATAAAAAAGCACACAGGATAAATTTGCTCAGAACCATAAAAAATGAACATTGAAGAGAAAAGCCTCTTGTCGTAGGATAGAAACTACGACAGGAGGCTTTTGTATGTCAGGGAAAACAGTGCAGACCAGTCTTAAAGAATACGGTAATAAATAAGTTAATTAACGTGAAAACAAGCTCGTGATTTCTTCCCCCGCCTTCGGCGGGGGAAGAAAATGACGTTTTAACTATAGCCAGTTTTTAAGTTAATTGGCTATAGATTTAGCGGCAAAGCTTAATAAAATATGCAAAGAGATCAAGCATATCAGGCCCATTCGAATGCGCGGTGCCCTCTCCCTGCATCATCTCTGGGTGGAACTGGACAGAGAAAATTGGCTTTGTCTCATGTTCCAGCGCTTCTATAACGCCATCTGATGAGTAGGCGGTAACCTTTAGTCCGTCGCCTAGCATGTCGATAGCCTGGTTATGGTAGGTGTTGACATTAAATTCATTTCCAACCAGATTTTCCAGTATTGATCCCGGCTCGGCCGTAACCGTGTGTGAGCTGCCGTCAGAATGCCTCAGCCCCTTGATCAAATACAAATCCTGTATAAGCGTGCCGCCCAGTGCGACATTGATCAAAAGATTTCCGCGGCAGATCCCCATAATTGGTTTCCCAGCCTTCAAAAAAGCTTCAAACAGGTCAAACTCCATGGTATCACGGAAAACATTGACGCGAACCCCTGCCTCATCACTCACAAAAGGCGTCATATAACGTCCCGGATGGATTTGTGAATTTCCGCCGGTGAGAAGAAGTCCGTCAGCCATTTCACAGTACTCAGTCTCCATGCAAGGGCCCAGAGGAGTGATCGGAAAGCCTCCCGCGGCAGAAACAGCATGAGCATAAGCTTTATTAAGAGAATAAACAGGCGCATAGCGCATCCCGGCCGACGCGTAATTTTGCTCGCTGGTAATGAGAATAACGGGGTTTTTTTTCATAATCGTCAACTCCTTTACGATGATTTAAACACATGCTTCGCTGCAAAGTCCGATAAAATGCGCAAACAGCTTTGTCATATCCGGGCCCTTTGCGGCATTCGGTGTTTCTCCCCTTTGTCTCTCAGGATGCCACTGCAGCCCAAATATGGGAAGTGTTTTATGTTCCAGCGCCTCAGGGATGCCCTCTTCCGAGTAGGCTGTGATCTTCAGGTCATCTCCCAGTTGATTGACATAATAGCGGTGATGGCTGTTGACCATAAAATTCTCCCCAAAAAGCTGTGCAAGAAGGGAATCCGGCTCGGCCTTGACCCTATGGGAGATTCCCTCCGCGTGCTCGACCCCATATACGCCGGGAATGTCATAAATGAGATCTCCGCCTTCACCGATATTAATCATCTGGTGTCCCCGGCAAATCCCCAAAATCGGTTTGCCGGCGTCGCGAAACGCCCAGTAAAGCTCTAAATCATAAGGATCGCGAACCTCTTTGATGTACTTGGCCTGATCACTTTTTGTATACTCGCCGGAAATAAAATTGTCGGGATGAACACCCCATCCGCCGGTAAGCACCAAGCCGTCGGCGAACTCTGCGCACTGCTCAGCCGTCCCCTGGCTGACCGGCAGTATAGGAATACCGCCGCCGGCAATCACCGCAAGCGAATAAGTTTTATTCAGAACATATTGTTCGCAGTGAAGCACCGGATCCATATCATGGGCCGCCGAGATCATAATCACAGGCTTTTTGTTCATGCGTTTCACTCCTTCAATCACAGGTTGTTGATTTCTTTTACATGGTGGCATGCGACAAAATGGTTCGGGATCAGTTCCAATAACTCAGGCTGCCTGGATGTGCAAAGGTCAGTCGCATAAGGGCAGCGGACGGCAAACCGGCATCCGGGTTTCGGATTGATGGGGGAAGAAATCTCGCCCTTCAGCAGGATGCGCTCTTTTCTGGCTCCTATGGCGGGAATGGGGATCGCGGATAGCAGTGCCTGCGTATAAGGATGATAGTGAATATGGAACAGTTCTTTCGCATTGCATTTTTCCACTACATTGCCGACATACATCACTAAAATATCATTGGAAATGTGCTTGACCACGGAAAGATTGTGTGTGATAAACAAATAAGTAAGCCCCTGCTGCTTTTGCAGATCCTGCATCAAGTTGAGGATTTGCGCCTGAATGGATACGTCCAGCGCGGATACCGGCTCATCGCAAACGATAAATTTTGGATTCAGCGACAGGGCCCGTGCAATGCCCACCCTCTGACGGCGGCCTCCGTCCAGTTCGTGCGGATAAGCGTTTTCCAGCCTCTCTGACAGCCCGACAGTTTCCATGAGATGAGCGATTTTAGAGCGGAATTCGTCTTTCGTTTTATACAGATGATAGATCTGCATCGGTTCCCCGATGATTTCGCTGACAGACATGCGCGGATTCAGAGAAGAAAAAGGATCCTGAAAGATGATCTGCATCTGATGGCGCAGTTCCAGTAGCTTAGGGCCTTTCGCGCCCACAATGTTTTCGCCCTCAAAATACACTTCGCCGTCAGTGGCATCCAGAAGATTCAGAATCACTCTGCCCAGCGTAGATTTTCCGCACCCGGATTCGCCCACCACACCGAGGGTCTTTCCTTTTTCTATCGAAAAATTAACATCGTCTACGGCATGCAGCATTCCGCGGGGTGTCCTGAAGTATTTTTTGAGATTTTTAACCTCCAGCAGTTTATCCATTGAGAGCGCCTTCTCTCTGTTTCGTAAAAATCAGGCATTTTACCATATGGCCATCTTCAATTTCCACAGCGGAGGGAATGACGGTTTCACAGGCGTCCGTTTTATAGGGGCACCGCGGATGGAATTTGCATCCCCGTGGAAGATCGCTTGGGTCTGGCATCAAGCCATTGATGGGGTTGAGGCGCTCTACGTCTTCGATCAGATTGGGGATAGATCCAAAAAGCCCCTTTGTGTACGGATGGGAAGCATGGTTATAAATATGTTCGAGAGAACCGTATTCAATAATTTCACCGGCATACATAATGGCCACGCGGTCACACATCTCCGCCACCACGCCCAGATCATGGGTGATCAACAAAATCGAGGTGCCCAGTTTTTCTTTTAAGTGTTCCATCATCTCGATCACCTGCGCTTGAATGGTGACGTCCAGCGCTGTGGTCGGCTCGTCGGCAATCAGGAGGGCCGGGTTACAGGCCAAGGCAATCGCAATGACCACGCGCTGCTTCATGCCGCCTGAAAACTGATGGGGATATTCGTTGACCCTTTCAGAGGGGATGCCAACCAGCTCCAGCATATGGCAGGCTTGTTGGACAGCCTCTACACGGCTGACCTTTTGGTGGAGATGGATGACCTCCGCAATCTGATCCCCGACGGTAAGAACGGGGTTGAGCGCGGTCATGGGGTCCTGAAAGATCATGGATATTTTGTTGCCCCTGATTTTTCTCATCTCATATTCGGATTTTTTCAGAAGGTTTTCGCCTTCAAAAACTATTTCTCCGCTTAGCATTTTTCCGGGCGGGTCAGGAACCAATCTCAGAATGCCAAGGGCTGTGGTCGTTTTTCCCGCTCCTGTCTCACCGACCAACCCAATGGTTTCTCCCTTTGCGATATGCAGGTTCACATTGTTTACGGCCTCTACCGTGCCGTCTTCGGTGATATAATGAATGGTCAACTCTTTAATTTCAAGCAGATTCATCGTTACACCTCCCTCCTATCTCTTCAGACGGGGATCAAGCGCATCGCGAAGGCCGTCGCCAAAAAGATTGAGCCCAAAGATTGTGATCATGATTGCTAAGCCGGGATAAAAAACCATATGGGGGAAATTTCTGATATAACTGCGCCCCGCGGAAAGCATGGCGCCCCATTCGGGGTTGGGCGGCTGAATTCCCAGTCCGATAAAGCTCATACTCGCGGCCGACAAGATAGCTCTTGCCACGCCCAGAGAGGCCTGTACGATAATGGGGGCGAGAGAATTGGGAATGATATGGCGTAAAATCACGCGCCTGTCCGAGGCGCCTATTGCTTTTGCCGCCTCAATATACTCCTGCTGCTTGATTGTCATCACAGAAGAACGTACAACCCTGGCATAGGTGGGCACCGTGCTGATCCCGACCGCGATCATTGTGTTAAACAATCCGGCTCCCAGTGCGGCGCAAATGGCAATCGCCAGTAAAATACCGGGCATAGCGATCATGACATCCACCACGCGCATGAGGATTGAATCCACGTATCCCCCGTAGAACGCGGACAGTGAGCCCATGACGCTTCCGATCAGCGCACCGATGCCAACCGAAATAAGGCCGACCTGCAATGATACTCTGGCTCCATAGAGAATGCGGCTGAAAATATCCCGTCCCAGGTTATCGGTTCCCATGATATGCGCCGCGCTGGGCTTTTGGAGTCTTTCTTTCAATATCTGATCGTCATAACCGTATGGAGCGATCACATTGGCAAAAACTGCGCCAAGGATCATAATGGCGATCAGACAAAGGCCAAGCATTGCCATCTTGTTTTTCTGAAACCTGCGCCAGATTTCCCACATCTGGCTTTTCTTTTTTGTGACCTTATTCACGTTGGCGGATGCTGCCTCTTGCGTATTCAATGATCCCCGCCTCCTTTCTGAGCAAATTCAACATTGTTTTTCTCGTTGGAGGAACCTGATATCCTTTTTTTATCTTTTTTATTTGTGCTGTATTGGGATTTAATCCGGGGGTCGATAAAGGCATATAAAATATCCACCAGCAGATTGACCATGCTGAACACCAGCGCGATGCAGAGCACCCCGCCCTGAACAACTGGATAGTTCCGGCTGTTGATCGAGTCGACCATCAGCTTGCCAATACCGGGGATGGCAAAGATCTGCTCGGAAATGATGGCGCCGCCCAGGCTGAACCCAAACTGAATGCCGATGACTGTAATAATGGGGATCAGGGCGTTTTTCAGCGCATGTTTATAGATAATCACACTTTCAGACTGTCCCTTGGCGCGGGCCGTCCGAATATAATCCTGTCTTACCACCTCAAGCATGCTTGACCTGGTCATCCGGGTAATAGTGGCGGAGGAGCTGATCCCCACCGTCAAGGACGGCAGAATCCAGTAGACAGGCCCATAAAACCCCGAGGCCGGCAGCCAGCCTAGATTGACCGAGAACAGAATAATCATCATCAGGCCGAACCAGAAAGTCGGCATCGAAACGCCCAGAAGCGCAAAGGTCATCGCCAGGTTATCAATGACGGTATATTGTTTTGTGGCGGAGATAATGCCAAGCGGAATGCCGATTATTACAGAAATACCTACGCAGAGCGTGGCATAAAGAAGAGTCGTGGGATACCTGTCCATAATTTCGACGGTGACCGGCTGTTTGGTCGTATAAGAGGTTCCCAAATCGCCTTTTGTAACGGCATTCCACACAAAGCTTCCGAATCTGACTAAAAACGGCCTGTTCAGACCCAACTGCTCTCTGAGGGCGGCAACTGCTTCTTCTGTTGTCTCATTCCCCAATATCTGTCTGGCGGGGTCGCCGGGAGTGATCTCCAGCAAAAAAAAGATCGACAGCATGACGCCCAGCAGCACAGGAACCATCAGAAGAAGCCTCCGGGCTATATATTTGTACACATGCTTCACTCCTTACTCGTAACTGGCCTTGATATTTAATCCGCAAAGACAGAGCCCCCGGAAAGAGCCGGGGGACTCTACCCTATAGCAATTTTCTAAATGAACGAGTCTTTTTTCTATAGTTGATTAACTTGAAAACAAGCTTGTGGTTTCTTCCCCCGCCTTTGGCGGGGGAAGAAAATGACGTTTTATATATAGCCAGTTTTTAAGTTAATTGGCTGTATCTGTCTGCCACGCCATAGGCGTGGCAGACAGAATCCAAATTTTCTCTTTTGATTAACTGAAAGTAACCAGAGAGAGATCGGGAGTGGAGCCGGGATGCGGATCAAGGTTCTTTACGTTCGCGCGGGCACCGTAGATGACATCGACATTCGCGATGGGGATGATCCCGTGATAGTCCCAGCATTTTTGCTGCAGTTCTGCATATATTTTTGCTCTTTCCTTGGTATCATAGGTGGATTTTCCTTTTGCCAAAAGGTCCATGATAGATTGTTCGCGATGTACAAAGGCCGTCTTCTGGTTCGTCCATAAGGCAAAAGCCTGGTCGGGGTCGCCCGTAGAGGCGGAGGTTTGCGTAAAGTTCAGCATCATTTCACCGGTGGAAGATTTTGTAGACACTGTGGCGGTGTCATAGCTTTCAATCTTGGCATTGACGCCGATAGCCCTCCACATGTTTTGTATGATCTCCGATGCGTCTTTTCCGTTCGCGTCCTCGTTCACGGTGATCGTGAGAACCTGCGAGAAATCAAAGCCCGCTTCCTTCAGCAATGTCTTGGCCTTTTCGGGGTTATATTCCAGTTTTCCGATCCGAGTATAACCAGAGATTTTGCTGTTGATCATGCTGTCTGCAATTGTTGCGTTCCCTTTGTAAACCACTTCCACAATTGAAGGAATGTCCAGCGCCATGGTAAGCGCTTCGCGAACCTTTACGTTTTTAAAAATTTCAAATTTAACGGAATTGAAAGTCAGAAAGGAAATACCGTACCCGGGGCCGCTGACGATCTGTGTGTCTTTGTTGGCCTTCAGTCTATCTTTATCGCTTGGATCAATGGCGAAAGCAACATCGATGCCGCCGGTTTCAAGTTCAATGGCACGGCTGGAAGGCTCGATAATCACGCGGGCAACAAGGTTTTTGAAAGTAGGCTTACTCCCCCAGTAGCTGTCGTTTCTGACCAGTTCAATTCGGTCGCCGGAAGTCCATTTGACAAATTTAAATTTGCCCGAGCCGATGGGATTTCTTCCGTAAGCGTCGCTTCCGACTGCTTCCATGGTTTTTTTGCAAACAATGTTGCCACGAGAACCGGCAAGGTAGTTAAAAACCGGTGCGAATGGAGTTTTGAGCTTAATATCGATGGTGTATGGATCCACCACCGTGGTGTTATCTCCGTCAAAGGTTCCGAAATAAGGCGAACTGTTTGGCATCACGGAGGCGCGGGCGATGGTGTATTTGACGTCCTCAGCCGTCAATTTCTCACCGTTATGGAATGAAACGTCGTTGCGCAGATAGAACCGGATCGTCGTGTCATTCAGTACTTCCCACTTTGTGGCAAGCATCGGAACAATGTCGCCCTTCGGGGTTTTGTCCACCAGCCGGTCATAAATGACCTGCTCCAGTGTAAAGGAATACAAAGCCTGATTGTTGTGAGGATCAAGGTTTGGCGGCTCGCTCCGGAAGGCGACATTCAGGGTATCTTTCACTGTCGCCTGGGAGGGCGCTTGGGATTTTGAAGAACTCGCAGAGCTGGTCGCGGCACCGGGACTGCAGGCGGTCAGCAGCATTGCTAAACAGAGCGTCAGCGCCAAGATTTTTCTGAGTCTTCTCATGTTCTTTCCTCCAATGTATTAAATTATATATTAGCTGCGAATCTCGGTGGCTTAAGTATCATAAACATTTTAAATTTACAAAGTGCTTTTTTTTCGGGTATAATGCAAACTTCAAGCCAAAGGCAAGTTGGATATATTTGGTTGATGGTTTTAAAGCCAATTAACTTAAAAACAAGCTTGTGATTTCTTCCCCCGCTGAAGGCGGGGAAAGAAAATGACGTTTTATATATAGCCAGTTTTTAAGTTAATTGGCTTTATTATTTAATCAAAATCTTTTAAGAGCCTTATAAACTGTACGATGAGCTCTTTAAACCACATTGCCAAATATTGTGACCTGTCTTGCGGTGGACATGTTCGGTCTTTAATCATTTATGTGACCTGAATTGGTGGAGCTTGTTTGCGGTTCTTTCAGGATATAGATATATTAACTGCTGACGATTTTTTCATTGATCAAGATTGTTCATCGTTACGAATGGTTTGTTCTTGTCACAGGCTGTCCTAAGTACTACCTTATGTCTATGAAAACTAAGCTAAAATAATTACTCTTAAACAAACATTGATTATCACAGAAGATGATTATGGGACGATTTTTTACGGCTTTACGAACCGCATGAATTTTCGTCTCATTATTACGTTTAAACAAGCTTTTTATAGCCAATTAACTTAAAAACTGGCTATATGTAAAACGTCATTTTCTTCCCCCGCCGAAGGCGGGGGAAGAAATCACAAGCTTGTTTTCAAGTTAATCAACTATATGTACCCTGCTAAGTTTCGGTTCTTTTGAGGTCATGCACCAGATCCATCAGCTGCAATTTGAAGCTTTACGAATTCTTTTGGATGAGCAAGGTACCAAAACTATAGCCAATTAGCTTAAAAACTGGCTATGTATAAAACGTCATTTTCTTCCCCCGCCGAAGGCGGGGGAAGAAATCACAAGCTTGTTTTCAAGTTAATCAACTATATATAGGTAAATATTGTTAGAAATAAAAGCAAGAAGCCGCGCTTGTGTTAATCCAAAGCGCGGCTTTTTCATGTTGAATGCAAAACCAGTGTTCTGATAAAACTTATACTCAATAATTCTATGGGCATTTTTAACTGCGCCATATCCTCATCGTAAGGCAACGCAGACTGCCTCCGCCAGCAAGAAGCGCGTCCGGATGAAAGTGGATGAACTGCACCCCTTCCTGTTCGAGTAAATGTTTTGTTTTAGTTTCCAGTGAAATATCATAATTGATGATTACACCCGGCTCAAGTGGAACAAATGAGCTCCCCCACAACATTTGTTCTTTATCGGACAAGGGATAGAGTTCAATATTACGCTTTTTCATCCATGACTTAATATCAATTTGTTCCCGTGAATTCTTTTTGATCAAGAAGGTTTCAAGAAAAGCTGGCGGAAAATAGACCATCAGGTTGTCAGTGATGCGATTGAGAACCATATCAGGGTGCATAAACCTTCTCTCCTGAGGTATGCGAGCATAGATGACTTCATCAAAATAGCCAAGAATAAACTTAATAAACCTCTCGATCGAAACCTTGCTATGGCGTTCTGTATCCGCAACAAATACGGTTTTAGGATTCAGCAGAAGGCATCCTTCAAATTCTTCTCCTTCGGATGGTTCATAGAGTATTGAAATACCCAAATCGCTTAATGCTTCCCTGACTACAATTTCCTCATGACAACGACCTCTTGAGGACATTTTAGATACAATAGCTCCATAAGAACTAATCACTGCAGTATCATGTAGATAAGCCAAGTTTGGAAGCCGATCCAGCAATTCTTGATTACGGTGGATATGATCGGATAACTGATGCACCCTGACCCCATGATGCAAAAGCAGATCGCAATACTGCTGATGTTCTTCCAGATATTTTTCTACATTAGGCACTTTATCAAAAAGAAAAAATTCTCGATTTTCTTCTGTTATTTTTGGGAGGGATCGGTCTGGCCGATGCAGAAGTACGCTTTTTAGCCTGCCAAACTTCTCAATACCATATTCAGATTTTTCCAAAGCATTTTACCTTCCAAATAAATATTATCGTTTTCTCAATATAGTTGATTAACTTGAAAACAAGCTTGTGATTTCTTCCCCCGCCTTCGGCGGGGGAAGAAAATGATGTTTTATATATAGCCAGTTTTTAAGTTAATTGGCTATAAACGGGGCTTTTCAAATTCTTTTTTGTCGAATTGCTATAGTGTAACCTGTAAAATGGCAATTTATTCTCCTTTACTGAGAACCGTTGTTTTACTTTACTCATTGCTCTTTGAAAACTTCATATTTGGCAGCTTAAAACTGTATTCCGATCTTCAGAAGTACAAAGAAAAACAGGAGCAAAATAAACGTACCCTTCCGGACTATAACCCGGAAGGGTACGTTTATTTCTGGAGAAGAATCCGCCGAGCTTTTGGAATTTGTGACTGGTCAGAACAGCGACGGCTATGGAGTAGGTTTTGAACCTGAATAGGTACAGGGACAGAAGTATTGCGGCTGCTTAGATATGCGCCATGGAAATCAGTCAGCTTCATCAATTCCCCATCATTAAAAAGGTATAATTCCCCTTCGGGGCTTTTTTAAACACTGAGTGCAATCAAAACAGCCGTTTACTGGTTGACCAGATTTTCGATGGCCGCCAGATCAATTCCGTTGGTGACGGTATTCACAATCTTTTTGTCGCGGATATACACGACGGCTGGGGAGCAGGTAACGCCCAGGCGGTTTGCGATACCCTGAGACTTATACACGTCTACTTTTGTGACGCTTATTTTTCCCGCATATTTTTCTTCGAATTTCTCTACAGTGGGCAGCAACGCACGACACTCAGGGTTGATGGCGTTCCATACATAAACGATGCTCGGACACTCACCACCCATGATCTGGTTCTCAAACACCTCGCTCTCAGCGATATACCGCTCGGCGGCATAGCCCGCGATAGCGCCGTCACCAACTGCGGTGGCAACCTGCTTTAAGTATTTTTCGCGGACGTCGCCTGCGCTGAACACGCCGGGAATATTTGTCTCCATCTTTTCGTTGGTGATCACATAACCGCCGCGGGTCATGTCGATCATATCCTTAAAGATCTCGGTGTTGGGCAGATAGCCGATAAAGATAAAGCAAGTGTCAACCGGGTACTCTTCCAGCCGATCTTCTTTATTGTTTTTCAGCACCACGGTATCTAAATGCTCACCTGCACCCTTAAACTCGTGGACAGTGGTATTCCACAAAAATTCCATCTTTGGGTTCTGCATTGCCTCGCCCTTAGCGATCTCGTTGCAGTCCATCTTGCCCTCTTCGTGCATGACAGATACCATCACCTTTTTGGCAAATCGGGTCAGGAATATGCCCTCTTCAATGGCTGCATCGCCGCTGCCAATCACCATGACAGTTTTATCGGTGTTCGCCGCTGCGTCGCATGTGGCGCAAAATGAGATGCCCTTGTCATAAAGATATAGATCCTCGCCCTTGGCGCCAGTCAGTCTGGGTTTACCGCCCGAGGCGATAATCACCACCTTGGCCTCATACCGGATGCGAAAGGTCTCTACAACCTTAACATCACCTGTGAGTTCAACACTTTTGACGTCAGTGAGCTTGAAATCGACACCAAACTTTTTAGCCTGCTTTTGAAACAGCTGCATTAGCCCCAAACCGGTTTCACCCTCAGGAAACCCAGGATAGTTTTCGATCTCGTTCGTATATGTGGCCAACCCGCCCACCAGTGCTTTTTCAACAATCAGTGTCTTTAGGCGCGCCCGGCCACAATAAATCCCTGCCGTCATCCCAGCGGCGCCACCGCCGATAATGACAACGTCATACCGCTCAATTTTCTTTTCCATCAATTTGCCTCCTTTTCGTCGTAACTATGTCCGTAAAATGGACTTCATTTTTTAATCTGTTTTCCCGCTACCATACTGGAAAGATAGATAATACCGAATGTTGTTTAACCAAAATTATATCCGCATTCATGCGCATCACGCAAAATCATCTCTTTACATACAAAAAAGGTATTCTAAAAACAGAGGAGGCTTTTTTTTCAAAAAACCTCCAGTATACTTAAATATAGGCAAATGGTTACATAAAATATTTTGCCAACAGCTTACTGCCCAAGAACGCGCCGATAAACAAAAAAACCGCGAACACCCAGCCCGACAGGGACAGGGAGGAAATGCCGCTGTACAAAGCGCCAATGTTACAACCGCCGGCCAATCTGGCACCGTAGCCCATTAAAAGACCGCCCAGCACCGCCGCAATCACCTGACGCAGAGACTTGATCTTTTTGAATTTAAACTGAGAAGCAAACAGGGCCGCCAATAGGGCGCCGAAGGCGATACCAATATTGAGCCAGCTGCCTGTGTGGTTTAAAATACCGGCCTCCAGAGTAGATTGGGCACCCGCGCCAGAGAAGTAATACCACTTGTCCACGCTGCCGCCCACTAACTCATAAAGCCACGCGCCCCAGTTCGCAAAGGTTCCAGAGACCCCCCATGGATTTCCGGAGAAGGCGAAGATCGCAATCTGAAAAACAGAAAGCAGCACCGCCCCGGTCACATATGTAAAAGGGTTTTTGAACACAAGCTTAAAGTACCTGTTTGCACTGATTTTATCCCAAAACGCTTTCAAGAAAAACGATGCCTCCCTTTTCAGAGTTATTGGTAAAGGGATCGGTCTATCACTTGGATTTCTCGATGATAACTTCCCACTCGCCGTCGCCAACCTCTTCGACTTCTACGTTATAGCCCTGTTTTCTGGCCCACTCAGGGATATTTTTCATGGCGCAGCTGTGATCAATCGAAGTAACCAGAACATCGCCCACGGCCATAGCGGCCATCTTCTTTTCTACCTTCATCAGCGGGACCGGGCAGGCCTCGCCCAGACAGTCAAGTGTAAATTCAGCCATAATGAACTCCATTCCGCCGTTTTGTATCGGCATAACTAATTTGAATATAAGTTGCACTTTTACCACGCAAAAAACGAATGATAAAAGCTTGATTACCACCCGGCAAATATTGATTTGTTGGGGCACCCTGTTGCTCTTTTACTCTTCGTCGGCGATCCCCATTTTTTTGCGTTCCCAGAGGTCAGCGGCTATATACAGCAGGGCGATAATTGCCAACTGCAGCACCACTGCGCCGAACCAGCCGAACACGTCCGGCAAAAACACCTTAGGACCGTTTGCAATAAAGTTGAGGCTCCACCATCCCGTATCGTGGGCGCCCCACAGTGAACCGATGACAAAAAACAAAAGTGAAAGCATTTGCATACCGAAGCCTTCACCAACGCGCATCAGCGTACCAGAAGCGCAACCCCCGGCGATAACCATGCCGATACCGAACAAAACACCACCGATGACGGTAGCAAGGCTGATCGGAGCGATATAGCTTTGTCCCGGAATGGTTTGTCCTGCGGCAAAGGCGCTGTACTTGATCGCGGTGAAGCCGATGGTGGTGATAGCAAAGGCGATCAATACCGCCTTGGTGATGGATGTGCTGCCTGTGATGCAAGGGTCACGCATTGAGGCTGTAAAACAGAAGCGTGATTTTTGCAGTATAAAGCCAAAACAGCAGCCAAAAATCCAAAACATCGCCAGATTTTCTGATTTCGCGTTTAACAGAATGCCAACGACGATGATCAGGGCCAAAACCAAAAGCGCAATCGGCAGCTGGTTTTTCTTGGGTTTCTTTGGCGCCCTGGCGCGCGGCGCAGGCGTCATTTCTTCTGTCATTCCCGCACCCCCCTACTGAAATTGGATTTGGAACAAACGAATAACTACAACTTTTACAACTTTGATTATAGCATATCGTTAAACATTTCACCATTTAATGTATTTATGTAATATAAGGATTTATTATACCTATGTTTTTGGTTGCATTGAACAAAAGTCTTTTCATTTTCATTAGCGCTTGCTATAATGAATTTGAATAGTGCCGATGCAGTAAACCGGCAGCGGCTAAAATGCAATGGCGGAGAGAAGGCTGATTATGCATCTTGAGCATGTTATACTCTTTGATAAAATTGCCACTGAAAAGAGCATTTCCAAGGTTGCCTCCGCAAGCCATATTTCACAGCCCGCTTTAAGCCAGCAGATGCAACGGCTGGAAGAAGAGGTGGGGCTCAAACTCTTTGAGCGCAGCAACCGCGGCATTGAGCTGACCGAGGCAGGCAAAATTATGCAAAAGTACGCCTCGCAGTTTATCAGTATCTATAAAAACTTCAAAGAAGAGTTGGGAAACTTTCAGAATAACAGCGGCACCTTCCGGATCGCGGCGACCTCTGTGGCCGGCAACTATGCAATTCCCTGCACGCTGTTCAAATTAAAGACGGAATTTCCAAACTTTACTTTTTCACTTTCCTCTATGCCCTCAAGCGAGGTCGTCCGGCAGGTTGCTGAGGACCGTGCGGACTTTGGCTTTATTGTTGGCACCACCGAGGAACCCGATATCATCTGTAAAAAGGCATTTTCTGATAAAATCTTTCTGATTGCGGCGAAGGACTACAACGTAAAGGAAAACCTGACACTCGCCGAGCTGCAAAAATTCCCACTCATCATGCTCAATGAAAATTTCAGCTCCTACCGGTTGCTTATCACACAACTCAAAAGCCTTGGTTCCGATATCGAACACTTTAATGTTTTGTATCATCTTGACTCCACCGAATCAGTTAAGGCCTCGGTGATCGGCAAATACGGCATGGCCTTTCTGCCCTACATGGCCATCAAAAAAGAGTTGTATCTCGGGCAGATAAAAATGGTAGAGGCCGACAACCTTCATTTAAGCTATGACGTTTCGGCCATATATAAGATGCGAAGCATGGCCATGGACCACCCCATCGGCGCCGTAACCCGTTACTTTGAACAAGTTGTCAAGCGTACGCTTTGTTAGTCGTTTTGACCCCTCAGAAAAGGTGTCGAGCCATCAATCGCGGCAGATCGTCATTTCCCAAATTCCGTTCATGGGCTCGACCACTTCAAGATGAAGTCCCAGCTTTTTGCAATAGTCTGTGATGGATTCGCAAACGCAGCTGTGGTCAGTGATCAGCTTGACGCTTTCGCCGGCTTTGAGTTCCCTGCACTGCTGAAGCTTCATCAATGGCACAGGGCACTGATCTCCCAGACAATCCATTACCAGCATGAAAAACACTCCCTCGCAGATCATTAAAGATTCATACTCAAATCGTATGATCATTATAGCATAGCATCAGCTGTATACGAAAGGAATCTAACAGCCATGTCCGTTTCATTTTATGGAAAAATCGTATCGGCGGCAGAAAAAGCGGCGGTGGTCGACTGTCTGGAAAATGGGATGATGGCTTCCGGCGGTGCCTATGAGGGCCGTTTGCGGAAGCTTTTTTGTGCTGAACTTGGTGCACCCGCCATTCTCTTCACCCCTTCCTGCAGCCACGCGCTGGAGTTGGCCTGTCACATGCTGGATCTCCATCAGGGTGATGAAGTGATTCTTCCCTCCTATAATTTTCCCTCGGCGGCAAACGCAGTGCTGCTGGCCGGCGGCGTGCCCGTACTGTGTGACATCTCTCCTGAAACCCAGAATCTGTCTCCCGCCGATGTGGCATACCGTATAACGAAACATACAAAGGCTGTCATCGCGATGCACTATGCCTCGGTCGCCTGTGACATGCAGGCGCTGGAAATGCTAAGAAAAGAAGCTGGTTTTTCACTGATCGAGGACGCTGCCCAGGCAGTTGATGCGTGTTGGCGGGGACATGATTTAGGAACACTGGGGCGTTTTGGCGCCTATAGCTTTCACTACACGAAGAATTTTTCCTGCGGTGAGGGAGGCGCGCTGGTTCTCACAGAGCCTGACAGGCCCGCCGCTGAAATTTTTCGTGAAAAGGGTACCAACCGGCAGCAATACCTTCGGGGAGAATGTGACCGATACACCTGGATGGGCGAGGGGTCAAGCTATGTAATGAGCGAGCTTTGTGCTGCCTCGCTTTTCCCTCAGCTTTCGGCGCGTGCAGAAACCACAGCAAAGCGCCTTTCTCTGCTGGAAGCCTATCAAAAGGCTCTGCGCCCTCTGGAGGAGAAAGGAGTTTTGCGCCGGATGATCATACCAAAATATGCGCAGCCAAACGGGCACATCTTTTATGTCCGCTTTGAGAATCCGTCCCTTCGTGGCCGGGTGCAGAGTGCTTTGATGGCGCAGGGTATTGACGTACGCACCCACTATGTTCCGTTGCATCTCTCGCCAATGGGCCGACGCCTGGGCTATCAACCGGGTGACCTGCCGGAAAGTACCGCCGCCTATGAAACTCTTCTGCGACTTCCGATTCACCCACTTATGGGCGAAGACGACGTGCAAAAGGTAACTGAGGCCGTGACTGAGGCGGTAAACTAATGGAGCAACGAAAAATAGGGGTTGTCATCCCCGTCTATAACGCAGAAAAGTCCATTGGCCGGGTGGCAGAAGAACTAATTGCCTATTTTAAAGCTAGCGGTTTGTCTTACCAATTAATTCTCGTCGATGATGGCAGTGTGGACGGCAGCATCGGAGAGATTTTTCTTCTGGCGCGGCAGAATCCCAATGTCATGGCGGTGCAGCTTTCCCGCAATTTCGGCCAGCAAAACGCCCTTTTGTGCGGATTGGCGCTAGCGGTGAACTGCCGTTATATCATTACCATGGACGACGACCTGCAACATCCTTCACAAGTGATAGAAGCACTGTACCAAAAAATCTGTGAGGGTTTTGATCTGGTTTACGCCATTCCCGAACACCAATGCCGACCACTCTACCGTCGATTGGGTAGCGGACTACGGGACATGCTTTTCGCACTGTTTGCGAGCAAGCCCCGGGGGATCAGGGTGAGTTCATACCGCATCATGACAGCCGCACTGGCGTCAAAAATCTGTGCCGAGCGCCAACCTTTTGTCTATTTATCTGCCTCTGCCTTCCGCTATGGGCCCCGGACAGCCAACATCCCCTACCGGCCGAAAACGCGCGCCTTCGGAAGATCCGGCTATACACTCATGAAGCTTGCCCGGCTTTATTACCAGCTTTTTTTCTGGTATACAGCGTCGGGCAGGCTATTTTCAGCACATATAAGGCGGGGGGTTCCTTATGAAATTCTATCGATTGTGAAAGGAGCGGATGATTTTGAGTAAGTTGATGATTTTAGGCGGTTCGAACTGCCAAAAAAACGCGCTGGCGGCCGCACGCCGCCTAGGGCATCAAACGGTATTGATCGATTATTTTGAAGATCCACCGGCAGCGGCACTTGCTGACATCCATTGCCGGGAGAGTACATTTGATGTAAACGCCTGCCTGCAAGCAGCGCGACTGCATGACGTCGACGGCGTATTCACCATCGGCACTGACCAACCGGTACTCACCGCAGCGACGGTATCCCGACACTTGAGACTGCCCACCCTCATTGACCCCGAAACGGCACTGGCCGTTACCAACAAGCGTGTCATGAAGCCGCTCCTCACCGCGCATGGCATTCCGACGGTAAAATATACCTTTTTAAGCCGCCAGTCCGGGCTACAATCGCTGATGGAGCTGCACCCTCCCTATGTTCTCAAGCCGGTGGACTCTCAGGGACAGCGCGGTATCTTTAAGCTTTCCTCTCAACAAGAGGTATTCGAGCATTTGGATGAAACACTCTCCTTTTCCCGGCAGGCGGAGGCGCTGATCGAGGAATTCTACCCTTCGGATGAGATCACCTTTTCCGGTTGGGTGCAGGAAGGACATCTTTATCCTCTGGCTGTCACAGACCGCCTGCTTTATGACGACCCGGTACACATCGGCGTCTGTACAGGACACCGCTTTCCATCGGTTCATCTGGATTGCTATCATGAAATTTTAAAAATCGCACAAGACACCATAGCCGCCTTTGGCATCTGTGGCGGCCCAGTGTATATACAAATGCTCATTGGTGCCGAAGGGATTAAGGTCAATGAACTAGCCTGCCGGATTGGCGGCGCCTTCGAGGACGTGTTTATCCCGTGGCTCTCCGGCTTTGACATTCTGAAAGCGGTCATTTATGGCGCGCTGGGTCAACCGACGGACGTATCAATGCTCAAAAGCTATGATCTTTCACTGCTCAAAAAACAAATTTCTGTAGAGCTCATGTTCGCTCGGCCGGGAAAATTAGCACATATGACACCTCTGGAAACACTTCGTGCCCTCCCCTTTGTGCTGGACGCGGGCTACAACTATGGCATAGGGCAGACCATCGGCCCCGTTGAAAACGCCACTGCCCGCCTAGGGCACTGCGTGTTGGTCAGCGAAAACGACCGCATCGGCGAACATGTTCGCGCCTTTTATGAAACCTTTCAGGTGTTAAGCGAACAGGGGGAAAACCTGGTGATTCCCTGCTTGTAACAAACCGAACTATGCCCGTCCATTATCTGAGAAGTACGGCTTTGCACGATTCTCAGCTAACGGGCGGGCAATTTCGCAGTAAGAAGCCACCTGCAAAAAAATCCTTGAAGAATAAGCGGATATAACCAATTAACTTAAAAATTGGCTATATATAAAACGTCATTTTCTTCCCCCGCCCTCGGCGGGGGAAGATATCACAAGCTTGTTTTCAAATGAATCAACTATAGATATCCACTGATTCGCAACACCCTGATGCCTACCCTCTGCAAGACAGAAGAGGTGGGAAGTTCAATCCTTCACCCTGTAAATCGTCACTGTAAAGTCACGCCCGGCATTCATCTCTTCGACAATGCGCACACCGTAGGTGTTATCAATAAAGCTTTCGGCTACCTCGCAATGATCGCGTAAAAATAATTGCATCTCATTCCAATAGGTGAGATTACCGTAGATTATGTTCCATTTTGGGCGCTGAGAATAGATAAAATCCAGTTCGTCCGACAAAATCAGGTATTCTACTTTGTTAAGGCGTACATAGTCTTCCAGCCGCAAGCCGTTCTCTTCAAGATAGGCGAGGTTTCGCCAGTCCAGCAGAGCGCCATTCTCAAAATAAAACTCACAGTTCAGGTTGGCGATTACCCTGCTGTCTGATGGAACCTGCCGGGCGATTTGCGCAATATAATCGTCATAGCTTCGCGAAAGCCACGGACGCACACTCTGCACCGATACAAAGACGGTCAAAGCCGCGACCATCGCAAAAAGTATAACGCTTGCCCGCTTCCCAAAAAGCGAAAAGACAAAGGGAGCGAGCATCCAACCCAGTGGGATTAAAAATACCATTCCCGTCTGATTATAACGCCCGATCAAAACAGTGCCAGCCAGAACGCCTCCTAAAGCGGAAAGAATGATAAACAGCTGCTCACTTTTTTCGGGGTCCTCGCGTCGCATCGAAGCCGCATACAAAAGGGCCATTGCTGCCAACATTGGAAAAATCACGATCTGGGGTCTCAGCTCCGGCACATAATAGGTGCCGCTGACCCCATGCCATAGCTTTGCAAAATAAATGCCTAATTCTCCGATTTTGTCGGTGACGGGCACCAATAGGTCAAACTCATTTTGTCCATAGCTGAGGTAATGCAC
>CAXXEO010000002.1:0-240155 GCA_963664585.2 Oscillospiraceae bacterium | reverse complement strand
GAATCTACAGCTTGTGTGATCCCTCTATAGCTTTTGGCTGGATATTCGCTTCCTGGTGTGGGAAAATCCACATCAACGGTTGCATTGTCCCGATAGTTGGAACTGGCAAGGTAGTAGGATTTTCCTCCTACACCGCGAAAAATGATGGAGACCTCACTGTAACCCCCTGCGTCACACACCTCGGTGAGTAAAGCCGAAAGTGATTTGTACTCCTGTGTGATACCGGGAATAGCCCATCATGGTGGAAATGTCAGCGACGGAATAGTGGGCTATGGCAATTGAAAGGGGGGCAAGGGCAGAAATGGTAGCTTGTCCGGTGTCTCTAATCACACCGGCTTTTTTCACATAGGGATAGGCCAGTGAGAAGGCAGCACCCAGCAGGGCGAAAAAGCCCAAAAAGAATGCAATCTGGCGTGGAGTTCGAAGAAAGCCAGATGAAGTTTTAGCCATATAGAGATCCTCCCACTTTTTTATATAATCATTTTTTCCCCGGCACAGGAAAGAAATGTGCCTTCCCATTCTGCTTGCCAATTAACATATTTCATTATATCATACTATTTCAAAGTTAAAAGAGCGTTCATCTGACGTTGCGGGGGGGGAATGAGAACAAATTACATAATACTAAAAAATAAGTTTAGCACTAAAAGATGAACAACAAATAGACAGAGGACTCGTCATATTTAACACTGTTCAAAAAACGAGGACAGTGATACAATATATAGTATACGAAATACGATAAGTTACTATATAGAGTACAAGAGGAGAATGATAATGAAAATTGGGAAAAATGCCGCAGAAGTCCTGAATCGCCGCTATCTGAACCGTGACGAAAATGGAAAGCCTGTGGAGACGATAGAGGGCCTTTTTCGCCGCGTGGCCTCGGCGGTGGCGCAAGCAGATGGAGCCTTTGACCCGCACGCTGATTATAAGTCGGTTGAAAACCGTTTTTTTTGACATGATGACTGATCTTGACTTCCTTCCCAACTCGCCGACCCTGATGAACGCCGGCAAGGAACTGGGTCAGCTTTCGGCCTGTTTTGTCCTCCCCATAGGGGACAGTATGGAAGAAATTTTCGAGGCAGTCAAGCAGGCTGCTCTCATTCACAAGTCGGGCGGGGGAACAGGCTTCTCGTTCTCACGGCTGCGGGCTGCGGGGTCAACGGTGCGTTCTACCGGCGGGGTGGCCAGTGGGCCAATCAGCTTTATGAAAGTTTTTAATATGGCGACAGAGGCGGTTAAGCAGGGCGGAACCCGCCGCGGGGCCAACATGGGCATTCTGCGTGTGGATCATCCCGACATCCTTAGCTTTATTGATTGTAAAAAAGACAATGCAGACATTACTAACTTTAATGTTTCGGTAGGAATTACCGAGGCGTTTATGCAGGCTGTAGAAAAAGGCGAAAGCTATCATCTCATCGACCCCAAGTATAAAACTGTGGTGAATACTCTTGATGCAGGTGAGGTTTTTTCCCGCATCGTGGAAGGCGCTTATCGGAATGGTGAGCCGGGAATTATTTTCCTTGACCGCCTTAACCGGGACAACGTCGTCCCGTCCCAGGGCGAGATCGAAAGCACGAATCCTTGTGGTGAACAGCCCCTTCTTCCCTATGAATCCTGCAACCTGGGGTCGATTAACCTTGTTAATATGCTAAAAGTGCGGACTAAGGGCTTGTCAGTGGATTATGATAAGCTGGGACGTACGGTAGATGACGCCGTCCACTTTTTGGACAATGTGATCGAGATTAATAAATATCCCCTCGTCCAGATAGAAGAAACTACTAAGGCGACCCGTAAAATCGGCCTTGGCGTAATGGGCTTCTCCGACCTGCTTCTCCGTCTCGGGATTGGTTACAACTCCGATGAGGGGGTGGCGCTTGGTGAGGAGATTATGCGTTTTATCAATGACCGTTCCCATGCTGCTTCCAAAGAGCTTGCCGCTAAGCGGGGCAGCTTCCCACTCTTTTCAGAGAGTACTTTAAAGGATGGAGGCGCAATCCGCAACGCCACCACAACCACCATCGCCCCCACGGGTACACTTTCCATCATAGCGGGCTGCTCATCAGGTGTTGAACCGGTTTTTTGCTTATGTTTATATGCGAAATGTGATGGATGGGACCCAGCTTATCGAGGTCAATCCCGTGCTGAAAAGCACTCTGGAGGAACGGGGTCTCTATTCCGAGGAACTGATGAAACGTATTGCCTCCGAGGGGAGCCTTCAGCATATTGAAGAGCTGCCCGAGGATTTGAGGCGGATCTTCGTCTGTTCCCATGATATTTCGCCTATCTATCATGTGCAAATGCAAGCTGCTTTTCAGCGCCACACAGACAATGCCGTATCAAAGACGGTGAATTTTCGGCATGACGCCACCCAGGATGAGGTGCGAGAGGTTTTCCTGCTGGCCTATACGCTTGGCTGCAAGGGAGTCACCATCTACCGCGACGGCAGCCGTGAGGGACAGGTGCTTAACATTGGTGAGATTAAGACAGCTGATGGAGTGGCTCCCGTGCTTCGGGACATTCGCCCCCGTCCTCGCCCTGAGGTCACCCAGGGGATTACCGAGCGCATGAAAATCGGATGTGGTAACCTCTATGTTACCGTTAACTACGACGAAAACGGTATCTGCGAAGTCTTTACCTCTACCGGAAAGGCGGGCGGGTGTCCGTCGCAATCCGAGGCGGCGGCTCGTCTGGACTTCGGTTGCCCTGCGCTCAGGGGTGAGTCTGGACGAAATTCTTGAGCAGCTGCGGGGAATACGCTGCCCGTCGACCATCCGCCGTCCGGGGGTCAACTGCACCTCCTGTCCGGATGCCATCGCAAGGGTAGTCCAGCGGGCGGCCAAAATGATCGCCGGCGAACCGGCTGCCCCCGTTACCGCTACAGAAAAAAGCACATTAGGGAAGGACGGGGTGCATGATCTCAAATATTGTCCCGAATGCGGTGAACTTTTGGAACATGAGGGTGGATGTGTAGCCTGTCGTTCCTGCGGTTATTCCAAATGCAATTGACGTCAGTTTGTCATTGTTGTTCCTTGTCAACGTTGCGGCATATCGGTAAAGCGACCAGAAAAGAGATTTAAGCCCAATATAAAGGCATACTATTTTTAAATAGAAATTGCATTCAGTCTTTTCTCTGTCGCAAATTGAGAAAAAGATACAGAAAGGCATAAGAGTGTGACCTCATGAACATCACCGATATTATGTCTGCCGCTGGGATTGAGCTTTGGGGCCTTGCCTCCTTTGAAGGGCTGAAAAAGCAGGGGGCAGGCTCCTCGCAGGTCCGCTTGATGGAGAATCCCGTCACGGTCATTGTCTGCCTTTTTCCCTATTATACAGGCGAGTTTGAGGGGAGAAATATTTCGCGCTATGCCATTGTTACCGATTATCATTTAGTGGCGGGTACGATGCTAAAATGCAGCTGCCGACAAACTTGCTGCTGTATTTCCTCAAAATCGCTTTGCATGCTTTACGGATAACTCCCCGATCCGGGAGGTGGCTGCCGCTGAGCTTGCTGGACTGGGAAAACGGGGGCTGGGCCGTCTGTTGATCAACGAACGGTATGGGTCTTATGTCTTTATCGGTGAAATTATCACTGACCTTGCCTTGGATAAGATAGACACACCCGTCAGAAACATCGAAAAAAACCCGCGAAGCTGCATCGGCTGCGGCCGCTGTATGCGCCTTTGTCCTGGGGATGCTATACGGGAGGACGGGATTGACCGAGACCATTGCCGTTCGGCGGTGAGCCAGAAGAAGGGGGAGCTTTCCCCGGAGGAGGAGAGCTGGGTGAGGACCGGAGGCCTTGTATGGGGCTGCGACATCTGTATCGACGCGTGTCCGGCTAATCAAAATCCAGAGCGAACCGATATCAAGGGCTTTTTAGATGGAATTGAACCGCATATAGATCTTTGCAATCTTGAGAGACTGATGGAAAATCGCGCTATTTCATTTCGGGGACCCGAGGTGCTCAAAGAAATTTGAGGATCGTGAAACCAGAATAAAAGCTGTGCGTTTGGTGCTTTTATTTTGGTTTGTTATTTATAAATAGCTTTCTTTTTCCTATAGCCAATTAACTTAAAAATTGGCTATATATAAAATGTCATTTTCTTCCCCCGCCGAAGGCGGGGGAAGAAATCACAAGCTTGTTTTCAAGTTAATCAACTATATCTGCGGTAGGAAAATAGGGAAAAATTTTAATTTAAGCTTACTAAAAACAGTTGGCAAAACTCTTAATTTATCCAAAGTCGAAAGAGAAACTGATTTTGTATTCCTCTAAAGGCGGAGAAATCCGCCTTTTTTTCCTTTAAATAGGCAAATATATATGCTATAATGCAAATAATTATCGACAGGTATGAGGATACTCTTATAAAACCGCTGCTCTAACGGGATCCGCTGCTGAAAGCGTAGAGAAGCTATAGTCTCTGTGGCAAAGGGCGGCTTCCCCGCTGGTTTAATACCATTTAAACAGGGTTGAGTATGAAGCACTGCCTGTTACAGAATAGAATCGAGGGGATCATCATCTTTGAAATTGTAAAGCCGGAAGGCTATGGCGAATATGACAAATTTATCAGAGAGCATCCACAGGGCTCCTTTACCCAGTGTACTGACTGGCGGCTGGTAAAGAACAATTGGGGCTTTGAGGCAGTCGTCACGAGGGATGAAAATGGCGTCATCAAAGGCGCTATGTGTGTGCTTGCCCAAAAAGTTCCCTTGTTTGGCACCTATCTTCTCTATTCTCCCCGGGGGCCGGTCTGCGACCTTCATGACGGTGGAGGTTCTGAAGGAGTTAAAGGCCGGGGCGGATGCACTGGCAAAAAAAATATAACGCTTATCTGTTCAAGATGGACCCGGATGTGCTCAAAACTGATACCGAATTCGCTGCGCTTGCCACTTCCATGGGATTTGGACAGATTGCCGATGGCGACGGCTTTGAGACGATTCAGGCGCGTTTTAACTACCGTCTTTATTTGGAGGGAAGAAACGAGGAGGAGATCCTAGCCCATCTGACCCAGAAGACCCGCTATAATGTCCGTGTAGCCCAGAAGCATGAGGTTGAGATTCGTGTTGTGGGTGAGGAACATCTGGACGATTTTGTGCGGTTGATGGAGACTACAGGACATCGGGATGGCTTTGCTGTGCGCCCCAAAAGCTATTTTGCCCGGATGCTGTCCTCGCTGGGGATAAAGCAAGGCTGTATATGGCTTTTTATCAGGACAAGCCCGTTTCTGGAGCTATTACGGTAAACTTCGCGGGAAAAACCTGTTATGTCTATGGTGCCTCTGATAACGAATATCGCAATGTAATGCCAAACTATCTGATCCAGTGGGAAATGATCCGCTGGGCTATCGAAACAGGCTGCACTGTTTATGACTTTCAGGGCGTGTCGGGAAACTTGGAAGAATCTAATCCCCTTTATGGGCTGTACCGCTTCAAAAAGGGCTTTAATGGAACGCTGGACGAGCTTGCAGGGCGAGTTTGACTATATCTATAAGCCAACAATGGCGGTTCTGATTGACAAGGCGATTGACCTGCGTGAGTGGCTTGGTAAGTTCAAAAGAAAGCTCCGAAGCTGATGCCCGCCATGGGGGAAAAGAGAATAAACCGTTCGTCAAGCTCACTCGTGGAGAACAGGGCGGCATCAACGTTAATGATCTGGCATCGCCGGAGAAATGGCGGTCAATATGGACAAGCAATCTCTTTATCAGGCCATGGAGGCGTATATCAGCCGCAATACAAGGCGCATGCACACCCCCGGACACAAGGGGAGGCTGCCCTATCCCTTAGATGGTGCTGCTCCTTATGATCTGACCGAGCTTTCCTCTACAGACTGCCTTTACGCTCCCACAGGACCAATCGCCCAACTCGAGAAGGCATATGCCCATATTTATGGGGCAGAGGGTACGCTCCTTTCCACGGGAGGCTCTACCCTTTGCATTCAGGCGATGCTGGCCGCCTATTGCCCGCCCATGTCTTCCGTTATTATGGGCCGAAACGCTCACGTTTCAGCTGTCAACGCTTTAGCACTTCTGGATTTGCGACCCATCTGGCTCTATCCGGAGGAGGAAAGCGGCCCCTCCCTTCCCGGACGGGTAACAGCCCGACAGGTGGAGGCTGCTTTGTTGGAAAATCCCCATGCCTCGGCCGTCTACCTCACGACACCCGATTATTACGGGGTGCTGTGCGACGTGGGGGCTATTGCGGATATCTGCCGTTCTTATGGGACTCCCCTTCTGGTGGATAATGCCCACGGAGCGCATCTCTTTTCTTTTGGACTTCATCCCATTGGTCTTGGAGCCGCCGCCTGCTCCGACTCCCTCCACAAGACACTCCCCGCGCTAACAGGCGCCGCGCTTCTGCATATTAACGGAGAAAAACTGCCAACCGCTCTCCAGCGGATGGCCATGTTCGGCTCAACAAGCCCGAGCTTTCTGATCATGCTTTCGGCGGACATGCTGCTTCCCCGGCTGGAGGAGGAGATACCAAATAAGCTTTTTGATGTCGCCGATAGAGTCGCCCGAATAAGAAAACAAGCGGCTGCAAAAGGAATTTGGGGAACGTCGGGGCTCTGCGACCCCTGCCGCATTTGTCTCCATTACGCGGCTGCTGGATACGATAAACAGAATTTCTATGATCTCCTTGTCAAACAAGGCATCGAGCCTGAATACCTGTCTGAAACCCATTGCGTTCTCCTTCCTGATATCGAAGGGGAAGATATAGCCGCAGTGGCCGCATTGATCGAGACGCTGCCGGCGGGACAATCTAAGGCAGGCAAAGCCGTACTGCCGAGGGGAAATGCCCTTCTTACGCCACGGCAAGCCGCCTTTTCTTCTGCTGAGGAAATTACAGTGGAAAATACCACAGGAAGAATCGCCGCCCGCGTCACGAGTATCTGTCCGCCAGGCCTGCCCCTGCTTATGCCTGGTGAGGTGATTACGGACGAGCTGAAAAAAAACCTTGAAATCACTGGTGCAGAAATGATATATGTGGTAAAATAAAGTTGTAAATGAATGGTGGCTTTCCAATTTTCCGCTAATATTCAGTCGTCTTTCACTTGGAGGTGCTATGCTGAATATGGGTCCAGTTCCTTACCGCAGCTTAAGTCGAGGTGCATTTACCAGAAAACATCAGGTTGCCACTCTATGTCTGATTTGCCCGTTGTTTTCGTGGCTTAGTCAGATGCAGCTTATATTGTTTCCCCGGGTAATACCCAAATTGTATAAAGTATTGGCTCAATAAGCCAACGAATGGAGGTTTTGCAGTATGAAACTTATCATGGCCATCGTTTCCAATGACGACAGCTCCAAAGTGCAAAGTGCCTTAACCAAGGAGAAATTTCAGGTGACAAGGCTTGCCACAACCGGCGGATTTTTAATGGCGGGAAACACCACCTTTATTTGTGGCACAGATGACGACAAGGTGGATGAGGTCGTTGAGATCATCGCTAAACACTCTAAAAAGCGCACCCATATGGTGCCTTCGTCCGCGTCTTACGGTGTAGGCATGTATACTTCTTTCCCAGTTGAGGTGCAGATCGGCGGCGCGACCATTTTCATTACGAATGTGGAGAGATTCGAAAAAGTATAAACCATAAGTAAAGGCGGGATTTTCCTGCTGTTCGACGCTTTTTATTATAATAAAAAACCAAAAAAGACGCTCGCCGCCCTGATGAGCGGTGGGCGTTTTCCCCATGCACTGATTATTGAGGGCCCTGTGGGAAGCGGCAGAAAAACATTAGCCACCCTGATTGCGGCTGCCCTCTTTGAAAAGACGGCAGGAATTTCATTTGGCGAAGGACTGCATCGAAAAAAGGCCCTTGCCGGAAACCATCCGGATCTGACTATAATTTCTGGCGCAGGTGGTGGGCGAAGCTTTCATGTGGAAGCCATTCGCCAGCTCCGGCTGGATGCCCAAATAAGGCCCAATGAGGCCGAGTGTCGCGTATTTGTCTTGCTTGATGCTCAGAATTTGACCGCTCAGGCGCAAAATGCTCTTCTTAAACTGACTGAAGAGCCCCCGAATAACACCTTCTTTATTCTTACCTGCGTAAGCCGCGAGGCCCTGCTTCCGACCATACGCTCGCGTGCCGCGGTGATCACTCTGGATGTGCTTTCTCCGAAGGAGTGTGCCCAAGGGGCAAAGCAAATATTATTGGCTCAAGGGATTGTATTTTCTTCTGCCGAAGAGGAAAAAATGGCAGCAGCTGCCGCCCTTTCAGGAGGCAGCATTGGCGGGACGCTGATCATCTTTAAGGATGATAAAATGGGACAGGATGCCGGACGGCTAGCCTTGTTTATTGATGCGACAGCAGCGGGCAGAGCTTATGAGATGCTCTCCCTGCTGGCCCCTATGGAAAAGGATCGCGAGCGCTTTGTTCGATTCATGGAGGCGCTCAAGGCCTACGCCGTCGCGCAGATGGCTTTATCCTATCAGGGCGGCCTCCCACGGCTTACATCCGGTGCGGCGATCCGGCTGGCTGAATTGGCCGATAGCGCAGTACTTGCCGCCGGGCAAAATGTAGGAATCGCGGCATTGTCAACACGGTTTTGCTACGGGATGGTTTAGAGCAGTGATCGTATGAATCCTAAGTCAAACGATAATCCTCTCTCTGTTTTCGCCGCAGACGGAGAAAACAAGGCAGAAGGATTTCCCCTTAAATAGGGGAACAATATAAATGCGGCTATTGGGACAAAGGGTGGCAAGACGCCCGGTTCCTTCCAATAAAGAAATGGAGGCAATATGGCAGAGGTAATCGGAGTGCGATTTAAAGAGGTTGGCAAGATATACTATTTTGACCCCGGTGAATACACCCTCAAACTGGGCGAGAATGTAATCGTAGAGACCGCCCGTGGGGTTGAGTGCGGCCAGGTGGCCATAGAGAACCGCGAGGTAGAGGAATCGGAAATTATTAAGCCCCTAAAAAAGGTGATACGCCCCGCTACGGCCGAGGATATGAAGGCGGTGGCGGATAACTGTCAGAAGTCGAAGAGCGCCTTTGAAGTCTGTCAGAAAAAGATCATCGAACACAAGCTGGAGATGAAACTTGTGGACGTTGAATACACCTTCGATAACAACAAAATCCTCTTTTACTTCACCGCGGATGGACGGGTGGACTTCCGTGAGCTCGTCAAGGATCTTGCGTCGGTTTTTCGCACCCGCATAGAGCTTCGCCAGATCGGGGTGCGTGACGAGGCCAAAATGCTTGGGGGACTGGGTATCTGCGGGCGTCCGTTCTGCTGCGCAACCTTTTTGGGTGAATTTCAACCGGTTTCCATTAAAATGGCTAAAGAACAAGGCTTGTCTTTAAATCCAGCCAAAATATCTGGAACCTGTGGTCGGTTAATGTGCTGTCTTAAGTTTGAACAGGAGGCTTATGAAGATCTCTTGCGCACCACACCCAAGACGGGGGCAATTGTGCAGACGGCCGATGGTAATGGCACAGTGACCGAGATAAACCTTCTCACCGGTGTGATTAAGGTTTGCCTTGATCGGGGCGGGGACGGCAGTATCCGCATTTACAACAAGAAAGAGGTCAAGGTCATCAAGGACGGACAGATTCGCTTAAGCAGCGAGGAAATCAAGAGCTTAAAGGATATCGAGGGATAATTCCAAAAATTATCTGCAAACTCTGTATTTTTGTGAATAGATATGTTAGAATAACCATGAATATTAAGGGAGGTGTACCAGTATGGCCTATTTTATCAATGATGATTGCATCAGTTGCGGAGCGTGCGAACCCGAGTGCCCTGTCAGCTGCATCTCTGCCGGCGAAACCAAGTACGCGATTGACGCTGCTCTCTGCATCGAATGTGGCGCTTGCGCCGGTGTTTGCCCCGTCGGAGCCCCCAATCCCCAATAAGAGAACCAGTTTGTTATGCAGAAAGCACATGGACACATGTGCTTTTTGTTTTAGCCCACTTCATACAAATGCAAAATATAGCCAATTAGCTTAAAAACTGGCTATATATAAAACGCTATTTTCTTCCCCCGCCGAAGGCGAGGGAAGAAATCACAAGCTTGTTTTCAAGTTAATCAACTATAAAGCGAGTTAATGCCTCTGTTTTTCGTCAAGGAGTAACCAGAGGCTAGAATACAATGTCTTTCTATCTGCCCCGCCTATGGTAGAACAGATAGAGTTTCAATTTTTTTGGCGGAAAGGTGGTGGCGTATTGTATCCGGATTTCGAGTTTGCCCCCCTCGGCGGGGGAATTAGAATCGCCTTGTCAGACGATCACCGCTTCGGTACCGATGCCATTCTTCTCGCCGACTTTGTGCGCATTGCCCCAGGGGAAAGGGTATGTGATCTCTGCACCGGCGTGGGAATTCTGCCCCTGCTGTGGTGCAAAGAGAGCGGGCCAAAACCTAAAAGCATACATGCCTTGGACATACAACCCGAAGCCATCGAGCTTTTGCGCCTTTCGGTCAAGGAAAACGGGCTTGACGAAAGGATTATTCCAGTAGAGGGTGATCTGCGAAGCCTCAAGGGTCTCCTACCTGCCGCCGGGTTCGATGTGGTCAGCTGCAACCCGCCCTATTTTTCTGTGGGAAGCGGAGTGGCAAGCGGGGAAAGTGCCCGTGCTGCCGCCCGACACGAGGGCGACTGCACACTTGAAGAGGCCTGTGCCGCGGCCAAAAGGCTCCTGCGCTTTGGTGGCCGTTTCAGCCTCTGCCACCGGCCCGAGCGTCTTGCCGACCTGATGACCGCTATGCGCGGGGCGGGGCTTGAACCAAAAAGACTGCGAATGGTCCAGAAAAAGGCAGGTTGTCCACCGTGGCTTCTCCTTCTGGAAGGGAAGAAGGGCGGAAAGCCTGGCCTTTTGATCGAAGCTCCTCTCCTGATGCAAAAAGAGGACGGGAAAGCTACAGACGAACTGAAAATAATATACGGGGAGGGCTAACAGTGGCAAAACTTTATATCGTGGGTACGCCCATCGGCAACCTGGGCGACATGTCTCCCCGGGGGATCGAGACTTTAAATCTGGTGGATTTCATTGCTGCTGAGGATACCCGCGTCACACTGAAGCTTTTGAGTCGCTTTGGAGTTCACAAGCCCATGGTGAGTTATTATGAACACAACTTAAAAAGCCGCGGAGAGGAAATTGTTGGCCGAATTCTAGGCGGGGAAAGCTGCGCTGTTGTTACCGATGCGGGGATGCCCTGTATCTCCGATCCGGGAGAGCAGCTTGTCGACCAGTGCGCCGAGGCAGGCATCGAGGTGGTCGCTGTGCCCGGTCCGTCAGCGGTAACCACGGCCCTTGCCCTTTCTGGCCTTTCGGTGGGCCGTTTTACCTTTGAGGGCTTTCTCACCACAAACCGTACCGGAAGGCGTAAACAGCTTGAAGAGTTGCGAAACGAGCAGCGGGTTATGGTTTTTTATGAGGCGCCCCATAAACTTCTTTCTACCCTTAAGGATATGTATGAGGTGTTTGGTGACAGGCATATCTCCCTGTGCCGCGAGATGACCAAGCTCTATGAGGAAGTACGCCGCACTGCCCTGTCCGAGGCGGTCTCTCATTTTGAAGCTGTGCCACCGCGGGGAGAGTTCGTCCTCGTGGTGGAAGGGGCCAAGCCGCAAATCGTAGAGAAACCGCTTTTAGAGGATGCCGCCCGTATGGCGGAAGAACTGATAGAAGAGGGTCTGTCTCCCACCACTGCGGCCAAAGAGATCGCCGTCCGCACGGGATATAAGAAAAGTGAGATATACAGGCTGATCATCAATTTGGATAAAGAGAAGGACTGAAAATAGGATGCATTACGAAGATGTGCTGGCCGCGTATGGGCGGATCAAAGAATATATTTATGAAACCCCGCTGGAAAGGGCATTAAGTCTTGATGGCGAGGTTTGGCTGAAGTTGGAATGTCAACAGAAAATCAGGGCTTTCAAGGCTCGTGGTGCCCTATCAAAGCTTAGTTCCCTCACCCAAGAGGAGAGGACGAGAGGGGTCGCAGCCATCTCAAGCGGAAATCACGGCGCGGGGGTAAGCTATGCGGCCAATGTTTTGGGAATCAAAAAGGCCGTTGTCTTTGTCCCTCAAAATGCCCCAAAGGCTAAGGTGGACAAAATAAGGTATTTCGGTGCAACGCTTATCCAAGTGGGCCAAAACTACGACGAGACACATCAAATCGCAATGAAAGAAATCAAAAAAAGTGGCATGACCTATATTGATCCCTGCTCAGACCGCGAGCTCATCGCGGGACAAGGTACGATTGGCCTTGAAATCCTGCAAAGTAAGCCTGATATTGACGTTATCCTTGTGCCTGTGGGTGGCGGTGGGCTAATCACCGGTATCGGGCTTGCGGCCAAAGCGATCAATCCCCATATACAGGTGATTGGTGTGCAGACCGAGGCTTGCCCCGCCATGCTCCGCTCGTTGGAGGATGGGGTTTGTTATGAGGAATTCCCCTCAAAAGAAAGCGCTTGTGACGCCCTTGTTGGCGGAGTTGGGCAGATTCCCTTCGCCATGGCCGGTCAGTGTATCGACAGGGTTCTTACCGTGACTGAGGCCGGGATTTTGAAAGCGACCATCAGACTTCTACTGGAGGAAAAGGTGGTGGCCGAGCCTTCGGGGGCTGTCGGCGTCGCTGCCCTGATGGAATATCCGGGGATGTTTCTGGAGAAAAAGGTGGCGGTGGTCATTTCTGGTGGCAATCTGGACAGCCGCATGATGCGTGAGATCGTGATACAATAGGGTTGTGGACTATTGTTTTGGGACTGTTTTCTGTTGGATACACGCGTATCTCTTTCTTTACAACAGTGTATGATAGTGTTAAAATATAAGGAAAATAGTTGCAGCGGGGTGTCAAAGATGGAGTATAAATATTCAGACCGTATGAGTGGTGTGAAAGGATCCCTAATCAGAGAGATCCTTAAAATGTCGGCGGATCCCAGCCTGATTGCTTTTTCTGGCGGGAATCCCTCTTCCGACGCCTTTCCGAAAGAGGCAATTACTGAGATTATCCATAAGGTTCTCACTGAAAACCCGGTGAGTATGCTTCAGTATTCTTATACAGAGGGTTACCCGCCTCTCCGCGCGGCGGTTTCTAAAAGACTGAAAGAAGCGATGGCCATTGGCCGTGAGTTTGATGATGTGATGATCATCTCCGGCGGGCAGCAGGCGGCTGACCTCGCCACCAAGGTTCTAGTCAATGAAGGGGATACCGTAATCTGTGAAGACCCCTCCTTTGTCGGTTGCCTCAATACATTTCGTTCCTACAAGGCTAACCTGGTGGGTGTCCCTATGGACATGGACGGTATTAATATCGAAAAGCTTGAGAAGGCTCTTCTCGATAACCCCAACACAAAGCTTATGTATCTGATCCCAAGCTTTCAGAACCCCTCGGGCATCACCATGAGCCTTGCGAAGAGAAAGGCCGTCTATCAGCTTGCCAAGCGTTTTGGCGTTGTGATTCTCGAAGATAATCCCTATGGCGAGCTTCGTTTTACCGGGGAACATATCCCCACGATCAAGTCAATGGACGATGAAGGGCTTGTCATTTACTCCGGAAGCTTTTCCAAGGTAATGGCCCCCGCCTTCAGGCTTGGTTATGTTTGTTGCCACAGTGACTTGGTGAGCAGGATGGCCGTTGGCAAACAGTGTGTAGATGTCCACTCGAACACCCTGTTTCAGCATGTGTGTGCCGAGTTCATGACTAACTATGACTACAATGCTCACATAGCCAGAATCAGCGGATTATACAAAGAAAAATGTCAGCTGATGCTTGCAGAGATGGGTAAGAAATTCCATCCTTCCGTTGCATATACGCGGCCCGAGGGCGGCCTCTTTATCATGGGCTTCCTCCCTGAGGGAATGGATTCCTATCCCTTTGTGATGGAGGGCATTAAGCAGAAAGTCGCCTGCGTTCCCGGTGTGGCCTTTCTGGTTGATCAGACGGCAATATCCAATGGATTCAGAATGAATTTCTCTAACTGCACCAAAGAAAATATTGTAAAGGGCATTGATATTTTAGGAAAATTGACTTATTCCACTCTTGAAAAGAAGTATAGCCAATTAACTTAAAAACTGGCTATATATAAAACGTCATTTTCTTCCCCCGCCTTCGGCAGGGGAAGAAATCCCAAGCTTGTTCTTAAATTAATCAACTATAAGATGTCCCTTCTGTTATGGCGGCGAGGTGCTTTTTTCTCGTCTGCCAACAGATGATTCCCCTTAACTTTTAAAGAAACATTTACTCATTTCTCTCCCCGCCATAGGCGGGGAGAGAAATATAGAATTAATTATTCCTGTTCGAAAGGACGATTGTTATCATGGAAAACACAGCAGCTACGAAAAAGCAGATCACCTTTTCTGGAATACAGCCCTCCGGCCTGATTACCCTGGGCAACTATCTGGGTGCGGTAAAAAACTGGGTCATCATGCAGGAACAATATGACTGTATTTACTGTATTGTAGATCTCCACGCGATTACTGTTCGTCAGGACCCCGCCAGTCTGCGCAAAAATACGCTGGAAGCCTACGCGATGCTTCTCGCCTGCGGGATAGACCCACAGCGCAGCATCCCCTTTATTCAAAGTCATGTGAAGACCCACGCCGAACTTGCTTGGGTGTTAAATTGTTATACCCAGTTTGGGGAGCTTTCCCGTATGACTCAGTTCAAGGACAAGTCGGCTAAATACGCCGACAATATTAATGCCGGACTTTTTACCTATCCCGCCTTGATGGCTGCAGACATTCTTCTCTATCAGACTGATTTTGTTCCAGTCGGTGAGGATCAGAGGCAGCATGTTGAACTGTCAAGGGACGTATGTGATCGCTTTAACGGCATTTACGGGCCGGTGTTTAAAAAACCAGAATGTCTTTTCCCCAAGATTGGTTCCAAAATCATGTCCCTCGCAGACCCGTCAAAAAAGATGTCCAAGTCGGATGATAACCCTGCATCCTATGTTGCCCTTTTGGACAGCCCGGATACGATTATCAAAAAATTCAAGCGCGCCATAACCGACTCAGACGCCCGCGTGGAATATAAAGAGGGCAAGGATGGCATCAACAATTTGATGTCCATCTACTCATCCATGACCGGAAAGAACTTCGGGGAGATCGAGAAGGAGTTTGATGGCCGCGGTTATGGCGATTTCAAGCTTGCCGTCGGTGAATCTGTTGTTGAGGGCTTTCGTCCGGTGCGTGAGCGCTTTGAGAAGTTGATGGCTGACAAGGCATATCTGGAAGAGTGCTATAAGCTGGGAGCCGAAAAGGCACTGACCCTTTCCCAAAGGACACTTGACAAGGTGTATAAGAAAGTGGGATTTATTCGTTAGATACGAAGTAGTACAATGCAACATCTTAAACTTTTATATTCCCCCGCCGAAGACGGGGGAATATAAAAGGACATTTACCCCATGGCCATAAAAGATTTAGATTTTACAAGGTATAGCCAATTAACTTAAAAACTGGCTATAGTTAAAACGTCATTTTCTTCCCCCCGCCTTCGGCGAGGGGAAGAAATCACAAGCTTGTTTTCAAATTAATCAACTATAGCAGTATGATTGTCGTTCATATGAAATTAGCATAAGGCCTCCGCTGGGGGCCTTATATTTATCGGATAGTAAACATCCGCCGGCTTAGCCGGCGGCTTTTCTTATGCGGGTATAACCCGCTGTTACTGGCTGCCATTGCAATGGCATATTACGGTCTGACATTTGCAAAAGCTTATTACTTGCTACCCTTGAAAGGGTCTTCGTATTCCCTGAATGTCAACTGATTCTGCAGCTTATCTTCTTTTAATTGGTTTTGGATATATTCAGCGATCTTTTTGGTGTTTTTCCCCACTGTGTCCACATAGTATCCACGACACCAAAAAGATCGGTTGCCATGTTTATACTTTAAATTCGCATGTCGTTCATGTATGATCAGACTGCTTTTGCCTTTGAGAAATCCCATAAAGCTTGAAACGCTCATCTTCGGCGGGATTTCCACCAGCATGTGAATGTGATCCGTACAAACTTCTGCTTCAATAATGTTAATACCTTTCCAGGAACACAATTCTCTTAGAATTTTGCCGATTTCTTCTCGCTTTTCACCATAAAATATTTCCCTGCGGTATTTTGGCGCGAACACGACGTGATATTTACAATTCCACGTTGTATGTGCTAGACTTTTATTGTCATTCATTTCGAATGTCCTCCTTTTGATGTACTCTTGCAGTTGCCAGACCGCAAGTTTATTCTACATCAAAAGGAGTTTTTTGGTCCGCTTCATCGCTAAAGCTTTTTTTGCTCCACCGACATAGTCGGTGGTTGTTTTCACAAAAGAAGCGGCGGCAGAAAATATTCTGCCGCCGCTTTAATCTGATCATTTTTTCGCCGTGGCGTGAAAAACGCATCATAAAAATTTATTTTGAAAGGCGCTCCATTGCGATATCAATTCTTCTTAATGTTTCGCTCTTGCCCAGAATGGCGGAAAGCTCGATGCCACCGCCGGGTGTGAATTGTTTGCCGCTCACCGCTACGCGCAGAGGCCAGAGGAGCACGCCATTCTTGAGCCCTTTGCTCTCGATGAGCCCGAAAAGCGCCTCGTGTATATTGGCCGGCGCAAACTCCTCAAGAGCCTCAAGTACCGGTCTCACCATTTTAAGGGCGTCAAGGCTTGTCGTCCTGTCTGTCTTCATTTTTTTCGAAACAAAAAGCTCCAGATCATAGTCAGGAAGAGAATCAATAAAGTCAATTTGCTCAGGAATTTCGCCCAGTATCTGGCATCGTGCCTGAAGCACAGACGCAATCAAAGCGGTATCTGCCGTCTGTTTCACCGCCTGCTTGATCCAGGGGAGGGCCGCGCTATGGAACTCTTCGGGTGTCATCATGCGGATATATTCAGCATTGATGTAGTTGAGCTTAAGCGGGTCGAAGATGGCAGGGGATTTGGAGATGTTTTCGATAGAAAAAAGCTCGGACATCTCTGCCAGAGACATAATTTCTTTTTCTCCGCCCGGACTCCAGCCCAGAAGGGCAATATAGTTGAGGACGGCATCCTTGAGATAACCCTTGGCAATCAAATCTTGGTAAGAGGCATCGCCATTTCTCTTTGAAAGTTTATTGGACTGATCCTTCATGACGGGTGGGCAGTGAACATAGCAGGGAATCTCCCATGTAAAGGCTTCATAGAGTAGGTTATATTTCGGTGAAGAGGAAAGGTACTCGGTTCCTCTGATCACATGGGTAATCCCCATGAGATGGTCGTCGACGACATTGGCGAAATTATAGGTGGGCATGCCATCTGTTTTGACCAGCACCTGATCGTCCAACTCGACATTATCCACAGCGATATCGCCGTATATCTCATCATGAAATGTGGTGCTGCCTTCGTCGGGAATGCGCTGGCGGATGACATAGGGGATGCCCGCGGCCAGCTTCTCTGCGATCTCTTCTTTTGAGAGCTTTAAGCAGTGACGATCATACCGGGGCGCCATGCCAGAGGCCTTTTGCAGCTCTCTCGACTCATCCAGACGTTCTTTATCGCAAAAGCAGTAGTAGGCGAAGCCTTTGTCCACAAGCTCTTTTGCATATTTTTTATAGATCTCGCGCCGCTCGCTCTGCGTATAGGGGCCAACAGGTCCGCCGATATCCGGGCCCTCGCCCCACAAAAGACCGGTTTCACGCAGGGTGTTATAGATAATGTCGAGAGCGCCCTCAACAAAGCGTTCCTGATCGGTGTCTTCAATACGCAGGATGAATACACCGTCATCTTTTTTTGCCGCAAGATAGGCGTATAGGGCGGTTCTCAGGTTGCCGACATGCATATAGCCGGTGGGACTGGGCGCAAATCTGGTGCGCACCTTCCGCGAGTCGTTCATATACAGGACCTCCGTTTAATTTTCATACTATTTTTATACAATAGCAATTTAGTAATAAAGAGGGAAATTTGAACTCTGTCTGCCCGCCGAAGGCGAGGCAGACAGAGTTTGCGAAGGCGGGAAAAAGATGCAGAAATAAAAAGCCGTATAAAATAGGGAAACAGTTTTTTCTTTCGATTTGCAGAAAACTCTAAACTATATTATTGGCTAAAGCTATCCGATTGTCAAGTGATACTAAATTCAGTTTACATAGCATGATTTTTTAGCCCTGTTTTCCCCGCCTTCGGTGGGAGAAACAGGGCCACGATTATTGTCTGGTTTGAGATTAGTATGAAGAGTAAGCGAAACAAAATTCCTTAATACCACAGGAATAAAAATGACAAAATTTTCCTTTTTAAGTGAGTATAATCAACATATCTACCTTTATATGAGCAAACCCTGTGAAATATGCAAAGAAGTAAGAAGGTGCATGGATGAAAACAAGAACCGATGTGGTAGGGCTTACCGTGTTGGACAGGCTCCGTCAATTGCTCTCCGGGTACAGCGAACCTGTGAATTATGTCCTGTCGGCGCTGGTGGGCTTCATTCTCGCAAGTGCTGCGATTTACCAGGGAATTTCACCGTTTGGCGTGGCGTGGGCAGGAAGTGTGAATAAGGACAAGACGGTGATTGCTTCGGTGGGAGCGGGGCTGGGCTATGTGTTCAATCCGGATCCCGCCATGAATATGAAATACATTGCAGCTTTGGCGTTGATGTGCGGTCTTAGGTGGCTGCTTGAGGCAGTGCCATTAAATCTAAAATGGCTGAGTGCAGGGCCTATTTATGCGGCGTTTTCTCTCTCAGTCACCAGTTTGGCGATTACCATATCGGGGGGCCTTCTCCTCTATGATGTTGTCATGAGCTTTTCTGAGGTGGTATTGACAGCGGGCGGGGCCTATTTCTTTTCTCAGAGCAGCCGCGCGCTTGCAAACAGAGGTCAGCCGGTCAAACGCCGTGATGCCGTTTGTTTGGTCATCAGCTTTGGAGTGCTTGTCATCGCCCTTGCGCAGCTCTCCCTGTCCGGGCTATCTTTAGGACGGGTGATGGCGGTACTGGTGATTCTTCTCGCTGCCCGCTATGGCGGCGAGGGCGCAGGTGCTGTTGCCGGAATTGTGGCGGGCGCCGCCGCAAGTATCTCGGGTGGGGCAGCACTGATGGGTGCCTATGCGGTGGGCGGCATGGTGGCAGGGGTCTTTTCCTCCACCGGACGCATGGGTGTTGCCGCCAGCTTTATCATCGTGGGTGGCATTGCAAGCCTGCTTAAGGGCGCGAGTCCGGGAATGTACCGGCCGCTTCTTGAAATATTCGCAGCCTCGGTTGCCTTCATGGTAATCCCCCAAAGCCTTGTAGCCGAGCTGGGGATTTTTAGGGTTCAATCCGCTGATCAAGCCGAAGCCCCACTCATCAAACGACTTTTAGTGGGTCGCATGACGCGGGTGTCAACGGCGCTTGAAGATATTTCATCCCTGACCCAGCAGGTGACCGGGATGCTGGATCAGCTTGGCGGCGAAGATATATCCACCGTCTACTCTTCCGCTGCTGAGGTGGTATGCAAGCGCTGCGGGATGGCTCCCCGGTGCTGGCAGCAGGGCTACAGCGACACGGTATCCGTGTTGGGCAAACTGGTTGATATCATTAAGGAGAATAAAATCCCCACCAAGGAGGATATTCCTCCCTATTTCGCGCTGCGCTGTCCCCGCACGGAAGTGCTGATCAAGGAGCTTTCACAGAAGTACAGCGGCTACAGCGACAGGCGGGCACTCAGAAGGCAGGTTTCGCAGATACGCTCGGTGGTCACCGATCAGTTTGACGGCATGGCCATGCTCATCAACGGCGTTAAAACTGAGCTGGAGGACGTGGGCGTACAGGATGATAAACGCGCAAAATCGGCGGCGGATTATCTCTCTTCTATCGGCGTGACGGCAACAGTGATCTGCTATAATGATAAATACGGTCGTACCTTAATTGAAGCCGAAATACCAAGCTATAAATTAACAAGAATTGACCAAGAAGCGGTAGCCCTCGCCCTTTCAGAGATATGCGATCAGGAGATGGATTTGCCTGAAATCAACACTCAGGGGGAACGCACCAGCTTGATCTTCGCAGGGCGGGCCATGTATAAAGCGGTGTATGGATGGGCGCAGCGTGCCGGTGGAAAGAATGCCCTTTGTGGGGACAACTGTACATTTTTCACCGACCGAATGGGTAGAGCGAGGATGATTTTGTCAGACGGAATGGGCACAGGTGGGGCAGCCGCGGTGGACAGCAAAATGACAATTTCTCTCATCTCACGCCTGATCAAGGCGGGTATTGGCTTTGACGCCGCTCTTCGCCTTGTCAATTCCGCGCTTCTTGTCAAATCCGGTGAGGAGTCCCTTGCCACTGTAGACGCCGCCGACTTCGACCTGTACAGCGGACGGGTGAGCTTCTATAAGGCGGGTGCTGCGCCCACCTTTATCATTAAATCTGGCAAGACAGGTTATCTTGAGTCTGCCTCTCTGCCCGCGGGAATCCTGCGCGGAGTGTCATTTGAGAAAAACGGGATGACTCTGGCTCCCGGGGACATGATCGTGATGGTGTCAGACGGGGTCACGGCCACGGGCGTTGATTGGATCACGTCTGAGCTGGGCGCCCTCAAAAAAGAACCTCCCACCGAGCTCTGCGAACGCCTTCTTGACACAGCCCTTGAACGGGTCATAGATGGCCACGCCGACGACATGACCGCTATGGCGGTAATGCTGGTGCGGGCGTGAGACTATGACCATACAAAACTAGCCGAATGGCGTATCGCAGTTACTAGTATAATAATAAGCATATCTAAAAAAGCTCACGTCATGTGGGCTTTTTTCATGTATATTCATAATATTTATGTTTGTTTCATAAGCATATTGAACACGGTGTAAAAATAATCCATAATAGGATAAGACTTCCTAAATTGACAATTGGGGGCTTAGATATGTGGTCACGGGCAATATTGAAAAGCAAAGCAAAATCTGTTTTGTCAAAAACATACTGGATATCATTTCTGATATGCTTATTAAGCGCCATCATAAACGGGAAAATCGGACCCGAATTCAGATTTAACGGATTTCGGATTGGATTGTTTAATGCAGATTCCAATGTATTCAATCATGGGATTTTTTCCAATGCAATGACAGATAAATTTACAAGCTACTTTAATAATATATCTCAAAGTCCGGAATCTTTAAGGCTGTTTTTAAGTACCTACTGGTTTTTATTATTGCTTGCAATTGCCGCGGGTCTTGTTATTAATGTTCTTGTTGTTGCGCCGATTCTAGTGGGAAAAGTAAAGTTCTTTCTGGAAAACCGAAAAGGCAACTGTGAATTTACCAATCTTTTTTATTGCTTTAAAAACGGTCAGTACATGAATATTGTAAAGAGCATCGCATGGCGTTATCTTTTTACTTTTGCTTGGACCTTGCTTTTTATTATCCCGGGCATCATAAAATCATATGCTTACAGCATGGTACCCTATATCCTTGCAGACAACCCCAATATTGGTTATGACCGCGCTTTAAAACTAAGCATGGATATGACCGAAGGATATAAATTCGAAATATTCGTTCTTCAGTTATCATTTTACGGGTGGTATCTGCTGGGATCCTTGTGTTTCAATGTCGGTGTTTTTTTAGTCCACCCTTATTATGAAGCTACCATGGCGGAATTGTATGGAGCGCTGCGAAAAAATGCAATAGAAAAGGGTATTTGCCATCCAGATGAATTAAACTTAGCCCAAGAAGATTATATTGCGGATGACCAGGCGCAGATATCTTATTAAAAGTCGCGTTATACGATTGCTTTCGCCTCCATTGATGTTATAAGTAACTCTATCTCTCGCCATAAGCGGGGGATAGAGTTACTTATAAGCACATAATTGGCCTTTAACATCTTGCGGCTGTCTTTTTGTGGCCTCAAACGGACTTCATATAGCCAATTAACTTAAAAACTGGCTATAGATAAAGCGTCATTTTTTTCCCCCGCCGAAGGCGGGGGAAGAAATCACAGGCATGTTTTCAAGTTAATCAACTATATCTATGCAGAATCCGCTTCAAAGACCTAATAAATTTTTTAATTAATAATTATTGTATTGAAGCTTGAAGTGAAATAATCCATAATATATAAAAAGGGTTCGAATGAATATATTGGGGGATTTTTTATGTGGTCGAGAAAAGTATTTAAAAATAAAGCAAAATTTGTTTTGTCTAAAAGCTACTGGATGTCATTTCTGGTATGCTTATTAAGCGGCGCCATCACCGGTGGGATGAGTTTGGGTTACCGGTTTGATCGTATGCCCAACCGAGGATCTTTTTCCAGTGGAAATTATACAGGAAATATTAGAAATTCCTTGAATCTATTTCACGACGCCAAATTTTTGTTGCTTTTCTTCGGTATTGCCGGCATAGTATTTCTAATTGCACTGGCAATCGGTCTTGTTTTTTACTTTTTTGTCATTTCTCCGGTCACAGTGGGTAAAGCAAAGTTTTTTTTGGAAAGCCGTAAAGGCAGTTGTGAGTTTACCAATCTTTTTTATTCCTTCAAAAATGGTCAGTACATCAATATTGTGAAGACCATGGCATGGCGTTATCTTATCACTTTCGCCTGGACCTTGCTTTTTATCATCCCGGGAATCATAAAATCATATGCTTACAGTATGGTACCCTATATTCTTGCCAACAACCCCCATTTGGGGCATGACCGCGCTTTAAAACTGAGCAAGGATATGACTGACGGGTATAAATTCAAAATCTTTATTTTACAGCTGTCATTTATCGGATGGTATCTGCTTGGTTCCATCTGTTTAGTAGTCGGTGTGTTTTTTGTAAATCCTTATTGTGAAGCTACAATGGCGGAAATGTACGGGATGTTAAGAAAAAATGCGGTCGAAATCGGTATATGTCATCCAAATGAGCTGAATTTAACCCAAGAGGATTTTATGGCGGACAGTCAGGGATAGATCAATTCGTAAGAACCCATGACACTGGTTAAGCAGTGTCGAAAGCTTAACGCAATTTTAAAACGCCACTTCTAAGTTGATTAACTTGAAAACAAGCTTATGATTTCTTCCCCCGCCGATGGCGGGGGAAGAAAATTACGTTTTAACTATAGCCAGTTTTTAAGTTAATTGGCTATATCTGTTAACAAATGAAGGCGTTAGTTATCCCTCGCTGATAAAAACACGAGCAGGCAACGATGATCGTTGTCTGCTCGTGTTTTTTGAATTTGGGTTCCTATAAATTCTTCTTATGCTTTACCGTTCTGAATTTACGGCGATTCTTGTTTCTTGCGATGGTGAGGGCTGTATAAAGCATCATCAAAAGCACCAAGAAAATAGCCAAGAACTTAAACCAAAATCCGCCAAAGGCACTTGTAAGCTTGTCCAGCATTAAAAGAAGACGGCTCATTTCCACAGTTTCGGCGGCCACAAGGGGTACAGTACCGATGACCTCGCCGGAAAGGATCAACTTGACCTCACCCACCTGATCCCCTTTGTTGATGGGCGCGCAGGCATATTCGGGGAGTACGCGCTCAAAGCTGACGCTGGAAACTTCGATTTCATTGGGAACCAGAGCGGCGAAGTTCTGAGCGCTCATCAGCTTGATGTGATCCTTTCCCCACGCCAGTTTCAGGGGAACCTCGTCAAAGTTTTTCCCTTTTTCCAAAAGGGTCTTGACAGTGAAGCTGTCGAAAGCCCATGAATACAACTGTCTTGCGTCCACAAAGGCCATATTATCCGCATAAGCTTTCTTGGTTGTGTCATATATGGGCGCGTTCATCAGCACCATCATATAGGAATAGCCGTTTTTCTGGGCAGTGGAGATAAAGCATCTGCCCGCCTGATCCAGAGTCCCCGTTTTAATACCTTTGACATACGGATAATATGCCGGGCTGCTTGCAACCATCATTTTGTTGGTGGTTGTCCAGTAAAGGTGTTCCTGCACATTGGTTGGCCCGCCGTCATAGCTCGTGGTACTCACAATATCCATAAAGCCAGGCAGGCTCATCGCATGTTTGGCAATGAGATACATATCATAGGCCGTAGTATAATTTTCTGCGTCGTAAAGCCCGTTGGGGTTGGAAAAATGAGTGCCCTGACAGCCAAGCTCTGCGGCTTTTGCATTCATCATTTTAACAAAATTGGCAACAGAATCGCCGCCTACATAATCGGCTACGATCAAAGCAGCCTCGTTGCCAGAGGGGAGCATCATGGCGTAGATCAGCTTGCGCATGGACATGGTCTCATTCCTGCGAAGCCCTGCGAGGGAAATGCCGCCCAGCTGTTTATTGATTAGGTATATCTCATTTTCAATAGATACCTTCATGGTCACCATCGTGTTATCCAGATCGCTGACCTTTTCCATGGCAAGGATGGTTGTCATCAACTTTGTAAGTGAAGCAGGATAGAGCTTTTTGCGTTCGTTTTTGGCATAGATCAGCATGTCACTGTCCAGATTAACCATATAGACAGCTTCGGAATTGACGTCAAAGTGAGGCGAATATTGCGCCGCCTGTGCCGCAGGCGTACAGACGAGGCAGATCACCAAAAAGAAAATCAAAAATAATCCTCGTTTGCCCATGAATTTTCACCTCTGATATGCTATATTATGTTTATTATATCAAACTTATCGGACAAATAAAAGCTTGCCACGCAGAGGAGAAACAAAAATGCAAAAAAAAGAATATAAATTTGATACGTTGGCTGTCAGGGCGGGGCATACGCCCGACCCAACGACCCATTCGATCGCGGTGCCCATCTACCAGACAAGTGCCTATGAATTTGAAAGTGTCCAGTATGCCACCGAGCTTTTTGAACTCAAAAGGCCAGGCTATATTTACACCCGTATGCATAACCCCACGGTGAATGCCCTTGAAGAGCGGGTTTCTGCGCTTGACGGCGGTGTTGGCGCCGTGGCTATGTCCTCGGGCCATGCGGTCATATTCGCGGCCCTTCTGAATCTGGCCGAGGCGGGCGATGAGATTGTCTCCTCCATCGCCATTTACGGTGGTGCGATCAATATGATGGGTATCACACTGGATAAAATCGGGATCAAGGTCAAATTTGTCGACCCTGACGATATGTCCGCCTGGGAAAACGCCGTCACAGACAAAACCAAAGCCTTTTTTGTTGAGGCTGTAGGAAATCCAAACGCCAACGTCGCGGATATTTCCGCTATCGCTGCCATTGCACATAAGCATGACATCCCCCTGATCGTTGATTCCACCTTTACCACGCCCTATCTGATCAAACCCATAGGGTTCGGCGCGGATATCGTGCTTCACTCGGCCACGAAATTCCTGTGCGGAAGCGGAAGCAGCCTTTGCGGTATTGCGGTAGACAGCGGCAACTTCAATTTTGCCGGGAATTCCCGTTTCCCCCAGTACAATAGTCCTGATCCCAGTTATCACGGCGCCATATTTGCTAAGGATTTCGGACAGGCCGGTTTTATCACGAGGCTGCGTGTGCTGATGCTGCGTGATCTCGGCGCCTGCCTTTCCCCCTTTAACGCCTATCTGGTGCTGACCGGGATTGAAACCCTCTCCCTGCGTATGCGCCGCCATACAGACAATGCCCTTGCTGTTGCCAAATTTCTTGCACAGAATGAGCATGTGGCCTTTGTCAACTATCCCGGCCTCCCTGATAACCGCTATCACGGCCTGATGCAGAAATATATGCCGGGCGGCGCGGGTGCCGTATTCACCTTCGGACTGAAGGGCGACAGGGCGACGGGGGCAAGGTTTATTGATGCTCTTGAGCTCATTATGAATGTGGCCAATGTGGGTGACACCCGTTCGCTTGTCATCCATCCGGCTACGACAACTCACAGCCAGCTCTCCGATGAGCAGCTGATACAGTCGGGGATCACCCCCCAGACCATCCGTCTTTCCATCGGGATTGAGGATGCAAGCGACATTATAGCCGATCTGGACAGCGCAATCAAGGCTGCAGTGCGCTAAACATTTTTTGTTGCTGATAATTATAAAAAATGATTTTTTCTATCTGTCTGCCCCGCCTGCGGTGGGGAAGGCAGAGCGCAAATAAAAAAAGCAATATGAAACATAATGGGGTATTTGGGATGATTTATGTGACAGGCGATACCCATGGTGAGCTCGACCGATTCAAGACAAAAACCGCCAAATCCCTCCGCAAGGGGGACAGTCTGATCGTCTGCGGGGATTTCGGATTTTTGTGGCAGGACTCAAAGAAAGAGCAAAAACGGATTAAATGGCTCTCCCGAAGACGGTATAAGATTCTTTTTGTCGAGGGCACGCATGACAATTTTGATCTTCTGGGCAAGCTTCCTGAAGAGGACTTTTGTGCGGCGCGGGCAAGGCATGTTGCCGGCAACCTTTATCAACTTCTCCGCGGGCAGGTCTATGAGATTGAGGGCAAGCGAATCTTTACCTTTGGCGGAGGAGAAAGCGAGGATCAGGAGATCCGTGAGGAGGGGATTAATTGGTGGCACGGTGAACTTCCCACCCAGGACGAGCTGACTGCCGCGCGGGAAAATCTTGCCCGATTTGATGACAAGGTGGATTATATTATTACCCATCAATCCTCAACGAGTATTCTTTCCCTACTTCATATGGAGAGCACGGCGATGCGCGCCAACGTGCTGGGTGCCTTCTTCGACTGGGTGGCCCGCAAGGTGTCCTACAAGTGCTGGTATTTTGGCTCGACCCATCTGGACAAGGTGATTCCACCGATGGCGGTCAGCGTTTTCCAGGAGATATTACCCATTAAATAGTGAGTCAGTATGGATGTATATAATCAAAGGCTATGTTTTAAAATATATATTTTTAAGGGGAGTCAAAATGACTCCCCTTAATTCGCTTTAGTTGGGATGGCTATTTACCCATATTGGATATAATGAAACAAATCTTATTATTCCTCCCGAGTTTTCTATTCTTCCTTACCGTTAAATTGGTAATGGCAAATGCAACCCAAGTATTCAGCCGCTTTCTTCATTAAGTTAAAAGCTTTTTTATATCCGTTTACAAATGCTTCTTTAGAAAAGGCTCCCGAAGTGATAAAATTAATTGTCATGGCTCCGCCGGAAACATTTATATCCACATCTTCGATTTGCAAAAGATTTCTATACCAATCGTCAATAGATTCTACATGCAAACGCCTTCTTTTTGAAATATCGACTTTATCTGCAATCAACAAAGCCGCTCCTATCGCGCTCAATATGTTCTCACCATCTGAATGGTCATCAATTGCCTGAACAATCGTATCTTTGTCGTTCGGTAATAAATCTTCCAAACCATCCAAAAATACCGCTGCCAATACAGCACTTTTTCGCGCATGATTCCATCTTCCGGCTATATTTCCTATGTCATGTAATAGCGCTGCAATTTTGCCCAATTCGACGGTTTTGGAATCACAAGACAGTGATTTTAGAATATATTCGACCGTATCAACCACGAACATTGTGTGATATCTGCCGTGGCACCCCCTAAGCATACCCTTTTCCATTTTATTTAGCATTTCGTTGATATTATCGAGTATCATGGTTATATCGGTCGAGTTGTATAAACGTTCATAAGTATCAATAACAAATGGCCCCCTTTTTTATTTAGTTATTTATACTATTTCAAACTTAATAACAACACGCTTGTTCCTCCAAACGATTTGGTTTTACTTTAAAATTGTGTAATAAATTATAGTTAGTAACGGTTTTATAAAGATTACTTCTTATATTAAACTATTTTTTATATAATCTTGCAGTTTGCGGCTGCGTATTCAAGAAAAATTCCAATCAGTTCATTTCTGCTTCGTCCGCTTTTTAAAACCAGTTCATTAATCTTAGCAACTGTATCCGTTTTGATGCGGATCGAAAAAGTTTTATACCCATCTTCACCTTTGGATTTAGATTTAATAATAATTTTCTCTTCGCTCATCTTTTCACCTGCTTTCAAACAAATTATATGTTTGAAATCGAGTAATTAATATGTTATAATTTATGTTATAATTAATGTGATTAAAAATTAGGAGGATACGGCTATGCCGGATTATCAAAAGATGTACAGTATGCTTTTTAACAAAATAACAGATGTGATGGAAGAATTAAAAACGGTACAGGAAAAAACAGAGGAGATATATGTAGATTCTAATGACCTTCCTGTGAAAATAGTAAAACCGAATAGCCAATAACCAAAAGGCGGCAGGCTCTACAGAGCCTGCCGCCTTTTATGAATGCAATTGATTAGCATTACCGGTAATAATCTACGCCCGCCTTAAAGATATCCTGCCAAGAAACACCGGGGACGCCCTTATAAAGGTTTTCGCCCATGCGTTCTGAGTGAGCCATCCGGCCGAAAATACGTCCGTCGGGGGAGGTAATCGCTTCGATTGCGTCGGTAGAAAAATTCGGGTTGAAGCGGGTATCCATCGAGGGCTGTCCGTCCATGTCCACATACTGGCTGGCGATTTGGCCATGAGCGGCCATTTCCGCGATCTGAGCGGGACTGGCGACGAAACGCCCTTCGCCGTGGGAAACCGGTGCGATATAGGTCTCCCCAACTTTGCAGCGGGCAAGCCACGGTGAGAGGTTGGAGGCTACTCGCAGACTCACCAGCTTGGATTGGTGGCGGCCAATGCGATTGAAGGTTAGTGTGGGCGAGTCAGCATCCGTCTCCAGAATTTCGCCATATGGCACGAGACCCAGTTTGATAAGGGCTTGGAAGCCATTACAGATACCAAGCATCAGCCCATCCCTGTTTTTCAGAAGGTCGGTGACTGCATCCCGAATAGAGGGATTCCGGAAGAAGGCGGTAATAAACTTACCTGAGCCATCCGGTTCGTCGCCACCGGAGAAGCCGCCGGGGATGGCGATAATCTGGCTTTGGCGAATCCGTTTCTCAAATTCGCTCACCGACCATTCGATGTCCGATGCGGACAGATTCCTCACGATGAAGGTCTCAGCCTCTCCCCCCGCAAGGGTGAAGGCACGGGCGGTGTCGTATTCGCAGTTGGTGCCCGCAAAGGCGGGGATCAGTACCCGGGGTTTCGCCACTTTCATAGCGGGAGCATGGCAGCGGGGGCCCGCAGTATAGGCGAAAGCTGCGGGTTTCGACTCGTCTTCGTCTGATAGGCGGTGGGGGAATACGGGAGAAAGCTGCTGCTCCCAGAGCTTTTCGAGCTGTGCGAGGTCAATCTTTTCTCCTGTGCCCTTCAGTACAAATTCATGGCAGGTACGGCCGATGAACTCCATGTTCATGTCATCCACCGGTGTGGGACACTCAAGGATAAAGCCGCCGAGCTGACTCCCAAAGAGAGAATCGGTGTTGAGCGCGCTGTGAAACTCGACGCCGATACGGTTGCCGAGGGACATTTTAAAGAGCGCTTCCGCGATGCCACCAAAGCCAGAGATCCAAACCGAGATTGCTTTGCCATTGCGGATCATCCCCTCGACCATGTTATACACCCATCTGAGGTCACCCCAGTCGGGCAGGCCATCCTTGTCAAGGCGAGGGGCGGCAAAGTAGATATAGCTTCCCTCACGTTTAAACTCAGGGGAGATGACCTGCGAGGCTTTGGCGGTGGACACGGCGAAAGAAATAAGGGTGGGCGGGACGTCAATCTCCTCAAAGCTGCCGGACATAGAATCCTTGCCGCCGATGGCCGCGATACCCAGCTCAATCTGGGCTTTCAGTGCGCCAAGAAGGGCAGAGAAAGGTTTGCCCCAACGCTCGGGTTGGTCCTTTAAACGCTCAAAATACTCCTGAAATGAGAGGTGGGTGCTATGGAGGCTCCCACCGGCGGCGATGACCTTCGCCACGGATTCGGTAACGGCGTATACGGCACCATGGTAAGGGGATTTTTCAGATATATAGGGGTTTAAGCCCCACGCCATCACGGAGGCGGTGTCGGTTTCTCCACCTAAAACGGGGATTTTAGCCGCCATAGCCTGCGTCGGGGTGTTCTGGGTACGCCCGCCGAAGGGCAGAAGGACGCTTCCCGCCCCGATGGTGGAGTCAAACCGTTCCACAAGACCTTTCTGTGAGCAGACGTTGAGATCGGTGACAAGATCCTCCATGCGCTGGCGGAAGCTCTCTCCTCTGCCGGGGAAAAAGCTGTTCATGTCCTCTGTCGCCTCGCCGACGGCAACATTGGTGGCTCTGGACGCGCCGTTTGAGTCGAGGAAGCGGCGGGAGAGACTGACGATCTGTCTGCCACGCCAGTCCATCTCCAGTCGGCCGCTATCGGTGACAAGAGCAACGGGAGTTGCTTGCAAATTTTCTACTGACGCGAGGGAGATGAAGCGTTCAGTATCCTCCGGCGCAACAACCACGGCCATTCTTTCCTGTGATTCACTGATCGCAAGCTCGGTGCCGTCAAGGCCATCGTACTTTTTGGGAACAGCGTCGAGATTGATTTTGAGGCTGTCGGCCAACTCGCCGATGGCGACAGAAACGCCGCCTGCTCCAAAGTCGTTACACCTTTTGATCATCTGCGTAACAGACGGATCCCGGAATAGGCGCTGGATTTTACGTTCTTCGGGGGCATTGCCCTTTTGCACTTCGGCACCGCACTGGGCAAGACTTTCAAGGGTATGGGATTTGGATGAGCCAGTAGCACCGCCGCAGCCGTCCCGACCGGTTTTTCCGCCGAGCAGAATGATCACATCACCGGGGGCGGGGGTCAGGCGAATGACATTTTTCGCAGGGGCGGCACCGATGACCGCACCAACCTCCATCCGTTTGGCCACATAGCCGGGATGGTATATCTCGGCCACATGGCCGGTGGAAAGTCCGATCTGGTTACCATAGGAGGAGTATCCTGCGGCCGCTGACGTGACAATCTTTCTCTGGGGGAGCTTGCCCTTTAAGGCTTTGGAAACGGGGACGAGGGGGTCTGCCGCGCCGGTGAGACGCATGGCCTGATAAACATAGCTTCGGCCGGACAGGGGGTCGCGGATGGCCCCACCGAGACAGGTGGCAGCGCCGCCGAATGGTTCAATTTCAGTGGGGTGGTTGTGGGTTTCGTTCTTGAACATCAGAAGCCAATCCTGCTCTTCTCCGTCCACATCCACGCTGATCTTGACAGAACAGGCGTTAATTTCCTCCGAGGAGTCCAAATCCTCCAAATGCCCCGCCTTTCGGAGCGCCTTTGCGCCGATAGTGGCGATGTCCATCAGGGTGATCGGGCGGTCTTTATCGCCATAAACATATTTCCTGAGTTCGAGGTATTCCTCAAAGCTTTGGCGCACATAGGCTGGTTCGATATTAATTTCTTTGATATGGGTGGAGAAGGTGGTGTGGCGGCAGTGATCGGACCAGTAAGTGTCAATCAGACGGATTTCAGTCAGGGTGGGGTCACGGCCCTCTTCTCTGAAATACTGTTGGCAGAAAGCAATGTCCGCGTTATCCATGGCCAGCCCAAGTGTTGTGACAAGCTCAGTCAACTCGTCAACACCAAGGGAGGTAAAGCCTGTCAGGATTCTGATGTCGTCGGGCACGGGATAATCCACATGCAGTGTTTCGGGAATGGCAAGAGAAGCTTCGCACATTTCTACCGGGTTGATGAGATAATCCTTGACCGCGGCGATTTCAGCTGGGCTGAGCGTCCCTTCGAGGATATAAACCCGGGCCGAGGCGACAGCAGGGCGCTCTTTCTGCGTCATGATCTGGATGCACTGGCTGGCGCTGTCCGCCCGCTGGTCGAACTGGCCGGGCAGGTACATGGTGGCAAAAACCACCCCATGATCGCAATCGGGCAGCTCCTCATAGGTCTTGTCCACCTGCGGTTCGGAAAGGATTGTTTTTTTGGCAGCATCAAAGTCCCCTGTGCTGATCCCTTCCAAAAAATATCGGTTGAGTATTCGCACCCTTTTTAGACCTGAAAGGCCCAAAGCCCCCGTAAGGTTAGCAAAGGCCGAGGAGGCCTCTACAGCGAATGGCTCTTTTTTTTCAACATACAGTTTAAAAACCGGCATATCCCCACTCCTATTCTATAAACCGGCGGTGCCGGCTCTGTTTGACAGTCACTATTTTATTATATCCACAGTTTCAAAGCAGCGCTCGCCGCAAAACTTTGTGGGAAAAAGCTGTTTAATCTCCCCGAGGGAGGGCAGTCTTATATTGGTTGCAATCTGCAGCTGCTTATCATATGACAGCTCCAAAACAGCCCTCGCCGCAAACTTCTTTGAGAAGAACCTCTCTGATTTTCCCAGGAGGAGGGGGCGACTCCGTGGTGACAAGCGTGTAGTTTTCTGTATATCCGTTTCCACCGCGTTGAAAGAGCACTCTGGCAGTAAGTCCAAGCTGACTTTCCAGAAAGCGCTGTCTGCTCTCGTTTACTGCTTCGGCAAGTCTTTTAAGTCGTAAATTCTTCTCCGTCTGGGAAAGTTGGCCACTCATGGCGGCGGCCTGTGTCCCCTCACGCGCCGAATAGGGAAACAGATGGGCGTCTGCAAGGTCGATCGAACGCACAAAATCCATGGTTTCGCAAAATTGCGCTTCGTCTTCCCCGGGAAGCCCGACGATGATGTCGGCAGTGATGGCGGGATTGTGGTAGTGGCGGCGAATCAGCTCGACGGTGCGGCGGTAATCTTGTGTGGTATATCGCCTGTTCATCCGCTTTAAAGTGCGGTCGCAGCCGGACTGAAGCGGCAGGTGAAAATGGGGGCATAGTTTTTCAAATTTGGACATCGCCAAAAAATCGGAATCTCCGATGAGGTCAAATTCGGTGGACCCCAGACGAACGCGCTCAATCCCATCGGTGCCACAGGCTATTCGTACGGCATCGATCAACCGAAGCCCCCGTTCCCGCCCATAAAGGGCGAGATTGATGCCCACCAGAACCACCTCTTTGTAGCCGGCGGCGGCAAGGGAAGAAAGTTCATTTGCCAGTTCACCCGGGTCTTTTGAGCGTACGCTGCCTCTCACCTTGGGAATAATGCAGTAAGCACAACCCCGTTCACAGCCGTCCTGTATCTTTAAAAAGGCCCTGGTGTGGCCTTCGAAGCTGTCGATATGCAGATTTTCAAATGGGTCGCCCGCCTCATAGGGGGAGATGCGCACCACACGAGCGCCAGTTTTCAAAAATTCGTTTACTGCATGCAAAAGCCCGGCCCGGTCTTTGGAACCGGTTACAATATCCGCATCGGTCATCAGGGCCGCGCGCTCAGGTGCTCCTTGGGGGATACAACCGGTAAGGGCGATCACAGCGGTGGGATATTCCCGGCGGAGGCGGCGGCAGAGCTTTTCTACCTTGTGGTCGGATTGGGCAGTAACTGTGCAGGAGTTGACCACAAAAAGCTCTGCAGGCCCATTTGTGACGGTGTATCCGTTGTCTGCAAAAAGGCCGGATAGCGCTTGGGTTTCGTACTGATTGACCTTACAGCCCAAAGTATAAAAGCAAACCCGCATAAGTGCCATCCTTTCTTTATATATAGCCAATTAGCTTAGAAACTGGCTATATGTAAAACGTCATTTTCTTCCCCCGCCTTCGGCGGGGGAAGAAATCACAAGCTTGTTTTCAAGTGAATCAACTATAGTAGAAAAAAGCCAATCGGTTCGTCTTATCGGGCAGCGCGGGCATGCTATAGCGATTTTCCATTTTTTCTGTCAAATTAAACAAATAGATGAGCCGTTTATCCGGATAGGACACGCTTTATTCGGCATCTGTGAAACGCGTTTCCGTTAAAGTTCATTATAATAAAAAAATGGCAGGAATACAAGCCGCATCACCTCCGCATTTTTTCCCATTGGCCATGCATACAATTAGATATAATCCATAAAAAGCCGAGGCGAGGGTAAAAACATCCTTCGTTTCACATCCTGAATAGACGAGGTGCTGATATGTTAAGAAAAATATCTGCCGCTCTGCTTGCGGCGGCCTTACTCACAACTACCTCATTTGCCAACGAGACTGTTGACATGGCCTCCCTGGAAGAAGATTATCTCCCCGCGGCGGTAACGGTAAGTGAAAACCTTCCCGCCACCAGCGCCATCCTGATTGAGACGTCGACAGGACGGGTGCTTTTTGAAAAAAATGCGGATCAAAAAATGCCCCCCGCCTCAATCACCAAAATCATGACCCTTCTTCTGGTCATGGAGGCACTGGACAGCGGTCGCATCACCATTAACGATCCGGTCAGCTGCTCTCCCCACGCAAGCTCCATGGGAGGCTCGCAAATCTGGTTCGAGCCGAACGAGCTCATGACGGTTGACGAGCTTCTGCGTGCGGCGGCTATAGCCAGCGCGAATGACGCCTCGGTGGCCCTGGGTGAACACATCGCCGGCAGCGAGGACACCTTTGTGGCCATGATGAACAAACGGGCGGCTGAGCTGGGGATGACCAATACCACCTTTAAAAACGCCTGTGGTCTTGACGCAGAAGGTCACCTCACCACAGCGAGAGATATTTCCACGATGTCCAAGGCCTTGCTTTCGCATCCTGCCATTACCCAATACACCTCGGTCTGGATGGATGAGCTCCGCGGTGGAAAGACGCAGCTTGTCAACACCAACAAGCTGGTGCGCTTCTATGAAGGGGCAAACGGACTGAAAACGGGAACGACCGACGGTGCTGGTTTTTGCCTGTCAGCTTCTGCCACCAGAAACGGGCTGACTCTGGTGGCGGTGGTACTGGGCGCTAAATCAAGTGATGATCGGTTTTCCTCGGCACGTGGGCTTCTTGATTATGGTTTTGCCAATTATGCAAGCGTAGCCCCGCCTGATCTGTCCGCAAAGCTCACACCCGTCAAGGTGCTGGGCGGTGTTTTGAGAGAGGCAAAGATCAAGGGGGAGGCTCCCGCGTCGCTGGTTGTTCCCAAGGGGAGCGAGGCTAAGCTGACCGGACGCGTTGAAATGGCGGCAGACCTGAAAGCACCGGTGGAAGAGGGGCAAACAGTGGGAAAGGTAACGGTGATGCTGGGTGAAGAGGTCATCTGTGAATATCCGGTAAAAACCACCCATGCAGTTGCCAAAATGACCCCCTTAAGTGCCTTTTATATTTTATGGAATGAAGCCACTTGTATGGGGAAAAAGGAATGACAAACAAATAATTGCTTTGTAACAGAGTGTCACTTGAAAAAATGATACTCATAGGATAGAATAAGCCTATAGCAATTTTCAAATGGATGGATCTTCTTCTTATCTGTTTGCCCTGCCGCAGGCGGGGCAAACAGAGTTCAAATTTTTTTATTTGCTATATTGCTATAACAGGAAAAGTGAGGTGGCCAAATGATCAAATTGGATATGCGTTATGCAGGCGGCTCTTTATCGGAAGAGAGCTTGGAGGCGCAGAGGACCAGGGTGGAAGAGGCCCACAGACTTCTCCACAGCGGCCAAGGGGCGGGATCTGACTTTCTGGGCTGGCTCACTCTTCCCGAAAGTTATGACAGGGAAGAGTTCGTCCGCATTCAGGCGGCGGCCGAGCGCATACAGAGGGAAAGTGACCTCTTGATTGTGGTGGGTATCGGCGGTTCTTATCTGGGTGCGCGGGCGGCCATAGAGCTTTTGCGTTCCCCTTTTTACAATAGCCTGAAAAAGGACACCCCGGATATTTATTTTGCAGGAAACAGCCTTTGTGCCGCCCAGCTTTCAGATATACTCAGTATATGTGAAGGCAAACGCGTCTCGGTTAATGTGATCTCCAAATCGGGTACGACAACCGAGCCTGCTCTTGCCTTTCGCGTGATCATGGACTATATGCACTCCCGTTATGGCTCTGATGCCAAAAAACGGGTTTACTGCACCACCGACAAGGCGAGCGGAAGCCTGAGAAGATTGGCTGACGAAAACGGTTATGAAAGTTTTTTCAATTCCCGCTGATATCGGGGGGCGGTATTCTGTGCTTACTGCGGTAGGGCTTCTTCCCATGGCAGTGGCTGGTATAAATATAGACGAAGTCCTGCGGGGCGCCACGGCTGCCATGCATGAGTTTGACTTTCCGGACATTTCAAAAAACCAATGTTATCGATATGCGGCTGCCAGGCGGCTGCTTGGCGATCAGGGACGCAATATTGAGCTCTTTGTCAGTTATCAACCCTCCTTCGCCATGATGGGTGAATGGCTTAAGCAGCTTTTCGGCGAAAGCGAAGGGAAAGAAAAAAAGGGCCTTTTCCCCGCCTATGTGGGCTTTTCCACCGACCTTCACTCGATGGGGCAGTTTGTTCAGGAGGGAAGCCCGATCCTTTTTGAAACGGTGATTGACATTGAAAACGGACAAAGGGATATCACTGTGCCCACTGGCGACGAGGGCGACGGGCTTGGCTTTTTGACCGGCCGCAGTCTCAGCGAGATCAATCGCAAGGCCATGATAGGGACACTACTCGCCCACAATGAGGGGGGCGTGCCAAATTTGATTCTGAAACTTGCGTGTATAGACTGTTTTCACTTCGGATATATGGTATACTTCTTTGAAAAGGCCTGTGCAATCGGGGGCTATCTGCTTTCTGTCAACCCCTTTGACCAGCCAGGTGTGGAAAACTATAAAAGAAATATGTTTGCACTTCTGGGAAAGCCGGGTTATGAAGAGCTTGGTGAAACGCTTTTAGACAAACTAGGACTCTGAAAGGGTCCGCATGATATATCAATATAATATTTTTAGGAGGAATGAATTATGATCAAGCTCATCGTCGGCAACAAGGGATCCGGCAAGACCAAGACCATGATCAATATGGTTAACGAGGCGGTCAAAACCACGAGCGGCAATGTGGTCTGCGTGGAAAAAGGGCTGAAGCTTACTTATGACATAAGCCATCAGGCGCGGCTTGTGGATATCGAGCATTATGGGGTATCCGGTTTCCCGGCCTTTGGGGGTTTTCTCTGCGGATTGATGGCAGGCAACTATGATATCACAGAGATATTTGTGGATGCCACGCTGAAAATCGGCGGCCGTGATACCGAGGAGTTTGCCCAAATGGTGGACAGGCTTTACCCTCTTACCGAGGAGAACAGCACCGTTATTATTTTCACCGTATCCTGTGATATATCCGAATTGCCTGAAAGAATCAAAAAATACGCCATATAGCCCAAAGAAATTATATTGACAAACCTTGCGGCACTATATATAATAACTTAGTAACGCCTGCGGCCAGCGGGCTAGCTCCGCCACGGTCTGGTCGAATACGGGGGATGAATATGAAGCTTGCGATTAGGCGACTGTTTGACATCCCGGGTGAAGTCGAAAACTTTTCAGGGTCGCTTGACCTCTCTTGGATTGAACGGAGGGGCGGTCATCCTTTTCAGACGCCTGTCATAGTGAAGGGATCGGCAGAGAACCATACGGGGATTCTGACGCTCAGCTATACGGCCAGCTTTCAGCTGTCCATGACCTGCGACCGATGTCTGAAAGAGTTGGACAAAGAGCTTCACTACAGCTTTAGGCACACTCTCGTGCGTGAGATTAACTCGGAAGGTGAGGATGACTACATCCTGGCACCGGATGGGATAATTGATATAAGCGAGATAGCCGCTACCGATATACAGCTTGAGCTGCCGGCGCGGTTTATCTGTTCCCAGGATTGCAAGGGCCTTTGCACGGTGTGCGGGGCAAATTTGAATGAACGTGACTGCGGGTGTCAGAAGAATACAGTTGATCCCCGTCTTGAGGTTCTAAGAAAGCTGCTTTAGCGGCAAACTGTAAGGAGGTGCAGACATGGCGGTACCAAAGAGAAAAGTGTCAAGAGCACGCAGGGACAAACGGCGTTCCAATGTATGGAAGCTGGATGCTCCCGCTTTATCCCGGTGCACTCATTGCGGTGAGCTGAAAATGCCACATAGGGTATGTCCGATGTGTGGTTATTACAAGGATAAAGAGATTATCAAAGTTGAGGCGAAGGTCAAGGCTTAAATGGAATAATTGTTCCTGTTCCCCCGTCTTTGGCGGGGGAACAGCTTTTCATGCACTTGGAACAAATATTGGAAAAATGTATTTGTATGTCATGTAGAGGGGATAAAACCACCTCTATTTTTTTGCCTGTCGACATTTTCTTTTACAGCGGTTATAATATTTATACAAATACTAAATTATAATTAAACAAATGGCGAATATCTATCCACGCCGGAGGTAAGGCTTGATATCCAATTTAGAGGTAATTTTCTATATCTTTCCCCCGACACAGCTGGGTGAGGATAGATTAATATAATCAAATAGCGACAATCTGTCGCGTTGAAAAGTTTTGGATGATATACATCTATTTAAAAATTTGCTGCAGGTGGCAAGCTGAAAAACAGACAGCAGTTTGTGGATGTATGCCTTATTGTCAATACAGAGTTAAAACAGGTTTGAATGTCGAAAAGAGTCTTTAGATCTCCCATAGTGGAAATAAAATGATTAATATTCTAAAATCGCATCAAAAGGGGTGTTGCAGTGCCTGTCAGAATCAAAGAAGTTAAACCTAACTCGGCAGCGCACCGCGCGGGCATTGCCGCAGGTGACCGTTTGGTTGCCATCAACCAAAACCCCATCGCTGATCTTTTGGATTACAACTTTTATCTCACCGAATGTCATGTTCAAATATCCCTGGAAGGGCCAGAGCGCGGTCCCTATACCATCCGAATTAAAAAAGGCCAGTACGAAGATATCGGGCTGAGCTTTGAAAGCTATCTGATGGATGAGCATCACAGCTGCCGCAATAGCTGTATCTTCTGCTTTATCGATCAGAACCCGCCGGGGATGCGCAAAAGCATCTATTTCAAGGACGACGACGACCGCCTTTCTTTTCTTTTCGGTAATTATATCACGATGACCAACCTTTCAGACGCGGATATAGACCGTATTATCAAGATGCATATCAGCCCCGTCAATATTTCGGTGCATGCGACTGATCCTGCGGTCAGGGTGCAATTGATGCGCAATCCCACAGCGTCCAACCTTTGGGAAAGGCTATCCCGCCTTACCGGCTCGGGCATCCGGATCAATACCCAGCTTGTCCTCTGTCCGGGTATTAACGATGGCAAAGTTCTGCGAAAATCGCTTAACGAGTTGGGCAGTCTCTATCCCGGGCTACAGTCGATTGCCTGCGTTCCCGTAGGACTCACCGGTTATCGTGATAAGCTCTATCCACTCAGACCCTTTACAGAGGGTGAGGCGGGTGCGGTCATTGACAGTATCAACGCTTTTGCTGATGAAATGCAGAAGCGTTACGGCGAGCGCGTAGCCTATCCGGCAGATGAGTTCTTTTTGATGGCCGGATATCCGACCCCTCCTGCGGAATACTATGGTGAATTCGCGCAGCTCGAAAACGGTGTGGGACTGATGGCCATTTTAGAGCAGGAATTTAACGAGGCGCTTCTGGAGAGAGCGCCCGAAAGAATAAACGACCACCTCTCCATTGCCACTGGTATGGCAGCCGCACCGCAGCTTCTCAGACTTTGTGAATCTGCGATCGAGAGAAACGAGGGGCTTAAGATACACATATATCCGATTGAAAACCGGTTTTTCGGAGGCCATATCACCGTTGCCGGACTTTTGACCGGTCAGGATATAGCCACACAGCTTTCAGGCAGGGAGTTGGGCAGCAGGCTTATCATTCCCTCTTGTATGCTGCGAAGTGAGGGAGATTGTTTCTTGGACGACATGACGGTAGAGGAACTAAAGCAAAAGCTGGGCGTTCCTGTGACCGTGATCCCTGCGGGCGGATACCCGCTTTTGGAAGAAATTTTATCGGGAGGTGAAAAGGATGTCTAAACCGATCGTAGCTGTGGTTGGAAGGCCCAATGTGGGCAAATCCACCCTTTTTAACAAGTTGATAGGAACCCGTCTTTCCATCGTGGAGGACACCCCTGGCGTGACCAGAGACAGGATTTATTCCCCCTGTGAGTGGGAGGGGCATGAGGTAATGCTCATTGATACGGGCGGAATCGAGCCCTATTCAACAGACCCCATCCTTTCACAAATGCGCAGGCAGGCACAGCTTGCCATTGAAAGCGCCGAGGTGATTGTACTTGTGACCGATATCAAATCAGGTGTTACCGCCAATGACCAAGAAGTGGCCACGATACTGCTGAAAAGCGGTAAGCCAGTGGTACTCTGTGTCAATAAATGCGACAGCGTGGGCAGAGTCCCCGCGGAATTTTATGAATTTTACAATTTAGGGCTGGGGGAACCAATCGCCGTTTCCTCTGTCCATGGACATGGTACGGGAGATCTTCTGGATGCCATCTTTGATCTCATTGATTTCCCGCCTGAGGAAGAGGAAGAAAGCGAGTACATCCGTGTGGCCGTTATTGGCAAGCCCAATGTGGGTAAGTCGTCTCTCGTCAATGCGATTACGGGTGAGGAGAGAATGATCGTCTCGCCAATCGCCGGTACGACACGTGATGCAACCGATTCCATGGTGGAAAACGATAAGGGAAAATATATTTTTATTGATACAGCCGGAATACGCCGCCGTGCCAGAGTGACCGAGGCAGTGGAGCATTACAGCGTCATCCGCGCCTATATGGCTGTGGACAGGGCTGATGTATGTGTCATCATGCTGGACGCCATAGAAGGTTTTACCGAGCAGGACTCAAAGGTGGCCGGCTATGCTCACGAACAGGGCAAGGGTTGTATCATCGCGGTAAACAAATGGGATGCCATTGAAAAGAATGACAAAACCATGGACGAAACCCGCAAAAAGTTGGAAAACGACTTCTCTTTCATGGGCTATGTCCCCTTTATTTTTATCTCGGCCAAAACAGGCCAGCGTCTCGACAAGCTTTTCGAGTTGATCAACTTTGTCAATACACAAAATGCCATGCGTATATCTACGGGTATGTTAAATGATGTACTTGCCTTTGCCACCGCTCGCGTACAGCCACCGTCCGATAAGGGAAAGCGGCTGAAAATTTACTATATTACGCAGCCATCTACCCGTCCACCCACATTCGTAGCCTTTGTCAATAAAAAAGATCTGTTTCATTTTTCTTATCAACGCTATATTGAGAACCAGATCCGCGAGACCTTTGGTCTGGAGGGCACCCCTATCCGCTTTATCGTGCGTGAGCGCGGAGAATAAAAATGCCCCAGAATCTTAAACTTATATATTTCCCCGCCTTCGGCGGGGAAATATATAAGCGCATTTAACCCATTGTCATATAAGATTTAGTTGCATCAAAGTACCAGCTAAAATTTGCTTTGAAGGAGCATTTATGATGGCGTCATATAGTGGAATAGCGGCACTGCCCGCTTTGCTGCTCTCATCCGTTTTGGGCAATTTACAACAGTCCCCCGTCGCTTTGGCAACGGTGGTCACCGCTATAATTTGTTATCTGGTGGGAAGCCTTAACTTTGGCGTCATCATTTCCCGTTTCTACGGCGATGACATCAGAAAACATGGCAGCGGCAACGCGGGAACCACCAATATGCTGCGCACCTATGGCAAGACGGCCGCCGCGCTCACCTATCTGGGCGATATGACCAAGGGGGTTGTCTGCGTCTGGATCGGCCGCCTGATATTCACATACTTTGTCGCAGGCGCCTATGGTGGTTATATCGGCGCTTATGCCGCTTTGATTGGACATGTTTTTCCCCTCTATTTTGGCTTCAAGGGGGGCAAGGGGGTTGCGACAACGCTGGGCGTCATGTTGATGCTGGACCCCATTGTGTTTTTGATTGTCGTCTTAATCTTTGTGCCAATTGTACCGATCAGCGGCTATGTTTCGCTGGCGGCGGTAACGGGCGCTGTGGGTTATCCTGTGGTGACCCTCATCCGCCAGTTTCTGGCGGGACGGGTCAATATGATTGAGATCGGCCTTATCTGTGTCATCACCGCGATGGTTCTTTATTTGCATCGCTCAAATATAAAGCGTCTTATCACTAAAACAGAGAATCCGGTGATGGGAAAAAAAAAGACCGGTGAAAGGAAGCGATAACCGTGGCAGATATCTTTATACTGGGCTCGGGCGGCTTTGGAACAGCCTTGTCGGTTACCCTGGCTAAAATGGGGCACACCGTTAGGCTTTGGGGCAGGCGGTCGGAGTTTCGGGAAAAGCTGCGACAAGACAGAGAGAATATTGAATTGTTAAAGGGAGTCAAAATCCCTGATAGTGTAGAAATTGTAGATGACCTTTCCGCAATAGGAAGCGCAGAACTTGTCATTATCGCGACCTCTTCAGTCGGCGTACGCCAGACGGCCGCCTCACTCCGGGGTCTTATAGGTGAAGATGTGGTGATTGCCTGTGTTGCCAAGGGCTTTGAAGAGGGTAGCCTCAAGAGGCTCAGCGAGGTGATCGCCGAGGAGAATCCCGGCAACCCTGTGCTTGCTCTGTCTGGCCCTTCTCACGCCGAAGAGGTCGCCCGGGGGGTTCCTACCGCGTTGGTGGCAGCTTCAGCTTGTGCAGAAGCGCTGGCTTTTGTCCAGGATACGATGGCCAGCCGAAACCTGCGCATTTACGCCAACGGGGACATCATCGGCGTGGAGATGGGCGGAGCACTAAAGAACATCATCGCTCTTGCGGCCGGTATCGCCGATGGTATGGGACTGGGAGACAACTCCAAGGCCGCCATGATGACGCGCGGCATGGTTGAGATCACACGTCTCGGTGTGGCCATGGGTGCAAAGCCGATGACCTTTGCCGGGCTTTCTGGTATTGGTGATCTGATTGTCACCTGCACCAGTATGCATTCCCGCAACCGCCGGGCAGGCATTCTGATCGGCAAGGGCGAAGGGGTAGAACAGGCCGTAAAGGATATCGGAATGACCGTTGAGGGCGTTATCGCCGCCCGCTGTGCCTATGAACTGAGCCAGCGCATGGGCGTTGAAATGCCGATTACCACCCAGGTATACCGGCTGATTTGTGGAGAAATCACACCGGAACAGGCCATCACCAACCTGATGGGCCGTCCTCAGCGCCATGAAATGGAAGACTCGTATTTGCAACTGTAAACGGGAAAGACTGATCATTTAAAAGAGCCGCCTGTGTGAAATCACTCCATTGTTTTCAGTGTGCCATAGTGAAAACAATTGAGTGATTTTCTATCTATATGTCATGATTCATATCCAATTTATCTTTATTCGAAAGTATTGCTTGCTGTTAACATAGTTTCAATATTTTTTATAATTTTTTTCCACAGTAGGGACAATATTTTTTTTCGTCATTTTCTGAAGATTGTATTTGCTCAACAAAACCAGCGCTGATAATACCAGTTGGGACGGCAACTAGTCCAATACCTAGCATAGCAATAATACCGCTTAATATTTTACCAACTGCAGTAACAGGGTATATATCCCCATAACCAACTGTAGTGAACGTAGCAACAGCCCACCACATACCATCAAATACGTTTCTAAATTTATCAGGTTGAGCTACATTTTCAAAATTATACATCAAAACTGAAGTAATAATTACAAGTGTAATAACAACAAAAATTGAGGACATTAATTGGCTGGCTTTATTTTTTAATACTCTTCCTATTATAGAAAAAGCATCCGTATATCTATTAAACTTAAATATTCGAAGCAACCTAATAATTCTTATTACTCTTAAAATCCTTAAATCAATCGGAATTAAAAATGGTATGTAAAATGGCAAGATGGCTAATAAATCAATAATCGCGATAAAAGAAAAAGCATATTTAAATCTTGCCTGAAATGACGTTTTTTGTGGATAAATAAAATCGGAAGTCCAAAGACGCAATAAATATTCTATAGTAAATATTAATACAGAAGACACTTCGATTTTATTTGAAATCTGCTGGACTATATTAGGCAAATTAAACGTGTCTGCTATTACAAGTACTACATTGATTATAATTAGTGAAATAATAAAAAAATCAAAAATATTGCTTGCAAGATTATTAACATCATCATCTCTGATTAGATTGTAAATTTTAGATTTTACAATTTTCAATTTGTGCGCCTCTCTTTCCTAAAAGAACTTCCTAAATTTGTTTTTTCTATTGAGTCATAATTATAGCCAAAATACTAACTTACATAAGATTCTATTTTATAATACACTATTCATAATACTATTGTTTACAATAATAGCCAGCAGAATTTTTAAATATTAGAATCGTGTATAGCCATAAGAGGTCATATTATGGCGGCAACAAAAAAGTGCCGCCCATAAGGGCGGCACTTTAAAGCCTGTCCGAATTTATACCGCGCGGGTAACCTTACCCGAACGCAGGCAACGGGTGCAGGCGTGGATGTGGCAGGGGGTCCCTTCTACTACCGCCTTGACCCTTTTTACATTGGGAACCCAAGTGCGATTGGACCTCCTGTGGGAGTGAGACACCTTAATACCGAAAGTTACTCCCTTGCCGCATATATCACATTTTGCCATCTATCTGCACCTCCTTAAAATCTTAAAGTTGTGAAACATTAATATAGTACCAGATTCTGCCCTTAAAAGCAATATTTTTTTTAAATTAATCTGCATCACATCTTCGCCGGCCCTTAAACGCTTGTGTTTTTTCGTGTGTAAAGCTATAATATTGACTAAGAGGAGTTGATTGAATGCTGGGTCTTTTTAGATCTGCCGATTTGTTTACCTATTTTGTGAGGGCAGTGGTCTTGCTTACTACCCTGCCCCTTCATGAATTCGCCCACGCCTGGGCGGCATATAAGCTTGGTGATGACACGGCGTCCATTCATGGACGCCTGACGATCAACCCATTCGCCCATCTCGACCCTGTGGGGTCTTTGATGATTATCCTTGTGGGCTTTGGCTGGGCCAAGCCGGTTCCGATCAATCCCACGAGATTTCGCGGGGATATGCGCAAGGGGATGGCAATCAGCGCGCTGGCTGGGCCGGCTGCCAATATTGTCGTAGCTTTTATCACCCTAATCATCTTAAAGCTTCTGGTGGGGGCTTCTTACATGTTGACAGGTTCATCAACCAGCTTTTCCGTGCTCATCCAGATTTTTTCCCTGATGACTTGGGTCAATATTTCACTGGGAGTTTTTAACTTATTGCCGTTTCCCCCATTGGACGGGTGGAGAATTGCCTCGGCCGTTCTGCCCAACAAAACCTATTGGCAAATTGCCGCCTATGAAAGGCAGTTCAGTTTCGCCCTTCTGTTGCTTGTGGCAATGGGCTTTGTCTCACCGATTATTTCTCTCATCGCGAACCCGATCTACAACCTGTTAGACTTCTCAACAGGTTGGGTTTATTTGCTGTTCGGCCTGCACTGAGGATACGAATATGGAAAGGCCAACCTTTAAAATCACTGAATTTGAAGGCCCGCTGGACCTTCTTCTTTACCTGATCTCAAAGCACAAGCTCAATATATATGACATCGAAATTTCTGTTCTGCTGACTCAGTACATGGACTTTTTGCAAATCACGGGCGGAGATATGGAAATCGCAAGCGAATTCTTAGAGATGGCCGCGCGCCTTGTTCATATCAAAACCGTGATGCTTCTTCCCAAGCATGAGGAAGAAGGTGGCGCACTTAAAGACGAACTTACGGGACAGCTTATGGAATATCAGGCCTGTCAAGAACTGGCGGCGCGCCTGCGTGGGATGATGGAACAGGCTCCCAGGTTTGTTCGCAGACCCGAGGAAATTGAAATTGATAAAAGCTATACGCTGACCCACAGCCCAGCGCTTCTATTGGGTTGCTATCTCGCTGCCATGGGAAAGGTGAAAAGACGTCTGCCTCCTCCCCCCTCTGCTTTTTCAAATATTGTGGCAAGACGGGTGGTATCAGTAGCCTCAAGAATCATTCACCTGCTAAAAAGATTTTACAAAACACCTGTACTAAGCCTGACAAGCGTCTTTGAGGACGGTCGGGACCGCCCTGAGCTGGTGGCCACCTTCATGGCCCTTTTAGAGCTGATACGCGGCGGGACTGTATCCGTCTCAGAGGACGGGGATCGGGTAACCTTTCATAAAAGGGCGGTAAAACAATGATTGATGATACAAAGAACAAGATTTTGGCAATACTATATGCGTCCGGCGAGGCGATTTCCGGGGAAAAGATTGCCGAGGTACTGGAAATAGACATTGAAAATACCGTCAAGTTGGTAAGGCTGTTGGATGCGGACCTGACGGAAGAGGGAAGTCCCCTTCAGGTGCTTTCGCTCGATCGCAGCTTTCAGCTTGCTACACGTCCTGAATATGCGGGCATAATCCGCAAAGCGCTTGAGATTAAGCGAAACCAGCCTCTCTCTCAGGCGGCCTTCGAGGTGTTGGCGATTATTGCCTATAACCAGCCGGTGACAAGGGGCTTTATCGAGCAGACCCGCGGGGTGGACTCCAGTGGCATCGTCTCTTCTCTGGAAGAAAAGGGGCTGATCGAGGAGGCGGGAAGACTTGAGCTTCCCGGAAGGCCGATTGCCTACCGCACCACTGTGGGATTTCTGCGCACCTTCGGCGTTAGTAGTCTTAGCCAGCTCCCCAAGCTCCCGGGGGATGAGGAGGAATCGGCCGTCGATTCTGACCAGCTTGCCGGGCAGGTGGCTTTTTGACCCACATAGAGAGGAAGGTGAGCCTTTGATATTTTGGGGCATTCTTTTGGCGCTTCTCGCCGCTGTTCTCCTGCTTCTCTGTGTGCCCGTCCTTGTAAGCCTCGTTTATAGCGGTGAGGGCGTGGTGACCGTTCGTTATCTTGTCTTCCGCTTTACCTTTCCGACAGAAGAGGAAAAAGCAAAAGAGGAAGAACCCGAAAAGCCGGTGGAGGGTAAAAAGGCCAAAAAGAAAGCAAAATATAAGATCCCCCCGACAGAAAAGCTTCTGGCCTTTGCTGAGGAACTTACACCCAAGCTCTGGGGACAAGTCAGAAAGCTTGTGAAAACGATTCTTGTCTATGGGCTTCGCCTCAACCTTTGTGTTGTGGGTGTAGATGCCGCTGACACCGCCATCCGCTACGGCCGCGCAAACGCCTATGTCTATGGCATAATAACAGCGGCACAGAACATCATTCGTGTTAAGGTGGACACGATCCGCATATACCCGGATTTTAACGGTGAAAAGGGTGAATTCACACTGACGCTCAAAGCCATGATCTTTCCTGTTGTTTTGCTGATTGTGGCGTTGAATATAGCGATATTGGCCCTTGTGGCTGCGCTGAAGTCGGGAATATTGGACGTAAAAGGAAAAAGGAGTGTAAATAATGGAACAAAAGCACCCAATCAGTGAAATACTGGATGCCTCTCTGAATAATCTTCGTCAGCTTGTCGATGTCAATACAGTCATAGGCGACCCTATCGTTACAGGGGATGGCGTTACCATCATCCCTGTATCCAAGGTAAGCTTTGGATTTGCTTCGGGCGGCACCGAGATCCCCACCACCAAGCCTACGATGCCCTTTGGGGGCGGAAGCGGCGGCGGCGTAACCATCCAACCCCTGGGATTTATCACCATCAATAAGGGCAAGATAGAGCTCCTGCAGCTTTATACCGTTGACAACACCACCGCGGACCGTGTGGTTGGCATGGTGCCTGAGGTGATGGACAAGGTTACTGCCCTCTTTAAGAAGTCCCCTGCTGATAGCACCCAGGCAAAAGGCTAGAGAAAGGCGTTATTTTAAGCGGGCCTCCTGCATAACTATGCTTATAGCGGTTCAACAAATATAAAGGAAATTTGAACTCTGTCTGCCCTGCCTGTGCGGGGCAGACAGAGTGAAAGAAATCTCGTTTATTTAGAAAATTGCTATAGAGGCAGGTGGTTCAATTGCATAAGCTGATTAAGATGGCTGCGTTTTGTGTTTTTACCGTCATTACACTGTTTTCCATGTGGATTTCTGCAGAGGCGGCTGGAGCAGATAACGCGAAAGCGGCCGTTGTAATGGAGGCCCAAAGTGGGCGTGTTCTCTTTTCCAAGGCTGGGGACAGGCAACTGCCCATGGCCAGCACGACGAAGTTGATGACCGCTTTGGTCACTTTGGAGCAGCCTGACCTGGACAGCTATTTTACCGTAGATCCCCAGGCCATTAAGGTGGAGGGGTCCTCGATGGGACTGCAGGAGGGAGATCAGGTGACCCTTCGCATCCTCGCATGGGGAATGATGCTCGCCTCGGGAAATGATGCGGCAGGAGCTGCCGCTGTGCGCATTGCGGGAAGTACCGAAAGCTTTGCTTTACTGATGAATGCAAAGGCGGCCGAGATTGGGATGGACCAGAGCCATTTTGTCACGCCCTCGGGCCTTGATCACCCGGATCACTACACAACGGCAGAGGACATGGCCAAGCTTGCAAAGGCTGCGCTGCAAAATGATATTCTCGCTGAAATCGTTTCTACTAAGAACCAAAAGTTAGAGTATGGCAACCCGCCTTATACACGCTGGCTGCAAAATCACAACAAGCTTCTCTGGAGCTATTCGGGCACCATTGGTCTCAAAACCGGATATACAAGCGATGCGGGGCGTTGTCTTGTGTCGGCGGCCAAGCGTGGTGGTGTGACCCTTATTACAGTAACGTTGGGCTGTCCGGACGACTTTCGCGTTCATTCTTCGCTTTTCGACAGCTATTTTTCCACAGTGACCTTGACTGATCTGAACAGTGCGGTGAATGGGCTTACAATTGCAGTGACAGGCGCAACAGTACCCCGTGTCGGAGTAAAGGCTGCCAAGCCGCTTTCACTAGCCATCTTACCGGGGGACAGCACCTCGGTTAAGTTTGAACTCCCACAGTTTTTATACGCCCCAGTAAAACCGGGCGATATGGTGGGGTATGCTGTGCTTTGCGTGGGCAGCGAAGAAGTGAGCCGTATTCCCCTTCTTGCGGACAGTGGTTGTGCCGTCCTGCATGATCCGGCTGAGAAAAAGGGACTTTGGGACAGTATTGTGGACTTTTTTCACTGAAACGCGATCAATATGTATATCTTACCCCGCCGCAGGCGGGGGTAAGATATTGAAATATAACAGTTTATACCGCCGTGAGGCGGTGATAACAAATATGGTCTTATCATACCATCCTTCGCGTGATAAGACCGGATTATTAAATTTTGTGCCGGTGCGAAGCGGCGGAACGGACGAACAAAATGCGGATACAAAAGCTGCTTTCAACAGTGGGAGCCCTCTCAAGGCGCAAGGCGGAGGAATATATACAAAACGGACGGATCACGGTAAACGGACAGCCTGCCGTAATTGGCCAGGACGTAGACCCGAAGAAGGATAAAATCGCCATAGAAGGCTGGCATATCGAAACCGCCAGCGCGAAGCGTCAAGTCTATATTGCCCTTAACAAACCCCGGGGCTATGTAACCACCCTGTCCGACGATCTGGGAAGACGCTGTGTGGCCGAATTGATCACCGATCTCCCCGCCAGGGTCTATCCTGTTGGTAGGCTGGACAAGGACAGTGAGGGACTGTTGATCCTCACCAATGATGGTGAATTTTCCAATTTTATCATGCACCCGAAGAACCATGTTTCCAAGACCTACCGCGTGACTGTACACCCGGCCATGACAGATGAGCAGGGTGCTATACTTGCAGCAGGTGTGGAACTGGATGACGGCGATAAAACCCAGCCGGCACAGCTTACCGTGATACAGGATGAAAAAGGCCGATCGGTGCTGCGCCTGACCATTTATGAGGGTAAAAACCGGCAGATCCGCCGCATGTGCGAGGCCGTTGGCCTTGAAGTGGTGAGGCTGCGCCGTACCTCCATCGGCCCGATCAAGCTTGGTATGCTGGAGCCGGGACACTGGCGAGAGCTGACCAACGAAGAGGTGGGAAGCCTTCGCAACGCAGTAAAGCAACCTGCTACCCCTCCGAATCCCGAGAAGCAGGCCGCCCGCCGAAGAATGATGTGCCGCCCCGTGGCAACACTTAAAAAAACTGCTGTTAAAGCGCCTCCAAAGGCCAAATAGATCAGGAAAAGGGATGCGGATTATTCTCTGTCTCATCTGACAACAATATGAGCGTACCCAAACTACTCCTTGACTCGCCAAACGTTTGAAATGATAACCGGCGAGAGATGACCTAAACTCCCCAGCAAGTGAATTTGTTGGGGTGGAAAGGAACTTTTCATGCTTTTTATCAGTCCCATCCGAGACAAGCAAGAGATACAAGACGCCTTTTCACGGGAGGGGCTCTCCTATCAGGGGGAGCCTGTGTTATTCACGACTGATAATCCTACTCAGGGAGAAAGTGGTTTTTTTGATTTCGTGGGAAAAGAACTTGTGATATTGCGCCTTTTTGCCATAGAAGCGGCTACGGCGGATGCCATTGCCAGGGCAGCACTGGCTTCATTTTATCGACGCGGGGCCCAAAATTACTCGTTGTCCATCACCTTGCCAGCTTCTGAGAGGGAAGTGCTTTCGGAACTTGGCATAACGGGCGGAAGCATCGAGAAACTATTTGCACAAAAATGCCACGGGTAGCAATTTCAAAGCGATTCAATACGTTAAGAGGAAAATTTGAACTTCGTCGACCCATCGCAGGCTGATAAGACAAATAGAAAGAAATCCCCGCTTGTTTAGAAAATTGCTATACATCCATACTTCGATTGACAAAGTCATCCGTTCGTATTATTATATAATAACGTAAAATCATGAAATGCGAAGCAAGGACGAGAAAAAGCAAGATAATCAAGGAGAAGGGAATCCCCCTACTCCCTAAAATTAAATACATATTGTTACGGCAAAGGGTCGGCAGAGGGAGGCAGCATGGCAACAAGTATGACCGGATACGGACGGGGACAGATGGTTTGCGGTGGCAGAGACATTACCGTAGAAATTAAATCCGTAAACCACAGATATTTTGAGTTTTCTACAAGGATCCCCCGCAGCTACAACTATCTTGAGGACCGTCTGAAGAGTTTTGTCCAGTCCCATATCTCCCGCGGCAAAGTAGACCTATATCTCTCCGTTGTCCAGATGGAATCTGCGGGTTCGCAAGTGAACATCAACCATCAGCTGGCAAAGGCCTATCTGTTGGCGCTGCGTCAGCTTGCGGAAGAGACCGGCCTTCGGGATGATATCACCCTCTCCTCTATTACTCGCTTCTCCGATATCTTCACAGTGGAAAAGCTTTCCGAGGATGAGGAAGAAGTCTGGCAGGATGTCAAAAAGGTGGCCGAACTGGCCATGGAAAGCTTTTTGCAGATGCGACGTCTGGAAGGCGATAAGCTCAAAGAGGATGTTCTCACCCGTCTTCGTCAGGTGGAGGGCATGGTAGCGCAGGTGGAAGAGCGTTCACCCAAAACAGTGGAGGATTACCGCAATCGGCTTTATCAAAAGCTTCAGACAGTTCTCGCCGACCGCGGGGTGGATGACGCAAGGGTGCTCACCGAGGCCGCAATCTTCTCCGAAAGAATCGCGGTGGCTGAAGAGACTGTCAGATTAAGAAGCCATATTCAGCAGTTCAATTCCATTATATCCCAAAGCCAGCCCACCGGGCGTAAGCTGGATTTTTTGGTGCAGGAGATAAATCGTGAGATCAATACCATTGGCTCAAAGGCCCAGGATCTTGAAACGGGATATGTCGTTGTTGAACTCAAATCCGAGATAGAAAAAATCAGGGAACAGATACAGAATATCGAGTAGGTGGTAAAAATATGAAACTGATTAATATCGGGTTTGGGAATATGGTATCTGCCAGTCGTCTGGTTGCCATAGTAAGCCCTGAATCTGCGCCCATTAAACGTATCATTCAGGATGCAAGGGACCAGGGCAGGCTTATCGACGCCACCTATGGCCGCCGTACAAGGGCCGTCATCGTGACTGATTCCGAGCATGTGATACTCTCTGCTGTCCAGCCAGAGACAGTAGCGAACCGTCTGGTGGACGATGATGACGCCCAGGAGTTGGAACCGAATGAATAGGTGCGGTACGCTGATCGTATATTCCGGGCCGTCAGGGGTGGGCAAGGGAACTCTGTTAAAACCCCTTTTGCAAAGAGATCCAAACTTGGTTATGTCGGTGTCTGCAACAACCAGGAAGCCACGCCCAGGGGAACGGGATGGGATCGAATATCACTTTATCGAGCGTGAGCGATTTCAAAGCATGATTGACGGGGGCGAGTTCTTAGAATACGCCTGCTATAACGGTAACTTTTACGGCACCCCTCACCACTTTGTGCAAGAGCAGCTGAATCAGGGTAAAAACGTGGTGTTGGAGATCGAGGTCCAAGGGGCGATGCAAATCAAAAAGAACTGCCCCAGTGCGCTTTTTGTCTTTGTAATGCCACCGTCGCTGGATGAGCTGAAGAGAAGGCTTGAGGCCAGAGGGACGGAAAGTCAAGCCGAGAGAGACGGACGTATCACCGCCGCTTCTGCTGAGATCAGACTGGCAAAAGAGTATGACTATATCCTCATTAATGATGATCTGGACAGGGCCTCTGGTGAACTGTCAGCAATCATAACTGCCGCAGGTTGCAGGGCAAAGCACGTGTGTGCCTATATTGATACACAATTTCCAGGCGTTTAGCTGCACATAGGATAGAGATCCGGAGCTCTTTGCTCCTTGAATACTTTTTGGCTTTCGCTGCAAAACAGCAGCAACTTGGATAACAGACTGGTAATACAGGCTTTAGATCAGGCTTCGCCGCTGGCCGAGATACAGTGGTGGTACGAAGCGCTTTGGCGCCTTTGCAGTATGGATGGAGGGTTAATCATGTTAAGACCGGCTATGAGTGAGATCTTGAAAAAGGATGAAAGCTGTTACGCTTTTGTGATTGAAGTGGCGAAACGTGCGAGAGAAATCGCCCTTGAGGCAGAGGAAAATCATGTGGTGTTGGAAGAAAAACCGGTGAAGCTGGCGGTTGATGAGTTCGCGCGCAGCAGCAGGATGCAGACAAAAAACACGAACCTTTAATTTGCACCGACCGCCCTGTGCATATTGCGCATGGCGGCTTTTGCGCATTTTAGAGCACATCATCGAATTTGTTCCTGTTTCCTACCGCTTGAAATTCCCATCTCTTTTGCCTTCTGCAAAGAGAAAATCAAAACTGCTTATCGGCTTCCACGCGGCCTGATAAACATAAAGCTGCCAGTGGACAGAAGCACTGCGTGGAGGAAGAAAGGCGCTTATGAAGCTCAAGGGAAAAACCATCCTGATGGGGATCACCGGCGGCATCGCTGCCTATAAAGCGGCACAGCTGGCGAGCGATCTCATCAAGCAGGGGGCTGAGGTTCATGTGCTCATGACAAAAAACGCCATCGAGTTCGTTACCCCGACCACCTTTGAAACCCTGACAGCTAACCGCGTGTCGGTGGATACCTTCGACCGAAATTTTCAGTGGAATGTCCAACATGTGGCTCTTGCCAAAAAGGCCAGTCTTTTTATCGTGGTGCCTGCTACCGCCAACATCATTGCCAAGATGGCCATGGGCATCGCAGATGATATGCTTTCTACAACGATTCTCGCCTGCTCCTGCCCCAAAATTGTGGCACCTGCCATGAATACGGGCATGTACAACAATCCCGCTACCCAGCGCAACCTGGCGATGCTCCTGGAGATGGGTGTGCAAATTGTGGACGCGGACAGCGGCTGGCTCGCCTGTGGTGATGTGGGCAAGGGACGTCTGGCCGAGCTGCCGAAGTTGATGGACGCCATTATATACACCCTCGCCGAGCCCAAGGATATGGGGGGGATGAAGGTGTTGGTCACCGCCGGTCCTACACGCGAGGCGATCGACCCTGTACGCTTCATTTCCAACCACTCTACCGGCAAGATGGGGTATGAGCTGGCCAAGGCCGCCCGTCTGCGCGGCGCGGAGGTCACCCTTGTATCGGGCCCCACTGCGCTGCAGGACCCGGCGGGTATCGAACTGATCAAAATAGAAAGTGCCGCCCAGATGGCCGAAGCCGTTTTCAGCCGCGGGGATAAAATGGATATTATAATTAAGACTGCGGCCGTTGCAGACTACCGCCCCGCCGTTGTGTCTGACGATAAGCTCAAGAAATCGGACGGGGAATTATCAATTGCCCTTGTCCGTAATCCTGACATCTTGAAGGCGCTTGGTGAAAGAAAGCGCGGTGGCCAGATTCTCTGTGGCTTCTCGATGGAGACAAAGGATCTTCTGGAGAACTCTAAAAAGAAGCTCAAGGGAAAGAACGCTGATATGATCGTGGCCAACAACCTGAAAACAGAAGGCGCGGGCTTTGGCGCGGATACCAATGTCGTCACCGTTATTACCGATGCGGGGACTGAAGAGCTTCCCAAGATGACCAAAGAGGCTTTGTCAGACGAGCTTCTGACAAGGCTCTTGGCCATGTATATAAAGGCAAACGGCGCAAAATAAAGGGGATTTAAACCATGACGATAGCAAGGGTGGCGATTGACCGGGCAACGGTTCAGTTCGACAAGGAATATGATTATATCGTCCCCGCCCATCTGGGTCAAAAGCTGAAAGCTGGCTGCCGGGTGGTCATCCCCTTCGGAAGCGGCAACCGCAACCGAATGGCACTTGTTCTCGATCTCTTAGAGGGGGAGCATACCAGTAAGCTGAAAGAGATTTTCGGCCTGGTGGATGAAGAGCCCCTTCTGGGCCCTGAGGAACTAGGGCTCTTACGCTATCTCAGGGAACAGACCTTCTGTCTATATTTTGATGCCCTGCGGGCTATTGTTCCGCCGGGAATCGGGGTAAACCTTGTGGGTGGCCTGACCGCCAAAAGGGGGATATTGCTTCCTGACAGTCTTCCCTCTGAGGCTGTGCAGATATACGAATATTTGCTGGTTAAAAAAAAGCCTGTAGATGAAAAAAAGCTGCTTGCCGACTTGGGCCTTAAGGAAAATCACCCTGCCCTTGCCCGTCTGATTGAAGCGGGCGCTATTGAACGGGGGGAGAGGCTTCGGCAGCGTATACAAGATGAGAGGATCGCCATGGTACGCATGGCCGAACTCTCCACGAGCAAAAAACTGACTGACAGACAACGCGCGGTGATAGAACTGCTCTTGCAGGTGGGTTGCGCCTCGATCAAGGAGGTCATTTATTTTTGCGGCGTGACCCGGGCGGTGGTGGACAGGCTGATCACCACGGGGGTGCTTGAGAGCTTTGAAGAGTCCTCCTACCGCAGCCCCAATGCAGGAAGGGTACGAGCTCCGTCAGAGAGCCCCATCCTGACCCCTGATCAAGAGGCTGCCTTTCAAAGCCTTAAAGATATTGCACAAAGCGGAAAACCATCTACCTCCCTTTTATATGGAGTTACCGGAAGCGGAAAAACCCAAGTTTTCATCAGGCTGATTGAAGATGCACTGGCAAGGGGTTTAGGCTCCATCGTCCTTGTCCCTGAGATTGCCCTCACTCCTCAGACGGTCCAGATGTTCTACGACCGCTTTGGCGAGCGGGTGGCCGTCCTGCACTCATCTCTCTCGATGGCCCAGCGCATGGACGAGTGGAAGCGCATTAAAGAGGGGCTCGCGGACATCGTTGTCGGTACCCGTTCGGCGGTATTTGCCCCGGTCAAAAAACTTGGCATCATCGTCATTGACGAGGAACAGGAACACACCTACCACTCGGAAAGTGCCCCACGTTTCCACGCGAGGCAGGTGGCCGCGCTCCGCAGCCGCTGGCACAACGCCGCAGTGATTCTCTCTTCGGCCACACCTTCTGTGGAAAGCTACTCGAACGCGCTTGCAGGAAAATACAACCTTGTGACTCTCTCCCAGCGTTATCAAGGCTACAGTCTGCCAGAGGTCACGGTCATCGATATGAGGGATTCTCTTCTTGCCGGGGGTTCCACCGCAATCAGCGAACAGTTGTCCGACGAGCTAATGATCAATTTGAAGAATGGCCAGCAATCCATTCTTCTTCTCAATCGAAGGGGGTACAATACCCTGATCAAATGCTCAAGCTGTGGAGAGGTAACTCGATGCCCACATTGTTCCATCCCAATGACCTATCACGCGGCCAACGGACGGCTTGTCTGCCACTATTGTGGGCATAGCCAGCCACCAGGTGAAAGCTGTCCCTCCTGCAAAAGCAAGTTGATCCGTTACAGTGGGGTGGGCACCCAGCGGGTGGAGGAAGAGCTTCATGAACTGTTCCCCGATGCGCGGATACTGCGCATGGATATGGACACGACCATGTCCCGATTTTCCCACGAAAAAGCCTTTGATGCCTTCTCCCGAGGGGAGTATGATATTATGATCGGCACCCAGATGGTGGCTAAGGGACTCAATTTTCCCTCTGTCACGCTTGTAGGGGTGCTGATGGCCGATCAGGCCCTCTACGCAGATGACTTTCGCAGCTATGAGCGCACCTTTTCCCTGATTACACAGGTGGTGGGTCGCGGAGGCCGTGGTGTGCTTCCGGGAAGGGCCTTTATCCAGACCTATACGCCGGACAACCGCGTGATTTCGCTGGCCTCTGCTCAGGATTATCCCGGCTTTTACGCGGAAGAAATTGAATTTCGGCGACTGGGGCTTTATCCTCCCTACTGCGACATGTGCTGCATTGGCTTTTCTGGTGAGGACAGGGGTCAGGCCGAAAGAGCGGCGAAAGATTTTCTTGTGTCTCTCAAGGCGCGCGGGACGGCCGACTATTCAGATCTCCCGCTGAGAGCTCTTGGCCCCAGCGAGGCTAGTCCTTTCAAGGCCGCGGGGCGATACCGCTACAAGCTGATTTTAAAGTGCCGAAATACGGCCCGAATGCGACAGCTTCTGCATCAACTTCTCACCGATCATTATGGCGATAAACAAAACAGAGAGTTGACGGTCTACATAGATATGCATTACGATGGTAACATATAAATATAAATGAACAGGATTGTCAGCGCTAGCACCTCTCATGTCCGGCATTCCGGCTACGCCGTGAAGATGGCAGACGTATAAGGGTCACACTATGCTTTCATAGAATTGAATTTAATTACAGAGAAAAGGTGGACAATATGGCGATAAGAAAGATACTGAACGAGAGAGATCCCTTTTTAAGAAAAATCAGCCGCCCGGTTGAAAATTTTGACGGAAGGCTTCATCGTCTGCTTGAAGATATGGCTGATACGATGGGGAAAGCCAATGGCGTGGGGCTTGCGGCTGTACAAGTGGGCGTGCTTCGTCGCGTTGTGACCATCGATGTTGGCAATGGCGTTATTGAGCTGATCAATCCTGAGATTATCGACGTTTCAGGAGAACAAGATGGGATGGAGGGCTGCCTTTCCTCTCCGGGCGAATATGGTATGGTGCTTCGTCCCATGAAGGCCAAGGTGAGAGCCCTTGACCGCCATGGAAAGCCTTTTGAAATGGAAGGAGAGGCACTTCTGGCCAGAGCCTTTTGTCACGAAACGGACCACCTCAACGGAAGACTTTTTAAGGATCTTGCCAGCCGCATGATTGACCCCGATGAAGAGGGGGAATAACCCCTCTGCCCTTTGATGGGCGAACGTTCCCCTTGCTCAGCTGTTTCCTGACAGCCTGAGGGGAACCGGCAGCTCCTATCATTTTTTTGCAGGATATGAGCGCGTGTACATTTTTCTTGCGCCGATGCAAGCGGCGGAATGGAGCTTATCATGAAGGCAATTTTTATGGGAACGCCCGAATTTGCTGTTCCCTCACTGAAACGGATGGTCGACGATGGCCATGAGATTATGGGTGTCTTTACACAACCGGACCGTCCCAGCGGAAGGGGCTATAAGCTGATCCCACCGCCGATAAAGGCTTTGGCTGCAGAGATCTGTAATGCGCCTGTTTACCAGCCGGAAAAACTAAAAAAAAGCGACGCCGAAGAGATCATCCGAACGTTGGCTCCCGATGTCATTGTCGTAGTGGCCTATGGACAGATGCTTCCGAAGTCGATACTGGATATACCTCGTTATGGTTGTATCAACGTCCACGGTTCCCTTCTGCCGGCCTATCGTGGGGCCGCGCCCATCCAGTGGGCCGTGATAAACGGTGAGGCAAAAAGCGGAGTTACCACCATGCGAATGGACGTTGGGATGGATACCGGCGAAATACTGCTTGTATCCGACACTGAAATTGGCCCTGACGAAACCGCGGGGGAACTCTATGATCGCCTTTCCCTGGTCGGGGCTGACTGCCTGTCAGAAACTTTGAAGGTCCTGCCGACAGGTGCTCTCATCTCTATCCCTCAGGAGGAAAAGCGGGCGACTTTCGCCCCCATGCTAAAAAAAGAGTTGGGCGCCATCGACTTTGCCCGCCCCACCCGCGAGCTTCATAACCTGATTCGCGGCCTTTCCCCCTGGCCGGGTGCCTTCACTGCGCTGGAGGGAAAGCGGCTCAAGGTTCACGCTGCCCGTCCCGCCTTACTACAGGGAGCGCCGGGAACGCTTTTAAGCGAAAACGCTCTGATCATCGGTACAGGGGACGGCTCCATCGAGCTTCTCGAAGTACAGCTTGAGGGGGCAAAGCGTATTACCGGCAGTGAGCTCCTCCACGGACAGCGCCTTCAGACCGGAAGAATGTTAAAAACCTTTGCGTAATCATCTGTTTTTGATTTCCCCGCTATGACGAATAAGCAGAATAAAACAGAAATTATCCGTCATGGCGTAAGAAGTTTGTTCCCCTGCCAACGGCAGGAAATCAAAAATAAAAATTTCAATATTTCGTCATTGTGGATACACATGATGCCATAATATTAATTCAAAAAGCTTAGAAAGGAAGAAGAAAATGTATTTTGATGTATATTATTTAATATTGATTTTGCCCGCGTTGCTACTTGGTATGTGGGCGCAGGCACAGGTGACAGGAACCTTTAATCGGTATAAGATGGTGCGAAGCGCGCGCGGATTGACAGGCGCGGATGTGGCTCGCCGCATTCTGGACGATAACGGTCTTCAGAATGTGCGTGTGGAGAGCATACAGGGTAATCTGACCGACAACTATGACCCTCGTACCAAGGTGGTGCATCTGTCTGAAAGTGTTTATGGCAGCAGTTCCATTGCCGCGTTGGGCGTTGCGGCCCATGAGTGCGGCCACGCGGTGCAACACTCCACCTCTTACGCACCTCTCACCGTCAGAAACGCTATTATCCCCCTCACAAACATCGGGGCGCGTCTGTCGGTGCCGTTAATTATAGCCGGTGTGATTTTTTCAACCCAGTCGCTGATCACCGTTGGTATAGTCGGCTTTGCACTGGTCACCTTTTTTCAGCTCATCACTCTGCCGGTGGAGTACAACGCCAGCAGCAGGGCTATTGCCACTCTTGAATCCGGGCGAATTCTGGATGATAATGAGCTGTTTGGTGCCAAAAAGGTGCTTTCTGCGGCGGCACTGACCTATCTGGCCGCACTGATTATGTCGGTGGCGCAGCTTCTTCGTCTCATCCTGCTTTATGGTGGCCGCGGGAGAAGAAGATCTTGAAAACGCCGCGGCGGATGGCTGCTGATGCGCTTCTCAGGGTTGATACCGAAGGAGGCTATTCCAATCTGGTCCTTGACAGCGCGTTGAAAAAGGAAAAACCGGACAAACGGGATGGGGCCCTTGCTACCGCGCTGTTTTACGGCTGTCTCGAGCGGCGTGTCACCCTTGACCACTGCATCGAAGCTTATGCCAAGCGGCCTGTCGATGCGAAGGTCCGCGAGGTGCTACGCATCGCTTTATATCAAATATTATATATGGACACGATTCCCCATTCCGCTGCGGTCAGTGAGGCCGTGGAGGAAGTAAAACGAATGGGGGCGGCTTCTGCGTCGGGCTTTGTCAACGGTGTGCTTCGCGCCTTTCTTCGTGATGGCGTCGTTGTTCCTCCTGTGGTGGGCGATGAAACAGACCGCCTGTCCGTCACGTATTCGTGCTCGAAAGAGTTGGCCGGTGCCCTGCTTTCCTGGTATGGTCCTGCTGCCGAGAGCATTTTAGCCGCCTCTTTGGGCCGCCCCGAGGTCTATATCCGGGTCAATACGCTGATGACAGATCCCGAAAGCCTGACGGGCCGCCTTTCCATCGAGGACATTATCCTTCACAAGACCGGTATGCCCCAAGCTCTTCTTTGCTCAGGCGGGGATATTGCTTCAACAAAAGCATATAGAAGGGGATTTTTTCACATACAGGACCTATCGTCTCAGCAGGCGGTGGCCGCCCTCGACCCACAACCGGGAGAGCGGATTTTGGATATGTGCGCCGCGCCCGGCGGAAAAAGCTTCACCGCTGCCCAGCATATGCAAGGCCAGGGCGAAATTATTTCCTGCGACATCTCAGCCGCCAAGCTACCCCTCATCAAAGAGGGTGCTAAACGTCTAGGCATCAAAATGATTTCCCCTGTGGAGAACGATGCTACCGTCTTTAACCCTGCTCTGGGGCTTTTCGATCGGGTGCTCTGTGACGCCCCCTGTTCAGGACTCGGCGTTATGCGCCGTAAACCCGAGATCAAGTATAAAAATCCGGTGGAATTTGAAACTCTTCCGACTTTGCAGTATAAAATTCTGGAAAGTTCTTCACAATATTTAAAGGAGGGTGGTACGCTGGTATACTCCACATGTACCATAAGCCCTCTGGAAAATCGGGACGTGATTTCCCGTTTTCTGGCGGCGCATCCTGAGTTTGTTTGTGAGAATGGAGAAAACGGCCCTGGTCGAACGATTCTCCCAGGTGAAAAGGGACAGGATGGCTTTTTTATCGCCAAGTTGAAAAGACTGGCACCGTCCACAGTTACAGTAAAATAAATCCTAAAAAAGTATGCCATGTCAGAGTGCCCGGCGTCCGGCTGACAGCCCAAAACCGACACCACAGAAGAAACGGAGCTAAAACGTTGAATAACGGGAAAACGGACATCAAGTCCCTTACGCTTGCACAGCTTGAGGTGGCGGTAACCAAAGTGGGTGAGCCAAAATTTCGTGCGGGGCAGATTTACGGCTGGCTTCACCAGAAGGGCGCCCAAAGCTTTTCTGAGATGCAAAACCTTCCGCTGGCGCTCCGGAGGCTGCTTGACGAGGGGTTTTACATAAATGCCCTGACCGTTTTAAGAAAACAGGTAAGTGCAGATGGTACTGTCAAATATCTTTTTCGGCTTCTGGATGGCAACACTGTGGAAACGGTACTGATGCGCCATCACCATGGGAACTCTCTCTGCGTTTCCAGCCAGGTGGGCTGTCGGATGGGCTGCCGCTTCTGCGCCTCAACGATCGGGGGACTCATTCGAAATCTTGCCCCTTCAGAAATTCTTGACCAAATCTACTTTTCGGGACGTGAAAGCGGACTGAGAATCGACAGCCTTGTCCTGATGGGGATGGGCGAGCCTCTTGACAACTACGACAATGTTATGACATTCTTAGATATATTATCATCACCAGAGGGGCTCAATATGAGTCACCGCCATGTTTCCCTGTCCACCTGTGGCCTTGTGGACAGGATAGACGAACTGGCTGCGAAAAAACTTCAGCTTACCCTTTCTATCTCGCTACATGCTTCTGATGATAAAACACGGTCGGATATTATGCCCATCAACAATCGCTATAATATTGATACGCTTTTATCGGCCTGCCGACGGTATTTAAAGGCCACCGGCCGCAGGATTTCCTTCGAATATTCACTCATCGATGGTGTAAATGACACCGATGGTCACGCCGCGCGGCTTGCGGCACTTTTGCGAGGGCTAAACTGTCATGTGAATTTGATACCGGTCAATCCTGTTCAGGAAAGACCCTATGGCAAGAGCAAAAGAGTGGCAGCCTTTTGCGAAAAGCTTACAAACCTTGGTATAAACGCCACCATAAGACGAGAGCTGGGGTCTGATATTTCAGCCGCATGCGGTCAGCTCAGAAGACAGACAGAGGGAGGGATACCCCAGTGAAGGCAATAGGCGGTACCCATATAGGACTGGTTCGCTCGACCAACCAGGACTGTTATCGAATTGGCAGCCTTTTAGGAAAAAGCCTTTATGTTATCGTGTGTGACGGAATGGGCGGCGAGAACGGGGGAAGCGTGGCCAGCAATATGGCTGCTGAAAACATTGAAACAGCCCTTTTAAAAGGGGCCTTTCCCGGTATGCCCGAGACATCACTGCGGTCAGCCTTGATCTGTGCGGTGCAAGGGGCTAACAGCGTCGTCCATGAGCACTCACTGACATCACCCGGTCTTGCGGGCATGGGCACCACCGTGATTGCGGCGGCGGCCTCCCCGGGGCTTCTCTGTCTTGCCTTTGCTGGTGACAGCCGTGTCTATTCCATTTTAGACGGAAAGCTGACACAATTGACCAGAGATCACACCGTCGTGCAGATTTTGTTGGAGAAGGGTGAAATCGCGCCTGAGGACGCCAAAAACCACCCACAGCGCCATTATATTACAAGAGCTCTTGGCGTTTTGGCAGAGCTGGACACCGATTATTTAGAGCATACCCTTTCGCCCGGCGAAACGGTGCTTTTGTGTACAGACGGCCTGTATAATTATTTGTCTGCGGATGAAATCATAGAGCTTTGTGCACTGGCAGAGCAAGAAGAAGATGTATCGCCGCTGATTAACCGCGCCAACCGAAATGGTGGCGGAGACAATATCACAGCGGTAATTGTCTGGCAAAACGGAGAAGGTGAATCGAATGGATAGAATTATCGGCAAAAAGCTGGATGGCCGATATGAAATCACTGAGTTAATCGGCGTTGGCGGAATGGCCAACGTTTACCGTGCGTTAGATATCACAGATGGCAAGACGGTGGCCGTTAAGATCCTGCGGGAGGAATTTCACAACAATGAGGAGTTCCTTCGCCGGTTTAAAAATGAGTCCAAGGCCATCTCGGTGCTTTCGCATCCGAATATCATCAAGGTCTATGACGTCAGCTTTTCTGACCGTATGCCATCCATCGTTATGGAATATGTGGATGGTATTACCCTAAAGGAATATATTGAACAGCAAGGAGTCCTCTCGTGGAAAGAGACGGTCTTTTTTACCATACAGATTTTACGGGCACTTCAGCATGCCCATGACCGGGGTATCGTACACAGGGATGTAAAACCCCAAAATGTAATGCTTTTGGAAGATGGAAGCATTAAAATAGCTGACTTCGGAATCGCTCGTTTTTCGAGAAGCGAGACGAGAACACTGACAGACCGTGCGATCGGGTCGGTACACTATATTTCGCCGGAGCAGGCCAGGGGTGAGCATACCGACGCCCGTGCAGATATCTATGGAGTGGGCGTCATGCTTTTCGAGATGCTTACAGGCCAACTGCCCTTTGAGGCGGACTCACCTGTTTCGGTGGCTCTCAAACAGATACAGCTTGAGGCCGCTCGTCCCACAAGTATCAATCCTGACATTCCGGTGGGGCTGGAGGAAATCACCCTCAAGGCGATGCAGAAGGACAATACCCGCCGATACCAGTCGGCGGCCGAGATGCTAAAGGATATCGATTTGTTTAAGCATGATCCTACGATGCATTTTGAATACAAATATCTCTCCTCTGACGGCGAGACCAAAAACCAAAAGTATCAGAAGGCCATTGCCGCAACGAGGGGAAGTGCAAAGGCGGGCGCACAAAAAGGGATGGAAAAAAGAAACGTGGTTAGAAAACCTGATAGTAAGCTTAATAAAAATCGTAATGAAAATAACGACGAGAGGTCGCCCAGTGTCATCCCCGCTCTTGCGGGTGTCACAGCCGCCTTTGTTCTTGTTGCCATCGTCTTCATTGTCACCATGGTATGGATGAACAATCCCTTTACCAAGGTGGCGGATGCTAAAGTTCCCAACCTTGTGGGTGTGATGTACGATACGGCGAAAAATTCCTCTGAATACAAGAACTTTGTGATTGAGGTAGAATCCACTGATTTTTCTGCGACCTATGGCAAGGGAGTGATCTTCAATCAGAGTCCCGCTGTCGGACGAACGGTCAAGGTGGGTTCTAAGATTAAGGTGTCCGTATCGGGCGGACCTAAGCTTGTCACTTTACCCAACCTTGTGGGAAAAGAAACCGAAATCGTTACGGCAAGCCTCAAACAGCTTGGTATCCAATATACTACCGCCGAGGTGTTCAGTGACAGCCAGCCAGCCGGATATCTGGTGTCCATAGAGCCAGGTTCAGGAAGTCAGGTTGCCGAGGGTTCCACCGTGAAGCTGAATTTCAGCATGGGTCCCGAAACCAAGGTCGTTGAGGTCCCCCAATTGGTGGGGCTGAGCATTTCGGATGCCAAGAAATTGGCAGCTATGTTTAAGCTTGAAGTCGGCGGCATTAGCTATGTGGACAGCGAGCAGCCTCGTGACACCGTTGTGGCCCAAGACCCGGTTTCTACCTCACGCCTATCTGAAGGCGGGCTGATTAATATTAATGTATCAAATGGCCCTGCGGGTACAAAGCCAGTACAAATTACCGTGCCCATGCCCAGCCGCGTAGATTATCTGGTCAAGGTGCAAGCGGTAATAGATGGTAAAGTTGTTAAAGAAGAGACCCTTGACCCCAGTGAAGTGAAGAAATGGACCCCCTCCCTCGAGGGTACGGGGAAGGTAACTGTTATGATACTGGTTGACACACATCTTTATCAGGAATATACTGTTGACTTTACAAAAAAGACTTATAAACTCTCCAAAGACTATTCAAGTAACTTTTGACCGCCATGAATGAACAAATCAGGGGTATGATCGTCAAGGCGACAGGCGGGTTTTATTATGTAGCCGCCGGTGAGGAGCTTATTGAATGCAGGGCACGGGGACTCTTTCGCAAGGAGGGGATTACCCCCTATGTGGGAGACCATGTTGTTTTGGAGCGCACAGGTGAGAATGGGTACATTACCGTTATCGAAGAACGGAAAAATTACCTGATACGTCCACCACTCGCCAATCTGGATCAACTGATTATTGTGGTTTCGGTAGATGAGCCGCCACCCAATCTGCTGATCATCGACAAGATGATCGCCATTGCCTGCTACAGGGGGATTACCCCGGTAATAGTAGTAACAAAGACGGACCTGGAAGCCGGCGAGTATCTGCAAACCATATACCGCTCCGCTTGCTGTCAGGTGATCATGGTATCTAATCTGACCAGCCTTGGCTCTGAAGAGGTGCGCATTTTATTGTCTGGTAAGGTAAGCGCTTTTTGTGGCAACACTGGCGTGGGCAAGTCCAGTCTTTTGAACTGTCTGGATCCCGCCTTGAACCTGGCTACCGATGCAATCAGCCAAAAACTTGGACGTGGCAAACACACCACACGCACGGTGGAGCTTTTTCGGATAGGTGGCGGCTATATCGCTGACACTCCCGGTTTTTCTGCAATTGAAACCGAACGACTTGATCCCATCCGCAAGGAGGCGCTTCAGTACTGCTTCTCTGAGTTCGAAGAATATATCCCACATTGCCGTTTCACCGGCTGTTCTCACACCAAGGAGAAGGACTGTGCCGTGTTAGCCGCAGTAGAGAAGGGGGAAATTGCTCAAAGCCGGCATCAAAGCTATCTGGCTATGTATGAGGAGCAGAAGATGCTCAAAGAATGGGAAATCGGCTGAGGTACAAAGGAGAAAACCATGCCCAGATGTATTATCGTCTGCGCCGGCGAATACGGCGAGGTCAATTTCACTCCCTTGCAGGATGACTATGTCATTGCCTGTGACGGCGGATATGACAGTGCCCTTCGCAGGGGGCTTGAGGTGAATCTTTTGATGGGCGACTTTGATTCCTATCATGGAGCTATACCCGCTGACCTGCCTGTCAAACGCTTTCCTGTGGATAAGGACGACACTGACAGCATGTTGGCCGTCAAAGAGGGTATTGACAGAGGGTATGGCGCGTTTGTTCTGCTGTTTGCCCTGGGTGGAAGTCTCAGCCACACGCTTGCTAACATTCAAACCCTCGCCTATATCACCGAGCATCAATGTGTGGGTGAGGTTGTTGGACCGCGAGAAAAACTTTATATGATCAAAAACTCTGTGCGTAAGTGGCCTGGGGAAACCGTCGGAAAGATATCAGTTTTCGCCTATGGGGGCAATATTGAAAGGGTCACCCTTGCCGGACTTAAGTACCCGCTGGATGGGCCGTTGACTACATCCTTTCCGCTGGGGGTGAGCAATCAGTTTACCGGCCGATCGGCAAGCGTCACTGCAAGCGGGGGATCCGCACTGATCGTACTGTCAAGGTAGGGCGTTAGGCCCTACCTTTTGTTTTGCCTGCGTCTGTCTTCTAGTGTCCTTTATTCAAACCCACCTATCCCCCGCCGCAGGTGGGGGATAGGATACAGAAAAGCATTCAAACAGGGTCCTTCTGATCAAAAAGAGCGTCTGTCATAAAAATTATGAATATATAGCCAATTAACAAAAAACTGGCTGTATATAAAACGTCATTTTCTTCCCCTGCCTTCGGCGGGGGAAGAAATCACAAGCTTGTTTTCAAGTTAATCAACTATAATAGTAGCTCTTCTCCCATTACATGAGAAAAAGACAGGAAAGAAATCCATTTTAATTTGAAAATAGTATCATTCACATTCCCGTCCACCGCTGTGTATAATGGACTGAAAGCGAAAAGAACGAAGGATGCAGGTGATGCGGGTGAGAAGAAGCGACCAGGGTATCTGCAGTACGCTTGCCATTGGCGGTGCTTTTGGACTTGGACTGCTCCTTGCCCTGTGCTGTTCATTTAAACTGGCTTTGTTTCTAGCCTCATTTTTATTGGTAGCGCTGGCCATATCCATGTTGAGATGCTGAAAAAATGAAAGCCTCAAATCACCGCACCAGGGGGTTTTCATCATGTTAGGGTGCCGATGTGCGGCGGCAGGGGGTCTATATGAAGGTTATTGTCATTAAAAGTCCCCGGTTTTTATCCGGGCTTCTGCGGCTATTATTCAGGATAGACAGAGAAACTACATAAAAAATTCTAAAAACGCACCGAAAAAGGTGCGTTTTTACATATTGAATATAAAAATCAATTTAAAAAGCATTTTATTTTTGCCCTTGTTTCCCCCCGTCAGAGGTGGGGGAAACAAGGGCAGGATTATTACCGCTAAATTTGGTTGCGTATTATAGCTAATTAACTTAAAAACTGGCTAACGTCATTTTCTTCCCCCCGCCGAAGGCGGGGGGAAGAAATCACAAGCTTGTTTTCAAATTAATTAACTATATATTGCTACCGCCTCAAAAATTATGCGGTAGTTTTCAAAGATATTGATTAACAACCAGTCCGCATAAAATGGACAACGACTGAATATAGTTGGATTAGAAAATATAAGAGGAGAGGGTACCCTTATGGAACTAAGCATAACGAAACAGCCTGTTGCCATAAACGAGACCATACTTGACACAAGCCTTGAGCAGCCTGTGGAGTGCGACGTCCTTCTGCCGGATTACTGCCCTGATATAGTGAGGATACTCAATTGTCAGGGGACCGGCGTGGTGACTGACACTGAGGTACGGGGGGACAAACTGGCACTGGAGGGGATGACTACCGTTGTGGTGTGTTATCTCGGGGAAGAGGGCGGTGTGCGTCGTACGGAGTATAAGCTCCCGTTTTCTCGTACACTCGACCTGAAAAGCAACATGGAAAACCTGATGGTTTCAACGGACGTTCAGATGCAGTATCTAAACTGCCGGGCCCTATCACCGCGCAAAATGGATATCCGCGGCGCTTTGATGATCAAGGTAAAAGCCACAAGAACGCGGGAAGAGGAAGCGGTATATGAAGCCGACGGTATGGGAATGCAGCTCCGCCGCGAGGAGGAGATGGCTACCCGGATATGCGCCCGCACTACCCGCATGATTACCGTGCGGGAGGAACTGGAACTCGGCTATGGTAAACCTTCGGCCACCTCGGTCGTCTTTAGCCGATGCTGTGCAGTTCCCTCCGACTCTAAGGCAATCGGGGGGAAGCTTGTCATTAAAGGGGAGCTGGCCTTCCATCTTCTCTATGAGCATGATGGCGAAGGCCGCATGGAAACGATGGACTATCAGCTCCCTATGAGTCAAATCATCGACCTTCCCTGTGCTGAAGAGGGAACACGGTGCGATGTTGATCTAAAAGTGGTTAGCTGCGACGTTACCCTCAAACAGGAACTGGACGGTCAGGCCCGGCAGATCACTCTTGACGCCACCATAGCCGCCTGTGTTACCGTCTATGAAGATTACAGCATCTCGGCAGGCGTGGATGGCTATTCCACCTGTTGTGAAAGCAAAATGGTCAATCGACCACTTTCTATCTGTCGTCTGATGTCCATGGTTGATGAGCGCTGCACGCACAAACAGACTGTGACCATGACGAATGACTTTGACCGCATTATTGATACGTGGTGTACCGTTTCCGCCATTTCTGCCAGGGCGGAGCAGGGAACCATGGTGATATCAGCAACACTGCTTTTGCAAATGTTTACTGAAAACGAAAAAATGATTGACTATTCAAGCAACACGATGGAATTTACCCACCGTATGCAGTGCGATACAGGTGGTGAAATGATGGAGTATACGCCGCGCCTTTCCGTTTTGGGCACAAGCTTTTCAATGACCGGTGTCAACACCATTGACGTGCGGTGCGAGCTGATGCTGAATGGTGCAATAATGAGCACCAAACACAAAAACCTGATTACCGACATTCAGCTTGACATGGCAAAGCAGATTGAAAGGGATCCAGCGGTGGGACTTACGATCTACTTTGCGCAGAAAGGGGAAAGCGTTTGGGAAATTGGTAAGCGCTATAGGTTGCCCGCCCAGGCAATTATGCGGGACAACGGGCTTGATGATGATATACTGGAGGGCAAAACAGCCCTCATTATCCCGATAGTATAAAGGAGGGGGAGAGGGCATGGAAAACCGAAACATATACGAACAGATCGCCCAGCGCACACAGGGGGATATATACATAGGGGTAGTCGGTCCGGTGCGCACAGGCAAATCCACCTTTATTAAGCGTTTTATGGAAACACTGGTGCTGCCTAACATCGAAAGCTCCGCAAGACGCGAGCGTGCCAACGACGAACTGCCACAGTCTTCGGCTGGACGCACAATTATGACAACCGAGCCTAAGTTCATCCCAGAAGAGGCGGTGCGCATTAATATTGATGCCAGCGCTTCGCTCAACATCCGTATGATCGATTGTGTGGGCTATATTGTACCAAGCTCGCTTGGATATATTGAAAATGAGCAGCCTCGAATGGTGATGACACCTTGGTTTGACCGCCAGATCCCCTTTAACATGGCTGCAGAGATGGGGACCCGCAAGGTAATCGCCGAACATTCCACCATCGGCTTGGTCGTGACCACCGACGGCAGCATCTCAGACATTCCGCGTGCCGAATACCAGGAGGCGGAAGAGAGGGTCATCAACGAGCTCAAGGAGATTGAGAAGCCCTTTATCATCCTTCTGAACTGTATGTATCCACGTTCGGATCAAGCAACCGCCATGAAAGTGGAGATGGAACAGCGCTATAACGTCCCTGTGGTGGCGGTCAACTGTCTCGATTTGGGCGAAAGCGAGATTAAAGAAATCATGTCCTTGGTGCTTTACCAGTTCCCAATGAAGGAAATTCAGGTGGAAATCCCCCGATGGATTGTTTCTCTTGGGAAAGATCACTGGCTGAAGGCTTCCCTCTATAAAGCTATACAGGAAGCCACCTTCGGTATCAATCGCATTCTGGATTTGTCCCCCAAGATAGACACCATGGCAGGCTGTGAGCATGTGCGAGAGTGTATGGTCAAATCCATCGATTTTGGTACGGGCAGCGCACGGATAGCGGTATCGGTGCTGGGCGAGCTTTTCTACAAGATACTGGGTGAAGTCACTGGCCTTCCGATTCAGAACGAGACTGATCTCATGCCCCAGATTATTGAGCTTGCGAAGGCCAAAAAGGAATATGACCGCATCAAAAACGCCCTGGATGAGGTCAACGCTACCGGTTACGGTATCGTGATGCCCACCATCGAAGAACTGACTCTTGAGCAGCCTGAAATGGTGCGGCAGGGCGGCCGCTATGGCGTAAGGCTGCGCGCCTCGGCACCCTCCATCCACATGATGAAGGCTTGCATCAACACGGAAGTGGCCCCCATCGTCGGAAGCGAAAAACAATCAGAAGAGCTTGTGACGTATATGATGAGCGAATTTGAAGATAGCCCGGAAAAGATCTGGCAGTCCAACATTTTCGGCAAGAGTCTGAATGAGCTTGTTAACGAGGGACTGCGCGGAAAGCTTCAACGTATGCCCACCGACGCTCGTATGAAGCTGAAAGAGACTATCGAGCGCATCATTAATGAGGGGTGCTCAGGACTTATCTGCATCATCCTTTGACGGCGATAATTCCACCTTTAATCCCCGTTGATGGCTGGGTTAAACGCAAAATATCAGAAGCAAATTCCTCTGGAACCGGCCGGTTCCAGAGGATTTTTGATAGGTGACCCTGTGTCAAACAAGGCTGCAGCCAGTTGTATAGCCAATTAACTTAAAAACTGGCTATAGTTAAAACGTCAGTTTCTTCCCCCACCTTCGGCGAGGGAAGAAATCACAAGCTTGTTTTCTAGTTAATCAACTATAAAATGGAATTACATGGTTTCTTACCGGAGTTTTGCAAAAGGTACGTTTTCTGTTCCCTTTATGATACGGCTATGGTATAATTTAGCTAATTATAGTAACAAGGAGAATAGATTCTATGGAAAAACTTTGCTTAGATGAGTTCAAAAGCTATCGCTTTCTTTCCGATCTGAAGTGGTCTCCGGACGGCAAATTTGCCGCCTTTGCCGCAAGCTATGCCAACGATGACAACGGATATGACTCCGGAATCTACCTTTATGATCCCGCCGCAGGCACCACCAAACGCCTGACTACCCTGGGTAAGGAAAAGAGCTTTGTCTGGCAGGATGACGAGAATATCCTGTTTTCCTCCATGCGAAGCGAGAAGTATAAAAAGCAGGTGGAAGGTGGCACCGATCTTACGGTCTACTATCGCATCAGCGTCAAAGGCGGCGAGGCGGAAGAGGCCTTCGTCATCCCGCTGAAGGCTACCGCCATCCGTCTAACCGGCGGCGACAATATCGTCATATCGGCCGCCTTCGACAATGCCAAGACTGATCTTTCGGCCCTGTCAGGTGAGGAAAAAGAAAATGCTGTCAAAGCCGCCAAAGAGGAAAAGGACTATGAGGTCGTTGACGAGCTGCCCTGGTGGTCCAATGGCGCCGGTTTTACGAATAAAAAAAGAACGCGCCTCTACCTATACAATACGGTTTCTAAGGCCGTTACCGCCATCACCGGGCCTCTGTTCCAGACAAATGGTTTCCAGCTTAGCCCCTGCAAGAACTTTATTGTTTATTTTGGCTTTTTGTTTGAGAATTTGGGTACGAGGAAGACAGGCCTATATCTATATAACATCGCCACAGGCGAGAACACAACCCTTCTTGCCCCTGACTATGTCATCACCCAGGCCGACTTTTTGAAAAAGGATACGGTTGTTTTTGCCGGCAGCGATCAGAAGGCCTATGGCATCGCCACCAACCCCTGGTTCTACACCTTTGACATCCCATCAGGGAAGCTTGCCCTTTTAGCTGAGTACGATGGCAGCGTTTGCAGCAATATTGCCAGCGACTGTCGCTTGGGCGGCGGCATTTCCTTTAAGGTGTATGGCGGCGACCTTTACTTCACAGAAGCGGTGGACTACAATTGCAATTTAAGCAAGCTTACTGCCGACGGAAAAATCACCCGCGTGATCGACGAGGCAGGTACCGTTGACTGCTTTGATATTGCAGAAAAGGGTATTGTCTATATTGGCATGATGGGCCAGCGCCTACAGGAGCTTTACATCTTTGATGCGGCCACAAATGAGAAAACCAGAATTACCTCGCTCAACGAATCTGTCTATGCGGACCGTTATGTGGCTGTACCCCAGCATTTTTCTTTTGTTGAGGCAGATGGCTTCACCATCGATGGTTGGGTACTTCTCCCGTACGGTTATGAAAAAGGGAAAAAATATCCTGCCATCTTTGACATCCATGGTGGGCCTAAATCCGCTTTCGGCGAAGTCTTTTATCATGAGATGCAGTACTGGGCCGGACAGGGCTACTTTGTTCTCTTCTGTAACCCCCGTGGCGGCGACGGAAAGGGCAACGCCTTCGCTGATGTGCGTGGAAAATACGGCACCTTCGACTATGACAACCTAATGCAGTTTGTCGACCTGTGCATCGAGAAGTACGCTGACATTGATGTAAATAATATTGGTGTCACTGGAGGCTCTTATGGCGGCTTTATGACCAACTGGATCATCGGGCATACCAATCGTTTTAAGGCTGCTGCCAGCCAGCGCTCGATCTCCAACTGGATCAGCTTTTGCGGAACAAGTGATATTGGCTTCATTTTTGGGGAAGATCAGATGGCGGCTAACATTTGGAGTGATTCTGACAAGCTTTGGTGGCACTCGCCCCTTCGCTATGCGGATAAGGCCACAACGCCCACCCTTTTCGTCCACTCGGATCAGGACTACCGTTGCTGGATTCCCGAAGGCTATCAGATGTTTACTGCCCTCAAACTGAAGGGTGTCGAGACCCGCATGTGCGTTTTCCATGGCGAAAACCATGAACTTTCCCGCTCGGGCAAACCGCTTCACAGGGCAAGGCGCCTCAAAGAAATCACCAACTGGTTTGATGAGAGGCTTAAATAATATGAAAATTTTAATTTCCTGTTTTGACGCTTTCGGTGGGGAAAGCATTAACCCTGCGTCATTGGTGGTGAATAAGCTGCCGGATAAAATCGGCACGGCCGAAATTATTAAAATCGAGCTGCCCACCGTATTTGGCAAGAGCGTCAAAATACTCACGCAGGCCATCGATGAAGTGTGCCCCGATGCGGTGATCAGCATCGGGCAGGCTGGCGGACGCAACCGCATATCGGTGGAGCGTGTGGCCATCAATATCGACGATGCCCGTATTGCGGACAACGAAGGTGCCTCGCCCAAGGATGCGGTAATTGATCCGAAGGGCGCTTCAGCTTACTTTTCCACTCTGCCCATCAAGGACATGGTGAATGCCATGATGAAGGCGGATATTCCCGCCCAGATATCCAATTCCGCAGGCACCTTTGTCTGTAACCATGTGATGTATGGGGTATTAAACCACATCGCCAAAAACAATCTGTCCACTATTGCCGGGTTCATACATATCCCGTACCTACCACAGCAGATCATCGACAAGCCCACCATGCCTGCTTTGTCTCTTGACACGCTGGTGGCGGGCATTGAAGCGGCGATCCGGTCCGTAGCGGGGCAGCATTAATCAGGACTGATTTTGTGCTTTCTGGCAGTTGCCAGCCGCAAAAAAGCGTCACACATATAGCATATTATAGCCAATTAACTTAATAACTGGATATATATAACGTCATTTTCTTCCCCCGCCTTCGGCGGGGGAAGAAAACACGAGCTTGTTTTCAAATTAATCGACTATAAACAAAAAAACTCCACTTGAACTTGCCTTTAGCGATTTTGTCAATAAACGGGACTTCTTCCTAGCTGCCTCCCCTTTCGGTAGGGCAGACAGAGATGGAATACCCCTCTCTATTTACCAAATTGCTATCATAAGGCTGTTCAGGTGGGTTTTTTTTAATAATCATGGGATTGGACGTATCGCGCAGTCATATCAAATCCTATATATAGCCAATGAACTTAAAAACTGGCTATATATAAAACGTCATTTTCTTCCCCGCCTTCGGCGGGGGAAGAAATCACAAGCTTGTTTTCAAATTAATCAACGTTAAAGATAATTGCGTTTTGTCTCTGTTTTCCCCATTGAAGGCGAGTAAAGCAGAGACAAAATTAGCATAAAAATAGGTTTTGCATTTACCCGAGATCGCGCTTAACGCCATGTATGTTTATGAAAACCTGTGAGGTGCCTTTTGTAAGGCTTTTTTACCAAACTGATCAATGCCCTTACTATTTGGAAAAAGTGTCAAGCATTTACGAGTAGCTTAGGAAAGATCGTTCATTTGGCGAATGACCTCTTCAGTCAGTGCGGTAATCTTGTCGAAATCCATACAATTGATATAAATTTTCTCGATTTGATCATGACTGCTCTTGGCGTCTGCCAGGATGGATACCGCGTGCCCCAACATCTGGCGGATAGCCTTTCGGTTGAAGGAAAGTCGTTTTTTGCGGGCCTTTATAGCCTCGGCGTCAGTAAAGCGGCGGGAGTTGATTACCTTTTCAGGGACGAGTTCGGGGATTACAAACCAGTTGGCGGTCATAAAGCCCAAAGAAAGCTCGGGGATGAACAGGTGGTCAATGCGGTCATAGGGGGACATTGGGCAGTAGCATGTGATGACGTTATAACCTGCGTCAAGGGCGCGTTTTCTGAGATGTGCCAGAATATGTTTGGAGGAAACTCCATAATCATCCTCGATCAGATAGATGTGTTCTGCCAGCGCCTTTGCCGTTTCAGAATATAGAAGAACTCCCTTGTTGGTAATGGCGGAAATAAAGCGTACAGACTCTTTGCCGCAGCCTTTGGACATGCGCTTGAATTCTTTGGCTGCGATGCGTTCAGCCACGCGCTCTACCTTTGTCAGGTCTGTAAACTCCAGGGCGATGCGGTATGTATCCGCGATCAGCGCTCCGGCTGCGGCGAGAAAACGGCAGCATTGTTCGTGCATCTTGGAGTTTCTGTTGACCATCTCGATAATAGCGTCTTTATTTTCAGCCAGTTTTTTATCGTCCCAGCACTCAAACACTGGTACAATTTGCTCGAAGGCGCCAGGGTATCTCGGCTCAATTACATGGGGTGGTGTGCCATCCGCAATCGTGGCCTTGATATTGTGAAAAATCACCCCATCAAGAGAATCAACATCGGAAGAGCAGTAGATATATTCTGTCTCTGTTCCCTCTTTGGAAATGGCTGAGGCCACCTTCTTCATCAGTGTGGATTTCCCGGTACCGGGACCGCCTTTTATGACAAAGAGCCTATCGTTAACTGCCGTATTCGTAATCTGTTCATACCTTGATACAAATCCGATGGGGGTGTTGGATCCCAGGAAAAATTTCACGGTCTTCTTTCCATCGCTCACCTGTATTCCTCCTTCATACTTTCTATTCCATGTTATTCGGAGTAAAAACAAAGTGACACAGAAGATATAAACAAAAAGCCCCCCAATGGGGGGCACACTTATTTATTCGTCAATTAAAATGGCTTGGACAGCCTTTGGACTTTCATAAACCTCAGGGCACACCTTGACAATCATGTCGCGAAGCCGGGTAAAATCATCAAAGGCCAGCGGTTTCTGATTGGGATTACGCAAAATGGCGGCGGGGTGAAAGGTTCCCATCAACAGGGTGTTACCACGTTTGACGAACTCGCCGTGTTGGACAGTGACCTTAAAATCGGGCGAAATAATCTTCTGGGCAGACACCCTTCCCAGACAGACAATAATTTTGGGGGCGATAACCTGTGTTTGCTTACGTAAATAACCAATGCAGGCCTCTGTTTCTTCGGGCTTAGGGTCGCGGTTTTGTGGCGGACGGCATTTAACCATGTTGGCAATATAAATATTTGTGTCTCTGGAAAGACCAACCGCTGCCAACATCCGATCAAGGAGTATACCCCCGCGTCCCACAAATGGTTCGCCCTGAAGGTCCTCGTTCTCTCCCGGGCCCTCTCCGATAAAAAGCACCCTTGCCATCGGATTTCCAACGCCAAATACTGTTTTGGTACGAGTATCGGCCAGGGAACAGGCATGGCAGCCTTCCACCTGTGCCCTGATTTCTTCGAGGCTTTGTGGCATCCTGTATTCCCCCAATCAAAAATATTAATAGCCATCGTCAAAGGCGTCCCGGCAAAGGGGTAAGCCGATGGATGTGAAACTGCTATAACAAGCACTTACGCTTATTATAGCATTAAAACAAGGGGCAGGCAAATCACTTCTGTTGACAAGCTGCCTTTCACTGGACTATAATAAACAAGAAAACACAGGGGATGTCCCCTTATACTAAATCCTGTTTAAATGGCATTGTTATTTTTCTTTCTCCCACATTCGGGGGAAAAGAGAAATATATGAATTGCCTATTAACTGAGAATTGGTATTATCCAATAAATTCAGGAGGTTATAAGATGACAAATAAAGTACTTGTAGAAACAAGCGCCAGACATGTGCATGTCACAGACGCTGATCTGGCCATTCTGTTTGGTAAAGATGCCAAGCTTACTATTAAGAAAGATCTTTCACAGCCCGGGCAGTTTGCCTGCAACGAACGCGTAGATCTTGTGGGCTCTAAGACTACCATGAAGGGCGTTTCTATCCTCGGACCGACAAGAAGCGCAACGCAGATTGAGATATCGCTTACTGATGCGAGAGCTCTCGGTATCGCTGCCCCCGTCCGCGAGTCCGGAGATATTGCCGGAAGCGGTGCTTGTAAGCTTGTTGGCCCCTGTGGAGAGATCGAATTGAAAGAAGGCGTCATCGTCGCCAAGCGCCATGTACACATGACCCCTGCGGATGCCGCCGCTATGGGATTTTCGGATAAAGAAACGGTTTTTGTCCGTATTAATTCTTCAGATCGCAGTCTTGTGTTTGATGATGTTGTGATGAGAGTACACCCCACCTATGCCACCGCCATGCACATCGATGTTGACGAGTCCAATGCCGCCGGCTGTGCCGGAGAGGTTTTCGGCGAGATTATTAAGAAATAGAAAAGAAGGCGCCGACCAAATCGACGCCAGACTAAAAAAGGCCACCAGCGTTGAAATAATCCTTAAAAGTACGACATGTGTTAAATAATATGTCGTGCCAAAAGGGTTATAATTCAAAGCCGGCGGCCTTTTGCTCTGATTACTATTAAGCTTTTTCTTCCTAAAGTCTGAGAGCTGTCGCTTTACAAGCCTCAGTATCATTTTGCTGTGGTTTTATTGCTATATTTGATTAACTTGAAAACAAGCTTGTGATTTCTCCCCCCGCCGAAGGCGGGGGGAGAAAATGACGTTTTAACTATAGCCAGTTTTTAAGTTAATTGGCTATACCAAGGCCAACGCTAATAATGTTTCCCAATTATTTTCTTGCTATATAATAAGTGCAAAAAAGGCCACTGCTTTGAATCGTACCCTTTTTCGTATGACATGATGTTTTATCACATGTCAACCTTTAGGGATTTTTCAAAGCGGTGGCCTTTTGTGATGATTATTATTAAGCTTTTTCTTCCTGAAGGCTGAGAGCCGCTTCTTTATTTGCGATCAGTCTATCAACCACAAGATCAAGAAAGATGCCGGCAAGGATCAGAAAAAACCCCACGATTGCGTACACATCGGGATATTCGTGCAGAAAAAGTGCTACCCAAACCGGGCCCAGCACCATTTCCCAAGGGGAAAGCATCGCCGCTTTTTGGGGAGTCGTACTTTTCAGCCCGATGTTATACAAGGCATATCCGGCACCCGTTTGAAAGACGCCCATGAAGAGGAGAATGGGCCACTGATTCGCAGGAATCGTAAATATATCACTAATGGTAGGCGGGAAAAAAGCGAAAATGACGAAAGCGAAAAAAAGGCTGCAAAGCGCTACCCCTCCAAGGGGGTTGTCACGGCTTACCTTTTTCATAGATACATTCAATGCCGCAAAGGTAAAGCTTGTGGAAAGGGCGATTAGATTGCCTGTGAGGGTAACATTTTTGGCGGGAGAAAGCATAAAAATCACAACGCCTGCAAGAAGCATGCCGAGGGGGATTAGCTTTGCCGTCGCTGGACGGGGCCCCGTGATCAGGCTGAGTAAAAATAGCCAAAGCGGGGCGGTATATTGCATCCCCACAGCGATGGGGGCGCTGGTCATGCGAAGGCCGAATACAATGCTCAGCGAAAGAGCGCAAAAAGAGAAAAGCATGATCACCGTATACCAGTTGAACACCAGCTTTTTGAGCCTTAATGCGGGGAGAAGGACGATACCTGCGATACCGGCGCGCATTCCGCAGAGTAAAAACGAATCTACTGTGAGCCATTTAATAAAGGGTGCGTTGGTACTCCAAAGTACCGCGCCGAAAAATACAAGCCAGGCACCATCAATATGCAGATGCTTTTTCATCTTTTTCCACTTCCCACTAGCCAGCATTTTCGAAGCAAGCCGTCTTTTTTAACTTTTATGATTATATATTATTATGCGCATCAAGTCAATGAAAGCGCATGATACTGATTCTTAATTGACGATAATCCTACCTTTGTTCCCACTACCTCCGGTGGTGGGAACAGAGGCAAAAAATGAGGTTATCAGGGTTAAGTATGCTACTGATCTAAGTCGAGTCAAACGTTTGGCGGGCATCTGTCCCGCCGAAGACAGGGGCAGATGCCCGAACCGATGCCATAGGCTTAAAACAGTGACAAAATGAGCTTTACATCTGACCGTCACGGATAAACTGCTTTCTTAGGGCGGAAATTGATTTTTTTTCGATTCTTGACACATAAGACCGTGAAATCCCCAGCTTGTCGGCCACTTCACGCTGAGTCAAAGAGCGCTGTCCTCCCAGTCCGTAGCGCAAGAAGATAATCTGACGTTCCCTGTCCGTCAGGGTACTCTCCAAATATCGGTAAAGTTGTTCGGCGCGAAGTCGGATTTCGATGTCCTCAAAAATATTCTCACCGTCCGTCATTACGTCCATAAGGGTTAGGGAGTTACCATCCTTATCCGTGTCAATGGGGTCGGATATGTAGACATCCTGAGTCGTTTTTTTGCGATTTCGAAAATGCATCAAAATCTCGTTTTCAATACACCGCGAAGCATAAGTTGCAAATCTTGTACCCTTTTCATAGTCAAAGGTAGAAACAGCCTTGATTAACCCAATTGTGCCAATTGAGATCAGGTCATCTTGCTCTTTAATGTTGGAATAATACTTTTTGATGATATGCACCACAAGACGCAGGTTGTGCTCCACCAGCCTATTTTTAGCAGCGGCGTCGCCATCTCGGATTAGTTTGAGGCACTCTCGTTCCTGCTTGGCGGAAAGGGGTTTTGGAAAGGACCCACCCCCTGTCACCTGTAGTGCGAAACAAAGCAGATTGAAAAGGGATATGGCCGTGATCATTGGTATCATATAAAACCCCCATTTCTCCGCACGCTGGAAACTCTGCAATCTGGTAAGGCCGGCCGATCAAACCGTGCGGGGAATGACAGGCGATAAATGTGGGTGTCCAAGGCTATGGCGGCTTGCTAAGACATAGCTTGCCGACAGATAGGCCGTTAATTTTGTCGTTGTCAGAACGGCAGCGCTAGTCTGGGACAATCAGTATTTTTTGCAGAAAAACGGTAAATAAGCAAGAACAACAGACGCCCCTGATCATTATATGATCAGGGGCGTCTGACAGTGCATGGCCCAAAATATATTGTCAGTATATTTTTCAGATAGGCAAAATGATGGTGTTTTCGCGAATGTTCCAAATGTAAAAGACTTGGCACGATGACGGCTGGTCTTTTTTTGTCAAAGTTTCACTTTATTTCCTGTTCCAATTTATCGAATTCACTTGTGCTGAAAAACTCACCAAGCGTAATTCCTAGGCCATCACATAGCATTTTAATTGTGGCAATTTTGGGATTATGGCTTTTTCCATATAATATGTTTTTAACGGAGGAAGGCGGCACAGCTGATAAATTTGCCAATTTGTTAATGGTTATATCTCGTTCATTGCAAAGCTGCAAAATACGGTTTCGTATTGCCAAAACAATATTCATTATATCATCTCCTACTCTTTATACATTTAAGAATATACAAAACTTCTTGAATATATAGGCTATGTATGCTACTATTAGGCTATACATAGCCTATATGGAGAAGAAAAAATGAAAGAAAAAACTTGTTGTTTCACCGGCCACAGGCGGTTACACCAAAATAAGGTTCCGCAAATCATAAAACGCCTAAACGACGAGATTGAAAACCTCGTTCGTAAAGGCGTCACGGTTTTTATATCAGGTGGGTCGCGGGGTTTTGACCAAATCGCAGCTGCGCTTATTATTGCTAAAAAGAAAATGGGATACGATATTCGTTTGCTTTTCGCATTGCCCTGCCAGAATCAGGATGAATTGTGGTCTGACAAAGAAAAGTCGTTATACCACAATTTACTGGCAGAGGCCGACGATGTCCACTATGTTTCGGAAGAATACTATATCGGGTGCATGAAAAAGCGCAATCAGTATATGGTTGACCAATCAGATTATTGCATCTGCGCGTTGCTATACCCTCAAAGCGGTACGTCACAGACGGTCGGATATGCCCAATGCAAAGGACTTCATATTACTAACGTTGCCCACTAAGTCATAGTGTTTGAGATTTTGCATTTTTTTAATATAGCAACTTGTCGCTTTATGGGCTATCGTTAGCGGATCAGGAAAGTTGTTAATGGGGCAAGCCGTTTGAGATAAGTGTTGTTATTCGCGTACCGACGTCAGAACAGTCGTTGAAAGAACTGCAACAAAAAGTTGCCACAATATATGCTCAGGCGGTTTCCAGTCAAATTAGCAAACTGGTCTGCCCGAAAAAACAGAAGCTAGAGCGCATCAGTTCTGTATAGGAGGTTTTAAACAATAAAAGCTTCGGCTAAGGAAATGGGCAATGGTACAATCGGTCTTCCATTTTTATGCCATTTCAAATAAATGTGTGATATACTATTATTTGAAATCACACATTGAGAAGAGGTGTATATAATGCAACCTGGAGATGTTATAGAATTTAACCGAAGAAAACAGTTTAAATATGTAAGACCTCTTGGAAATGGTGGTACCGGTGATACGCATTTGTTTTTAGATGATACTACTAATATGCATTTTGCAATAAAAAAGTATTCCCCAAAACAAGAGGAATATAGAGATGAATTCTATGAGAGATTTGTCGATGAAATAAAAATACTTTTTAATCTTTCCCATCCTAATATTGTACGTGTATACAATTATTATTTATATCCTGAAGCTAAATTGGGCTATTTGCAAATGGAGTATATAAAGGGAATGACTATAAATGAGTATACGCCAGTTATATGGGGTAAGGAATGGGAAGCAATTTTTACAGAAATAATTTTGGCGTTTAAATATTTAGAAGAAAACCACGTTCTACATAGAGATATCCGTCCCGCAAATATCATGATTGACGATTATGGAAATGTAAAAATAATTGACTTCGGCTTTGGAAAAATGCTAAAAAGTGCCGATGAGTGTGGGCAAAGTGTATTTTTAAACTGGCCAGTTACTGAGCGCCCAGAAGAAGTAATACTAAATGGAACATACACACATCAATCCGAAATATATTTTGTTGGAAAACTCTTTCAGCATCTCCTACGCGAATATGGTGCTTCTTTTAGATATTCTCATATATTAGATAAAATGGTAAAAGCATCTCCGGAGGAAAGACATACTTCCTTTGAAGAAATAGAAAAAGAAATTTCTTTGGGAGTTTTGGGAGAATTAGATTTTAGTGAAGCTCAAAAGGGAGTCTATCAAAGTTTTGCAAATTCATTATGCCAGCATATCACAAATTATGTGGATAAATATGAGCCGGTAAATGAACTTCAACAAATTCTTGTCTCTTTGTCAACAGTAATACGAAAAAGTGCATTGGAAACTTTTATTCAAGATAATAGTTTGTTAATTCGTGCTTTCATTAAGGGAAGATGCCGCTATATTCCTATCAAGGATATTAGAGCCAGTTGTGTTACAGCATTTTACAAATTAATTAATCAATTAGATGCCCATGCACAAAAAATTGTAATTGATAATATTTATCTGCGACTTTCAAATATAGATGTAGTAATTGAGCCTGATGACGACTTACCGTTCTAATTCATGAAGAATAGGTAACCCCTTTTCTTTGGCGCGAATGGCATTGGGGGGGCTGAAATGATAAGTGAAACAGACGCCCCTGATCATTATATGATCAGGGGCGTCTGACAGTGCATGGCCCAAAATATATAGTTAAAATGAGCAACTGACAAGTTCTATAGTTGATTCACTTGAAAACAGGCTTGTGGTTTCTTCCCCCGCCGAAGGCGGGGGAAGAAAATGACGTTTTATATAGCCAGTTTTCAAGTTAATTGGCTATAACAATCCAAGGAGAGAGCAGGTTATTAAATGTCAAGTCTCTCTCCGGCAGATTTTTCATCATTAGAAGACGCTGTGTTTTTTTTTGTAATTCTCTTCTTATAGAAGATGGCAGCGCATATCAAGAAAATAACACCCAGCACGACAAGCGCGATTTTTGAATAGACATCCATATAGACCGTGATCCGCTCCCACGAATCGCCGGCGAATGCGCCAAGCTGAACTAACACCAAATTCCAAATGCTTGTCCCCAGTGTGGTTAGAAAAAGAAAAATGCCGATATTCATTTTGGCCATACCGGCAGGGATGGAGATCAAGCTGCGCACAATGGGAATGAATCGGCAAAAAAACACGGTCAACTTTCCTTTTTTGTCAAACCAGCTTTGTGCTTTGAATATATCCTGTGCTTTTAGATGAAGGATTTGGCCCAATCGGCCATCGAGCCAGCGCTCAAGGCGTTCGGCGTTAAGAACTCGACCGAATCCATACAAAACCAACGCGCCCAACACCGATCCAATGGTAGAAAACAAAACGACCATCCATACATTCATGCTGGTATAGGTGGTCAAAAAACCTCCGAAGGTCAAAATGACCTCAGACGGAATGGGCGGAAAAATGTTTTCAATTGCAATCAGCAATGCGATGCCTATATATCCAAATTGATTTATGATCTGAACAATCCAACTCTGCAACAAAATCAAGCCTTTCTAAAATGCTTATTCATATTATGAGTATAATCTTTATTTCTAAACGATTTATAAACAGAAGAAGAGAATCATGTGAAATCCAAGCTTTTTAGGAGATCTTATCCATATAAATGGGATTTCTTTCTATCAGACTGCTTCGTCATAGGAGGGGCAGTCTAAGTTTAAATAACTATAGATATTATAAAAGATAAACCATTTCCTTTTTGCATCAAGGGGAGTCAAAATCAAATAGAATCGTTCTTAATCATACGCTCGATGGTTGTGGGAGGCACAAGCTCTTGAAGAGCTTCGAAATTTTTATCCGTCAGAAGGCGACGCACCTCAGAAGCACTGATGTATCGCTCACCCACTGCTTTACGCTCGAACTCGGTTACCGCGATCCCATACTCTGGCAGAAGCTGTTTCATCGTCTCGTTATAATGATTGGTGACAGGGCAATAGGGTTCGCTTCCGACAAAGCGGTTGACAATGCCAAGAGGGTGGGCGATCTTCTCGGAAAACAGGGCAAGGTCAAGCCGAGCGTGCATCTCCGAGACCTTTTTTTTATCCTTGATGAAGTAGCTCGGAAAGGTGGCCGACGAAATAATATAGCTTCCGCTGTCCTGGACTGACACATTGTGAAGATCTGCCGTTCCTGCCCTGACCATGCTGATTCTATCCTCAAACGAGAATATTGATCTGTCCTCCCGCACCACAAACACGTAAAGGAGTGGGCAGAGCCCAGCGGCCTTTTCAATGATGTAGCGGTGCCCATAGGTGAAGGGATTGCAGTTGACGACAATAGCTCCCGCCCCCTCTGTCTGGGAAACAGAGGCTTTAATGGCTTCGACGTACCGGGCTGGGCCGTCCCTGCGATTTTCCAAAAGAATTACTTCTTCGCAACAAATAACCGGGTAAAACCCAAGCTCCTCGAAAATCGCCCGGTTTTTTATTTTTGTATAGACGAAAAGCTGGTTTCGGCCCTGATTAAACTGCTCGGCGACAAGATGAGAGATCAAGCGGTTCATCAGTCCCGTCCCCCGCAGGCTTTCATCCACAGCGAAGCATTTGAGCACCTGTCTTGCAAAAGAGCCGGTGCCCACCAGAATATCATCAGAAAAGGCACCAATTGTGTACTCAACATCATCGTCAAAATCAAGCCCGTTGTCGGACAGCAGGGCTATGATAGCCGCCATTTCGGTCTGATTGCCAAGATCTGTTTTGCGAAGCTCGACCTGGTCAAACTCCATATTCTCACCTCTTCGTGCTGTTTTTCTCTGCTTCACCCACCAAGGCGGGGCATTGCGATAAGATGATTGATTTGAAGCCTGTGTTTATGATGCCACAGCGAATGTATAAGCAGCAATCAAATATATCGGATGGCCATGAAGGGATCGGGTTCCTCTGCCATAAAGAGAAAAAGGGATGCGGCCAGAAGGTCGGCGCTTCCGCCGGGGGAAAGACCCAGCCCAGTGAGTTCTTCGTCCAGCTTCTCCACCTCCGCGATGAACGACGCGTCGGGTTGTGTATGGCGTTCGAGAAGAGCGCTGGCTCGCTCTTTCACGAGAGATAGGGCGTCGGCTCCGCCCCGCGAGAGAAGATTGGTGTCCTCCGTAACTGACATTAGTGTGATAAGAGTGTACACCATCACCGGCGCGATAGAATATTGGCCTTCGTGAAAAAGGCGACGCATCACCGGCAGCGAGAATTCCCGTATGGTGGGATATCCGGTCTCTGCCTCCTGCCGTATGCCAGGGGCGGCGTGAAGCTGAAAGATCTTTTGTCCCTTTGAGAGGGAAGAGGAAGTCTTGGTCAGCTCCGCACGGCATATACCAGAAGTCATATCCTGAACAATTCTACTGACAGTATCAAAACCCGGCCTGGCAATGCCGTACCGGCCGGTGGCATAGGCACTCGCGGCAGCCAAAAGCCCAATGGTGAAAACCGCACCCTTGTGGGTGTTGATTCCCCGAGTGAAAGAGAACATCTCCCCTTCGGCGGCAAGACCCATTTCACGAAGACGGATAAAAAGCTTGGCGGGGGAAAGCAGCGCATTCTCAAAGCCGGCCATCGCGAGCTTGGTAAAATGGGGGGAGAGGGCGGCGGCGCTGGATATGAAGGTGTAAAAATTCATATCCTTGTGGGCGCCTGCCCCCTTCATGTCGACCAACCCGGGTTTGGGGGAGGCAGCAAGCTCATGAAGAATGGCGGCAGTGGCAAACTGGCCAAGACGCTCTGCGATGGATACACCAGCAGCCGCTGGCGGGTGAAAATAATTGTCCGACATTTGCTCAATAGCCATAAGCAGTTCCGGAAGGGGATGACTCTGTTCCCGCGCGCAAAATCTGGCCTCTCTGCCACAAATAAGGCAGCCTCTGGGGGACAATCCCAGATTCTCACGTCCTATCTGCGCTCCGCCGCTGTCACGCACATCGATATCAAATATCCTTCCAAGAGGGTGTCCCTCCTCGAGGGCGACTGCTGTTTTTTTGATTTCTGCTCCGTCTCCGCGGAGAACAAGATAGCCTTCATCCCCGGTGGGCAGAAGTAGGCGCTGAGACATGACAAGGGCCTTGCTAAAAAGTCGGCCAAGTCTCTCCATTCCTTCGCTGTGTATCTGGCTGTAAAGGGGAAGAGCCTTAACCGGTCCAGGTATATTTAAGGTGAATGAAATCAGACAGGCATCATGATGAGTAGAAAAAAGCGTACGTTGGCGCATCGCCCGCTTTTCTCGAGAGTCCATGATCTCCTGTGCAGAGCAAGGAACGCCTTGCCCGCCAGCTTCTCTGCCCTTCATGAGATGACCTCCTTTAAATTTTAAGTCAATACCTTTGTTTAATCGATAGTGGCGTTTTGTGATGAACTTTCCTGTATTGGCAGCACAGGCGGATCGGCGAGGCAGCCTGTACTATTCAATAGGTTTTATCTATGTATTTCCCCCGCCACAGGCGGGGGAAATACATAGTGAAATCATATAAATTGATGTGCAGCACTTGTATAGATACTAACAAGCTTTTTCATACCCCAATAAAAAGCCTGCCATCTGGGCTTGTCTCGAAATACCGCAGCAAGATGCTCAAAACGAGCCGGGCAAACCATAGGGGACAAAGACCATGTTGTTATAGTTGATTAACTTGAAAACAAGTTTGTGTTTTCACCCCCCGCCTTCGGCGGGGGGTGAAAATGGCGTTTTATATATAGCCAGTTTTTAAGTTAATTGGCTATATAACCTATTCTGATAAGAAAAAAGCTTTCTCTGTGTATGATTTTATGATACTGGTCGATTGAATTATAATATAAATGTATTCCCCTGGCAATAAAAGAATAAAATCATTGATGCCCCCGTCATTTCTCAAAAAGGATTGCACAGTGTAAAATGTATCAATAAAATACATTTTGTTTTAGGCAATTTCTCTTTTAGTCCTATTTTAATTATGCTAAAATAATAGTAATATAGCCAATTAACTTAAAAACTGGCTATATATAAAACGTCATTTTCACCCCCCGCCGAAGGCGGGGGAAGAAAACACAAGCTTGTTTTCAAGTTAATCAACTATAATTTTCAACATATTCAGATTTTTGCTTTGATCAGCCGCAGGGGAGCAGACAGAGTTTGGGCTTTTTAATTTGCTCCTCAGTCATAAAGGATCACGGGGTTCTGATCTAATGTCAATGATCTCACGGATACGAAGCTGTCTTTGCATAGGTGCTTGACGCAAAAATTGTGTTTGCCTTTTGACGTTATATGCCGTATCGGAAAGGACTGCAGCCTTGCAGGTTGTATTCTGAGGCGATTTCGGCCGGGCTTTATCACATGATGAAAGGAAGACGATTGGATGGAAGTTCAGAAAACAGCGATCGCCGGCACATTAGAGTCGAGCGATATCATGGTTACAGTTGAAGCAAACAATGTGGGTATAGAGGTGGCACTTAGAAGCAGCGTTGAGAAGCAGTATGGGCAACATATCCGCAAATTGATTCAAATGGTGCTGGAAGAAAACAAGGTGGATCATGTACGGATTACGGCAGTAGATAAAGGGGCGCTCGACTGTACGATCAGAGCAAGGGTACTGACTGCTTTGAGCAGGGCCAGCGGCACTGAAGAATATAAGTGGGGTGAATAACCATGGCATACACGAAAAACAGACTGAGAAGAACGATGCTCTATCTGCCTGGAAACGCACCCGGTATGCTTGCCGATCCGCAGATTTATGGAAGCGACAGCATCATGTTCGATCTTGAGGACTCGGTCGCCCTGTCTGAAAAGGACAGCGCCCGCTTTCTAGTGTTCAATGCCCTGAAGACGGTCAACTATGGCAGTATCGAAAAGGTCGTCAGGATCAATCATATACACAGCCCCTTTGGCATGCAGGATTTAGAGGCCATGGTGAGAGCCGGGGTCAATATCATCCGACTCCCTAAGACGGATACCGCAGAAGACGTTATCGAGGCCGAGGCAGCTATCGCCAGGATCGAAGCCGAGGCGGGCATGGAAGTGGGCAGCACAGGCATGATGGCGGCGATTGAAGGCCCGATAGGGGTACTCAATGCCCTTGCCATCGCCAAAGCAAGCCCCCGCCTGATCGGCATCGCCATCGGCGCCGAGGACTATGTCACTGAAATGAAAACCAGACGTTCGCCGGACGGCGAGGAGCTGGCCTTTGCCCGTGGAATGTTGGTCAACGCCGCCCGCGCGGCAGGTATTGCGGCATTGGATACCGTTTTTTCAGACATCAACAATGAAGAGGGTTTCTGCCGAGAGGTAGAGCTAATTAAAAGAATGGGCTTTGACGGGAAATCGGTCATTAACCCAAGGCAGATTGCTCCGGTTCATCGTATATACGCACCGACGGCGAAGGAAATCGAACAGGCGCGCAAGATTATTCAGGCGCTGGAAGAAGCAAAGGCAAAGGGTTCGGGCGTCATCAGCCTGAATGGGAAGATGATTGACAAGCCCATCGTTGACAGGGCAGTCAGAACCTTGGAGCTGGCTGAGGCCATGGGGGAGGCGGTAATATGAGTACGAAGGCAATCGGAATGGACAAGCGTAGCCAGAAGGTTGTAGAAAGCATACAAAAGGCGATTGAGCTTTCCGGTCTCAGAGATGGCATGACCATATCCTTTCATCACCATTTTAGAAATGGCGACTACATCGTCAACATGGTGATGGGTGTTATTGCGCAGATGGGGTTCAAAAATCTGACTCTTGCAGCAAGTTCTCTGTCTGACTGCCACTATCCGTTGATTGATCATATCAAAAATGGTGCTGTTAAGCGCATTGAGACAAGTGGTCTTAGGGGTGAGCTGGCTGTGGCTATTTCAAACGGTCTGATGGAGGCCCCGATTACCTTTCGATCCCACGGCGGACGCGCCAACACAATTTTGGAGGGAAAGCTGAAGATCGACGTCGCTTTTTTGGGTGTACCTTACGCCGATGAATATGGCAATTCCAGTGGCCTTACTCGTGGCGAGGAGGGCTCGTCGGCCTGCGGCTCGCTCGGCTATGCACTGATTGACGCGCAATACGCCAGCAAGGTGGTCGTTCTGACCGATCATCTGGTTTCATTTCCCAACCTGCCATATTCGATACCCGGCATTCAAGTGGACTATGTGGTCAAGGTGGACGCGGTGGGAGACCCCAAGGGGATTATGTCCGGCGCGACCCGCTTTACACAGAACCCCAGAGAGCTTTTGATTGCCCGCAACGCCGCCAATATCATTGAAGCGTCGGGCTATATGAAGGATGGTTTCTCATTCCAGACCGGCAGCGGCGGCTCCGCGCTGGCAGTGACCCGCTTCCTGCGCGACAAGATGATCGCCAAGGGGATTAAGGCAAGCTTTGCGCTCGGCGGTATCACCGGCGCAATCGTTGCACTACACGAAGAAGGGTTGATCGAAAGACTTCTGGATGTGCAAGACTTTGACCTGACCGCTGCGACAAGCCTTCGGAATAACCCGATGCATCAAGAAGTCGATGCCGCCCAATATGCCAACATGAATTCACGTATGGGCTCGGTGGACTTTTTAGACGTCGTAGTTTTAAGCGCTCTTGAGATAGATGTAAACTTTAATATCAATGTACTTACCGGTTCGGACGGCGTCATCAGGGGTGCAGTCGGCGGACATCCGGATACGGCAGACGGTGCTCGTATGACGATCGTAGTCGCCCCGCTTGTCAGAGGAAGAATGCCGATGGTTCTTGATCGAGTCAACACGATCGTCACACCGGGCAGCGTGGTTGATGTCATCGTCACCGACAGGGGCACGGCCGTCAATCCGGCGCGTCAGGATCTGATCGACAGCTTCACCGCGGCAGGTATTTCTCTGATGACCATCGACGAGCTGAAAGCTCTGGCTGAGGGCATCGTGGGCGTTCCGCAGCCAATTGCTTATGGAGAAAAAACGGTCGGTTTGGTAACAGACAGATACGGCAACATCATCGACGAGATCAAGCAGGTTTTATCGTAAATCCGTAACTCTTTTTCTCGCCGCAGGCAGGTAACCCAGTGCTTTCAATTGGAGCCATTCAAAATAACAAGAGCATCGGAAAGCACCGATGCTCTTGTTATTTTGAATAATTTATAATTTTAAATACCTTTATCGTATTTCGAAAAGTTTGCTTACCGAAATTTGCAAGGCATCCGCAATAGCAAACAGAACTTCCAACGACAAAGATTTATCTACTTTAGGCGCTTCAATATTGCTTATATGTGTTCTGCTGATGCCAACTATTTCAGCTAAATCTTCTTGATTCAGACCACGCATTTTTCTGTAGTATGCAATATTTAACCCTAATTGTAAGTATTTGTCCCCATATTTATCACTCATTTTTATCACCCACTAATATCCTAAAGGATCAAGGCTTTTATATAAACAATCTTTTAAATTGCAAAAATAAATATACAGATTGCAAAAATGAACCGTGTGTGATATTATATCTGTATTAATTTATACAAGCAAGGTGATATTATGTATGGAAATACTTGCTGCTTTACCGGTCACAGAAAACTTTCTGAAAACAAAATAGAGCCCATGATAAAACGCCTTAATGATGAGATAGAAAACCTCATCGATCAAGGCGTTACAAACCTTATATCGGGTGGCGCTTTGGGCTTCGACATGATAGCGGCCTCTCTGGTCATCGCCAAAAAGGAGCTAGGCTTTGATGTGCGGCTGATTTTCGCGCTGCCATGCAAAAATCAGGAAAAATACTGGCCGGAGGAAAAGGTGCAGCTTTATCGAAAACTGCTTTCTGAAGCGGATGAAATCCATTATGTTTCCGAAGAATACAGTCCAGCCTGTATGAAAAAACGAAACTGTTATATGGTGAATCAGTCCGCCTATTGTCTCTGTTACCTGTTACAGCATCAGGGCGGCACGTATCAGACTGTTCAATATGCAGAAAAAAAGGGAATCAGAATTATCAACGTGGCCTGCTAGGTAGATTTAGTAATTGCGTGAAAACGGTTAATCCTACTCATTCAAAAATAAACGGTGCTCCTGCTTGTTGCTTCTTATATTAAACTTGGCTGCCACTTTTGGCAAGATTTCCTAAACTTTTTCATGTTCAATCATATTGTCAAGTGCATTGTTGCTATCAAAAAATATTCTCACATATTTATTTTTTCCTCGGCTAATAACGATTTCTTTTACGTTTGAAATAGCTAAAAAGTTGTCGGTTACCGTTTCACCATTTATTTTTATTCCACCACCTGTAATCAGTCTTCGTGCATCGCTGTTTGAGGCGGCAAATCCAATTGTCTTTAATAAATCTACAATGCCGATACCGTTTGTATCAATTTTAAACTCATCTATATTTTCCGGCAGTTTGCCCGCGGCAATTTCTTGATAGCGGTTTTCAGCATCAATCACGCGGTTTATCCCATGATACATACGAACAATTTCACGAGCATATTTAAAATGTGCTTCACGAATGTCAGAGCTTATAAGTGGTTCATAGATTTTTGAAGGGATATCGGTTGTTAAACGAAAATAATCGTGTATCAGTATGTCAGGAATTTTCATGCACTTTTCAAACATAATTTCTGCTGCTTCATCAATTCCAATATAATGTATCAAGTGATTTGCTCATCTTTTCAATGCCATCAAGTCCAACCAGCAGGGGAAATGTCATAACTTCCTGCGGCTCTTGCCCGAAATTCTTTTGCAGTTCACGTCCGACAAGTAAATTAAAGGGTCTGGGTCTGTACCACCCACTTCTATGTCAGCACCCAGTGCGACTGAATCATAACCCTGCATAAGCGGATAGAATATTTCGTGCAGACCAATAGGCTGATTCTCTGCGTAACGCTTTGCAAAATCATCACGCTCCATAATCCTTGCAAGTGTGTATTTTCCCGCAAGCGAAAGTACATCGGCAAAGTTCATCTTGCCAAGCCATTCTGAATTATAAGTGATAATCGTCTTATTTTTGTCAAGAATTTTTGTTACCTGTTCAAAATAACTGCGGCCATTTTTGCGTGTCTGTTCAAATGTGAGCGGCACCCTTGTTTTGCTTTTCCCCGGAGGGATCACCTATCATTCCTGTGAAGTCTCCAATGACAAAAACTATTTCGTGTCCTAAGTCCTGAAACATCCTGAGTTTTCGTAGAACTACAGAGTGGCCGAGATGTAGGTCTGGGCGGCTTGGATCTGCTCCGAGTTTAATCTTGAGTTTTTTACCGCTTTTGAGTTTATTGAGTAATGTTTCCTCAGAGAATATCGAAACCGCATCACACTTAAGTGTCTCAAATAATGTTTGTGCAATCGCATTTTCTCGCCTCTTTCTTTTCAAAATAAAAAAGCAGATCAAAGCTTATAAGCTTTGATCTGCTGATTACCCTTGTAAAATCGACTTAGGGTAAACGCAACCAAAGCCTGTTTCCATAATAATAAGAAAACAGACTTACTGTAATATGAATTTTTTAGTGAAAGATAAATTCATATACGCTACCCCAACAGTAATTTTATAGTATCGTACCATTTACAATACAAAATGTAAAGTCCTTGTTCTTTTTTAAGGCTATTAGTTCACTTTTAGCAAGTCCACATTACCCTTTTTTATTTTCGTCCATATTGTCCAGTGCATAAGAGATACATTGGTTAATTATTTTATTAAATGAAACACCCGTTTTTTTCACTTAGATTCATAATTTTATCAAAATAATCTGCTTTAATGCGGATAGTTCTGTTGATTGTCTGTATTTTATTATCTTCTTTATCAATCTCAAATTTACTATTTTTTTTAAAATTTATTCTCGTTAATAAGTGGAATTTTATCTCTTACCCAAGTTTTACAAATGACACCAATTCACCTTTGTCGCATGATTTAAATTCAAGTGATTGGTAAGAAACCTCTTGTTTCTGGTGTATCATCCGCAAGTAAAACTTTTTGTCTTACTGATTCGTATTTCTTACAAACTGAGTTGATTAAGTAAGTTCCAATACCATGTCTTTTATAAGATTTTAGGATAATAATATCTTGAATATAAATTATGGTTATTCCATCGCCTATAATCCTCACAAGACCGACTAATTTGTTTTTGTCCCAAGCAGACATAACAAATAATGAGTTATTTATCGCTTGCAGCAAACGAGTCATATCGTTAGTATAAGAACTCCAATTTGCATCATCATACAAGTTTCTTAAATCCTCAATATTCGGAACTACGTCCTTCTTATAGGTTATTTCACTCATATAAACATTCTCCATCAAAGTGTTATGAATTTTATTTTATATTTTCATCAGGGGTCACTTTATTTCCTGCTCCAAACAATCAAACTCTTCTATACTGAAAAACTCCCCAAGCGTGATTTCAAAGCCGTCACAAAGTTTTTTGATTGTGACGATACCGGGATTTTGGCTCTCGCCATTTAAGATGCTTTTAACCGTCGATTGGGAAACCCCCGCAATATTGCTGATTCCGTTTGGTGTGAGATGTTTTTCCCTGCACAACTGTATTATTCTGTTTGCGACTGCTTGATGCGTATTCATTACTATCACCCCCAGCGATATATCACTAATTAAATGATAGTCAACTAGCATCTTTTTTATTAGTGATACTTCACTAATTATAATTTTTGTGTTAATATAGTGATAAGCCACTAATGGAGGCGGAATAATGAAATCACAAACTTGCTGCTTTTCTGGGCACAGAAAACTTTCTGAAAACAAAATAAAACCCATGATAAAACGCCTTAATGATGAGATAGAAAACCTCATCGATCAAGGCGTTACAAACTTTATATCAGGCGGCGCTTTGGGCTTCGACATGATTGCTGCCTCTCTGGTCATAGCAAAAAGGGAGCTTGGTTATGACGCACGGTTGATTTTCGCGCTGCCATGCAAAAATCAGGAAAAATACTGGCCGGAGGAAAAGGTGCAGCTTTATCAAAAACTGCTTTCTGAAGCGGATGAAATCCATTATGTTTCCGAAGAATACAGTCCGGTTTGTATGAAAAAACGAAACTGCTATATGGTGAATCAGTCCGCCTATTGCCTTTGCTGCCTGTCGCGGCATCAGGGCGGCACATTTCAGACCGTTCATTACGCAGAAAAAAAGGGAATTAAAATCATCAACGTGGCTCGCTAGGCAGATTTAGTGATTGCATGAAAATGGTTAATCCTATTCATTCAAAAAAATGATAATTCTGGATTTGTTCCCCTAGACCGGAGGCGGGGGAATGATCAAGCTCTTCATTAATGGAATTCTTTTGCACAATTTAAATATGCTACAATCAGTTTGTGAGGATTTTCGGGTGAGGAACTCAGCTGTGGCTGAAATAACGTAGCAACATAAAATCTGTTGTGTGGCAACTCCAGTATTCTTGCTTCCCCTTTTTCATCTGTGGCGGCTACCTTAAAACCACTTTCATCCATTAATTTTTGATATTGGGGGTCAAGTCCAAAACTGCAATTATAGCGTTCTTCTACTTGGGTTTCGTGATAAAACCTATAAATCATCGAGTCGTTATTGATATAAATCTTACGTGTTTCTCCCACCAGAGAACATGACAGGGCGCTAATAAATAATTTTGAAGCATCCGGGTTATATTCTGCATGCTGTGCATCAGTAAATCCCATTTTGTTTTGAGCATACTCGATCACTGCGTGCTGAAAACCTCCACATGTTCCTATAAAAGGATAATCATTCTCCCTCGCAAATTGGATTGCTTTTAAAGCTCCCTTCATGTTCTTGTAAGGGCTCCCGGGCGCACACCAAAACCCGTCAAAGATGCGGATGCTTTTATCTGCATCTTTTTCTAATAATACGGTGGGCAGCCATTGCAAATCCAAATCAATTCCCAAATAATCGGCGCAGTGGTTTAATGCATCATTTGTCGCCTTGTGTGATGGACGTTGTGGATCAAAATCTCCAATAATTCCTATTCTGATTGAACTGCTCATTTCTAATTACACCAGTCTTTTCTTATAGTTGATTAACTTGAAAACAAGCTTGTGATTTCTTCCCCCGCCTTCGGCGGGGGAAGAAAATGACGTTTTATATATAGCCAGTTTTTAAGTTAATTGGCTATAAAATAAAGATAAGAAAAACAACACGCCTAATGAGAAGGTTTTACCGTTATTTAAATTTCGCTGACAAGGGCATTTTGTGGTCGGTCATTGATACGAATGGAAACACTTTTCACCTCGCCGCGTCCGCCTTTGGCCAGATGAATTTCCAGATTATCAAGCAGTGCCTTCTGGGCGAGATAAAGCGACTGTGCCTCTTCAATGGCCACCGACCGAAAACGCAGGTGATCCCCCTCTTTAAGCTGGCTGACAAGCGGGAGGTCGGCGGTGATGACGCTGGCAAGCTTTGCGTACCCGCCTGTAGTCTGGCGGTCGGCCATCATCAGTATGGGCTGGTTTTTGCTGATTTGCACCGCGCCCATGGAAAGACCATCCGAGATAATGTTTCCGTCAAAGCCCTCGGCGAAGGAAATCTGTGGGCCGGAAAGCCGATAGCCCATGCGGTCATTTTCAGCGGTGACAGTATACTCACCAGAGAAAAAAGAGGTTTTTCCACTCACGGAAAACTGGTCGTCCTGTGGTCCCATCACAACCCTTACCATAGGGAAGGAGGAATAATGGATGCCAAAATCCTGAGAAATAAAAGTTCCCGCTGTATCCGGCAGGGAATCGCCCGGAAGAATCTCGAGGCTGTCGCCCTTTTTGAGGGGGCGTCCCTCTAATCCGCCGAAGTTCCCCTTCCAATAGGTGGAACGGCTGCCCATTACAAGCGGTACATGGATACCACCGGAAAAGGCAATATAGACGCGGCAGCCCATTTTTGCTGCCCCAAGTTGCAGCACCGAACCCTTTTCCCCACGATAGGCCCGGTTTCTGACAATCGGTGCTCCATCAAGCACAGGGGCAAAATCTCCGCCGCAGAGGGCGAAAACACAAGGCTCTAAAAAGGTGATCGCAGGACCAAGGATGGTGGCCTCAAGCGTGGCAGCGTCCCGGGGATTGCCGACGAGAATGTTCGCCAGCGAGTGGGCAAAGGCATCCATCGCTCCCGCTACGGGCACACCGAAGCGCTGGAATCCGTTCCTCCCCAGATCCTGTACCGTGGTCAGAAGACCGGCAGAGTTGATCTCAATCATTCCCTCGTCCCTCCAATCGGACGTATTCGGCACGGTCAATGGGAACAAAGCGTATCCGCTGTCCGGCCTTTAACAGGATAGGATCGTTTCGGTAGGGATCAAAGAGAACAAGTGGGGTGCGGCCAATCAGTTGCCAGCCCCCCGGTGAGGCGATCGGATAAACCCCCGTCTGTCCCCCTGCGATACCGACCGAGCCTGCGGGTATTTTCACCCGCGGAATCTGAAGGCGAGGCGTGGCGATGCGGCTGTCCATACCACCCAAATAGGGGAATCCGGGTGTAAATCCCAGCATGTGGATGAGATAGAGGGGGGCTGAATGAATCTGGATAACCTCTTCCTGCGCGAGGGCGCAGTGGGTGCAAACAGCATCCATGTCCGGTCCCATCTCGCCGCCATAAAGGACGGGAATTTCCACAAGCTCTCCCTCAGGAAGAGCTTGTCCGCCGCACTGGGCCACGGCGGCCTTTACCTTATGGCAAATTGTGTGATAATCGATGATCTCTGGCAGATAGTGTATCGTGAGCGAGCGGTATGTGGGGACAAGCTCGGTGACCCCATCTATCGGGTCTACCCTAAGATAAAGAGCAAGGGCCTGCACGAGCCCGTTAATCTCTTCACTGATTTCGTTGCCAAATTCTACGGTCAGCGAACGGTCCCCGCTGATGATAAGCCTAAAACTGTCGGCCAAGGCGATTCACCTGCCTATTTCTATAGTTGATTAACTTGAAAACAAGCTTGTGATTTCTTCCCCCGCCGAAGGCGGGGGAAGAAAATGACGTTTTATATATAGCCAGTTTTTAAGTTAATTGGCTATATATTCCTTAGTGCTGTTTATCGCAGGGAAACTACGGTAACGCCCTCGTCCATAAGGCGCTTTCTGATTGCCATAACAAATTCCACCGCGTGGCTGTTGTCCCCATGGACGCATACGGTATCTGCTGCAATGGAAATTTGCTTTCCGTTAATCGAATAAACCTTTCCGGTTTTTACCATGGCCACCACCCGATCGATGGCAAGCGCGGCATCCTCAATCATGGAGCCGGGCTTACTTCTGGCGACAAGGCTTCCGTCGTCTTCATAGGCGCGGTCGGCAAATACCTCGCTGACAAAGGTGAGTCCAAGCTCTTCGGCCGCCGCGCGCATCTTTGAGCCCGCCAGCCCAACGATGGCGATATTTTTGTCAAAACCAGCCACTGCCTTGCAAAGCGCCATAGCCATCCCTATATCTTTAGCCGCCATATTGTAAAGACTTCCGTGAGCCTTCATATGAGTGAGTTCCACTCCGTGGCGCCGGGTAAAGGCGTAAAGTGCGCCAAGCTGATAAAGAACATAGCTCTCAGTTTCGGCGGGGGAGAGAACCATTTCGCGGCGACCAAACCCCATCAGATCCGGAAAGGCAGGATGGGCACCCACGGCTACACCAAAGCTTTTGGCAGCCGCCACCGTTTTATCCATGACGATCGGGTCGCCGGCATGCCAGCCGCAGGCTACATTTACTGATGAAACATGTTTGATGACTTCCTCGTCAAGACCGAGCTTATAGGCGCCGAAGCTTTCACCGAGATCACAGTTTAAATCCACTTTATGCACAGCGGTTTACCTCCTCTGTTTTTAATGCTGATTTTTGCAGAAAACAATGTTTTTGCGTTTTTCACCAAAGGCGGGAAAATGCGAATCTTTATGAATGCTGTAACCGAAACTATTTAAATGGCACTTTATTTCTGTGTCTTTTTCCCTCGAAGAAGGAGGGAGAAAAAGAGACAGGATGATTGCCGTTTAGTTTGAAATTAGTATGGATGAGAATAGGGTTATTATTAGCACAAAATCCCCCTGTTAGCATAAAACAAAGGGAATCATTGCCATTTATTCTTTAAATTTTCCGTCTGAAAGAAGAGCGAGTTCATCACCCAATTCTTTCATTAGTTCTGGTGAAGCCTGAGGGGTATCCTTCAGGGGAAAGGGAATTTTCAATTTTTCGTATTTGGGGATGCACAGTTTTCTAAACGGGAGAAGTTCGACCCTTTGAATAACGGGATAGCCCCGAAGCAGCGCCCATAAACGGGCGATATCCCCGCGGCTGTCATTGATCCCGGGAATCACCACGTGCCGGATCCAAACTGCCTTGCCTGCCCGTGACAATCCGTCCAGAAAGCCAATGACATGCCCGAGGGAGCCCCCCGTATAGCGCTGATAGTTTTTTTCATCGGTGAATTTGATATCCAGCAGAATAAGGTCTGCTTCTAAAGCAGTTCTAAGAGCATGATCGTCCGCCATCCCTCCAGCGGTATCAAGCGCGGTGTGGATGCCCAGCGACCGGCAGCGTTTCAGGATGTCTTCCACAAATTCCGACTGACAGAGAGGCTCACCCCCCGAAAGGGTAAGGCCGCCCGTACTGCCAAAATAGGGGACGTACCGTTGGGCGCGTTTCACAAGGTCGGCGCTGTCGATGGAGAAACCATCGTTGGCCGCCCAGGTCTCGGGGTTATGGCAGTAGACACATCGAAGCGGGCAGCCTTGAAGAAAGGCTACAAAACGCACCCCGGGGCCGTCCAGTGTTCCCATGCTTTCGAAAGAACTGATCCGGCCTTCCATCACAAGCTCCCTTCCGCCGTCTTATACCGGCATCGATACAAATTCCAAATGGAACGGCAATAACCTTACCTGTATTTTCACTGCCGGAAGGGGAGGGATACAGGCTTGAATCATCTGTCGGGATTAAAGCTCCTCGTGAAAGGTGCGGCTGATGACCTCGCGCTGTTGTTCTTTATTCAGCTTAACAAAGTTGACTGCATAGCCTGAAACGCGGATGGTTAACCCCGGGTATTCTTCAGGATGATTGTAAGCGTCAATCAGCTTTTCACGATCGAGGACATTTACATTGATATGATGGGCCATTTGGGCGAAATAGCCGTCCAATATAGCAGCTAGATTGACGATGCGATCTGTGGCATTTCTGCCGAGTGCGTTGGGGATGATTGAAAAGGTGTTGGAGATGCCATCACGACAGGCGGCATAAGGCAGCTTGGCCACTGAGTTCAGACTAGCCAGAGCACCACTGCGGTCACGTCCGTGCATGGGGTTGGCACCGGGAGCGAAAGGCTCACCTTTTTTACGCCCGTCGGGGGTGGCCCCCGTTTTGCGGCCATACATCACGTTGGAGGTGATTGTCAGGACCGACAAAGTGTGCTTGGCCTCACGGTAGGCAGGAGTTGCCGTGAGTTTTTGGTGGAAGTCGTCGAGAAGGCCCGCGGCAATGGAGTCTACCCTGTCATCATCGTTGCCGAAGCAGGGGAAGTCACCCTCAGTGACAAAGCCGGTGATCAGACCGTTCTCGCCGCGTACAGGGCGCACATTAGCGTATTTGATGGCAGAAAAGGAGTCGGCGATGACTGAAAGCCCTGCCACCCCCAAATGCCATCAGCCGTTCCACATTTGTGTCATGCAGTGCCATCTGCACCTTTTCATAGGCGTATTTGTCATGCATATAGTGAATGACATTTACGGTGTTGACATATAGGTTTGCCATCCAACCGGCGTAGACCAAAAAACGCTCCATGGCCGTGTCGTACTCCAGTCGTTCGCCCTCATAGACGGGAAGCAGGGGGCCGAGTTCAAGACCCGAGCCCTCGTCCCGCCCACCATTAAGAGCGAGAAGAAGAAGCTTAGGCAGGTTGCACCTCGCACCGAAAAACTGCATCTGACGACCTAGCTTCATGGCAGAAACACAGCAGGCAATGCCATAGTCGTCTCCATAGACAGGGCGCATCAGGTCGTCGTTTTCATACTGAATTGAATCGGTATCGATCGAGACCTTGGCGCAAAAGTGCTTGAACGGGGCGGGCAGTTTTTCCGACCACAGGATCGTGATATTGGGCTCGGGGGCGGCACCAAGATTGTAGAGAGTATTCAGAAAACGAAAGGAGCTCTTGGTGACAAGTGTGCGTCCGTCTTCAGCCATGCCGCCGATGCACTCGGTAATCCACATGGGGTCCCCGCCGAACAGGTCGTTGTAGTCCGGGGTGCGCAGATGCCTTGCCATACGCAGTTTGATTACAAAGTCGTCAATCAGCTCCTGAGCTCCTTCTTCGGTGAGAAGACCAAGTGCAATATCACGCTCGAGATAGATGTCGAGAAAGCTGCTGACACGTCCCAGAGACATGGCGGCCCCATTTTGCTCTTTAATCGCACCCAGATAGGCGAAATAGAGCCACTGAATCGCCTCTCTGGCATCTTTTGCCGGACGCGAGATATCAAAGCCGTATTCGGCGGCCATTTCCTTGATCTTATGGAGAAAGTTCAGCTGCTGAAAGAGCTCTTCGCTAAGGCGGATGCTGTCCTGATCCATCAGCCCGGCGGTTACGTGGGCTTTATCCTTGGCCTTTTCCGCAATCAATGTGTCTGCTCCATAAAGCGCCATTCTGCGGTAGTCGCCAATGATGCGTCCGCGGCCATAGGCGTCTGGCAAGCCGGTAAGCACCCCTGCCTTCCGAGCTGTCAACATGTCGTCGTTATAGACTCTGAAAACGCCGTCATTGTGTGTGGTGCGGTATTGAAATTCGTTCTCCACCTTGTCGGACAGGGTGTAACCATAGGCTTCACAAGCTTGTTTGGCCATACGGATTCCGCCAAAAGGGTTAACCCCCCGTTTAAGGGGCGCGTCCGTCTGAAGACCGACGATGATGTCCAGCTTTTTGTCAAGATAACCGGGCTTATAGGCGGTTACTGAGGACACGGTGTAGGTGTCAATATCGAGAACGCCGTCCCGCAGGCGCTCTTCATTAAACAGGGCGTCAAGGCGAGCCATTACTTTTTTGGTCCTTTCGGAGGCGGAGGAAAGAAAGGACTCATCTCCTTTATAGGGAAGACAGTTTGAGAGGATAAAACTTCGTACATCAATCTCTTCTGTCCAGCTTCCGCTTTTAAATACATTCCATTCTCTAAATTCCATAATGGGCTCCATTCCGCCGCTTTGTGTCGGCACAAATAATAGTGAACTATAGAACTCTCATCACGCAAAGCAAAGGAGTGATAAGAGCTTGTTTTGTCATCCCGCGCGGGTGCCAAGAAGCGGCGCGGCGGTGGGGGTATGATCCGCCTGTTGGCGAGTTAGGTTAGGAGAAAATGCAAGTTTCTTTTCATCCAATACTTCTGCAAAAAAATATGGGCAACCCCAAAAATGGGGTTGCCCAGGCGGTCGGCTTCGCTATTGCCCCCACTCCCTCGTGGTAATCCACTTCCGCCAGTTGTGGGGGGATTAGGGATAGTATATCTGATAGCCTTTCTTTCGTCAATAGGATCAGCCAACGTTTTGACAGACCAGATCAGAGCGAAATTCAGAGAAAGTGCCTAATATACACTAAAAAATTACAAAAACAGAAACCAATTTATACTATGATTGAATGGAAAGGTATTCATTGGTTGGCATTTTTCGCCGCTTACCCTTATCCATGTTTATGACGGACCCTCAGACCCCTTGCTATAGCCAATTCACTTAAAAACTGGCTATAGATAAAACGTCATTTTCTTACCCCGCCGAAGAAGGGGGAAGAAATCATAAGCTTGTTTTCAAGTTAATTAACTATATCGGAAAAGAACAGGATAAAAACAATTGAAAAACGCCCATTTTTTCTGGGTATAAATAGATTTTGCCGTGCCAAAATGAGCAAAGATATGGACAAAATATGCCAACTGAACTTCCAAAATTAATGTTTTGGACAGATAGAATGTGGTATACTACTAGGGTACGGAGACCGGTATAAATGCCATCTCCATCGAATAATAAAGGCTGGCGCCATGTGGATTTCACTTTCCCCTATTGGGATAAGGGGATGTCTGATGGGGGCGGCCTTCTAAAAGAAGGGTCGTAAACTGAGATGATTGCTGAAATCCTCTGCGTGGGAACTGAGATTCTTTTAGGCGATATCGTCAATACAAATGCTGCCTATATTGCAAAAGAGCTTGCCGCACTGGGCATAAATGTCTACCATCAGACGGTTGTAGGCGATAACCCCGACCGCCTGAAAAGCTGCCTTGAGGCGGCTTTTTCTCGATCAGATATCGTCGTGATGACAGGCGGGCTGGGTCCCACCTATGACGACCTCACTAAAGAGACAGTGGGTGCTTATTTCGGCCGAAACATGATCATGGATGAGAACTGTCTGACCACGCTGAAGAGCTTTTTTACGAAAACCGGCCGCCCAATGACAGACAACAATCTTAAGCAGGCTCAAATGCCCGAAGGGGCAATTGTCCTTCATAATCCCAATGGAACTGCCCCCGGTTGTGTCGTCGAGGGCAATGGCAAGACGGCGATTCTGATGCCTGGCCCTCCTCGCGAAATGGTCCCCATGTTTGACGGGCCGGTAAGGGAATATCTCTCGCAATTTTCAGATGGGATGCTTGTATCAAGAAATGTCAACATTTTCGGCGCTGGAGAGTCAATGGTTGAGGATCGACTGAAGGATCTGATGGTTCATTCGACAAATCCAACTGTCGCCCCTTATGCCAAACAGTCCGAGTTGACGCTTCGCGTCACTGCCAGAGCCAAGACGAAAGAAGAGGGCTACCGCCTGATTGGTCCTGCGGTCAACAGGATTATGGAGGAGTTTGGGGATAATGTATATGGGCTTGACGCCATTAGCCTTCAAAATGCCGCAGTCGAGCTGCTTGCCCGTAAAGGACTGCGGGTAGCCACGGCGGAAAGCTGTACCGGCGGTCTTGTGTCAAGCCGTCTGACCGAGATACCGGGTGCCTCGCAGGTTTTTGACTGTGGGGTCTGCGCTTATGCTGACGAAATCAAAATCAAGGTTCTGGGCGTAAGCCCCGAAACGATCAAGAACTATGGTGCTGTCTCCAGAGAGACGGCGTTGGAAATGGCCAAGGGCGTCCGGAAACTTTCAGGCGCTGATATCGGTGTTTCTACTACTGGCATTGCCGGTCCAGGGGGAGCCTCTGAGGATAAGCCGGTGGGGCTTGTCTTTGTCGCAGTTTCAGGGCCTGATGGCGAGGATGTCCGCGAGCTCAGACTTTCCCGCGGCCGTGGGGATGACCGGGAGAATATTCGCTATGCTTCCTCTTCCCATGCTCTTAATATGGTGATCCGCGCGGTAAAAAAGCTTTAAACTGTTTTATACTCAAAAACAGGGCTGTCTTTTCAAGTGTTTTGCACGCACACACAGCCTTATAAATGATAGGAGGAAACGGTATGAAATATGTGACTGAGGGAAAATACCCTGCTGACGCACTTCGGTATTTTGAGGAAATCAGCGCCATCCCCCGTGGTTCTAAAAATGAGAAGGCCATTGCAGAATATCTGATGGCCTTTGCAAAAGAGCAGGGTCTATGGGCGCATATGGACAGTGTTTACAACGTATATATCAACAAACCGGCTTCTGCGGGCTGTGAGAATCTTCCGGCAATCGTTCTTCAAGGACATACGGATATCGTCTGTGAAAAGAACGCCTCTACCATCCATAATTTTGAGAAAGATCCATTAAAGCTAATCCTCGAGGGGGATATTCTTCACGCCGATGGAACTACACTTGGTGCGGATAATGGCGTGGCCGTGGCCTATATGATGGCGATGCTGGCTCGCAGGGACATCGTGCATCCCCCCATCCAGTGCCTTTTCACCTCGATGGAGGAAATCGGTCTTGATGGCAGTAAAGTTCTGGATCCGGCCCTGATTAAGGGGCACAGGATGATCAACATGGATGGGGGTCCCGAGGGTTGCTTCCTTGCCAGTGCCGCGGGTGGTCAGACCTTGGTCATCACTGCCCCGGTAGTTTATGAGCCTGTCAAGGGTGAGATCCTGTCAATCAAGGTGCGTGGACTGAGCGGTGGGCATTCAGGCGGATCAATCGACAAGGAACGTGGGAATTCTAACAAAATTGTAGGACGTATTCTTGGCAGACTGAATAAAGCAGGATGCATTTATCAAATCGTTTCTGTAAATGGAGGCTCAAAGTCTAACGCGATCCCACGCGAATGTGACACTGTTCTCGCACTCTGCCCCGACACCGCCGCGTTGGCTAAAAAGACTATCAAGACTGTTGAGGCTGAGATTAACGCTGAATTGGCATTTTCTGACGCCGGTTTCTTCCTTGCAGTTGAGTCTTCCAAAGCGGAAAAAATGATGGATGTAATAAGCTCGCTTCGCATTTGTCGCCTTTTGATGCTAATCCCAAGCGGTCCTAAGATGATGAGTATGGCCATCCCTGGGCTGGTTAATGCCTCGCTTAACTTGGGCGTCGTTGAAACGAGCACAGATGCCGTTGTGATCACCGTCACCGTCAGAAGCGGGATTGACAGTCTTATCCCATTCATTACGGACGAGGTGATAGAAATCGTCCGCGTCCTGGGAGCTTCCATTACCTGTGACGCCCCCTATCCGGCCTGGACCTACGACCCAAACAGCCCACTGCGGGCGGCTTGTATGGAGCTTTATAAAGAGCGCACCGGTCAGGAGGGTACCGTTAAGGCTGTGCACGGCGGACTGGAATGCGGCATCATCAGAGGAATTATCCCTGACATGGATATCGTTGCCCTTGGCCCAACCTCGGATATGCACCATACACCCGAAGAATGGCTTGACCTGAGTTCTTTTGCACGCACCTATGATTATTTGGTGGCGGTTCTGGCAAAACTTGCGAATAGTTGATCATCCAGAGGTATACTGATGCAAAGAAAAGCTTTAACAGGGTTTATAATTAACAATAAAAAACAAGGACGATAATTTGATATTGTCTGCCCGTCCATAGGTGGGTTAGACAGGTTGAAAGAAGACCTGTTTATTCAGAAAATAGCTGTAGTATAGTTGATTAACTTGAAAACAAGCTTGTGTTTTCTTCCCCCGCCTTCGGCGGGGGAAGAAAATGACGTTTTAACTATAGCCAGTTTTTAAGTTAATTGGCTATATGAAAAAGGAATACCAAGCAAATTCTTAACATTTTGTATTGCGAAACCAATGCTAACAACTTTAAACCACTCTAGTACCTTGTCATATCTAAATCTTATATGACAATGGGTTAAATGTTCTTGTCTGTTCCCCCGCCGAAGGTGGGGTATATACAAGGTAAGATTTTACAATGTACTAGTGGCTACATTTCTTAAACTTTGGACGAATCTAAAGTTGTTAACATTGACTGCGAAACAGTCAAGAAACGGAGGCCAAAATGTCTGAGAAGCGTGAAGAACAGATCTTGGAAAGAGTAGAGCTTTTAGGCTTGCTTTCCAAACAGTTTCCCTCTATCCAGGCAGTTTCCACCGAAATTATCAACCTGAAAGCCATTCTCGATCTTCCGGCGGGAACTGAGCATTTTATGAGTGATCTCCACGGCGAACACGAGGCATTTGCCCATATTCTCAACAATGCATCGGGCGTTATACGGGAGAAAATTAACCTGCTCTATTCGGTAACGGTTCCTGAAAGTGAGAGGGCAGCCCTTGCTACTCTGATTTACTATCCTGCCAGAAAGCTGGAGCTTTTAAAGGCTACTCACAAGGATATGACCGAGTGGTATGGCATTACCCTTCACCGACTTATCGAGGTCTGCCGCGTGGTCGCCTCCAAATATACCCGTTCGAAGGTGCGCAAGGCCCTACCGGCGGATTTTGCCTACATAATCGACGAGCTGCTTCACACCAACTACGATGCGAAAAATAAGGAGCAGTATTATTCGCGGATTATTTCCACCATTATCGATATAGGCCGGGCAGATGCCTTCATCATTGCCCTTGCTACATTGATTAAACGTTTGGCGGTTGACAGACTTCACATTTTGGGCGATATTTTCGACCGCGGCCCGGGTGCGGAGCAGATTATGGATATGCTCATCGGGCATCATGCAGTAGACATACAATGGGGGAACCACGATATCGTCTGGATGGGAGCGGCAGCCGGAAGCGAGGTGTGTATCGCGGCTGTGCTGGGGCTGTCCCTTCAATATGCCAACACGGACACCGTTGAAGGCGGTTATGGCATTAATTTACGCGCACTAACGAGCTTTGCCCAGGAAATCTATAAGCCAAGCATAGCTTTCCGGCCAAAATCCGCCGTCCAGGAACGACTAAGCCTTAGAGATGTGGAGCTTCTCTCCAAGCTTCGAAAAGCAATTTCAGTCATTATGTTTAAACTTGAGGGCCAGCTGATCAAACGGCATCCCGAGTATGAGATGGATGAGCGACTGCTCCTTGATAAGATGGACCTAACGGCCGGAACGGTGGAGGTCAGGGGAGAAATATATCCCTTAAAGGATAAGGATTTTCCCACGATAGACCCGGCAGCCCCCTACTGTCTCACCGAGGCGGAGAGCCAACTGATGGATCGCCTCAAAAAGAGTTTTCTGCGCAGCGACAAGCTGGCGAGGCATGTCAGATTTCTCTACTCTGCGGGAAGCCTTTACAAAAATGCCAATCACAATCTTCTTTTCCATGGCTGTGTGCCGATGAATCCTGACGGCAGTTTCACCGTGATGGAGTTAGGCGGGAAAAAGCTTTCTGGCAAGGCGCTGATGGACTATGCCGACGCGGAGGCCAGAAAAGGATATTTTGCCCCGCGCTTTAGTGAAGAAAAACAGAATGGAGAAGACTTTTTCTGGTATCTCTGGTGCGGAGGGGGTTCGCCCCTTTTTGGCCGTGATCGGATGACTACCTTTGAACGCGTTCTGATCGAGGATAAAAACAGCTGGGTGGAGCCTAAAAACAGCTATTATAAGTATACTGAGCATGAGGAAGGCTGTCGGAAGGTCCTGGAGGAATTTGGGATTCCCGACGAATCGGGCCATATCGTTAATGGACACATCCCCGTCCGGTGTAAAGACGGGGAAAGCCCCATCAAGGGAAACGGACGGCTCATCGTTATCGACGGCGGTTTTTCTGTTGCCTATCAAGCTACAACAGGCATCGCGGGATATACTCTCATTTACAACTCCTACGGTATGCGCCTTGTCTCTCATGAGCCCTTTAGCTCTGTGGGCAAAGCGGTACAGGAGGATAGGGATATCCTTTCTACCTCAAGCGTGTTTGAGCGTGCAGGTAGCCGACGTCTGGTATCGGATACCCAAGTGGGCGAGCATTTGCGAAGACAGGTCGAAGCCCTTTACCTTCTGTTGGACGCCTACCGCATGGGCATTATCCCTGAAATAAAGGTTTGAAACGAAGCCCTATAATTTGCCCTTGTTTTCCCCGTCGGAGAGGGAAAACAAGGGCAAGATAAAATGCAGATCTTCCACCTGCCATCTGTAAAGGGAAGAGATATAGCCAAATAACTTAAAAATTGGCTATATATAAAACGTCATTTTCTTCCCCCGCCTTCGGCGGGGGAAGAAATCACAAGCTTGTTTTTAAGTGAATCAACTATTGTATCAAAAGAATAGAGGACCTTTCACCATGAGTTCATTATGGCTTAAGATTATTGCGATAGCTGCCATGACCTTTGATCATGTTGGGGCGATATTTTTCCCTAATGTCATTATTTTTAGGGCCATCGGGCGTCTCACCATGCCTATTATGGCCTTTTCCATTGCCGAAGGCTATCGTCATACTCGAGACGTTAAGGCATATTTTGCACGTCTTTGTGTCTTTGCCATACTATCTGAGATCCCTTTTGATATGGCTTTTTATAGTACGCCAGTCTATATCCAGCACCAGAACATTTTTTTCACACTGGCTTTTGGTCTTATGGCCATCTATCTAGTCAACATGTATCGTGGCAACATCGTCAGTTCTCTTGCGCCCATGCTCTGTGCCATATTGGCCCAACGCCTTAATACCGATTATGGCTATGTAGGGGTTTTTATGGTGTTCGGATTTTATGTTTTCTATGAAAAACCTTGGGGGAAAATCGCCACAATGGCGGCGGGTGCGGTAGCCTTGGTACTTCCCAACATAGGTACGCTCATCAGTATGAAAAATCCCGGTTTTGAGGATATTGCCTGGGGATTCTTGCAGCTTGTGTCCATTTTGGCGATCATCCCGCTGTCCTACTATAATGGTAAGCGGGGATATCGGGGAAGATACATTTTCTATGTTTTTTATCCGCTTCATCTGGTGGCTCTTACTTTGATCACCTGGTCCTTGCATATTTGAAAGTGATATCATGTATAGCCAATTAACTTAAAAACTGGCTATAGATAAAACGTCATTTTCTTCCCCCGCCGAAGGCGGGGGAAGAAATCACAAGCTTGATTTCAAGCTAATCAACTATATGAGAGGACATAGGTTTAACGCAAACCGAATTCGCAAAAGCAATAGGAAAGTCACAAACTGGATATTCAAAATGTCTGCGATACGAATAAACGAAGGGTGAGAAAAAGCAAACGCTTTTTCTCACCCTTCAAACATCCTTTTTATAGCATTATATATAGCCAATCAACTTAAAAACTGGCTATATATAAAACGTCATTTTCTTCCCCCGCCTTCGGCGGGGGAAGAAATCACAAGCTTGTTTTCAAGTTGATTGGCTATGGATGTCTTTACTTCTTTTAGGATTAGAATCAGTCGATTTTGTAGCCGCATTCGCTGCAAAACTTCTTATCGGCGTCCATCTGGACTCCGCAGGAGGGGCAGAATTTAGCCGCAGCGGCAGGCTGAGCCTCCTCGACAGGCATGGGAGCACCGCATTCGGGACAGAATTTTTTGCCCAATGGGATGATATTACCGCAGGAGGCACATGCCTTGCCCTCTTTGACGGCGGCAGGTACGGGAGCGGCCTTGCTATCCTTGAGTGCCTGTATCTCTGCATTGATGGCTTCTATGCCGGCAGCGATCGTCTTAATTTCTGCACAAAATTCCATAACTTCAGCATCTAAAACTGAGCCATTCTCGAATTGTGTCCAGTAGTATTCGCCAATTCTGTTCTTCAGCACGGCTATTTTACTGTTTTCGGAATTGACCTTTGCGGAGAGCTTAGTCGTCTCAATCATCTCATTTGTCTTGTCAACCGCGCTCTTTGTCAGGTTGGAAATCTTGTCAAAAAGAGCCATAATACGAACCACCTTTCATCCCATTCTCTTTAGTATATACCAGTTTAATTCTACCGCCAACTCCGTCTTGCCGTCAACTGTTTTTTGTTAGTTTTTGTCTTAACCTATTTTCACATGGAAGTTGAGTTGACCCTTTCATCCGGTGGGGAAGGAAGATCATTCATTCTTCTTATAATCTATTATATTTGATAATTTTTTGCTTGATGGACAGGTTGTGGTATACTTATACCGATCTCAAATAAGAACTGGAAAATAGGATGTTATCTCCCTCGCCTCCGGTGGGGAGACAACAAAGCTCATTTCATTTTATTTTTGGAATTTAGACAGTCTCAAACATTATATTTTGGGGACAGTGTCCTGGTGTTGCCTATTGAAAATTTAAAACCAAATCTCTCATAAAAAGCGCCCTTTGGACAAATTTCAGACTATAGATATCGAAAATTGGTTAGACGAAGGTCACAAAACTTTGTTGAAAAGCGGTTGAAACATAGTTGAAAAGGTATTGGGGATTATTTTAGGGTAATTAGACGAAAAAAAAGTGAAAATTTTACACATATTAGAGATAAAATCCAAAAAATGGGACAAACATACCTTGACATTCATAAAAACAAAATATATACTTATAAAACGCCAAATTTCGGGAATTACAAAATGAAAAAAAGGGTTGTTTATCTCGAAATTGAAAAGAATTGAATCCTTAGCGTCATTTGCTTTCTTATAATGTAGTTTTAAATTCAAAATCCCAGTTGTGAAAATAATATAAATTTCTCCCGAGATATGATTAACATATTGTCTATAGCCTAATTGTGACATATCATCTTTTGCGTGGCCAGGCTGCTCACAATGAAAGGAAATCATGTATTGCCTGTTGGGCGATGATGGTAAAAGATCCTGTACCAAAAAGGATGGCGACAGCGAGTAGATGATTTACGGAGTGTAAGTTTTGTGATATTTGTAGTGATGGGTTGTCTATCTTTCGTTTTTTTCTATCTGTTTGATCTAGTTAAGATTTATTGCAGAGGAAGATCGGCGGGTTTTCTTTTTGGAATAGGCTTCGGTGTGCTTTTTCTGGCCACTGTGGGTGCGATTTTTACGGGCACAGAGCAGCTTTTTCTTTTCGGTGCCGTCAAGACCGTCTTTTATATATCGGCTCTCTGCGCTTGTTTGTTAACGCTTTATGCGCTGTTTTTTGCACTTCCTTTCCGCAAGACTTACGTGAAACCCGAAGAGGAAAATGGCGTTATCGATACTGGCATGTATGCCCTGTGCCGACATCCGGGTGTCATTTTTTTCTTTCTCATGTATCTGTTTCTCACTCTCGCAACGGGGAGTGTTCTGATGTTCTGGGCGATGCTTTTGTGGACGTTGATGGATGTTGTCCACGTATGGGTGCAGGACCGCTTTATATTCCCCCAAACGCTCAAGGAGTATGAGAAATATCAAAAAAGCACTCCCTTTCTGATCCCCACTATCCGTTCAACAAGAAGATGTATCGCCACCTTGACAAATGGAGGGTTTTCGGATGACTCTGGATCAAAAATTAAAACAGAGAAGATATAAAGAAATCTGGCAGGAATACTGTGGATTTCTCGATATTTCTTTGGATGAATATATGGGAATCCAAAACCGTCTGTTGCTTGAGCAGCTCAGACTTTATGCTGATTGTGAGCTGGGAAGACTGATATTGAAAGGGACAAAGCCAACTACAGTCGATGAGTTCCGCAGAACGATTCCACTGACTACATACGCTGATTACGCAGATATTCTTCTCAAGAAAAATGAGGCAGCCCTTCCGGCAAAGCCGGCCATCTGGATTGAAACAACCTGGGAGGGTGGAAAAAGCCCCATCAAGACAGCCCCTTATACCCAAAGCATGGTGGACAACCATAAAGGAACCATTCTATCTATTATTATTCTGTCCACCAGCGACGGGAGAGGTCGTTTTACCCTTCGTTCCCATGATAATTTTCTCTTTGGGTTGGCTCCGCTGCCTTATTTCAGCGGTCTTGTCCCCTATGCCATGCAGGGTGAGCTATCCGTTAACTTTATGCCCCCTGTTGATGACGCCATCCAGATGAGCTTTGGAGAGCGGAACAAAGAGGGCTTTGTTCTCGGCATGCAGAAAGGAATAGATGTTCTGATCGGTATGAGCAGTGTGATCACGCGAATCAGTGAATCTTTTGCCCACTCAGGGGACGGGAATTCAAAAAAACGATTTATGAAAAATTTATTCAAAAATTCACCCGTGATGAACTATCGCATGCTTAAGGCCATGATGCGCAGCAAGGAAGATGGAGTCCCGATCACCCCCAAGGATATTTGGCGGCCCAAGGGGCTTGTTTGTGGGGGAACGGATTCTGCTGCCTTTAAAAAGCGGATAGAAAACCTATGGGGGATCAGACCACTTGAGCTTTTTGGCGGTACTGAGCCTACCTGTATCGGCACCGAAATTTGGAGCAAGGACGGCCTTGTCTTTTTTCCGGATGTTTGCTTCTACGAGTTTATCCCGGAACAGGAGTTTGAGAGAAATCTGCAAGATCCTTCTTATGAGCCAAAGGCTTATTTGATCAATGAGCTTGTCGCCGGATCAAACTATGAGCTTGTCATTTCCAATTTTAAGGGCGGCGCCTTCATGCGCTATCGAGTTGGGGATGTCTTTCGCTGCCTGAGTCTGGCGAATGAGATAGATGGCATTGGGTATCCGCAATTCGCCTATATAGATCGTATTTCCACCGTAATTGATATTGCTGGCTTTACCAGAATTACAGAAAATACAATCACTGAGGCGATTCGGATTTCCAATCTGAACGTTCACAACTGGTTTGCCCTCAAGGAGTATGGCGAGACAAACAGACCCTATGTGCATCTTTATGTTGAAATGGGTGTGGATGCGATTGTCAATGGAGTTGTTGCCAAGGATATTATTCAAAACCATCTCAGTATCTATTTCAGATATTTGGATGGCGATTATCAAGACCTTAAGCATATGCTTGGTATAGACCCTCTGATGGTTTCTGTTCTTCCGACCGGTGTGATTGAGCGTTATTCAAGAGAAAGCGGCAAGAAGATCCGAAAAATGAATCCCAGCCACTACGACGTTACCGAGATCGTTAAACTTGCCAACCGATAAAAGACGTAAAAGAGAGACAGTCCCCTCTTAATCTAATTGCGACGGTTTCCATATAGATTGCCAACCGACAAAGAGGTGATTACGTGAGCCTTTATAATCTGTTCTTTTGGGGAGTGCCGACAGTAGCGCTTGTAAGCTATCTGTTGCTGCTGTTCTTCTTTTCTATATCCAAAAAGGACAGGGTGGTTACCGCTTTTCAGTCTCTTCTCATCACGCTCGCCTTTTGGACAATGTGTTCGCTATTGATGAAGCTAAGTGTTTATCCAGGTGTGCTTTTCTGGAATAGAATGATGGTGGCCTTTACTTTTGCCACACCACTGGCCATCTATATATTTCTTTCCATCTTTACTAACACAGTGCGCTTTGGCAAGATAGCCTTTTGGTCGGGGATGACCTTGGCAGGTATCGTGGTCAATCTTATAGGTTTGATGGTAAAAGAGGCCAGCATGGTGAATCTTGATCCCGGCCCGGGAGGCTTTTTTGCCGGACATATGGTGCTCAATTACGTCACTGGGCCGGCCGGGGCTCCGGTGCTTGCATTCCAAGCTATTTTTATCATAGCGATTATCCTGAAAGCCAGACACTGTGTCATCAAAAATGTCTCATCCTATGAGCGCGTGAAGCCGATTATGGTCGGAATGGTGATCCTGTTTATCGGTGTTTGCTGCAATGCATTGCCTATTGTGGGAAAATATCCAATCGATATCCTTGCCTCGTTTATTAACAGCATTATGATTATGGTAGCCTTGTATAAGAACAAGATGATAGAAATGAAGATTGTGTTTACCCGGGGTATTGTCTATTCAATCTTCGTTGGCGCTATCGTCTTTGGATATGTTTACAGCGTCTTTTCCCTTGAGAGGAATATTCGCGTCCACTTCGGAGAGGTCTCACAATATTTTGTGATTTTTTCCGCACTGATCGTCGCTTTTATCTTTCAGCCCATTCTGCGCCTGGCGCACATGCTTTCAAACAAACTGTTTTATAAGACTGAGTATAACCAGCGCAGTGCCCTGATGGATTTTAGTCTGAATATGTCGCACAACCTGAACCTGAATGAGATATCTCACCAATTGATCGATACCGTTGAAAAAGCAATGAATGTACAGCGCTCAAGCCTTGTTTTGAAGGACGACCTAACGGGTGATTATAGTACTTATAAATCTACGATTTCGCTGAACCACCTGGATGTAAAAATTGTAAAAGACAGCCCTATCGTTAAATGGCTATCAGAAAAGGGCGGCTGTATTTCAAAAAACGATCTGGATTTTTATCCCCAATTTAAGGGGGTCTGGGACTCTGAGAAGCGTGCACTGGAGGCCGCCAATATTGAGGTTCTTGTTGCGGTAAAATGCAGAGAGCAACTGATTGGGATTATCCTTCTTGCCGGTAAACGCAACAATGTTCCCTATTCATCAGAAGACCTTGACCTGCTTGCCTCATTTGGCGCATCGACTGCCCTGGCAGTTGAAAATGCGCGCCTGTACACTCGTGCACAGATCGAGGCTGTTACTGACAATCTCACCGGACTTTTTAATCACCGTTACCTCTTTAAATATCTTTCGGACAACATGTCCTCTGAAAAGAAGGACAATACAATTTCGGTGCTCAACATGGATTTGGATATGTTCAAGCTTTACAATGATCTGTTTGGACATTCGGAGGGGAATAACGCTCTCAAAAAGGTGGCAACGATCATCAGTGATGCGGTTGACCGCAGAGGAATTGCTGTGCGCTTCAGCGGAGGCAATTTCATCGTTGTATTGCCCGGCCATGATTCTCATCAGGCACACGTTATAGCGGAAAAAATCCGTTTGGATGTTCAGAAGGCCTTTTTCAGTGATGTCAACGTAACAAACCGCTTTTTAACCATGAGCATTGGAATCTGCACCTACCCCTTCGCCGCCGTCGGTCAGGAACAGCTTTTAAAACGGGCGGACTTCGCCCTTTATACAGCAAAGCAGAACGGTAAGAACCAGACGTTTGTTTACACCTCAACGACTGATACGGATAAAAAACCGATTCAAGAAGGAGCGGTGACCGGAGACGATTTAGGCATGATGACGTCGAAGCCGGCCTATGCCGCAACTCTGTACGCCCTGACGGCTGCTATCGATGCCAAGGATCAGTATACATTCAGCCATTCTCAAAAGGTGGCACAGTACGCTTCTGTACTCGCGGCCGAACTTGGTATGGACAAGTTCCATGTAGACATTATCCACGAAGCGGGGCTTCTCCATGATATCGGCAAAATCGGTATTGGAGAGCATATCCTCGCCAAGAAGGGCAGACTTACAGCTGAAGAATATGCAATTATGAAGCAGCATGTAGAGATGTCCATCACAATTATTAAGCATCTTCCTTCAGTCAATCATGTGATACCTGCCATTATCGGGCATCACGAGCGCTGGGATGGCACGGGGTATCCCAGAGGGTTGAAGGGAGTCGAAATTCCACTTGAGGCCCGTTGTCTGGCCGTTGCTGACAGTTTTGATGCCATTACCTCATTAAGACCGTATAAGAGCCCCCGTTCCGTTGAATTTGCTCTGGCAGAAATTGAAAGAAACAGTGGCGCCCAGTTCGATCCGGATGTTGCGGAGGTCTTTGTCAGACTGGTACGCACTGGTGTAATCAATGTCGTTGAAGATCCCGTTTTAGCTCTAATGAATTGACGTTATAGTATAAAAAAGCCCGATGCGATTTATCGCATCGGGCTGTCTTTTTGTACCAACAAAAGAGAAGATTTGAAATGAAAAACTGAGGTCATTTGTATAGTTGATTAACTTGAAAACAAGCTTGTGATTTCTTCCCCTGCCGAAGGCGGGGGAAGAAAATGACGTTTTAACTATAGCCAGTTTTTAAGTTAATTGGCTATGCAATTTCTGTTTTAAGGATATCTATTTACATCGAATATTTCACTGTTGAAGGTGCGGGAATATATAAGCGCATTTAACCAGTGTTATAAGATTTAGTTGCATCAAAGTACTAGCCGAATATTTCTTGTGCATAGTGGACGGAAGCCATGGCGTCTTTTGCATAATAATCTGCTTTGATCATATCGGCATAGGTCTGAGAAAGAACCGCACCGCCCACCATCACCTTGCACGGAAGCCCCAGGCGTGTGATCTCTTTAATAGCCTCCTCCATGGCGGGGACGGTGGTGGTCATTAGGGCACTTAACCCCACAAGGCGTATATCATATTTGATGACGGCTTCAATGATTTTATCTGTGGGCACATCTTTGCCCAAATCTATGACGTCGAAGCCGTAATTTTCCAACATGGTTTTGACAATATTTTTGCCAATATCGTGAATATCACCACGCACGGTGGCAACTACGATTTCCCCTTTGCTTTGGGTCGCTTGACCGCTTGCAGACAGATGGGCTTTTACTGCGTCGAAAGCATTTTTTACCGTCTCGGCGCTCATAAGAAGCTGAGGAAGAAAGATTTCGCCCTTCTCAAATCCCATGCCCATTATATTTAAGGCGGCGACAAGGTGGTTGTCAATGATCTCAAGGGGAGGGGTGGTCTCAAGAAGGCGCTTTGTTTCCAGATACGCCCTGTCTTTTAGGCCGCGAAGAATAATTTGAGTGAGTGAAAGCTCTTCTTTGGCAGTGGTGACAGGTTGACTTACCCCTGTTGCTTCTGCAATATATTCCTTGCACTGTTCGTCCCTGCCGGTAATCAGATTGGCAGTACGGTAGGCACGCATCATCGCTTCGGAACCGGGATTCAGAATGGCAGCATCCAGTCCGTGGAATAAGGCGAGGGAGTAGAAGGCGGCGTTGACCGTTTCCCTCTCAGGAAGGCCGAAAGAGACGTTGGAAACGCCGAGAATGGTTTTTATTGCAAGTTCTCTTTTGATAAGCGCCAGGCTTTGCAGAGTGGTCATAGCCGCCTGCTGATCAGAACTGATGGTGAGTGTCAGAGTGTCAATAATGATATCCTTTTTGGAGATGCCGTATTCGGCCGCTGTACGGATAATTTTCTCCGCTACGGCGAGGCGGCCATTGGCGGTGTCTGGTATCCCGTTTTCATCCAGAGTGAGGCCCACCACAACGCCGCCGTATTTTTTGACGACAGGCAGAATGTCGGCCAAGACTTCCTTTTTGCCATTTACCGAGTTTACCAGTGCCTTGCCGTTATAAAGGCGAAGGGCGGTTTCAATGGCGCGCTTGTTACTTGAGTCAATCTGAAGGGGAAGGGTGAGCACAGTCTGGAGCTGGGTGGTAAGCTCACCCATAACCTTTGCCTCGTCAATATCAGGAAGGCCGGCGTTGACGTCCAGGATGTGAGCTCCCACGCGCTGCTGATCGATGGCCTCACCTAAAATATAATCATAATCTCCGCTTCGGAGAGCTTCTTTTAAAAGCTTTTTACCAGTGGGGTTGATTCGCTCTCCAATGATAATTGATTTTTCACCAATCCGTACCGCCCTGGCATAAGAGGACACTACCGTTAATCCCTTATCTGTCAGGATTGCAGGGGCAATTTCCTGTGTTGCCTCAATCATTTGTTCAATGTGTGCGGGGGTGGTGCCGCAGCAACCACCTAAAAACCGTACGCCCATGGAGGCGATTTCGGCCATCATTTGCGCAAATTCCCCGGGCGTGACGTCAAAAGAAGTAACGCCGTTCACGCTTTTGGGAATTCCTGCGTTGGGATTGATAACGATGGGGATAGAGGAACATTCGATGAGTGTGGGCATGAGTGCTTTGATCTGTTTAGGACCCAAACCACAGTTAATCCCCAAAGCGTCCACGCCAAGTGCCTCGAGAAGGGCCACTGCTGCGTCAATGTCGCCGCCGGTGAGAAGCTTTCCCTTTTCATCCAGAGTGAAGGTAGCGATTATGGGAAGAGAGCAGTTCTCCTTTGCCCCTAGCACCGCTGCTTTCAGCTCATAGGTGTCGTTCATCGTTTCGATGAGGACAAGATCGGCGCCATTTTCCTCACCAATTTTGGCCATCCGCCCAAATGCAGCGACTGCATCCTCAAAATCCAAAGTGCCAAGCGGCTTTAGCAGCTTGCCGGTTGGACCTATATCCAGCGCGACATAGCGTTTTTTATCCTGTGAGAACGCCTTGGCAGCGCTGCAAGCCAGCAGTGTGCCAGCAGCTACTGCCTCATCGGCTGAAAATGGCGTACCCTCAGTCTTAATGCAGTTGGCACCAAAGGTGTTGGTTTTAATGATGTCGCATCCTGCCTTTAAATACTGCGCATGAATGCCATAAATCAAATCCGGGTTTTCAATGTTGAGGATTTCGGGAAAGGGCATCCCTCCGGCATCAAGGGCTTGAAGCATGGTGCCCATTGCCCCGTCAAAGTAATATATACGATTGGCGGTAAGCTTATCTATTTGCAACATATTCCCTGCCTCCTATATTCACAGCTTTCATGCATGGCGCAAAAGCTGCAGCTGTCAGCCTCTTCAATACTTTGCTTTGAAAGACCTATGATTCCCGTCACCGATTTTGATGGGGTCAAAAGACAACTTTCTGTAACCCCGACTCCAATACGACTGTCGCATCGTGTCAGGGCCACGATATCTCGTTGGTGTGTAAGTGAAAAATCACCGTAGCCGGGGCTGAAGCGTGGTCGTAGAAAGAGCCCCTCGGCAGAAACCTTGAAGGCGATTTCATCCTCCATGCGGTCACAGAGTTCCTCAATCATGGCGGCGGCGCAGGCATGCATGACGAATGCGCGGCTCACGTCGGTTTTTCCGTATCGGTAAAGAGCATACTCGGTAGAAGTACCCAGAGTAGCCGCAAAGACGACCGCCTTTTCACAGCCGGTAAGGTGTTCTTTTAAGGCCCGGCTTTGGATGTGGACATCTGGACTTAAAAGAATATCTTCTCCGATTTCAAGTGAATGAAAGCTGTAGGTGAAGGCGTTTTTGGAGATAGATTTGAGCTCATTAACACACTCGTCAATTATTTTTTCTGTGGCTTCATCGGCAGGGGCGCCCTTATAGCCGAGGTAGCGAAGAATTTCTTCTCTTTTCATGGTGCCCCCTTCTGCCTTGATAATCAAATTCTCTTTTCCCCGTCAAAGGTGGGGAAAAAAGAATGAATGATATAGTTCAGTATAAGTTTAAAGGCTGATAATATCCGAAATATTGGCCACGATCTTCTGGGCAACTTCCGGTTTGTTCATGGTGTAAATATGTATTCCACGCACCCCGTTGGTCGTCAGGTCGATGATCTGCTCGGTGGCATAAGCGATGCCCGCCTGTTTCATGGCGGCGGGGTTTTGGCCGTATTTATCCACCATTGCTTTAAACTTGGGGGTGAGGGTTGTGCCGGCAAGCTCACAGGCTTTTTTAATCTGGATGCTGTTTGTTACCGGCATGATCCCGGCGACCACAGGGATATTGATCCCCTTTCGCGATAGGTTATATAAAAAGCTATAAAGCACATTGTTGTCAAAAAACATCTGTGTGACTAAAAATGAACAGCCACAGTCCACCTTAGCTTTGAGATAGTCCATATCCATTTCCTTGTTGGTGCTTTCCACATGTCCTTCGGGATAGCAGGCAGCGGCGACGCAAAAATCCCCCTGTCGTTTGATCTCCTCCACCAGTTCATAGGCGTAGCGGTAGTGAAGAGGGGCAGGAAAAGAGGAATCTTTGGGGATATCCCCGCGAAGCGCGAGAATATTTTGAATTCCGCTTTCTTTGAGCTTAGCGATGAGTGCGCGGATTTCATCCTTTGTGGAAGAAACACAGGTGAGATGTGCAAGGGCCGTTTTCCCAAGGCCATTTTGAATATGGGAGGCGATACCAATCGTGTTTTTAGAGGTCCCACCGCCTGCCCCATAGGTAACGCTCATAAAATCGGGGTTGAGACCACAGAGCTCATTGACCGCCGTTTCTACCGAGGTATAAGAGGATTGCTGTTTTGGGGGAAACACCTCAAGGGAGAGGGATACCCCCTTGCTTTTAAATATATCGCCGATGTACATGGACACTTCCCGCTTTCCAATTGCTGCCTGTCCGAAGCGCCGGATACGATCCCATCATTAAATGATAATCTATTCTGATTTTCCTGCCAAAGACGGGGAAATTAGATACAAAAGATAACATTTCATTTAAAGAGGATTCAGTGTGATCGCGGGCTTTCGGGAAGGATGCGCTGTTTTTTCATATTGTACTATTAAACTGCCTGCAGTACAAGCCTTTTATACGCCAAAAATCGCAGTCAGATGATGCTGAGGATGATTGCCAGAAGGCGGTCTGCATAAATTTATCATTTTGGCACCACTACTATGATAGAGTGTGCAAAATCAGTTGCGTTTAAGCCCTGTCTAAATAGTTTGGTTCCTTTTCCTCAAAGCAACGGGGGGAACATGGGTTAATGGTTATGCTATAGTTGATTAACTTGAAAACAAGCTTGTGATTTCTTCCCCCGTCGAAGGCGGGGGAAGAAAATGACGTTTTAACTATAGCCAGTTTTTAAGTTAATTGGCTATATAAGAGAATGGTAAAAAATCAGAAGGGGTGTTTTGATGAAAAAGAAGTGGCTGATATGGGGATGTCTTGTAGTTATCGCAGTGGCGGTCTTTATATGGAGCGATTATATCCAAAGAAACAAGGTTGTCTTTACCGCCCGGGTCGAGGGGGTATATGAGGGCAGCCTGATGGTGACAACGACGGATGAGACGGGCTTTGATCGGGCGTCTGTTAGTCTGGCCGACAGTGCCAGGATTCTTAACGCGGCGGGCACCAAGGTGGCGCTTTTCGATATCAAGGCGGGGGACAGTGTGGAGATCACCTTTAACGGCTATGTGCTGGAAAGCTATCCGGTGCAAATCAGAGCAGATAAGATTAGGATTATGGCAAAATAAATTTTCTCTGTGCAAAACGCGGTACTTTTTTAAAGAGAATGAGTGTGCTATGATAGCGCTATAAACAATTGGGCAGCCAAAAGAGATGCCAAGCCGGATTCGTGTCCTTTTTCTGTCTGTCAAGCTGTAAACAGGGAAGACAGAGTTCAAATTTGAAACATGCAAAAAAGGAGCAGTGGCAAATGCTTAAAAACGGCCTTCCGGAAAATCCGAACAAAAACATCGACTTTGATATGGAAAAGCTAAGGGTAATCTATCTCGCGGGGGGCTGCTTTTGGGGGACCGAGGCGTATATGGCAAGAGTGCCCGGCGTCTATGACACCCGGGTGGGCTATGCCAATGGCCATACTGAAAACCCAAGCTATGAGGAGGTTTGCCGCCACAATACCGGCCATGCCGAGACCGTGTGTGTACGGTATGCGCCGGAAATAATCAGTCTCGAAAATCTATCTGAGTTATTATTTCGGGATTATTGACCCCACCTCGATCAACCGTCAAGGTGGAGATGTGGGAAACCAGTACCCGTACCGGTATCTATTACACGGATCCTGCCGTTCTTCCGGTCATTGAATCAGCTATAGAAAAGGTGCAGAAGGGATATGAAAAACGTCTGGCTGTCGAGATTTTGCCCCTTTACAGTTTCTATACCGCCGAAGAATATCATCAGCGTTACCTGGAGAAGAACCCGAACGGCTATTGCCATGTAAGCTTTGACAGCCTTAAGGAGACGGTCAAGGTGGATGCTTCTGCTTTTCAGAAAATGGTTGAAGAGGAGCTTAAAGTTAAGCTTACTCCCGAGCAATATGAGGTCACGCAAGAAAGTGCCACTGAGGCCCCCTTTACCGGCACATACTGGGATAACAGTCTGGATGGGCTCTATGTGGACATCACCAGTGGCGAGCCCTTGTTTTCCTCACGGGATAAGTTTGAATCAGGCTGCGGTTGGCCTAGCTTTTACAAAACCTGTTGATCCTGATGTGATTACTGAACATGTGGATACCAAGCTTGCCTATCTGGGCTGCATCCGCACCGAAACCAGAAGTCGTGTGGGGGACGCCCATCTGGGGCATGTCTTTACGGATGGCCCAAAGGAAAAGGGGGGACTGCGATACTGTATAAACAGCGCTGCCATCCGCTTTATTCCCCTATGACCAGATGGATAAAGAGGGATATAGCGCATATAAGCATATGGTGAGATAGATAAGACACATCCACCTCTGCAGGCGCAGACCCATACAGATGGGGATGGAAATATTCAGCTTCTAAATTGAAGCAAATTGTTTCGCATACTAAAATACGCGTCACATAAGAAGTGGAAGAACTTTTAAAACTTACTTTTATCTAGGGCATATTGATGAAAACCCCGTAGTATCATCATCGTTATTACCTCTTTGTCGGTAAACCACATATTGTACAAATTTGCGGTAAAGGACACTTTTGGGCCGCAAAAGTTCTGAGCCGGATCATTGTTCCCAGGCCAAAATTAAATTTCTCTAAATCGTCGACCGACGTGCTTATGAATTCTGATAACATGGCTTCTGAAAAAAGCTTCTCAATGTTAGGGAAGCTTTTTTCTATTGCCTTTTTTAATGATTTATCAAATTTTTCCAATTTATTCACCTCAGAGCAATTTTAGCGATAATTTCGCTAAAGGTCAATAGCGGAAAATTCGTAAACTATAATAATTCGGAGGTGATCCTGATGTATGAAAGAATAAGACATCTGCGTGAGGATAAGGATCTGACGCAAAAACAAGTTGCACAGTCTCTTCATTGCAGTCAAAGAATTTACAGCAATTACGAACGAGGGGAAGTGGATCTTCCAACCAGCATCCTAATCAAGCTTGCTGATTTTCATCATACCAGCGTTGACTATCTTTTAGACAGAACCAATATAAAAGAACCATACCCCCAAAATTAATAATCCTGCCTCTATTCTCTCCACCAGAGGCGGGGGAAAACAGAGGCAGGATTATTGATTAGCCTAAACGGATGCCCCACTTGCTCGAAGCTTGCATGATGGCCGCTGTCCTCCCAGAGAATCTGCCCGCCGCGCAGAAGACGAAGGCGGCTGGGACAGGTCGGGTATTCTTCCATCGTGCGACTCATAGCACCCATGGCGGGAGCCTTTAAGGGATGGCAATCCGTGAGACGAACGGGCGAGTTCCAGCCGGTATTCCCCTTGGCGCACAAGAATGCTCACACAGCCGTCTTTGTGTCGGATTTTTTGGCATACCGCTCCAAGATAGGTCGCCAGACGATGTTGCTGGCTGCCTGTATCCAGAACAAAGAGCAGGCCGGTAAAGCTGCCACCTAAAAAGGGGATGGACGCGATGGATAGCATTGCCGAGGCTGAGGGGTGGTGGTCAAAGCCGTCACAATGAAACCATAGCCAGCTTTTGGGGAAAGAGCGCCCCCAGTCCTTCTCGATATATCCCGTACTGCCGTCAAAATTGAGCTTCTGGCCGTTTAACTGGATAGATCCGCTGACAGTATGGCCGAGACTAAGTACTCCGTGGTAACATTCCAGAAAGGAAAGGTAGGAAAAGGGGGCCCATGATACCGGGGGCATACAGGCTCCGGGCAAGGGGACGGACAGGACCGTAGTGAAGGCATCCCGAAGCGGTGAGCTTCTGCGTGTGAATTTTAAGGCAGACTCCCTGTGGGGAGAACCGACTTTCGCCCACCTGGATTAACTGCCTTTGTGGATCAACCGATAATTCTTCCCGCCGATAACGGACATAATGAGAACCGCCCTCATGGATCAATTGAATAAATGCCTCTTCTCCTGAGTCTGACAGTGACAGTCCGGGGATCACGGCCAACACCTGACCGTCCTTGCGGTGCTTAAAATACCAGCCCTCAAAAAAAGGGGGTGAGGCACTGCTTCCATGATAAAAGCGGTCGGTATAGATCATCTGTTTCCTCCTTTGAGTGGATTGACGGCGGGGTTTTCGATCACCTGCCCTTCTGCATTGAAGCGGGAGCCGTGGCTGGGGCAGTCCCAGCTTCCCTCGTCATTGTTATAGTGGAGTGCGCCTCCCATATGGGTGCAGCGCAGACAGACGCCCTCCTTTCTTTTGGGGGCGAAGAGGCCGACTGCAATATCAGCCGCTGTATCCGCAGATTTGAGAAGAAAGCTTTCCGCTGACAGAGAAAGATTTAAACGCCGAGGTGAAAAAACCTCCTGCATGGGGCTTTTTCCCTTGATAATGAGGTCTGTGATCAGACGGGCGGAAACCATCGCGCTGGTCATGCCCCATTTGTTAAAACCTGTGGCAAGATAAAGATGCGAGTCTTCATCCCCCTGTCGACCGATGTAGGGGATGGCGTCATGAGTCATGCAGTCCTGGGCAGACCATCGGGCCACCACCCGGCTTTGCGGATAGATATTTTTGGCGAGTGCCTCCAAACGGGCATAGTGGGAACATTCTCCATCATGGCCGGTGGTATGCCCTGCACCGCCCAAGAGCAGGAGAGGGCCATGGACATCGCTTTCCATGGTACGAAAAGAAAGACCGCCCTTGCGGATGTCCAGATACATTCCAATGGGATCCACAGCGTTCTGGAGGGCGAGGACATAAGAACGGGACTGATACAGCCGGAGAATGTAGAGACCCGATTTGTTCAGCAGGGGATAGTGTGTGCAAAGGGCAATATGCTTCCCGCGGACCATGCCGCCCGCAAGGGTTACCCTGTCCCCTCGCACAGAAAGGACAGGGGTATGCTGGAAGATATGCCCCCCTTTTTCGGCAACCAGTCGGGTAAGAGCGTGAAGAAACCTGATGGGGTCGAACTGTGCCTGGTCCGGAAAGCAGACCGCTCCCGCCGTTTGTATCGGCAGTGAGAGCTTGTCCTCAAAGCGGGCATTGAGACCAAGAGCCGTGGCTGCTCTCACCTCAGCCTTGATCGCTTTAAGCTCCTTAGGGTTACGGGTGTAAAGATAAGCGCCCCGACGAACAAAGCCACACTCGATGGAATTGGCCTGAATAAGCTTTTCATAGGCTCCGATTGCCTGCATATTGGCGCGCGCATACTGTGAGGCCTGTTGGTAGCCGAGACCGGTGAGAAGCTTGTCATAGATCAGGTTATGCTGTGCGGTCACCTTAGCTGTTGAGCGGCCACTGGTGCCACTTCCGATCGTGTCAGCCTCCATGACCGCAAGGCTTTTTACGCCCGCGTCCAAAAGCGTATAAGCGAGCAGCATCCCTGTCATTCCACCTCCGACAATGATGACCTCATATTTCGGCGCCATTTGGGGTGGGTAAATGGAGGGTACCCCCCTCTCTTCCTGCCAGATCGAGACATTTTTCCTTGTCATATGAATGACCTCCCCCTTACATTTATCTGTATCTTTTTCCCCATCTGAAGGTGGTGGAGATGAGATACAATCATACAAGGCCATTTAAAAGGTCTTAGTATCATTCTGAGGGATAGTATGACACGAGAGGCAAGAAATATGCTGTCCAAAGTGAGATCAATTCACATGTTGGACGATTTGTATCAGTTATGAAAGAGTATTGCAAACTAAATCATCTTCAGCTTTATAAACGCGTTTTCTTTCACATAAATGGTACTGGCAATTCCCCCCGCCGAGGCGAGGAAGATGATACAGAATAGCACAAATTATGAATTCTATAGCCAATTAACTTAAAAACTGGCTATATATAAAACGTCATTTTCTTCCCCCGCCTTCGGCGGGGGAAGAAATCACAAGCTTGTTTTCAAGTTAATCAACTATATTCCCTATTAATCAGTATAGCTTCTTTTACCCTCTGTGAACAGAGCGTGGTTTTTGAAAAAAATAAGCAAAGCCCCATTTGCTAACATGGGGCTTTGCTTATTTTTTATAATATCCTTCCGCTTCAAAAGGAGAAAAGAAGGGAAGGGGAGGATTGTTACCGTTTCGCAGGTCTTCGCCGTTTAAAGAAGAAAACAAAAGCCAGACCGGCGAGCATGGACGCAGTGCAGACACCCACCATAATCAGATTATTTTGATAAGAGCCTGTGGATTTTGTGTTACTTGGGGCTGATTGACCCGCACCGGTTTCGCCTTGTGCTAGACCGGTGTCCGGGATGCCTGCTTTTTTCGCTGCGTTCGAGGGGGGTGAACCCATCTGCCCTCCAGGCGGCTGACCGCTAGGGCGGGTGCGTCCTCCCTGCTGTCCAGAATTAGCAGTCTGACCTGAGCCCATGGCGACGAAGCGGGCTATTTCTTCAACAGAAAAGCCAAGAGCCTTAAGTGCCTTTGTCTGTTCGTCTGTCAGGGCGCCACCTGTCATCTGAGAAACAATCTCCATCGCCTGCCGCATGGTATCAGTGTTTGCTATATTGCCTGTTGTATTGCCTACTGCGTTGCCACCCATCTGGTCGCCGCCAGGCTGTGCTTTGCCGCCGCCACCGCCACCGCCTTGGCTGCCCAGGGTTTGCGTGCTGAGTCCGGAGGCATCTATCAGAGCGGAGGAATCCGCACTTTGACCAGCAGAAGTGGAGGGGATCGCGCCATTCAGTTGACCTTCAATGCTTTCGGCACGAAGCAGGCCCAGTTTTGTTAGTACGGGAATTGCCGCCTGATATTGGTCATAGGTGTAAAATGCGCTTGGATCGGCGGCTACATGGCTTTTAATCATGGCGTCCAGAGACAGTATGGTTTCTTCGTAGATACCACTGTTAAAATACCCTTTTATTATTTGCTGAAGGTATTGATGATATAGCGTCTGGTATTCGGGTACAGCCAAAAGTTGACTGAGAATGGGGCGTTCGGATAAGCTTACTCCTGAGACAGGGGTATCGATGGGGAAGTTGACCACTGTACTCGCGTTGCCGGACTGGAAGCCGCCGAAGGAGAGGTTGTAGTCCCAGGGAAGGATCGAAAGCTGGCCATCCTTTTCATAGAGGTAGTAATTGTGACCCATATTCGAGACATAGCTGTCCAGACTTACCACGGTGGTATGTGCAGCGAAGTAGCGCAGCACCGCCTTCACATCGACAGTATCCTCTAAGTTTTCACCAGTCGAGAGCTTCTTAAGGGCGGTAACAACCCGCTTATAATCGTTTTCGTCTGCTTCAAAGACTGAATTATTAAAGATAGCCGAATAGCTTGAAATTTGATCATCGGTGTACTGCAAAGACACGCCATTGCCGCTCATGCCACCACCACCCATCAGACCACGGCCAGCGTTTTGCGAGCGGGCACCGGCAGCGTTCTGGTTGGCTGTGTCGCCGGTTACGGCTGTTGGTTGGTTTCCAGATGCGGAGGCTGAGGTGCTGGAGGAAGCTGAAGCGGCAGTGCCCTTGCTGTTTGCTCCTTCAGTAATCTGATTCAGCATGTCATTCATCATTCCATTTCCACGGTTGCCCATGCTTTCGGGCTTGTAAAGCTCACCGTGGTCAGCACCGTAATATCGCTCGGTGAAGCTGTTCTCCAGACTCTCTACAGCAAGGTAAAAGCCCCAGTTCTCGCCGTTAGCCGTAATATCCGTAAAGGCGTACAATGGGGTGTTGACGCCGATGAAATTCATGATGTCATACGAGAGATACTCTTTCAGATAAGTGGCATCACCCTGCATGTTATTGACAACCATCTTATCGAGGCCCAGCCAGGTCTGACCTTTTACATAGTGGTCAAACTCAAGCTTGAAACTATAGCGATCGGTAGTGTCGTCGCCTGCTACACTGGAAAGGCTGGAGTTTCCCTTAGCCCGTATGCCTACGTTTTTGATTTTGTCACCATTGATAACCACAGTACAGGAAATATACTCTTCCTTAGTTGCCGTTTCAAGAAGTGTCGACCAGTCATCCTTATCTACGATAATGTCCATGCTCATAATTTCAGTTTTATCGAAAGCCTTGACATAAGCGGGCTGGATGTTTCCAGTAAACGAGGAAAGGATGTCGGGTTTGGCTATGGCGAAGCCGACAAGTATGATGGCGACTGCCATGAACACTGCCACAATGCTGTCAAACCATTTGTGCTTGATCATGCCGGCCCCTCCTTTTTACGACATATAGTCGCCGTTATAGCTCACCAGTGTGGTATTGCGTATGCCGGGAATCGCAGAAATCTCGCCGATGAAGTCGGTTTTATCATTCTGGAGCCGCACCTCTATCGTTAGCTCCATGCCGTGTGGAGACAAGGTTTTGCTCTTGAGGGCATGGCGTTTCACGTTGTCGGACAACACCTTCAAAATGGCCCCCTCCTGCTCTCCGCTTTCGCTGGAGACCACAAGGATATAGGGGGTTTCAACGGATTTGTGATTGACAAAAACCATAAGGATAAGACCGATAAAGAGGGACCCAAAAATGGCAAGCGGGATCAGTCCCGCACCAAGAACTATACCTGCTGCGATTGACCAGAAAAGGAAGGCGATGTCCAAAGGATCTTTCACGGCTGTTCTGAAGCGAACGATGGAAAGGGCACCGACCATGCCAAGGGAGAGGACAATATTGGACGTAACAGCAAGAATAATCAGGGTGGTAATTAGCGTCATGGCCATGAGAGAGACGCCAAAGCTGGCGGAATACATAACCCCTGTATAAGTTTTCTTATAAACATAAAAGATAAACAGGGCGAGCACGAAAGCAAGCCCCAAAGCAATCACCATGTCCAAGGCGGAAAAGCTGGTGATATTTTCGAGAAAGCTCGATTTAAAGATGTCATTAAAGGTCATTAAACTGTCCTCCTGTTTTTATAATGAAGCTTATTTGGATTCTTACCCCACCGCAAGCGGGGAGAAAGATTTATTTAAAATAGTATGATTCTGTTATCCATAGGTACGGCAGGCAGCGTATTTGGAAAAAGAAGCGCTACATCTCTCCCCTGTCTGAATGATGTCCCTCATGATATCGGGAAAAAAGTGGTCAAATTTGACCTCAAGGAGGAGGAGCCCAGGCTCACCTGTCAAAATCAGAGGAAGATTTGGGTCGAGGATGTTGGTAGAGAAGAGTCCGGTACGGATGTCGCTGTCAAAGGTAATGCGTACATTGCCCGCCGGATAAACATAGGCCTCGCGCCAGTAGTCAACGATAGTTTTGGGTTTGAGACGCTGAAAGCGTATTTTGCTGTAAAGCTCAACAATCAATGTGTAAGGGCTTTTTTCCATCCAATCGATATCACCGTCGATCATACGTTGGCACTCTTCCACAGTAATAGGGGCGGAATGCTTTTCATTGAGTCCGTTTGCCTTACTCTTTTTTTCCAAGCGGATAAAGGAACTGTCCCCGTTATAAAGGCGTATTCGAAATTTTTCGCGGTTAGCTAAGCCGGCGATTTTCTCACGCAGGGCTTTATCTTCATCGTTGTCAAAGTAGAGGCTTCGGACATGATAACGGCCGTCCGGTCCGGTGTTGGGGTCGGTGATCGCTACTGTTTGCAGGCGGGGACGCAGGCTATAATAGTCTGAAAGGTTAATACAGTGTTTGTATTCATGTCTATAATCGGGTGTATACAAGATTCACCCTCCTTTTGTGGTATGATTGTAAAGTCATTGTAAAGCGACACTGTGAATAACGAATGAAAAGAAACTGATTGTTTGTTGAATCCGACAAAAATAATTGTGGGATAATATGTTAAATTGACTAGTGGCTTGTAAAATCTAAATCTTTTATGGCAATGGGCTAAATGTTCTTGTATCTTCCCCCGCCGAAGGCGGGGGAAGAAAATGACGTTTTATATATAGCCAGTTTTTAAGTTAATTGGCTATATGTGCTTAATCATCGTATTACAAAAACAATGGCACCTGCAAACTTAGCAGGTGCCATTGTTAAATGTGTTTTAAAAAATGCTTTCATTTTGCAAATGGCTGAGTTTTATAGTCTTTTCAGACCACCGGACAGATAATCCAATATGGCCACCGTTTGATTACCGCGGGTGTATAACACCGGCATGCGGCGGCCTGTGCGGGTAATCAGCTCATAATAGCTGATGCCGCTGGTTGCACCCATATCCATAAAGTCAATTTTGACATCGCCATCCTGTCCGATAACGGTGACAATATCACCCTTGGTAACTCCGGAAATATGGGTAACATCCAGCATCAGCTGATCCATGCAGACGCGGCCGATCACATTGGCAAACTGTCCTCTTACAATCATCCTTCCCTTGGATGAGAGAGCTCGGGGATAGCCGTCCGCATATCCTAAAGGAATGGTTGCGATGGTCATATCCCTTTCGGAAATATAGGTGCGGTTATAGCTGACCGGCATACCGGCCTTAATCTCTTTAACCATGGACACCCTTGCCTGAATGGTGCAAACAGGGCGCAGATCTGCGTTTTGGTTATCAGGAACCGGATTGTAGCCCACAAGCATCATACCGGGACGCACCATGTCAAGATGGGCTTCAGGAAAGGCAACAGTGCCCGCGGAGTTACAACTGTGCAAGAGAGGAAGCGTATATCCAAAAGCTTTTACACGGTTGCAGACTTCGATAAAACGGCGAAGCTGAAGGCGGGTAAACTCGACTCCATCCGCATCCGGTTCGTCCGCGCTGGCAAAATGGGTAAAGACACCGCACACACGCAGATGCTTTAACGAAAATACGTTGGCAATTTCATGCTCAACGCCCGGGGCATCGGCATTAAAGCCCACACGACGCATACCGGTATCAATTTTGATATGTATGTCAACTGCCACGCCGGCAAGAGCAGCCTCAGCATTTAAAGCGATGGCATTCTCGGGGGAGACGACAGTTTGGGTAAGATTGTTTTGCGCAAGGGTTGCTGCCTCTTTTTCCGGCGTATAGCTGAGAATGAGAATCGGTACGGTACGCCCATCCGCTCGCAGCGCAAGCGCTTCGGATAGCGAGGAAACCCCTAAGAACTCAACGCCGGCACGTTCATATTCTTCGGATATCATAAGAGCACCCTGACCATAAGCATCCGCCTTCACGATCGCCATGACGCGGCAGCCGGGCCCGGTCAAGCGACGCACTTCATTCAAATTGTGCATCGCGTTGTCAAGGCTGACAGTCATCCAGCTTCCACCGGTCAAAATATCCATCTGAACAATCCCTCCTGACAGGCAATTGCGACTGCCTTTTCAGCAATCGCAATGAAAACTAATTTCATATAAAAAGGCAATAAACCACAACTGTTTTCCCGCCTGTGGCGGGGGAAGAAATCACAAGCTTGTTTTCAAGTTAATTGGCTATAGTATAAATCTAAAAATCGATTTTTGTACGGATATACCCTTGAAGCTCTGTAATAGGTATTCTTTCTTGCACCATCGTGTCGCGGTCGCGGACGGTGACACAGTCGTCATTCTCGGATTCAAAGTCATAGGTGATGCAGAGGGGGGTTCCTATCTCATCCTGACGGCGGTAGCGCTTGCCGATGGAGCCGGCGTCATCGAAGTCCAGCATAAAATGACGGGCGAGTTCACCATAGAGCGACATGGCTTTTTCGGACAGTTTTTTCGAGAGGGGAAGGATACAGGCTTTGTAAGGCGCCAGCGCGGGATGGAGGCGAAGGACGACACGCGTATCCGCCTCTCCTACTTGCTCTTCGTCGTATGCGTCACACAGGAAAGCAAGAGCCACACGGTCGGCACCCAGAGAGGGCTCAATCACATAGGGAAGATAATGTTCATTCGTTTCTGCGTCATAATATTCAAGGCTTTTGCCAGATTCAGTCTGGTGGGCGTTTAGGTCAAAATTGGTGCGGTCAGCGATACCCCATAGTTCGCCCCAGCCGAAGGGAAACAGGAATTCAATGTCACTGGTGGCGTTGGAGTAATGAGAAAGCTCCTCCTGCTCGTGATCGCGGACACGGACATTATCAACCTTCATTTGCAGGTCCGAAAGCCAGCCGGTACAGGCCTTTTTCCAGAAATCAAACCAAGTAAGGTCGGTGCCTGGCTTGCAGAAGAACTCAAGCTCCATCTGCTCGAACTCTCTGGTGCGAAAGATAAAGTTACCGGGGGTAATTTCGTTGCGGAAGGACTTGCCCACCTGACAAACGCCGAAGGGAAGTTTGCGGCGGGTGGTGCGCTGGATGTTGGCAAAGTTGACAAAGATGCCCTGGGCGGTCTCGGGACGGAGGTAAACCTCATTCTTGGCGTCCTCGGTGACGCCCTGATGGGTCTTAAACATTAGGTTAAACTTCCGTATATCGGTGAAGTTTGAGGCGCCGCAATCGGGACACTTAATTTTGTTATTTGCGATAAACTCCATCATCTGGGCGTCCGTCCAGCCGTTTGGTGCAACACCGGACTGGTCCTCAATCAACTTGTCGGCGCGGTGACGTGTTTTGCAGCTTTTGCAGTCCATCAGCGGGTCAGAAAATCCACCCACATGACCCGATGCGACCCAAACCTGAGGGTTCATCAGAATAGCACTGTCCAAACCCACGTTATAAGGGGACTCTTGAACAAAGCGGCGCCACCACGCTTTTTTGATATTATTCTTAAACTCCACGCCAAGTGGGCCATAATCCCAAGTGTTTGCTAAACCGCCATATATTTCAGATCCAGAGTAGACATAGCCCCTGGATTTGCAGAGGTTTACAATCTTCTCCATGGATTTTTCGGAATTGTTCATAAGGTTTACCCCTTTCAAGTCATTATCTTTTTATTTTAATGCCCAGTTCATGAGAAGTCAAGGTTTTCGACAAGGCACAGCACCTGCAAAGCGATATAAAAAACAGTACACGTGGCTAACGCATGATTCTGTCATCTTCTTTTCAAAGCTGTCTGTTTAGTGGGTACTAAAGTGTGTCACAGCAAAAGTATGCTTATAGTGACATAAACAGTTTGTTGGCTAAGACAGATTTTTGGCGTCATGCAGTCGATTCAAGCCAAAATTTATGATAAGGGGTTGATATTTTGATGAAAAAATTATTAAATGATGATATAATCAACTGTTATAAGCTGAAAGTATATTTTTAATACCAAATACAAATAAAGAAGCAAAACCCGACACGGTTTACCACGCTTTAGATAGGGCATTGAGACAAAAAAGACCCATTCGTTTAGAAAACCGCGATATATTCTCTATAGAGAAGGGGAAGAAATGCAAACTTTTTTGTATGTGGAAATGAATACATTTGCCTTGACAGTTTTGTTTTTGATATTTTTCAATATATATCAACGAGCAGATAGATATTTAATTGAGCAGAAGCTTTTTTTAGCCCTGCTCTGTTCGAATGCTCTTATATTGGTTCTTGATACAATCATGTGGATATTGGATGGTAAGACCGGCTTTTTGATCAGAGAAACCTATTTTCTGGTAACAGCACTTTACTATTGTTTAAATCCGATTATCAGTATGATGTGGTCGTTTTATGCGAATTATCAGATATATCGGGATGAAAAGCGTTTAAAAAAATTATTAGTCCCCATGCTTATCCCGGTATGCTTCAACACGTTTTTATCTTTTCTTAGTATTTCTGGTGGTTTTTTATTTTATATAGATGCAAATAATGTTTATCACAGGGGCAAATTTTTCTATATTATGGCAGTAATAAGCTATCTTTATCTGATGCATACTTTAATATTAATTATTCTCAAACAAAATAAAATTCAGAAGCATAACTTTATTCCTATTCTGGTATTTGCTTTTCCTCCATTTATCGGAGGAATCTTACAAAGCTTAATCTATGGGGTTTCACTCATTTGGGTTTGCATGACGATATCTATATTGATCATTTTTATTAATATTCAGAATGACCAGCTTTATACAGATCATCTGACAGGGCTTTTCAATCGCAGGCAACTTGATCATTATTTACAGCAAAAAGTTGAAAATAGTGCCGCTGACAATTTGCAGGCGGGAATTATGATTGACATAAATTCTTTTAAAGCGATTAATGATTTATATGGACATTCTGTCGGCGATGAAGCTTTGGAATATACTGCGAACATTCTTAAAAAAACTTTCAGGAGAAATGATTTTATCGCCAGATATGGTGGGGATGAATTTATCATTATTATGGAAATTAAAAACCGTTTGGACTTGAAAAAGGCAATAGATAGATTAAAAGAAACCGTCGCGCAGTTTAATTCACAGAAAATAACCCCATATACAATCAGCCTAAGCGTAGGGTATGATTATTTGGAATTCAAGTCTGAAAATCCAGTCCAGGAATTTTTGAAACATATTGATAGATTGATGTATGAAGATAAGTTAACTAACGGGCATAATTAATGAATTTTTAAGTTTAAATTTTGTTTAAACAGACTTTAGTGATTTTGTAGGCGTAGAAAAGGAAATCTAATAAAAATTGCCGATCATTGTAAAGTGATTCGGCAATTTTATTTTTATTGTGAAGTCAGAACCATTAATTTGTCAGGCTAAAAATTCTTTTCATTGATACTTTTGTTTCTGTAAACTAAATCATTTCGCTGTTCAAAGCCCATGGATTGCCAAAATTGATTTCCTAAATCATTTGTATTAAATACAACAAGTGCCACTTTATTGATTTTCTCTTTTTTTAATGCATCAAGCGCGGCGTTGACTAATGCTTTTGCGATTCCCTTTTTGCGAAAGTCCGGTTTTACGGCAGCATGATAAATATACCCTCTTCTACCATCATGTCCACATAGAATAACACCAACCAGTTCGGTGTTCACTTGTGTTACAAAACATGTGGCAGGATTTCGTTTCAAAAAATTTGTAATACCGCTGAGTGAATCGTCTATACTGCGCATGCCCATTCCCGGGGTATCCGTCCACAGCTGGAATACCGCCTCATAATCCTCAATAGTCATAAGCCTGATGTTCATGTGTTACACTCCTTAATGCAATTCTAAAAATAAAGCGGAATGAGCTTTGTTATCTCCCGCGCCTGAGGCAGAGGAAATAACATCCTGTTTTCCTGTTCTGATTTAAATTTGCTATAGTCATTTGAAAACAATATGAAATAATGAAATACTTTATCGGCAGTATGCCTTTTTTGGCAATCACAAAGAACATGCTTTTTCAAGTAATATTGGTTGAATCAGCGGGTATGTCCAGTTTTTTGGCAGTTCATCAAACAACTCCACTTTTTCTATTTCCAGTGCAGGAAGCTGACCAAAAGATTTTATTTCAGAAAAAAAGAGCATGCCAAAGGTTTCTTCACCATTCGCAATCACATTATCTTTGCCCGATACTGAATAGACACAGATTGGAATAAGAGAAAAATCAGCGGCTCCCGTTTCTTCCCACAGCTCTCGTTTGGCTGTTTCAATTATTTCTTCTCCCTCTTCGCGGTGGCCACCGGGACATTCATACGTATTACGTTCTTTATGTTTGCAAAACACCCATTTGCCATTTGATTTTGAAACAATAACGGCAAATTTTAATAACGCATCATCTATAGAGTCATAAAACTTTACTGTCAACATTTGAATATCTCCTAAATTCTAAAAAGATATTGTAAGCTATAAGCAATTCAAAGTCTGATTATAAATTGGAATTGTAGCCGTTAACCGATCTTATTGAAAATTACTGTCTGTTCTTTAAGCGAAATCTTTCCAACTTGATACCCATATTGAATGAGTTCCTTTTTGTATTTCAAAAAAGAATGGTCTATCTCAATTCCCGCGACATCATGTATTTCAGCAAAGGATAATTTCATTGATGAACTGCCGTTCTTTTGAACATATTCCCATAGAGCATTATATTTACTCATAACATTTTGCTCCTTACAAATTCCTGTTTATCTGTATCATGTAATAACGATGTAATTCATAATACCATGTTTTTCCACATAAAAAAAGACATACCTTCCACTTGGCGGAAGACATGTCTTTTTGGAGTAACAGTAAAAAAAGATTTTCAGGTGTGGCGAAGTGCCCCAGCCTTTCCCCGTGTCAAATCTGCATTTTCACGCAATCCGGTATTTTTGCATTTCTATTTACCGTAAGGCGCTTTATTGTTTGTCAGACCAACCAAATGATCCACGCTGGTTTTGTAGTATTCAGCCAGCTTTACCACGATTTCTAATGGCACTGCACGTTCTCCACGCTCATACTTAGAATAAAGTGACTGGTCACACATTAAATAATCTGCTATTTGCTGTTGGGTTAAGTCGGCATCTTCTCGCAAATCACGTATTCTTAAATTCATAATGATCACCCTATTTATTATATCAAAGGACATATTGTCCTATTGACAATTTGGACTATTTGTCCTAATATGATGCAGGGTGATATAAATGCCAGACTACAAGGAAATGTACTTGAAAATGTTCAGGGCCTCTGAGCAGGCAGTCAATATCCTGATTGCAGCACAGCAAGAATGTGAGGAGCATTATATTTCCTCACTAGAGCCGGAATTTCAAGTGATTTCGTTACCGTCAGAAAACAAAAAGGGCGTGGATGAGGAGTAATTCCCAATCCATGCTCTTGCATATAAGAAGACATACCTTCCTCGTAGCGGAAGGTATGTCTTTCTGGAGTTATGAGGCAAAATAAATTTTCAGCTATGAACAGATAGAATGGCTGTTGATTAATCTGATAAATTGGAATTTTTCAGCTACTAATCCGTACAACTGATTTGAACAATTTTTAAGTCTACTTCATCTACGTAGCCGATATTTTCTGCCATATCCCATAGCATTATTTTCTCCATTTCGTCTTCATCGTTTTTAATAAATTCAGATAATTCGTCTTGCTCGCAGAAAAAAATAGCTTGATATCTAATTTCATCTTTGGCATCACTTACTTTAACCACACCTTTGAATATTAAGTTTGAATTTCTTTGATGTGTTTCTTCAAACAATTCTCTTTCTGCAGCACATCTCGGAGTTTCACCTTTTTCAATATGACCCGCTGGAAATTCCCACTGCTTTCGCCATCTATTATAGCCAAGAACATATTTATTTTGGATTTTTAAAATAGCAAATGCACCAGTAACATTATTAATTTTATCTATATCCGCTTCTTTTATTTGAATATATTCCAACAACCTCCATCCGCTTTTATTTTCTGCTAGAATCATCTATACGACCTCCATTATGTATCACATCTGATTAATCCATAATATCTCAGTTTGACACATAAAAAAAGACATACATTCCACTTGTTGGAAAGTATGTCTTTTTTGGTCGAGGCGACAGGACTTGAACCTGCGGCATCCTGGTCCCAAACCAGGCACTCTACCAAACTGAGCTACGCCTCGACAGCAGGGACTTAGAGCAAAGAAATTATAACCTAAAAGAAGCAATGTGTCAACAGTAAGAGTAAGCCATATTCTTGTTGCCGCCAATTAAGAAGAATATCCAGAAATCACATCCAAAACGATCTAATGTCTTTCTATTGGAACTGATCACGAAAGTCTCGAAAATTTCACACAAATATTTCACGAAAAAATTATACAATATTGTCATTATAGGCGGTTAGGAAGTGGATGTCAGTGAAAATTAAAAATACAAATTGGATTAAGATCGGCTTGGATATTGTGATGGCGCTGATCGTAATACTGATGTATAACAAGCGAGTCATCAGTATGGAGTTTCATGAAATAGGAGGGCTGTTTGTCTGCGGCTTATTCGTTATTCACAAGCTTTTGAATTTTAAATGGATAGCTACCGTTTCGGCGAAACTTTTCGGAAAGGATCTGCCCATCAAAACAAGACTCGGTTATATGATAGATGTGCTGCTCTTAATTGCTTTTTCTCTGATTGCCATCAGTGGAATACTGATCTCTAAAACTTTTTTTCATCTTGAAGCCGCAGGCGGGAGCTGGAAAATGATCCACTATTCCGCATCAGCGGCGGCGCTGACCCTTGTCGGTTTACATATTGGCCTCAATTGGAGCTTTATCATGGGGATGTTCAAAAAGGGTATTCGGATTCCGGCATCTGTGTCTAAACCCCTTTGTATTGCCCTTGTTGCTATTATAGTCGTATACGGCGGTTACAGTGTGGCTACTTCAAGCTTTACGCAATGGATTTCGATGCCTTTTTCCTCTGTCAGCAGTGGAGGTCATGTCGGGGCACCGACACAAAACGGTCAGGGTAAGATTGACGCTGTCAAAGGCAGCAGTCCCGGTACTGGTGGTACAAAGCTCGCGCCATCAGGCGAGGGGAGAGCCTCCGGCGGGCAGCAGGGCCTCCAGAATGGATTTAGCGCATTCGCCCTGGTCAATGTTCTCGCAACATTCTCCTCCATTATAGGCCTATTTGGAGCCGTTACATACTATGTCGAGAAGATGCTGAAATCGAAGAAAAGGCCAGCAATGAAGTAAGAATTCGTTTTCACCGTAGTTTTAAATCGTTTATTTTATCCTATAGACGAAAACAAGTCGATTGCTATTGCAATCGACTTGTTTTGACAAAAACTGGTGGGAGCGGATGGATTCGAACCATCGTAGTCGTAAGACAACAGATTTACAGTCTGCCCCCTTTGGCCGCTCGGGAACACTCCCATATTTCGTGAACCGGGAAATGCTTTTCCTCTTCTTTTCAAGGTGGAAAGGAAAATGGAGCTGGTGGACGGATTTGAACCCCCGACCTGCTGATTACAAATCAGCTGCTCTACCAACTGAGCTACACCAGCAAAAACAATAGAGCGAAAACTAATATAACACACTTTTTCTTGACTGTCAACATCATAAAAGAGGGAAAAAGACAAACTTTTAGTCTTTTCTTTTTCCGTCCTTCTCCGAGCTTTACCTCCAAAGTGAATGGGAGCAAAGCCGGAGAATCCAAAAAAGGTTTAAACATGCGCCTTTTTTAAACTGATTAACTGCTTAATCTGATCATCTAGATATTCATGCTTGATAGTCTTGGGATTAAATTTAAAAAGTTTAAAAATATATTGCATGACGATACCGGTGCACAGCGAAAGCACTACTGTGCCTATGCCAACGCTTCCGCCCAAAAGAAAACCGAGTGCCAGTGCGCACACCTCAAGAGAGCTGCGGCAAAGACCTAAGGGTTTGCCCGAAAATTTAATGGCAGCAACCATCAGACTGTCGCGGGGGCCTGCTCCATAGCCTGCGCCAATGTAAAGATAAACGCCGAAGCCCGTGGTCACAATGCTGGCACAAATAAGTACAAGGCCATCAGCAAGACCGGCTGCATGAGGAAGAATATCCCAAGCGATAATCCAATCTGTGAAAATCCCCGTGAGGATCATATTGGTGATTGTACCCATTCCAATTTTTTCTTTGGCAATTAAATCAATACCGATGACAATGGCCGAGACAAGTATGCTCGCTTGACCTATGGTCATACCGGTTTGTCTATGGATGCCATGGTTGAGCACTGTCCAGGGGGCATAGCCAAGATTGGCGTTGATCTGCAAGACAATTGCGGCGGATAATACAAAAAGCCCAAAGGTCAGCCGCAGCAGGCGCAATGGCACATTTTTATTCCACATCAGAAGCTCCGTTTCTCCAGCGAATCAAAAGTAATTAGAAACTTCAACCTTACCGACTATCGCTGGAAGTGGATAAGAGTGATCTCTTGCCTTCGTTTTCTGCGAAAACAATCAAAGGCAGGTGGCAAAACTGTAAATCAAAAGAAGAAAACACCATCGACTAGTATCTTGTAACATCTTAAACTTGCTAATAGATCGAATGTTTCTGTATATTCCCCTGCCTCCGGCGGGGGAATATACAGGGTTAAAATGTTAAAGCGTACTAGGCCTTTTTCAATGTCATCCTCAGTTGATCGTCCAAATACTCGTGCTTAAGTGTCTTTGGATTAAATTTAAAGAGCTTGAATACCGTCTGTATGATGAACCCGTTTAATGTGGAGGAGACTATCGTACCAATACCGATACTTCCACCCAAAAGAAAGCCCACAGCAAATACGCAAAGCTCGATGGAGATCCGACAGACGGCCAGTGGTTTCCCGGTTATGTACATGAGGGCCAGCATGAGCCCATCTCTGGGTCCCGCACCAAATTCGGCTTTGAGATAAATCATGCAGCCAATTGCTGTGATGGTCAGACCACAGATGATTAAAAAGGTGCCATATGCGATATTTACAGGGCTTATTTCGCCCTGCGCATTATACATGCCAGGATTCTTCGGCAAAAAGGTAAGATGATTCAAGAGATCAATATAGATACCAATCAGTGTCATGTTAGCGAGTGTGCCAAAGCCGATTTTCTGTTTCGCAAGAATGTTCACTAAAACGATGATGATGCCTACCATAATGTTTGCCTGACCAAAGGTAATGGGAACATGTTTGATCAAACCGTCATTGAGACAGTTCCAGGGGGCCAGGCCAAGATTGCTGTTGATTGCAAATACAAGTCCGAGAGCAAAAAGAAAGAGCCCTACGGCCAGAAGATAAAGACGAATCAGCAATTTCATATGAGCAGCACCCCTCACTGCGCAGCATTTAAACATGAGCTTAGTATATTACTTTCGTATACGTTTGTCTATAAAATAATTTTTTTCTTGCATATTGTCAAATATTGCATTATAATCTGTCATTTACCGACGGATCATAATGGATAGACAATAAAGCATATCTATTTTTCCCGCCACAGGCGGGAAAAATAGATATATAGTTAATTAGCTTGAAAACAAGCTTGTGATTTCTTCCCCCGCCGAAGGCGAGGGAAAAAAATGACATTTTATATATAGCCAGTTTTTAAGTTAATTGGCTATAAAATTAGTTATTTTTTTAAAAAAAGGAAATAATATTACATCAAATATGTCCATGGAGATTAACGCGACAGTCAGAAAAAGGCCTCCGCCAACGGGCGGGGGCCTTGGGCTGCTGGTGAAACAGGTTTAATCAGAAAGTTACCCCAAAAGCATACGGTCGCTGAGTAAGCCGTCACCGTTTTTCTCCTGAAAGAGGGCGACAAGCCCTTCAACCGTGGCTTTACGGCGTTCTTCGCCAGAGATATCGAGAATGACCTTTCCTCCGTGCATCATTACAGTACGATTGCCCGCGGCAAGGGCTGAACGCATATTGTGGGTGACCATCATTGTGGTGATTTGCCCCTCGGCCACCAGAACACAGGTTAGCTCCATCACCTTTTGTGAGGCTGCCGGATCAAGGGCAGCGGTATGCTCATCCAAAAGCAGAAGCTTGGGGCGACCCAGGGTGGCCATCAACAGGGTAAGCGCCTGGCGCTGACCGCCTGACAAAAGCCCCACCTTGGACTCCAGCCTGTCTTCAAGGCCCATATCAAGGCGTTTAAGGCCCTGGCGAAAAAGATCGCGCTCGACTCTTGTAATACCGGGAGCAAGGCCTTTCCCCCGCCCCTTGTGATAGGCGATGGACATATTCTCTGCCACTGTCATGTCGAATGCCGTCCCCTTGTGGGGATCTTGAAAGACACGTCCGATATGGATTGCGCGCCGGTGTTCCGGTTGAGAGGTGATATCCTCTTCATCCAAAAGGACCCGGCCAGCCTCAGGCCGGCAGGCACCGCTGATGCAGTTGATCAGCGTGGTTTTGCCTGCCCCGTTGGAGCCGATCAGAGTGACAAATTCTCCCTTGGCAAGGTGAAGATCAAGGCCGTCAAGGACACGCTTTTCATCAGTGGTCCCGGGGAAAAAGAGCTTGGTGACACCGGTTAGCTTAAGCATGGTCCTCTGCCTCCCTTCTGTCTTTTTGGCTGAAGTGTCCAAAAAACTTCGAGAGGCTTCCGCCTGTGGCCGAAGCGGACATGGCAACCGTCACCACCAAGGCGGAAATCAGCTTTAGGTCGGTCGCAGGCATTCCCCGCTGAAGGGTAAACGCAATGACGAGGCGATAAAATACCGCTCCGAGTGCTACGGCGACAAGTCGGCGGCCAAGCGGCTTCACACCAAATACCACCTCACCCACGATCAGAGAGGCTAGACCAATAACCACCATGCCGCTGCCCATGCCAACGTCACAGAAACGTTGGTACTGGGCAAGCATTGCGCCGCACAGGCCCACCATGGCATTGGAGACGGACATGCCCAAAAGCTTCATGTGGTCGGTGCTGATCCCCTGAGAACGCATCATATCTTCATTATCACCCACCCCCCTCAACGCAAAGCCGATTCGGGTCTTCAAAAAGAGATAAAAGAGTATGAGAACAGTCAGCAGGATCAACACTGAAGTGATCAGTGTCTGGTATTCCCCCAAGATTTTGAGTGGGGAAAGATGATAAATTGTGGTTACGCCGAGAAGGGAGATATTGGCCTTGCCGCCCAGAATTCTAAGATTTATCGAGTACAGTCCCATCATTACGAGTATGCCGGAGAGAAGGGGGCTGATCCGAAGTCTTGTGGCAAGCAAGGCGGTGACCGCCCCGCAAACCGCTCCGGCTGCTGCACCGCCAACCAGGCCCCACAGAGGATGCCCCGCGCGGCAAAGGATGCTTCCCACAGCGGCACCGGTGACGATGCTTCCATCCACAGTGAGGTCGGGGGTGTTCAGCGTACGGTAGGAGAGAAAGACTCCCAGTGAAAGCATGGCGTAAATCACACCCATCTCGACGGAACCGAGAAGGGCAGCGAAGGTCATAAGTGGTCTCACAGTTGTTTCTCCTTTCGGGGACAATTTGCAGGGCTTTGCAAACACAAAGAGCCATATGGCCGTATTTACGAAGACGGATACTAAATCTTGTATAGTTGATTAACTTGAAAACAAGCTTGTGATTTCTTCCCCCGCCGAAGGCGGGAGAAGAAAATGGCGTTTTATAACTAGCCAGTTTTAGTTCGCGAAAACAGCGGGCGCCATTCGTTCCAAAACCCCGGCGACGGATTGTCACCGGGGCAGGTTCATAACAGGCTGCAAAATGGGGATCACCTTACATATATTCTGATTATTTTCCCAAAAGAGTCGCTTTTGCCTTAATCTCCGCGGGGATTTCAATGCCAATGGCCTTGGCGGTGGCGACGTTGATATAGATGTTCATATCTGTCATCAGCTTGACAGGGATATCGCCCGGTTTGGCGCCTTTCAGGACCTTGGCGACCATCGAGGCGGTTTCGCGGCCAAGGATGTCATAGTTGATGCCATAGGTCGCAAATCCGCCGTCGGTGACCATGGTATCGGCACCCACATAGTAGGGAATTTTGTTCTTGGTTGTCACTTCTGCCACAATGGGCATAGCGGCGGCCACAGTGTTGTCAATTGGGGTAAAGATGGCATCTACCTTTCCTACAAGTGAGGTGACGGCCTGCTGTACATCGGCAGTGCTGGTGGCGGTGGCTTCGATCACAGTGAGCCCCTTCTTGGCGGCGAAGGCTTTGAGATCATTAATTACCGATACGGAGTTGGTCTCGCTTGCGTTATATAGGGCGCCGATGGTTTTAATATTAGGGGTAAGCTGAAGGGCCAATTTCATAATCTCTTCAGCGGACACGGCGTCCGAGGTACCGGTGACATTTTTGCCGGGGTTTTCAAGGCTTGACACAAGGCCGGAAGTAATGGGGTCGGTGCAGGCAGAGAAGATGACCGGGATCGTGGAAGTCTCACCTGCAGCGGCCTGCGCGGTGGGAGTGGCAATAGCGACAATGAGGTCATATTTAGCGCCGGAGAACTTCTGACAGATGCTCTTCAGATTGGCCATGTCTCCCTGCGCATTCTGATAATCATATTTAACATTTGCGCCTTCCTTAAATCCGAGAGTGGAAAGTTCGGCTATGATTGATTCTCGTATTTGGTTGAGCGAGGGATGCTCGACGATTTGCGCGATGCCAATGTTATAAACCTTTGCCTGAGAGCTTGCGGGGGCACTGCTGGACGAGGCCTTTAAAGAAGTGGAGCTTGAAGCTGCGCCAGAGCATCCAGCGAGAGCCACCAGTACGATTGCCATTGTGAGAATGAGAGAGATTAGTTTTTTCATCAGAATTTCCTCCTAAAATTTTTTGATACCAGCCCTAAATTAAACGGCAATCATCCGGTCTTTGTTCCCCTGCATGAGGAGGGGGGAACAGAGGCAAAATACAATGCCACTTAAGCAGGATCTAGCATGAGGCGGGGTTTGCCCGCACCTCTGTTTTTAAGGGTAATCCCTGTAAATGTCGGTGAAAAAGGTGGTAAAACAAAAACACCCGTCCTTCTACAAGGACAGGTGTAAAACCTGCGGTACCACCTTGATTGACAGGCCGTCCATCGACTGCCTATCCACCTCATACAGAGTGCCGTCACACCCCTAACCGAATAACGCCGGTTTCGCGTCGGATGCTACTTGTTGCCGTTCGCTCCGCCCTCAAGGGACCATATGTCTGCGCCGCATCCGTCGGGCTTACACCATTCCCGGCTCGCTGTGTGATCAGTTCGCAGTTTTTCTTCCCTCTCGCAGGTTTGAAGTTAATATACCAAAGTCATAGTGCAATGTCAAGGTCTTTTGCAAAAAGGATGGGAGAAAATGCAGCTGGCTTTCGCCAGATATCGTTGATTAATTTGAAAACAAGCTTGTGATTTCTTCCCCCGCCTTGGGTGGGGGAAGAAAATGACGTTTTATAACTAGCCAGTTTTTAAGTTAATTGCTATATAAACGAAGATTATATGCAAAAGGCCAAGGGGCTATTTGGTTAGCCTCTGTCGCCGATTGCGGGTAAAATTTTTCGCGAGGCTGCACAAGCCAGCGCACATTTGATGATATCCCCCGGCAGTGTGAGGAGAAAACCGTATTTAAGGGCGGATATCAGAGACATGGAGACGCCAAGATAAAAGTTTTTCACAAGATAGAGAAAGGGTACACCCACCAGATAAATGACAATGGTCCCCGCGAAACAAGCAAAAAAGGAGCCGGCGATTCCTTTAGAGGCAAGCTGGCGGCTGAGAAATCCTGTGACATAGGCAGCGGGGATAAAGCCGAGTATGTATCCGAAGGTGGGGTGCATGATATATCCTATGCCGCCGGCCCCTCCGGCGAACACTGGAAGGCCGATAAGTCCGAGCACAACATAAACGGTAACAGCAATTCCACCAAGCTTTTTCCCCAGCAAAAGGCCGGCCATCATGACAAAAAAGGTTTGTAAAGTAATTGGCACATAGGGAATAGGAATGGTGATATAGGCTCCTGCGGTAATAAGGGCGGCAAACAGTCCGCAAACAGTGAGTGAGCGAATGTTTTTGACAGTTACATTTTCCATACAAACTCCATTTTCTACCATAATATAAACACCTGACATACTAAGTCCTTAACGGTGTAGTATGTTCATCTCTATTTCCCCTACCGAAAACGTAGGAAAATTGAGACAGGAGGATGATTAACCCACCTGATTGGGCAGCTCGCCCAAAATCGACCGGAGCTCGTCAATATGATATTTGTCTATGGCACCCAGCAAAGTCCACAGGATGGCAAGTATGCGATCTGCGTCCGGGGCATCGGGGATCATAAAGTCAGCCGCTAACGTAAATACTCCTTCTTCCAGGGTGGCACGATAGGGTGCCAAGCTGTTAATGCGATTGATGAGGATAGTCACCTCATCCTCAAACTCATCGCTGCAGTGGGTGACCTGACAAATGGCGCGGCCAAGCCCACCGTCAAAGAAGATAAGCGCTGCGCTTACCGCTACACCTTGGACCTCGCTGATCCCTACATAGCTAAGAGTGCCTTCTCCGGCGGTTTTTTCCATATCGGCCAGTTTATCATCCAAAAGAGCTTCAATATTCTTAAGCATCCAGACACCCCATCTCTTTAAAAACGCTGCAAAGCTGATCCAGTGCGACTTTGATTTTGACCGACTGCTGATCAACGGCAGCGAGGACATCGAGTACGGCTTTTAATGAGAATTCATGTGCTTCAAATACTCTTGCACTGATGGCGACGATTCCGGATTCATCCAGATAGCATTTGAGGAAGAGAGCCTGGCTGTTTAGCTGGCGAAGAAATCCCATCATCATCATCGGTCCTTGGCCTCGAAGGCCGCGCAGCGTGGCTACTACAGTGGAGATGTCGACCCCGCCGTCAGCGGAAAAGGAAACCAAAAAACTGAGGCCGCTTTCGCTGGCCATAAAAAACAATATGCCTTTTTCGCTGTCTTCGCGGGATGCGCCTCCGCCATTTTCGGCAAGAAAAGCGGAAAATGCATCTGCTTTCTCAAGATAGGTCATTTTTGTCCTCCCATAAACTCGGAATTCCGATCAAACTCGCCAGCCAGAGTGATTGCATCGGAGAAAATGGTGTGTTATGCTATAGCGGGCGGTCGGCAAACAGCTTTATTATACGCCACTGCCATATAAAACAAAAGGAAAACTTTCACCCTAAGGCTGACGGTGTCATCTATAGCAATTTTGTCAATAAACGGGACTTCGTTCTATCTCTTTGTCTCACCTTAGGTAGGAAGACAGGGTTTGGATTTTTCTCTTTATTTGCCCAGTTGCTATCAGGGCTTGGATACAAGAATCCATCCTAGACTGACCCATTATGATCACCTTTATGGCTGCCAACGGATGAGGGAAGGCCTTTTGGGAAAAGGCGGTTCATTTATTGATGAAAGTTATTGACGCACATATGCACCTTTTTAACCATGAGGGATTCCAGCGACTTTGTGCCGCCGCAGGCCATGATACTACACTTGAACATGTTCTTGACAGCTTTCAAAAAAACGATATCGAGCTGGGCATTGTGATGGGGTCCTCCCGCCGCGGCGAATCGGATAACGTCACCCACCCCGGTCTTTTTAATCTTTGTGGTGATGTCGATTTGCACCGTTATAATTATCCTGACCAAATCGCCTTCTGCGTGGGGGTCAATCCAACTGGGATAACGCCCGAAAACAGCCCGGCTCTTCTGAGGGAGTTTGCAGAAGCCCTTGAGAATAAACACGCGCTCGGTCTCAAAATATATGCGGGTTACCAGCACTTTTATGTAAGCGATCCTGTCTATACACCCTTTTACGAACTGGCAGAGCGATACGACGTTCCTGTTGTGATCCACACCGGTGATACGGCTTCAACGACAGGAAAGCTGCGGTATTCTCATCCGCTGACAGTGGATGACGTGGCGGTTAACTTCCCCAGGGTCCGCTTTGTCATGGCACACTTCGGCAACCCTTGGATGCAGGACGCCGCCGAGGTAGCTAAGAAAAACCATAACGTCTATATTGATCTTTCCGGTCTGGCCGTTGGGCGTGTGGATGTCGAGAATTTCTGCGAAAGATACAAGGGCTATGTGGAACATATGCGCACCTGGCTTGCCTATCTGGATGATTACAGTCGTGTCATGTACGGATCGGACTGGCCCCTTGTGAATATGGGAGACTATATTAACCTCATCGCCCGCATCGTTCCCGAAAACGCTCATGAACAGGTTTTCTACCGGACTGCCACCGAGGTTTTTACAAGAATCGGCGGAATCTTGCAGACCCACTGACAAAGTTTGAGCCTCGCTGATGAGGGGTTGAAACATATATTTGCCCCGTTGTAGGATTTTCTTGGTTTCACAAGCTGGTAGTGCTAGAACAATGCAACATCTTATACTTGTATATTCCCCAGCCGAAGGCGGGGAATATACAAGCGCATTTACCCCATTGTCATATAGTATTAGGCGTTGCCTTTAGCCGCCGTTTGTAAAGCTATTGAATAAAGCAGCATAATAAAGCTCTCTTTTCCCCGTCCATGGCGGGGGAAAGAGAGCTTATCATTAGATTTCTTTTAGAACTTTTCGCGAGCGGTATAAGATGTATGCAGAATCTCATGGGCCTTGTGGCTTCCGGGCTTACCCAAAAACTCATCGTAGAGCTTGTTCACAGCAGGGTTGTTGTGGCTCTTTCTCAGGGTCTTCATCTCATCATCGGTATAGAGGGCCTTGGCACGCAGTCCCTTGAGATCGACAAAGTTTCTGATATAGGCGGGTTGGACAGGTTGTCCACCACCGTTTACACAGCCGCCGGGGCACGCCATGACCTCGATGAAATGATACTCCGCCTCGCCGGACTTGACCTTATCCAAAAGCTCTTTGGCGTTGGACAGGCCGGAACATACGGCAACCTTCACCTCGATGCCGCCCACATTGTAGGTAGCCTCTTTAATGCCATTGGTGCCGCGAACCTCTTGAAAATCCATCTTTTTGAGCTCTTCACCGGTGATCCATTCGGCTGCCGTGCGCAGAGCTGCTTCCATCACGCCGCCGGTGGCGCCGAAAATGGTCGCCGCGCCGGTGGAAGTGCCCAGGGGAGTGTCAAACTCTTCATCAGGCAGGGCCGTGAACTGAATGCCTGCACGGTTGATCATTCTGGAAAGCTCTCTGGTGGTCAGAGCGATATCCACATCGTAGATACCCTTGCCGGCGGCACACTGGTCTTCACGACGGGTTTCAAACTTCTTGGCGGTGCAGGGCATGATACCCACGACAAATATATCTTCTGGATTAATCCCCTTCTTCTGGGCGTACCAGGTCTTTGCCACCGCGCCAAACATCTGCTGGGGGCTCTTGCAGGTGGAAAGGTTGGGGATAAACTCGGGGTAGTAGTGCTCACAGAATTTGATCCAGCCGGGTGAGCATGATGTGATTATCGGCAACACTCCGCCGTTTTGCACACGGTCGATGAACTCATGTGCCTCTTCCATAATGGTCAGGTCGGCGGCGAAGTCTGTGTCGAATACACCGGCAAAACCAAGTCTTCTGAGGGCAGCAACCATCTTGCCGGTGACATTGGTTCCGATGGGCATATCGAAGGCTTCGCCCAAGGTTACGCGGATCGAGGGGGCAACCTGCACGATGACATGCTTGGTGGGATCGGCAATTGCATCCCATACTTCCTGAGTCTGGTCCTTTTCGGCGATGGCGCCGGTGGGGCAGACAGTAATACACTGACCGCAGGAGACGCAGGCCACGTCGCCCAGATCCTGATCAAAGGCACAGCCGACATGGGTCTTAAAGCCGCGCTCATTTGTGCCGATGACGGCAACCGATTGCCATTTCTGACAGGCGGCCACACAGCGGCGGCAAAGGATACACTTGTTATTATCGCGGAACATATGAGCGGCACTGTCATCGTATTCGTACTTAATATTTGTGCCCTCATAGAAAGTTTCGTCATAGACCTTAAAATCCTTGCAGAGCTTCTGCAGCTCGCAGTTGCCGCTGCGCACACAAGAGAGGCACTTGCGGTCGTGGGTGGAGAGAATAAGCTCAAGGTTATGCCTTCTGGAGCGGAACACCTTGGCGGAGTTCGTGGATATTTCCATTCCCTCAGTCACGGGGTACACGCAGGAGGCAACCAGGTTCTTGACGCCCTTAACCTCAACCACGCAGATGCGGCAGGCACCGATCTCGTTGATCTCCTTGAGGTAGCAGAGGGTGGGGATTTCAAAACCGGCGCCACGGGCGGCCTCAAGGATGGTTGAATCCTTGGGGCAGCTGACGGGAACACCGTTAATTTTAATATTGATCATTTCCATTCCTATCACTCCCTTACCGTTTTATAATTGCGCCAAAGCGGCATTTTTCAATACAGGCACCGCACTTAAGGCACTTATCTTTGTCAATCACATGTGCCTCTTTGACCTTGCCGGTGATGGCATCAGCCGGACACACCTTTGCGCAAAGGGTGCAACCCTTGCACTTGTCGGCGAGAATCGTATAGCTTAAAAGATCCTTGCAGACGCCCGCAGGACAATGTTTGTCGATAATGTGGGCCTTGTACTCGTCGCGGAAATAGCGGATGGTGGAGAGCACCGGGTTGGGTGCAGACTGACCCAAGCCGCAGAGAGAATTTTCTTTAATGTGGATACAGAGTTCTTCCAGCTTGCCAAGGTCGTCCATGGTGGCCTTGCCCTTAGAAATCTTGTCCAGAAGCTCATACATACGCTTGGTGCCGATACGGCAAGGAGTGCACTTTCCACAGCTCTCATCCACAGTGAACTCGAGGAAGAACTTGGCAATATCCACCATGCAGGTGTCTTCATCCATGACGATCAGTCCGCCGGAGCCCATCATCGAGCCAATCGAAATCAGATTGTCATAGTCGAGAGGGATGTCCATCTGCGAAGCGGGGATACATCCGCCAGAAGGTCCGCCTGTCTGGGCAGCCTTAAACTTCTTGCCGTTCGGGATGCCGCCGCCGATCTCCTCGATCACTTCACGCAGCGTTGTGCCCATGGGAACCTCGACCAGACCGGTGTTGTTAATCTTTCCGCCCAAAGCGAAAACCTTAGTGCCCTTGGATTTCTCGGTACCCATTGATGAAAACCAGGCGGAACCATTTAAGATGATCCGGGGGATGTTGGCATAGGTTTCAACGTTGTTGAGGATGGTGGGTTTTCCGAAAAGTCCCTTAACCGCCGGGAAAGGAGGACGGGGACGAGGCTCACCGCGGTGACCCTCGATAGAGGTCATGAGGGCGGTTTCTTCACCACAGACAAAGGCACCGGCGCCCAGGCGAAGTTCAATATCAAATGAGAAATTGCTTCCCAGTATATTCTTGCCCAAAAGTCCCATTTCACGCGCCTGTTTAATCGCAATTTGCAATCTTTTTACGGCGATGGGGTATTCGGCACGGACATAGATATAACCCTCGTCAGAACCGATTGCGTATCCAGCGATGGCCATGGCCTCGATCACCACATGGGGATCTCCCTCAAGAACAGAACGATCCATGAATGCGCCCGGATCACCCTCGTCGGCGTTACAGCAGGCATACTTCTTGCCGGCAGGCTGGGCAGCCGCAAAGGCCCATTTCAGCCCGGTGGGGAAGCCGCCGCCGCCGCGCCCGCGAAGGCCGGAATCCTTGATAACCTTGATGACATCCTCGGGTGTCATTTCTGTAAGAACCTTGCCAAGCGCCTGATAGCCGTCATAGGCTATGTATTCATTGATATTCTCCGGGTCAATGACGCCGCAGTTTCTCAGAGCGACTCTCTTCTGCTTTTTATAAAAAGCAGTATGAGCCAGATTTGTAATCGTTCCTTCGTCCGAAACGGTTTCGGTATAGAGGAGCCGTGTAACGATTCTGCCCTTTAAAAGGTGCTCGGTTACGATTTCATGAATATCCTCAAGCTTGACCATTGAATAAAACGCGCCTTCGGGGTATACGACCATAATGGGACCGAGAGCACAAAGGCCGAAGCAGCCCGTCTTAATGACCTTGACTTCATTTTCAAGCGCGTTGGCTTTAATTTCAGTTTCAAGGGCGGTGACGATGCGTTCACTTCCGGAGGATGTGCAGCCGGTTCCTCCGCATACAAGTACGTGGGATCTGTACATCAGACATTCCTCCTTCTACTTTGCGCCGGCGCCGATGGTAAACTCGATTACCGGTGCGCCGTTTACAATATGTTCATTCACAATTCTGGCAACCTTTTCGGCAGTCATCTTTACATAGGTCACCTTTTCTTTGCCTGGGGCAAAAACCTCGACAACAGGCTCGTACTGGCAGATGCCGATACAGCCTGTCTGGGCTACAGATACATTGCTGAGCTTTCTACGGGCAACCTCATCAGTAAAGGCCGCAAGCACTGGGCGGGCTCCGGCGGCGATTCCGCAGGTAGCCATGCCAACGACGATTCTGATATTGCCGCTGTCATCGCTGCGAATTCCCATGCGATCCTTCATTTGATCGCGCAGGGCGGCAAGTTCGGCTAAACTTTTCATCCCTTATCCCTCCATATTCCCGCTGGAAAGCCCATCGGCCTCTGCGGTGTTTTCATTCACATACTGTCTTATAAACTGTGCAACCTCGGGCTCAGAAAGGCTTACGCCATCCAGCGCCTGACGGAACTCTCTGGTATCCGCCGTAAATCCTTCGCCATCATTTCGATATCTGTATACGAAGTCAATTTCCGGGTTTAGCTGTATCAGGCTGGCCATTGTGGCACCCATATCCCCCAGGGGCATCCTGTCAATGTGGGAAAGCACGAACCATGCCTTGATCTCCGTACCGATACCTGGCTGGCTTTCTATCTTCATGTCCCCGCCGGCAAGCTGCGCCGCCATTCCAAAAAAAGGGACACCCAAGCCTACCTTTCGAGTAGTGCGAGTGGTGTAAAAGGGGTCGGTCACCTGTTTTTTCTGGCTTTCGGTCATGCCGCAGCCGTTGTCTCTCACAAGGATATCCATTCGGTCTGAGTCAATGTCAATCCGAATTTCGATCTCTACAAGAGTGGCACCTGCCGACACGGAATTTTGTGCGATATCCAAAATATTCAAGGAAAGTTCCTGCACCCGATTAATCCTTATACTTGGCCAGAATGTTGTCGATATCGTCCACAACCAAGCGGCCGTACACATCATCATTGACAGTCATAACAGGAGCGAGTCCGCAGGCACCGATGCAGCGGCATGCGTCAAGAGAAAACTTGCCATCCGGGGTACATTCGCCGGCTTTGATTCCCAGCTTGTTCATCAATTTTTCATAGATAGCGCCCGAGCCCTTTACATAACAGGCTGTTCCCAAGCAGACAGATACGGTGTATTGACCCTTGGGATAAAGGGTAAACTGTGAGTAAAATGTGGTTACGCCATAGATCTCTTCCAGTGGGATGTCCATTCCATCGGACACCATCTTCTGCACCTCGATGGGCAGGTATCCATAAATCTCCTGTGCCTTCTGCAGAACTGGCATTAAAGCACCTGGCGTGCCCTTATAGCTTGCCAACATGGTGTCAAGCTCGGCCTTCTGCTCTGCAGTGCCGGTAAATGGTATTGCTGCAATCTTATTTGCCATCTTTTGGCCCTCCTGCGTTAGTATTTTTAGATGCATTTTGCATCTTGCTGACGGTATTTTGCCGCTAGCGACATTATAGCAGACTCCTGTGAAAAAAATCCACAATTATCTTAATGTGTTTATGTGGGAAAGCTCCTATATATTGGCTGTTTAAGTCGTATTTTGAAGCTTTTCATCCATTCTTAGGCTGCAAATGTCTTGCATTACGCAAGAAATTATGCAAATCTAATATGATAGCTGTCCTTTTCCACGGGTTGTCTGTTGCTTTATACATTTTTTTCAATTATAATATTTGCAGTAAAATCAAAAGAAAAAAGGATGTTATCTCCCCCGCTCCGGCGGGGAGATAACAAAGCTTATTCCAATTTCAGCAGCGTAAATATGTGGGGGAATCCCTGTGGAGGTCATTTAATGATGAAAATTAGCGAGGTTGCCAGACTTCTTAACGCAAAAGTTCTGTGCGGCGAAGAGTATATGGATAGAGATGTTGTATCTGCCTGCGGAAGCGACATGATGAGCGATGTGCTGGCCTTTGTAAAAGATCACGCTGTACTTTTGACCGGGCTTGTCAATCCCCAAGTCATACGCACAGCCGAAATGATGGACGTGCTTTGTATTGTCTTTGTCCGCGGCAAATTGCCTGACCAGACGATGATTGATATGGCGGATGGGCGTCAGCTTGTGCTGATGAGTACCTCTTGCCGCATGTTTAATGCCTGTGGCCTTCTGTATGAAGCGGGTCTCGGAGGAGGTTCTTCTGTATAATGGATGTCATGACACTTAAATATACTGTTTTGGGCGACAATTTTTCCCGTGCTGGTGAGGCATCAAGCGCGGTAAAGCTTGCCTTAAAGTCACTGGGAGTGCCGTCAGACATAGTGCGCAGGGTAGCTATTGCCATGTATGAGGGCGAGATTAATATGGTGATTCATGCAAGCGGCGGCGAAATTGAGGTGGTTGTCACTCCCGGTGCCATCACAATGTCATTAGCGGATACAGGTCCAGGTATACCTGATATTGAACTTGCCATGCAGGAGGGATATTCCACTGCTAATGAAGCAGCTCGGCAACTGGGCTTTGGAGCAGGCATGGGTCTTCCCAATATGAAGCGTTATACCGATGAAATGACCGTTGAATCCACACCAGGCGTAGGCACCACAGTAAAAATGAAAATCCTGATGTAGTTTTAGATCGGCCTACATATAGTTGATTAATTTGAAAACAGGCTCGTGATTTCTTCCACCGCCGAAGGCGGGGGAAGAAAATGACGTTTTACATATAGCCAGTTTTTAAGTTAATTGGCTATAAGACGAATATAGATATTTAGAGGATCAGTATGGACGCCATGACAGCCCTTCATAAAGCGGCCCTGAACTTGTTTTGAAGTTTATAGGGCATACGTTATTGCCTTCAATGAATAAAGAGAAAACAAAACACTGTCTGCCTCGTCTAAACGGGGCAGACAGTGAGTAAGAAGTTCCTTTTATTCATCATTAAAGATTATCTTATTATGAAAGGCGGTGAGACCTGATGAGTGAGTATTTTCATTCAGTGACACTGGATAAAGATCTTTGTAAAGGTTGCACCAACTGTGTAAAGCGCTGCCCCACCGAGGCAATCCGCGTAAGGGACGGTAAAGCCGTTATCATCAAGGAACGCTGCATTGATTGTGGCGAGTGTATCCGTATTTGTCCTCATCATGCGAAGCAAGCTGTAGTCGACCCCCTTTCGATATTAGACAATTTTAAATATACGATTGCGCTTCCCGCCCCTTCTCTTTATGGGCAGTTTGCCGGTCTTGAGGATGTTGACCAATTATTGGGCGCTCTTAAAAGGATTGGCTTTGACGATGTTTTTGAGGTGGCGGCCGCCGCTGAGGCAATTACCAAGGCTACTCGTAAAAAGATCATGCAAACGCATTCCAAGCCGGCAATCAGCTCAGCATGTCCTGCCGTTCTGCGTATTGTACGGGTGCGTTTTCCCAGTCTGATTCCCAATATTATCGACCTGCGTTCTCCGATGGAGTTCGCGGCCCGCTGGGCAAAAAAGCTTGCGGTACAGAAGACGGGCCTTCCGCCGGAAAGCATCGGAGCCATCTTTATTTCCCCCTGCCCGGCAAAAGTTACCGCCATCAAAATGCCACTTGGAACGGTCAGAAGTAATGTCGATGGGGCAGTCTCCATTCGTGATGTATACCCTAAATTACTCCCCTTTATTAAGGAGCCCTTAGACATGGAGGAAATTTCTATCGCTGGGTCCATGGGCATTGGGTGGGGTACGTCGGGCGGAGAAGCGGATGCCCTTAAAAATGACCGCTACCTCGCCGCGGACGGAATCGAGAATGTCATCAAGGTTCTCGAGGAGATCGAGGATGGCCGCATCACCGATGTGGACTTTGTAGAACTCAACGCCTGTACCGGAGGCTGTGTGGGCGGTGTGCTCCAGGTGGAAAGCCCCTATATCGCCCGGACCCGCATGAGAAGGATCGCTGCAAGCCGAAAGGGAAGGTGCGCCCCCCTGGATGGTATGCCTGAGGAGGATTTATACTGGGACAGTGCCCTGCAATATGAGCCTGTCATGCGCCTTGACAGCAACATTTCCGTGGCCATGGGCATGATGGGGGAGATCAAAAAGATAGAAAGCGAGCTGAATGGTATGGACTGCGGCTCGTGTGGTGCCCCTTCCTGCCGAGCTCTGGCAGAAGATATTGTTCGCGGCTTTGCCAGCGAAGATTTATGCATCTACAAGATGCGTGAGAAGCTTCAGGCGCTTCTGGACAAGACAAAGGAGGAATCGCATTGACAGGTAAAGCGTTGTCTGATGCTCTTGACCTTAGCTTATTGTCAGGGAGCGGCGAGGCCGAGATCACAGGTATCTATTGCTGTGACCTGTTAAGCCTGGTTATGGGCAGAGCCCCTGAGGGGTGCCTGTGGATCACGGTGATGGGAAATGTGAATGCTGTCGCAGTGGCCTCTCTCAGAGAGATTGCGTGCATTCTTTTAGCCGAGGGGATGAAACCGGACGCTCAGGCGCTTTCCGCCGCCCGTGAGCGGGGAATTACCATTCTTTGTGCCGGGGACCCGGTATTTGAACTGGCAATGAAGGCAGGCACACTTTTGTGAGCGGGGTTTCGTTTGATCTTCATATACATTCGTGCCTTTCTCCCTGTGCAGATGACGATATGACGCCGATGAATATTGCGGGGATGGCTCATTTGAACGGTCTTGATATGATAGCCTTGACAGACCACAACTCTGCAAAAAATTGTCCTGCCATGAAAGCCGCCGCCGCCCATTACGGTCTGAGCTTTATACCCGGCATGGAGCTTACCACTGCCGAAGAAATTCATATCCTCTGCCTTTTTCCTGATGTCATCCGGGCACTGGAGTTTGATTGTTATGTCCATAACCGGCTTATTCCAGTGAAAAACAAGCCCTTTATTTTTGGCAATCAGGTCATTATGGGAGAGGACGACGTCTCCACCGGTGAGGAGGAGCTTCTTTTGATTAATGCTACCTCCATTGGGCTGCAGGGACTGCCAGAGTTAGCCGCCCGATGGGGAGGGGTTGTCATTCCCGCCCATCTGGACAGGGAAGCAAACGGACTTTTAGCCATATTGGGATCTTTTCCGCCTGATTTTTCCCCTGCCGGACTGGAGATTGTGAAAAACCTTCCGGGCGATCTGCCCAAGGGACTGAAAATAATAAAGAATTCGGATGCGCACCATCTTTGGGAAATATCACAGGACGTACCGCCCGTTGGTCTCGTAACGGCAGATTTCGGGGGCTTGGATGCATGGCTTTGCGGCCGTTAATGCCATTGTCGGTGATATAGCATATTTCATCTCTGATTTCCCCGCCGGAGGCGGGGGGGATCAGAGGCAGGATCTAAGCCCCTTCAGGGGGCTTTTTTTCGTCCGACAGAATTTCTATGGTTTGCTTGCAGGAATCGGTAAACTTTTTTGCACTAAATAATTACGAGTTGGTAAAATATTTTATTTTTGGTAGATATTGAGTGGACCATATGGTATTATTATGATGAGTTTTTAGCCGCTTTGGACGATATATAATGTACAGGATTTAAACAGCTTTATATAGTTGATTAACTTCAAAACAAGCTTGTGATTTCTTCCCCCGCCGAAGGCGGGGGAAGAAAATGACGTTTTAACTATAGCCAGTTTTTAAGTTAATTGGCTATACTTTAAATTATTATTGATTTTCTGAATTTAATCTCTTTTATCTTTTTAAAAAGACCAAATGTCTGCCAATTGTACAGGGAGGTACTTTTATGAGTGTATTTGAACAGATGAAAAATGCCAAGATACTGTGGATCGTGACTGCACTTGCGGTGGTGACGATTTGCTGCATAGGAACTGTTGCATATATGATGTGGGATAAAAACCGGTCAGAACCGGCAGATGCCAAAAGTGCTGTTTCCAGCTCTTCATCACAAATTGTGTCGTCCTCATCGAGCGAGGCGGCTTCTTCCAGTGAACCCTCTTCCAGCGATCTGCCTTCTTCCAGCGAGGCATCTTCTTCGCTTCCCGCACCTGTATCCTCCTCAAAGCCCGCATCTTCCTCAAAGGCCACGTCCTACTCTTCAGGAAGCAGCTCAAAATCAACAGGATCAGGCTCGGTAACCACTGTCGTCCAAAACGGCAGTATTGATAAGTCCGGGCTTTATGACGCTGCGGCAACCTATTCCAGCATGACCATTAAGGCGGGCGGTGTGACCTTAAAAGACAAGACAATTAATGGCAACCTATATATCTCAAGCGCTGTCGGCACCGGCGAGGTTACCCTGGAAAATGTCATCGTCAAGGGGCAAATTATCGTCGAGGGTGGCAGCAAGCTGACGCTTAACCGCACCAGCGCCGCTGAGGTCATACTTGCCAAGGCGAGTGGGTCCTCTAAACTGGTGGTGGCGGGTGCAAGTACAGTTGATCTGTTGACGGTGAAGAGCCATGCTGACATCACCGAAACGGAGCTGGCCACCGGTTTTAATGGTATAGACAAGATGAATGTGTTGGCCGGAAACCGTATCTGGCAGGAAATCACCCTGACGGATGTCGGCCTTTCTGCGGCCACGGTCAATATCGCATCGAATATTGATATGAACAGCGGCTCGTCTATTGCGCTTTGCAAAGCCAATGCGGCCGTCCATTTTACCGGAAAGGGTAAGATAGAAACGCTACAGGTGGCATCTGACGACATCTCCTATGCCACTACACCCGGTTCGATTAAAAACAGCGGTTCTTATGATACCCCTGTTAAGGGTGGAACTGCGGTACAGAACACAGATACTTCTGATGATGGCGACGATGACGATAACCATTCCAGCTCCACGCTGTCAAAGCCAACAGGCCTGTCTCTGACCTATAATCCGACCACCGACAGTTTTACGGCCAGTTGGTCGGCCGTCAGTCACAGCTCGGGATATGGTCTCGTCCCAATTGTGGGTGGGTCCAGCGGATCAACCGTATCCATCAGTTCTGGCACGACCAGCTACACCTTGCCGAGTACTGATAGCTATGTGGGCAAGACCCTTGCCTTCAAGGTTTACGCCAAGGCTTCAGGTTCCTATAAAGCTTCGGCTTATACCACATCCACTGCCACCGCGACAATCGTCCGCCTCGCTTCGCCGACCTTCGCCTATGCGTATAACACGGTGACCGACACCATTACCTATAGCTGGGGAACCGTAACCAATGCCACAGGCTTCCGAATGACACCGGTTGTATCGGGTGTGAATGGAACAACCCAGGCTCTTGCCAGCACCACCTTAAGCCAGGCGTTTGGCAATGAAACAAATTCCATCAAGCTGAGGGCGACAGCCACCGGAGCCAGCGGGCGCATCGACTCCGCCGAGGTGACAAGCAGCAGCTTTACGAGAATTTCCACCCCGACTCTTACCGCTGCTTATAATACCGACGCGACTCCTAAAATCGTCCTGAGCTGGGGTGCTGTGAACGGAGAGTCCGGATTCCAGCTTACACTGCCCGACGGGTCAACTGAGCCGTTGGCCGCGGATATGACAAGTTACAGCTACACACCGTCTGGTGCTGGTCCCTTTGCGTTCAGCCTGAAGGCTCTTGGCTCGGCTGCCAACCGCACCCGGAACTCAGCCACGGATGATACTGCAACCGTTTTGGCTGCCCCAACAGGGCTTGCCATCAACTACAATGCCACAACCAATCGTTTTGTCGCCACTTGGAATGCTGTAACAAACAGCAACGGATATACACTGGTACCGGTGGTTAACGATGTTAACGGCGAGGCACAGACGATTGCCTCTGGCACGACCACCTATACCTTCCCGAATACGGCGGAAAGCTATGCAGATCATCCTCTCAGCTTCAAGGTTTTAGCAAAGGGCAACAGCAGCTTAAGCTTTTTCGACTCGGCCCAGGCAACGGCTAGCGAAATTACACCTGTTGTTTTGGATGCACCCACTCCCACAGGGCTTGTTTACGACGCCGCCGAGGGTCAATTTAGGGCAAGTTGGAGTACTGTGCCGAACAGTGCGGGTTACACTATTACGCCAATTGTTGGTGGAGTGTCCCAAACACCGGTGATCAATGAGGCCAGTAATACTTGCCTATTAGGGGCCACCTATAATTCTGCGGCTACCCTTTCCTTCAAGGTTTTGGCCAAAGGTAGTGGACATTATGTCAGCTCAACAGCTGAATTTACGCCCTCAATCACGCCAACCCAGCTTGCTGCACCAGCCAATCTGGCGGTAAGCGGAACCACGCCAAACTTTACAATTACCTGGGACGCCGTGGCAAACAGCAACGGATATACTTTGTACATTGTAAAAGTCAGCGGAACGGAAACTAAAGAATTTTCTTCTACGGATCCAAGAAGTTATACGGTTTCAGACTCTGCAACTATCACCTGTAAGGTATTAGCCAAAGGAACCGGAATCTATGTGACCTCACCCTATAGCGCCAGTGTAAGCTCATAAGAACCTACCGTACTGTACGCTTTTACCCACAGTAAGTTTGCATTATATTATAAAAAAGGCTTGGAACTTCTATAGTTCCAAGCCTTTTTTGGTTGTTCTTATTGTCTCAACATGTTTTTGTTTCATACGATGTTTAGTTTGCATCGTCTATTATGATGAGTGTTATTTTCTACACCGCAGGTGGGAAAGAGAGAACAACATTGCATGCACACAAATGTACCCAGTATCCAGTTCATACAGAAAAGGACCGCCTTTTGTGGCGGTCCTTTAACAGTTGGGGTAAAGCATCGGCTGTTTGGAGGACAAGGTGTCCTTTATTTTTTAAAATCAATGTAGCCATTTTTAAAGCATAGAATCTATTTAATCAGCTTAAATTCGATATCGTTATGTTATTGCTGATGTCAATCGCATATTGATTTACATACTCGTTAGAAGTGGCAGGCTTGTCGGTGCCTGTCATGGCATCATACTGGGTACCAAGGAAGGTAACGACTTGCTGAATGCCAAATTGAAGCTTCAGATAAGACTTAAAGCTCTCGTTGAAATTTTCTTCTGTCATTCCAATTTCCTTTATAGCTTTGGGAACCAGTACAGAATAGGTCTCGTCACTCTTTATGGAGGCGAGGTTTTGCTCAACATAGGCATCGAACCCTGTTGTATCTAGCGTCATTCCCTTGACAGTCAGATCCTTGTACAAATAATCAAGAAGTGCGACAGTATTTATTTCCTCAATACGAGTCATCATCTTGTTAAGATTGATGGTATTCTGTTGTACCTTCGTTAACTCGATAGCTTTTCCATCAATGGTAAAGGGCACATTGGGCTGGTCATAACTGGTTCTTGTAGCAAGAGACGTTTGGTACGCAGTCCAAAGCTCATCCTCGGTGGTACCTGTTGCGGCAGCCTGGGCCACGAATTTTTCTGACATTTTTTCGGACATGTATTGAGGCCAATAGAGCTCTAGAAGCAGGGCCTTGAGGTCGTCGTCGGTAAGCTTTAGCGCCGCTTTTGCCAGTTCAACATTCTTGGCATAGTTTGCGTCCTCCATCATATATATGACCTGATAGGCATACTTGGCCTCGAACTCCTCACGGCTGAACGCAAAGACACCGGTGAGGTCCTTTTCCACAGCGGCACTGAAGGCAAAATTGCGAATGGCGCTTAAGCGCGAGATCTCGGTAAAGGCATCTATATAGCCACGATATACTCCATAGGGCATTGCGGTATCCTTAACATTCGCCATAATTAGCCCTGAAGGCTCTGCCTTCTTGGCGCAGCCGGCTGTGAGCAGCAGACACAGCGCCATGCCTATGGTGATGATCCTTTTTTTCATCTGTCTTCCTCCTAATATAGCTATACTGTTTTTAAATGAATAATACTATTTCTATATCAACTGATAAGAAAGGTCGTCTTACTCCGTCGAAGGCGGGGAAAGAGTTGGCCCATCGTTATATTATAATTTAGAACTAGTATAAATCAACGCAATCATTTTGTTATTATAACACGGCAATGTGTCGGAAACAAGAATACTGCGTAACAGCTTTATGTAAATGTGATACTCTGACCTATTTTATAGCCAATTAACTTAAAAACTGGCTATATATAAAACATTATTTTCTCCCCCCGCCGAAGGCGGGCGGAGAAATCACAAGCGTGTTTTCAAGTTGATCAACTATATATCCCTGTCCTTCTTCCGGCGGCGTTGGCGGGGACTATGTTCTTTTATAGTTCACCGTCGGAGAAATGGCGGGTTTATGCACATAAGCTTTAAGAAATTCGGTGTTTTCGGCTGGCTTTTCTATGATGCCGCCGTCATATCCTTATTCTATGCCGTGATGATCGCATTAACAGTAACAGGCCGGGGCGGCGGCGGTCGTATCATCCTTTTGGCCGTCCTGCCTGGGATCGTTGTGTGCTATCTGACCGTTCAATCAGCTTTTGGAGTCTATGAAACCCTGTGGAGATATGCGGATGTAGATGATTTTTTTGGTTGCTTCTTTTCGGCTACGGCGGCAGGGGGGCTGCTATGGGCAATGACCAGCGTTCTTCCCTCCTTTCTTCGCCTCCCCGCTTACTGCTATCCCGTCTTGACTGTCGAAATCAGCTTTTCACTAATTGTAAGCCGTTATCTATACCGTAACCAGTGTAGAAGGGGATTGGGTTTTCGACACAACGGAGGCAAACGGGTTCTTGTCGTCGGTGCGGGACAGGCTGCCTCCACCCTGATTGCAGAGATGAAAAAAAATATCGCTTCGGATTATTTGCCTGTTTGCGCGGTGGACGATGACCTTGGCAAGGTGGGCATGAGTATACTGCGGACTCCGATCGTTGGTACAATTGCAAAGCTGCCCCAAATCTGTGAGCGGTACGCCATTGACAATATTATTATCGCGATTCCCTCACTGGGCGGTGGGAGGCGAGGCAGGATTCTGGAACTCTGCCAGCAGAGTGGCTGCCGTGTGCTTACACTCCCCAACCTCCATGAAATGATGACCACCGGCGGAAATATGGTCAGCAGAATCCGTCAGGTGGGAATAGACGAGCTTTTGGGGAGGGACCCTGTGGAATTGGTGCAGGAAGATGTACGTCGATTTATCAGCGGCAAGCGTGTGATGGTCACCGGAGGCGGAGGGTCAATCGGGAGTGAACTTTGCCGCCAGATTGCGGGGTATGATCCCCTGCGGCTGATCATTGTCGATATATCAGAAAACAGCACCTTTATGGTGGAGCAGGAGCTTCGCCCCCTGATGGGCGACGATCGGCTGGCTGTACATATTGCCTCGGTACGGGATGGAGAAAAGCTTGCACGTCTCATGTTTGAGGAAAAGCCGGATATCGTCTTTCACGCCGCGGCCCATAAGCATGTCCCCCTTATGGAAAACGCGCCGGAAGAGGCGATAAAAAACAACGTAACGGGAACGCTAAACGCCGCCCGGGCGGCTGCAAGGGCGGGGGTGGAGCGGTTTGTGCTGATTTCTACCGATAAGGCGGTCAACCCCACCAGCGTAATGGGTGCAACAAAACGGCTGTGCGAGCTTGCCATCCAGGCGATGGACAAAATCAGCACCACTGCGTTTGTGGCGGTCCGCTTCGGCAATGTACTGGATTCGGCGGGGAGTGCCGTCCCCACATTCCGTCGTCAGATCGCAGCCGGAGGGCCGGTTACGGTGACGCATCCGGAAATCAGCCGCTATTTTATGACGATTCCCGAAGCCGTACAGTTGCTTCTCACCGCCGCCAGCAGCGCGGTGGGCGGAGAAATATTTATTCTGGACATGGGCAAGCCGATCAAAATCAAGGAACTGGCAGAGAATTTGATCCGCCTTTCGGGATTTCGTCCCTATCAAGACATTAAAATAGTGTACACCGGGCTAAGACCGGGGGAAAAAATGTATGAAGAACTCACATCTTCCCCTGAGGACACAGTACTGACCGCCAAAGAGAGGATTTATGTGGAGCGACCCGCCTGTGAAGATGAGCCCCCTGAGGCTGTTTTAGAGCGTCTGGACAGCCTTTCTGAGTTCGCCCTCATCGGAGATTATGCGGCAATAATCCAGCGCCTTAAGGAGCTTGTTCCCGGTTTTGATCATGACAAGCACAGAAAGATGGGCGTTTAATATGATCACTATGATTCCCCGCCTCGGCGGGGAATCATAGTGATCATCCAGGAGCTAATGGGATGCTTCTAGAGCTTCACGCAAAGAAACGCAAACCTTGTGTACTTCCTCGTCAGTCATGAGAGTGTACATCGGCAGGGTAATCTCGCGGCGGTAACTTTCCATGGCGTTTGGAAAATCAGACGGGTCAAAGCCCATGTTTCGATAGGCGGTAAGAGCGGGCAGAGGAAGATAATGAACATTCGCCGAAACGCCGACCTCTTTCATGAGTTCCATGATTTTGTCCCTGCGAGCTTCGTCGTCAAAGGGAAGACGCACCATATAAAGGTGTCGTGACGAGCCAATACTGTGCCTGTAAGGAGTTACCGCCGCGTCCAACAATCGACCATATAGGCTGTCCAGCTGACGGCGTCGGACCAGCATATTGGGAAAATGCTCCAGTTGACCAAGTCCGATAGCGGCGGCGATGTCGGTCATATTGCACTTGTAGCCCGGTATCAGGATGTCATAGCGCCAGCCTCCCTTCTCTTTCTCACGGGCCGTCTTTGTCTGGCCATGGAGAGACAAAAGAGACAAACTGCGATAGAGGTCGTTATCATCCACATCTGGAATATGCCAGGTTAGCGCCCCGCCCTCAGCTGTGGTGAGATTTTTTACCGCATGAAAAGAGAAGGCGGACAGGTCGGCACATTGTCCGCTTTTTTTGTCATTCCGATAAGCGCCCAGTGAGTGAGCGGCGTCCGCGATGACCGCAGGACGGCCGATGGCCTCCTGAAGCTTATTCCTTGGCTTAAAATTCGCCGTTTCACAGGCAGTCCGAATGGCCAAATAATCGCACAGGTCTCCACCGATGTCTACAGCGATCACCGCTTTTGTCAAGGGCGTCAGCGCGTTTTTTACGGCATCGGCAGAGAGATGGTACTCACCAGGCGGTGTGTCAACAAGTACAGGTCTGGCTCCGGTGTGGCAGATTACCGCCGCTGTGGCCGAATAGGTGTAAGCGGTTGTGATTACCTCGTCCCCCGGGCCGATTTCCAATAGGTGAAGGGTCATTTCGAGTGCGGCTGTGGCCGAACTGAGGCAGATCGTCCTCTTTGTACCGCACAGGTTAGCCAGTTTTTCCTCCAGAAGCGCGGTCATCGGGCCGGTGGTGATCCAACCTGAACGCAGTACTTCTTCCACAAGCTCAGTTTCACGTCCACGCAGATCGGGAGGGGAAAAAGGAATCTTTTTCACGCCATCACCCCTAATACCTGCCTTACGGTGGCAGATGTTTTTTCAATATCCTCTTCCGAGAGATAGGCGTGTATTGGCAGGGACAGCACCCTTTGGCAGAGGTTTTCAGAGACTGGTAAGAAAATACTCTGGTCGTAAACCGGCTGGCGGTGGAGAGGAATGGGGTAGTACAGACCTGTCGGAACCCCTTGATCAGACAGGCGGGATCGAAGCTCATCCCGAAGCCGGCCATCCGGAAGGGTAAGGGTGTACTGTGCCCAGGAAGAATAAAAGTTTTCGGGAATACCGGGAGTAATAAAATGATCATTGATCAGCCTTTTGTAGGACATGGCTGCCTTATTTACACGGATAAGCTCTGACTCAAAGGCTTCCAGCTTCGCGAGAAGTACAGCGGCCTGGATGGTATCCAGGCGAGAGTTGCGCCCGATGGTCAGATGTGTATAGCGCCGGTTCGACTGGCCATGGTTCTTGAGCATCCGTATTCTTTCAGCTAAGGCGTGGTCATCAGTCAGCACAGCACCGCCGTCCCCATAGCAGCCAAGGGGCTTTGCGGGAAAGAAGGAGGTGACCGCGATTGTTCCGAAGCTTCCCGCCCTGCGCAGCTTGCCCCCAGAGAGGATATGACCACCAAAGCCTTGGGCTGCATCTTCGATGACAATGAGCCCGTCATGCGCGGCGATTTGTTCTATGGCGGGGAAGTCGGCAGGCTGTCCAAACAGGTCAACAGCAATCACTGCCTTTGGCTTCCCACCCTTGTGTTCTCTGATAGCGCGGCTGAGATCAGCGGGGCTGAGGTTAAAGGTTTTGGGGTCAACATCGACAAAGACAGGCTGGGCACCGACGGCAGAAACTACCTCAGCGGTTGCGAAGAAGGTGAAACTAGGAAGAAAAACGGCATCTCCCTCACCTATTTCCAGGGCTTCCAAAACCAGCGAAAGGGCGTCAGTACCGTTGCCACATCCGATGCACTCTTTTACCCCGATATAGGCGGCCAGCTTCACTTCCAGCTCGGTTACCTCTTCGCCAAGAATAAAGTCACCCCTTTCAAGCACGCGGCTGATCCGTCGGTTGATTCCGGGAGCAAGCGCCTCATATTGCGCCCTGATGCCTCTAAGCTCCATTGTCTATTCCTCCTTAAAATATCCTTTCATCCGGTCGGTTCCAAAATCCTCTTCAAAAAGGGCTACGCTTCGACCCTCGCGCGCCGAGCGGTAGATGGAAAGCACTGTCTCAACTGCAAGCCGCCCATCATTGGAAGTGAGAAGTGGTGTCCCTCCGCTCTCGATAGCTCGGACCACATCCCGGTAAAGGGCGGTGTGGCCGAAACCGTAGATGTCCGGGGGCTCCTCAGAGAAAAGTGCCTTGTCCCCTATGGGGGCAGAATTGAAGTCGGTCACCCTGTTCATTGACAGCCCGCCGATTTTAGCACTTCCCCCTGTTCCAAACAGGCAAAGAGTTTCCTCCAGACTCTGGGGAGAAAGCGCACTTGTTGCCTCGATAATTCCTATAGCACCGCTTTCAAAGCGAATGCAAGCAGTGCCAAAGTCCTCGGCCTCAATATAGGGATGGTCAAAGCGTTCAATATGCCCCACCAGTTCCACCGGGCGCCCCATCATCCAAATCAACATATCAATCGCGTGAATGCTCTGGTTCATCAGCACGCCGCCATCTCCCGCCCAGCTTCCACGCCATGGGGCCTGTCGGTAATAGCTTTCGTCCCGCCTCCAGCGAACATTGGCCACGCCGTACATCAGCTTTCCGAGACCACCGTCGCGAATTGCCTTTTTAAGCCAACTTGCCGCAGCATTATATCGGTTCTGGTGACAGGGAACGGCCAGAACACCCATTCTTTTGGCTTCTTGTTCAATTTGTGCGGCCTCTTTGGAGCAAAGCGCCATTGGTTTTTCGATCATTACATGAATTCCCCGACGGATCAGCTCCAGCGCGATTTTTGCGTGAATGCCACTGTCTGTGGCAATGGCGACTAGCGTAGGGGATGACGACTCTATAAGCGCTGTATAATCTTCAAATATGGGTGCTGGCAGGTCAAACCGCTGGGCATGCTCGGGGCAGATGTCACAAAGTCCTACAATATCCAGGCCGCATTCGACGGCTGCTTTAACATGCTTTTCCGCGATACGGCCACATCCGATAAGGGCATACCTCACAGAATCACCTCCTCTGAAAGCCGCATTACCGCGGTGCCATAACGGGCGGCGCAGCGAGGACAGACGGCAGGAAGTGATTCTCCCAGAGGCTGACCACAGCGGCAGACCCATCCCTTCACTCGAGCGGGGTTTCCATAAGCCATGGCGAAATCCGGGATGTCATCTGTGACCACACTTCCTGCACCAATGAGAGAGTAGCTTCCCACTCTCACCCCGCAAACAATGACACTGCCCGCTCCTAGAGAAGCCCCCCTGCCAATGAGCGTGTGGACGAACTCCGCTTTGCGATCGACAAAGGCACGCGGGGTGCGGACATTGGTGAAAACACAAGAGGGCCCGATAAAGGCATCATCCTCGATGGACACCCCGGAAAAGACCGAGACATTGTTCTGGATCTTTACTCTGTTCCCAATGACTGCTCCACCGGCCACCATGCAGCCCTGGCCGATCGTGCAGCTCTCGCCCACCACTGCGCCTTGCATCACATGGCAGAAGTGCCAGACATTTGTCCCCGCACCTATTTTGGCCCCCTCATCCACAAAAGACGAAGGGTGAATATAGCTCTTCATACAATTTGCCTCCCCGTTGTTTTTTCTGTAAGCACTTTGATGCTACGGCTGAAAAAACATCTGAAATCCGCTTGTACATGAAGCGTATATAATCTATATGCCGCCATTATCCGGTAAATACCCGCTTTTCATTGACTATATTGTCTATTGAAAGTATAATAAGGTGATAATATAGTATTATTATGTGGAAACACTGTATGGGTGTTTTCTTATTTACGCGATAAGCGAGAAAAAGGTAATACGAATATTTTTCTGGAGGGCTTACTATGGGATCGAAAATAATCGGTATTTGCTATTTCGGCGTTGATGAGCCTCGTGCGCAAATAATTCAAACAAAAGCCCAAGCGCTTGGCTATATCGCTCGCTTTGGAGATAAGAATGTGCCTGTTGACTGGTATCAGGGTTGCGAGGTGATTTTTGGAATGCCAAAACCATCTGAAATTGCAGGACTCAGCGATCTGCGCTGGCTTCAAACAGGCTCAGCGGGAATTGAGGGTTATCTTCGCCCGGGGATTCTCCCAGAGGGGGTACTGCTCACCAATGCCTCGGGGGCCTATGGTATCGGTATCGCAGAGCACATGCTGACACAGCTTCTAATGATGTTCAAACAATCTGAAGGATATCTTCTCCAACAGAGAGAAAGCCTTTGGAAAAGCCGTGGCCGCGTCAAAATGATCTATGGTTCGGTGATTACTGTCGTGGGACTTGGAGATATCGGCGGCGAGTTTGCCCAAAGGGTACACGCAATGGGCGCCCATGTCCGTGGAGTCAAGCGCACCATGTCGGAAAAACCAACCTTTGTGGATGAGCTTTATACCAACGATCAGCTTGACGCCGCACTTGATGGGGCGGATGTCATTGCCCTTTGTCTGCCCGGTACTTTTGCAACCACCGGCATTCTGAGTAAAGACAGAATCGACTGTCTGAAAGAGGGTGCGGTCATCCTTAACGTGGGCCGCGGAACCGCCATCGATCAGGATGCTATGATTGCCGCCCTGCAAAGGGGTCATCTGGGCGGGGTCGGTCTTGATGTCACCACCCCTGAGCCACTTCCATCGGACAATCCCCTGTGGACCCTGCCGGGTGTAGTGCTGTCCCCCCATATTTCGGGCGGTACAAGCTCTATGATCACCGTGGATAAGGTCATTGGGATATTCTTAGCAAACCTTGAGGATTATGCCGCCGGCCGGCCCTTCAAGAGAAACATTAACCGTGTAGAGGGATATTAAAGATTCCTTTTAACCGATAATTTATGCGAGGCAGGTATTTAATTTGATACGCAATGATCTTAGAAACATAGCAATAATCGCCCATGTCGATCATGGTAAAACCACCCTAGTCGACGAAATGCTCAAGCAAAGCGGCATTTTTAGAGAAAATCAGGATGTAATGGAACGCGTTATGGACTCTAACGACCTCGAGCGCGAACGGGGTATTACTATCCTTGCCAAAAACGCCTCGGTCACCTACCAAGGCATCAAAATCAACATTCTCGATACACCTGGACATGCCGATTTCGGCGGAGAGGTGGAGCGGGTTTTGAAAATGGCCAGCGGGGTCCTGCTTTTGGTGGACGCTGCCGAAGGTCCCATGCCCCAGACAAGATTTGTACTGTCAAAGGCTTTGGAACTCGGTCTTTCCATTATTTTGGTTATCAACAAGATCGACCGTCCGGATGCCCGTATTTATGAGGTGGTTGACGAGTCACTTGAGCTGCTGATGGATCTTGGCGCCACCGACGAACAGCTTGATTCTCCAGTTCTCTTCTGTTCGGGCAGGGCAGGCACCGCTTCTCTCAACCCTGAACAAAATGGCGAGAACCTGATTCCTCTCTTTGAGAAAATCGTCAGCCATATCCCCGCGCCTGACCTTGACGTGGATGGAAAAAGCCAGATTCTGGTTTCCTCCATCGACTATAGCGAATATGTGGGAAGAATTGCGGTGGGCCGAATCGAAAGAGGCCGCCTGATTCAAAACCAGGATGTTGTGGTTTGTGACTATCACCGTCCCGATGTTACCGGCAAGGGCAGGGTTACCGCCATCTATCAGTTCGAAGGGGTTGCGAAGCTGCCTGTCACTTCGGCCATGGCTGGGGATATCGTAGCCATATCGGGTATCGAATCCATCAATATTGGCAATACCCTTTGTGCGCCCGATACCGTCGAGTCGGTTCCTTTTGTCAAAATCTCAGAGCCGACCGTTGAGATGACCTTTTCGGTCAATGACTCTCCTTTTGCGGGACGAGAGGGCAAATATGTGACAACCCGCCAAATCCGCGACCGCCTGATGAAAGAAACCCTTAAAGATGTTTCACTTCATGTCTCCACTGGCGACTCTACCGACCAGTTTAAGGTTCTTGGCCGCGGTGAAATGCATCTTTCCATCCTGATCGAGACCATGCGCCGCGAGGGATACGAATTTATGGTGGGTGCTCCCAAGCCTCTATTGCGGGAGATCGATGGCGAGCTTTGCGAGCCATTTGAGACACTTTTGATTGACCTGCCTGCGGAAAGCGTGGGAAGCGTCATGGAAAAGATGGGCACCCGTCGTGCTGAACTTGTCTCGATGACCCCTTTGGGCAGCCGGATGCGTCTTGAGTTTATCATACCCTCACGCGGCCTTTTCGGATATCGCAGCGAGTTTCTCACAGATACTAGGGGAGAGGGCGTGCTCAACACCCTTTTCTACGGATATGCCCCCTTCAAGGGCGAACTTCCCGGAAGACCTACAGGCTCTCTCATTGCCTTTGAAGCTGGCGAAGCAGTTACCTATGGTCTTTACAACGCCCAAGAACGTGGCGAACTTTTCATCACCCCCGGCACGCCGGTATATATGGGCATGGTTGTCGGTGTATCTCCTAAATCGGAGGATGTTGCCGTCAATGTGTGCAAGAAGAAACATATCACCAATACGCGCGCATCGGGCAGTGATGATGCATTAAGGCTCACTACTCCCAGAAAGCTATCTTTGGAAGCCGCCATTGAGTTTCTCGGGGAGGACGAGCTTCTGGAAGTTACCCCCAAAAGCATCCGTATCCGCAAAAGGGTGCTGGACCACGGGCAGCGCATGAAGAATATTAAAAAGGGATAACAAGACCCAGTAAAATGATAAAAGGTTGGTGTTTATTGTGTTTAAAAAAGAGAAAGCCTTTTTTGAAAAGCTGATCAGACTAATGCTCAAGCCTTTTATACCCCATAAAGTACTGATTGCGAAAATAGGGTTGGTTTTGGTTTTGCTGATTCCCTTCATTGGCATATATGTACCGATTTTAAACCACATTTGGGTTTGGGTAGGTCCATTTTCTGCCTTAGTCTTTATTTGCATTCTCTACTTCGATTACCTCCAAAAGAAGGATCCAGAAAAAATGTTGGAGCTTCAAAAGGAATCTGACGAACGCCAGAATCGAATGGAAGCCATGCAAGTTGCCTATGATGAGGACAAAAAAAGACAAAAAGCAATGAACGCCATTTATAACAGACAGATGAGAGAGAAACGTCAAAAGGAAGTATTGGGCTTTTTCATGTTCTGGAAATAGGTTTAAAATGCCCCCGGCGTTGCCGGGGGCATTTAATTCTTCTGCTCTGTTTTCCCGCCTGTGGCGGGGAAAACAGATATAAACTGCGAACGAAAAGATTCTGTGCCGCAAGGCACAGAATCTTTTTGTTATATAGGTTTAGATCTGGTTATCTGCCACAGCATTTTTTATATTTTTTTCCGCTTCCGCAGGGACAGAGGTCATTTCTGCCGACCTTACCTGCATCACGCCGCACAGGCTCAGAAGGAGCCTTCGGCTCATCCGGCTTGGCAATCTGTTCGCGCTGGGGTTGTGCATCGGTTCGTACATTGACGGTGAGAAGCATATGCACCGTATCCTCACGAATGGCCTCAATGATCGTATCAAACATCTCATAGCCCTCAAGACGGTACTCAACCACCGGGTCCTTCTGCCCATAAGAACGCAGATAGATTCCCTGTTTCAGTTCGTCCATGGCGTCGATGTGATCCATCCATTTGGCATCTACATTTTTTAGAAGCACAATACGCTCTATTTCACGGGCTGTATCCTCGCCCCACTGTGCCATACGGTTGGCATAGAGCGCCTTTGACTTGGTCTTTAGCTCGTCGGCTATATCGGTGCGTTCCATTTTACAAAGCTGGTCGAGATTATAGCGAAGGTCCTTTTCAGTGGTCATCCATCCCAAGAAATGGTTGCGGAGACCATCAAGATTCCAGTCGTCGCGGATATCGGTGTCTGCGATATAGCTCGCAATTGCCGTATCAACCACATCGTCAAACATCTTGGCAATGATATCGCTGAGATCCTCGCCATCAAGCACCTTGCCGCGCTGGCCATAGATAATTTCACGCTGGCGGTTCATGACATCGTCAAACTGAAGGACACTTTTTCTGATCGCGAAGTTTCTTCCCTCCACCTTGGACTGTGCGGATTCAATGCTTCCCGAGAGGATTTTTGCCTCGATGGGCATGTCTTCCTCGACCTTAAGTGTATTCATCACAGCCTGCATCTTTTCCCCACCGAAAAGACGCATCAGGTCATCCTCAAGGGACAGATAGAAGCGGGTTTCACCCGGGTCTCCCTGGCGGCCGGAACGTCCGCGCAGCTGATTGTCGATTCGGCGTGATTCATGACGTTCAGTGCCGATGATGAAAAGCCCCCCGGCTTCCTTGACTTTGACGGCCTCTGCAGCAATTTCCTGACGATACTTCTCACATAGCCCGACAAAGGTTTTTCTGGCCTCTAATACTTCTTCATTGCCGGTTTCTCCATAGCTGGTGGCCTGCGCAATCAGCTCATCGGAAAACCCCTGCCTTTGCATCTCAGTTTTGGCCATGAACTCTGTGTTTCCGCCGAGGACAATGTCGGTGCCGCGACCGGCCATGTTGGTGGCGATTGTGACGGCGCCATATTTGCCCGCCTGGGCGACAATGGTGGCCTCACGCTGATGGTGCTTGGCATTTAGTACTTGATGTGTGATGTTGCGGCGGGAAAGAAGCGCGGAAAGCCGCTCGGACTTATCGATGGATATTGTGCCCACGAGGACAGGCTGACCCTTTTCGTGACACTTGACAATCTGTTCAATGACAGCCAAGAACTTTCCGTTTTCAGTCTTATAGATGCTGTCTGGATAATCTTTTCGCACAATCGGTTGGTTTGTGGGAATCTCGATGACGTCGGTGTGGTATATCTGCTGAAATTCGGCTTCCTCAGTGAGGGCAGTGCCCGTCATGCCGGAAAGCTTTTCATACATTCTGAAATAGTTCTGAAAGGTGATGGTAGCCAAGGTTTTGGACTCTCTAGCCACCTTGACCTTTTCTTTGGCCTCAATGGCCTGATGTAAGCCCTCGTTGTAACGGCGTCCGATCATCAGGCGTCCGGTAAATTCATCAACGATGATGACCTCGCCATCTTTGACCACATAGTCCACATCGCGGTTCATAATCCCATGGGCCTTAATTGCCTGGTTGATATGGTGTGAAAGAGCCATGTTATCCGCATCGGTGATGTTTTCCACATTAAAATAGCGCTCAGCTTTTTTGATTCCCTGGGCGGTAAGGGTGGCGTTACGAGCCTTCTCGTCCACAATATAGTCGCCTTCCATCTGATCGTTATGCTCTTTGTCATCCAGATGGACGACCTTGGTCATAGATAGTCCGCGAACAAAGGTGTCCGCCTTCTGATAAAGATCGGTGGACTTATTGCCCTGACCGGAGATGATCAGAGGGGTGCGCGCCTCGTCAATGAGGATCGAGTCAACCTCGTCTACGATGGCATAGTTAAATCCGCGCTGTACGCGGTGTTCTTTATAGACGACCATGTTGTCACGGAGATAATCGAAGCCAAACTCGTTGTTAGTACCATAGGTGATATCACAAGCATAGGCCGCCTTTTTATCAGCGGCCTCCATTCCGGCGACAATCAGGCCAACTGAAAGCCCCAGAAAACGGTAAAGCTTACCCATCCACTCGCTGTCTCGACGGGCAAGATAATCATTGACGGTAATGATGTGGACGCCCTTACCACTGAGGGCCTCAAGATAGGCAGAAAGGGTTGCAACCAGGGTTTTTCCCTCGCCGGTTTTCATCTCGGCAATCCGACCCTGATAAAGGACGATACCGCCGATAATCTGAACAGGAAAGTGCTTCATCAAAAGCACACGCCAAGCGGCCTCGCGACAAAGTGCAAAAGCATCGGGTAAAAGGTCGTCAAGGGTCTCGCCCTTTGCGAGACGTTCCTTGAAAACAGGAGTCATCCCCTGAAGCTGCTGGTCAGTCATGGCCGCATACTGCTCTTCAAGGGCTAATACTTTCTTAACGATTGGGTCTATACGTTTCAATTCTTTGTCAGAATAGCTTCCAAACATTTTTCCGAAAAGGCTCATCCGGTTGTCACCTCATATTGCTTTATATTAATCTGCGTACAATTGTATGTAGTCTGAAATATTGTACCCCTATATACCGCCATTTGTCAAAGAAATACCGGATAATTTTCAATTTGTTTACAGAGAAGGGGACGATACAAAAATAATTTTATCCAAATTCAGTAACGAATATTACCAGTTGCCCGTTGTAAAAAAAAGGAGAACTGTTTATAATGAAAACAAAATACCCCATGCCGCCAATCGGCCGGGATAATAGTGGAGAACTGATATGACATATTCTAAACAGGTAGCCGGGATGTGCTCTGTCGCCAGAGGTGCCAGCCAAGGGCCATCTCCCATCCCCGAAGAGGGAAAATGGATACAAGCCAAAGAAATAACGGATATTTCAGGACTTTCTCACGGTGTGGGCACCTGCGCTCCGCAACAGGGGGCGTGCAAGCTGACCCTCAATGTGAAAAACGGCATCATAGAAGAGGCGCTGGTCGAGACCATTGGGTGTACGGGCATGACGCATTCTGCCGCTATGGCCGCCGAACTGATCACAGGAAGAACCCTTTTGGAAGCCCTCAACACTGATTTGGTCTGCGATGCCATTAATGTCGCCATGCGCGAGATTTTTTGCCAGTTTGTTTATGGGCGCACCCAAACCGCTTTCTCCGAAGGGGGGATGCCTATTGGCGGGTGCCTTGAGGATCTGGGCAAAAACATGGTTTCTTCAATTGGTACTTTGTATTCCAGCACACCGACCGGTGTACGCTATCTCGACATGGTCGAGGGACACATCCTCAAAATGGGCCTTGATGAGAACAATGAGGTAATCGGTTATCAATTTCTTTCTGTGGGACGTATGCTGAAGGACATCCGCGAAGGGATTGACCCTCAAAAAGCACTGGAAAAAGAACACAGGCGTATATGGCAGGTATGCAGAAGCAGTCCGCTATATCGATCCAAGAAAAGAATAGGGGGTGTCTAGTATGGTTTCCTTTGAAGGAATGGACAGAAGGCAGGACAAAATAGACATCTGCCTTCAAAAATACGGTTTTTCAGGTTTGGAAGAGACGCAGGAACTTTGTACCAGATATGGTATCGATTGTAACAGCAGTTGTTAAAGGGGTACAGCCCATCGCTTTCGATAATGCGGTCTGGGCATATACTTTGGGAACGGCCATCGCACTGAAGAAGAAGGCCAAAAATGCTGTGGAAGCGGCCGAGCTAATTGGTGAGGGCCTTCAGGCATTTACCGTCCCAGGCTCAGTGGCCGAGGAAAGAGCGATTGGCGTGGGTCATGGTCGGCTGGGCGCCATGCTTTTGCGGGATGAGACACAGTGCTTCTGCTTTCTTTCGGGGCATGAATCCTTTGCCGCCGCCGAAGGCGCCATTGGGATAGCTCTTGCGGCCAACCGTGCGCGCAAGACACCACTGAAGGTCATTTTGAACGGTCTGGGCAAGGATGCCGCTTATATCATTTCCAGAGTGAACGGTTTTACCTACATACAAACTGAATATGACTATAAAACAACGAATTTAAAAGTGGTTGCGGAAAAAAGTTTTTCCAAAGGACAACGGGGTGAAGTTTGCGTTTATGGCGCTTATGACGCTTTTGAGGGACTGGCCATCATGAAGCATGCCAAAGTCGATATTTCGATTACAGGCAACTCCACGAATCCGGTCCGCTTCCAGCACATTGTGGCAGGTACTTACAAAAAATGGGCCGGTGAAAACGGTCAAAAGTACTTCTCTGTTGCTTCCGGCGGTGGCACAGGGCGCACCTTGCACCCAGACAACGTGGCTGCCGGCCCCGCCTCTTACGGTCTGACCGACTCGATGGGAAGAATGCATGGGGACGCTCAGTTTGCAGGCTCCTCCTCTGTGCCTGCCCATGTCGACATGATGGGATTCATTGGAATGGGAAACAACCCCATGGTTGGCGCCACAGTAAGCTGCGCAGTGGCCGCTGCCGAAGCAGTCGCTGCCCAATAGATAACAGTGAGCACCATTACCTCTAGTACAATGCAACATCTTAAACTTGTATATTCCCCCACCGAAGGCGGGGGAATATACAAGAACATTTAATACAGCGCAAGGAACTTTCTGAACATAGTAAAATCCCCCGACAAGTCGGGGGATTTTTAACATTAAAACTAACTTTACCATTGTCATGCTGCATTTCTTACATAAAACAGTCTTTTACTGCTATAGCCAATTAACTTAAAAACTGGCTATAGATAAAACGTCATTTTCTTCCCCCGCCGAAGGCGGGGGAAGAAATCACAAGCTTGTATTCAAGTTAATCAACTATAAATCTCTCTCCCTTGGCGCTGGAGGGAAAATTATGGCTACCACCGTCCGCCGCCGCCGCCGCCGAACCCGCCTCCGGAGAATCCGCCGCCGCCAAATCCGCCACCGCCGAAGCCGCCCCCTCTGACACCACCGGTTGTGGTAGCGGTTTGGGGAACAGCGGTCATGGCGTTGGATATCGAGTGCATCGAGTGGCTGAGCATCGAGGTATACAAAATCGGCGAGATCATGCTGCCCGAGGAATATGTGGACCAACTCGGTGCGGGAAGCGCGATGGATTCAAAGCGTTTGCTCCACTGGTCAGTGACTTCCAGGGCATAGGCATAGGGGAGAATTTTATAAAAGTATTGAGGATCCTCTGCAACAAGGGCCTCGATTCGGTCCTTTTCAGCCACCATGATGAACTCTCGGAAGCCCAGTATCCGGCCATAAAGGTCAAGTCCTCTGCGGGTACGCTTACCCATAAATGCGGTGGATATCGTGAGAATCATCAAAGATAGGATTACAGTACCTGCCGACCAAAGAGCCCCGCCGGTAGCCAGAGCAGCAATCAACAGAGAGGCAAAAAGAAGCAGAGCCAATACCAGGCCAATGATGGAAAGGCCAACACGTTCGATCACCTTGTGAAGCTTCCAGCCCTCTAAAAGGCTGATAAAGATGGTGCTGGCTACACCCGCGAGCAGGGCGAGAAATCCCGCTAAAAGCAAGGGCGTAATCATTTCATAGCTGGCCGGAAGGACCCATAAAAAGCCTGCAAGGGCCGCCGGCACCACCGTGACCAAGCGAAAAAGCGCCTTCAGGACATCCGCTCTAAGGTCAAAAATGCGGCCCTTTTGATTGACCCCGGACTTGATGGACGATTTGGCGGCAAAAATCTCCGTGCTGAAATTTTGGTTCAGAAGCGTCGTTGAGGTTTTGTCTTTCCCCGAGAAAAAGGCGGCAAACATGGCGACCTCACCGGGATTGGACCGCGGGGGAAGCTCTTTGAGCTTCTTAAATTCAAACTGCTTTCCGCCGGGCAGTTCATCGATTGTCATACAGCCGATCGATGCCCAGTAGATCACCAGGGACACTACATCCCGGGTGTTGACCTGACCGTCGATGATATAGCCAAGCTCAGCGGAGGAAAGACCGTCAGGGGATGAGAACTCAACCACCTGTACATAGTCTTCATCCTTGCCAAAAAGGAAGAAACAGAAAATCCCTATGCCAGCCAAAATCAGCGAAACCATAGCGATTAAAAGGCTGTAGTCCGGCGGTATGGGATAACTGAAATAACCATCGGGAAGGGGAAGCCAGACGGAGATGGCCTCACCTGGTAAAAGAACCCTTGGAGAGATTCCGCTGATCACCCGACCGACAACGGTATAGTCCACACCTTTGGTCAGGGTTGCGGTCTTGCCTTGCGCGCCAATATAGACTTGTAGAGGAGCTGCGTCAAAATCTTTAGGCAGCTCAATTCGAAAGCTTGTTTTCTGAATATTGCAGTCCCAATCGGTGCCCACCATGTTATAGTAGAAAAGCTGTCCGCTTGTCAGACCGGGATCTACGCCTGACATGTTGTAATCAACGCCATAGCTTTTAAGCCCCGTGACATATTTGTCTGGGTCACCCAAGCGTACAGACGCGGCATTCTGACTCTTATCCACATAGTAAGGTGACCCGGTTACTTTGATATTCGAGATAGAAAAATGATATTCCTGCTCGCCGCCGTTCGTCCCCCAGTCCATCTGGTAATAGAGGGGAATTAGCCGCCAGATGCCATGGCTCGCCGTATTGTAGTATACGTCGAGTTTCTCGGAAACGGCTATACCTCCATCCTGTGCTACCTTAAAGTCGAGGTTCATGGAACGTATGTCATAGCCGGTGTCTATTGCTGATGCGGTTATGGAAAGAATAAACAGCAGGGATGTTAATATTAATAAAAATTTTTTCAAATTGCATCACCTCACAATGATTATACTCTCTGGAAAGGGGATAATCAAATGAATATACTTTGACATGCACAAAAGAGAGCGATATAATCAAAATAATTATATTGTTTATTATTACCAGAGCATAACGATAAAGACAGTTGACTGCAAAAATTTTTTTTCACAGGCTCAAACCGATGCTGTTATGCCAGAATATTGAATACGAGCGAAGCGGTGATTGTGCCGTCCGGAGGCTGGAGTAAAATGTACCCGAAAGGGCTAAAAACTGTCAGAGAGAATAATCAGAGAGAATAATAGGGGAATGAATCAATGAAAGAAATCAGCGTTTTTGACGTGATCGGTCCCAATATGATCGGCCCATCAAGTTCACATACCGCCGGCGCGCTGCGCATCGCCCGTGTAGCGGGCGGCATGGTGGGCGGCGAGGTGGCCGAGGCCACTTTTACCCTTTATGGCTCCTTTGCGCGCACCTATAAGGGCCATGGAAGCGACCGCGCTCTGGTGGCGGGCATTATGGGGATGGACACCGAGGATCTGCGCATCAGGGACGCCCTCACTCTTGCGGACAAAAAGGGGCTTTCCTACAAGTTTATAGTGGATGATATCCACCGTCCCCAACACCCCAACACAGTGGATATCGAAGCTGTGGGCAAAAATGGACACAGCGCCCGCATCACCGGCGTTTCGGTGGGGGGCGGGGCTATGCTTATCACCGCCATCAACGGGGTGGAGGTCAGCTTTAACGGTGAATATCACACTATGATTGTAGAGCAGGTTGATGCGCCGGGCACCGTGCAGCACATCTCTACCTGTCTTGCCGACAGGGGGATCAACATTGCCTTTATGAAGCTTTATCGTGAGGGACGTGGCCAGAAGGCCTACACTGTGGTGGAGGCGGACGAGCCGATAGACGAAGAGGTCTTGAAGGATATCTCCCGGCATCCCTCGGTTAAAAATGCTTCTATTATAGCCCTATAGGAGGTGGAGAAAACGAATTTTTCAAACGGGAAAGAGCTTTTAGCAATATGCAGTGTAGAGAAAATCCCCATCTCCGCCGCCATGATCCTGCGCGAGATTGGGATTTCCGGCCGCTCCCGCCAAGAGATTGAGGCGGTCATGTCGAAAAAACTGGGTATTATGAAAAATGCGGCCATACGCGCCTTGCAGGAGGATCTGGTCTCGCTTGGCGGCTTGATTGGCGGCGAGGCCAAACGTCTTGCCGCCCGCCGTGCAATGGAGAAGCCCGTATGTGGCACCCTTTTATCTAAGGCGATGAGCTATGCCATGGGGGTCATGGAAGTCAACACCTCGATGGGTCTGATCGTAGCTGCCCCAACCGCAGGCTCCTCGGGTGTCATCCCCGGCGTTCTCACCGCACTGGGTGAAGAATTTGGCTTCACCGACGATCAGCTTCTCGCCGCTCTTTTTAACACAGGCGCGGTGGGATACCTGATTACCAGAAATGCTACCGTATCCGGCGCCGAGGGCGGCTGTCAGGCTGAAGTAGGCGTTGCCTCCGCCATGGCTGCGTCTGCAGCGGTGGAGTTGATGGGCGGAAGCCCCGAACAGTGCCTTGAGGCGGCGGCCATCGCCCTGTCCAATCTGATGGGCCTTGTGTGCGACCCAGTGGGAGGCCTTGTGGAAACCCCTTGCCAGAAGCGTAATGCCATCGGTGTATCCAATGCTCTCATCACCGCCGAGATGGCTCTGGCAGGTATCAGCCAGCGTATTCCGTTTGACGAGACAGTGGACGCCATGTATTCGGTAGGAAGAAGTCTACCCATGGAGCTTCGCGAGACCGCTCTCGGTGGAATCGCTGCCACCCCAACGGCCTGTTCACTTTGCGCTGGCAAGAGATGTGGGTAATTGAGTGAGCTATCGTCCGCCGGAGGCCGACGGAAAGTAACACCGGGTTTAAAAAATTGCTATAGAAAGGAAATTAAGATGAAACTTACAAACACAAAAGTCATTGTCTTTTCACCAACCGGAGGCAGCCTTAAATACGCCCAGGCTCTAGCCGAGGGTGTGGGCCTACCCCTTACAGTGGTTAATGCAACCACACCCAAAGGACGGGCATCCGCTGAGACGAAGTTCGGGCCGGAAGAACTGGTAATTGTCGCGGTACCAGTTTACGGCGGGCACGTTGCCCCCGTAGCGAAAGGCTTTATAGAAGAATTAAGAGGGGATAACACTCCCGTCATACTCGTTGCAGTTTATGGAAACCGCCATTATGATGAGACACTGGGAGAAATGCAGGAGATTCTGGAGACAAGCGGATTTGTGGTGGAAGGCGCCTGTGCGCTGATCGCGGAGCACTCATACAGTGATATTGACCATCCGATAGCCGCCCATCGCCCGACTGAAGAGGATCTTCTGGAGGCAAAAGGATTTGGGGTCAAGGTATCTGATAAGCTTTTAGCAAACGGTTTTGTGGCTGAAAAAGGGTTTAAACCTCCTTTTAACGAGAATCCCCTGAAACAGGCCCCCAAATCACCTATACCCCGCATGCCCAAAACGCTGCCGGACAGCACAAACCAGTGGAAAGATTGTATTCTTGTCTGCCCCACGGCCGCAATGTCAATCAGAGATGGTGAACTGGTTACAAGCGAGGAAAAATGTATTTTCTGTATGGCGTGCGTGAAAGCTTTCCCCCAAGTGCGCTATTCAGACCACCCCTTCCTGTCGGCCGTAAGGGAAAAGCTTGAAAAGCTGCCGCGCAGAGAAAATGAGATCTGGTTGTAACGGCAGATTGTGAGACCTTGCCCCATGAATGCCTTTGTGAATTCTAGCAGTTGAAAAACCCAATTGCATAATTGAATTACACCCCTTTAGTTTGGCAGTATACTGAAAACTAAAGGGGTGTTTTCAATGTCTAAAGGCGTTTTTGTGCTTCACCAACCGTACGATGGATTACTTGTGACCCTCTAATGGGCTCAAGTATCCATAAGCGCTCATGGGTGGGCCAACGACGCTTCAAAACTGCAAGTGATTTTAAACGCAATATTTCACAATATATTCGTAAAAATAAAAACAAATACTAAATAGTATCTTGTATTAATTACGAATCATGCTATAATATTGGTAGAATATGGTTAGAATATGGTTAGAAAGAAAGATTGCAAAGAGGAAAGGAGTGAAAACAATCCTTGCCGGGAAGTCAGGACATGCCTTGAAGCCCAAAGTACTTGTTAGTCACCGTTGTTTAGAAGTGTATTCATTACATGATGAGAAAGGCGGTAGTTCTATGAAAACCAAGGACGTAAAAGAGGCTATATTTGAGGCGTTGGAGCTGTACATTGATGAGATAAGTGTGATCGACAATGTGCAAGCGCTCCCGGATGGTGAAGACTTTCCCACTCATGAGGGTTTGGTAATTACGCTTAAAGATCGCGATCAGTACCGGCTTCTGATTACGCAGAGATGTGAAGCTTAGAATAGATAAGTGAGACATCAGCTTGTCGGCGTTCTATAAAAAACCACCCCCTGTTGCAGAAAGAATCTGCAACAGGGGGTGACTCATATGTGATTAAAATATAAAAAAACCATTGACTCTGGCGGAGTACAATGGTACAATATAATTTGGTACATAATACAAATATTTAAATAAAATTCCAATATAACTATAGCACAAAAATATTCTTTTGTCAACAGGCTTTTTAAAAAAGATAGGGGGATGTCCTATGGGCTTTGAGTTTTCACTTCTTCCGTCTTCTGTTTCTACACAGATGGCGATTGCAAAAATTATTAAAAGCAATGAAATTACCTATCAATATGGGCTGACACTGACCCAAGCGGATGCGGTGCAACTTGTGGAAATACGAAGTCAGGCGCTTTCCACGAATGGTCGGGTGGAATTTGGCGGCGGTATCATCGACAAGTTGATCATGGAATTCTGCGACTCACCCTACATTTCCCAGTCCGAATATCCCATCTTGATTGGTGAGCTTATTGAAATTTTTTACTACTTTAAAAACGAATGTCTGGAACAGCTGTCTGACGATGAACTGATTAAGCTAATGAAGGACTATTTTGATAATCGCTGTCACGGTTCGCTGGAGCTATTGCAAAACAGGGAGCTTGAGCAGCTGGCACGCAATATCCGGTATGGCGAAGATGACCCCACCTGTCTCGACAGCGAGGACGAGATCGAACAAGAAGACTTTTATGGGGAGGAAGACGTATGAACAGTGACCTAATCAGGCAGCCGGTCCTCAATGGAAGCAAGTTGGATCAAAATCATCTGGTGGAGACCATCCTTCAAGCCGCCCTCGAACAAAAGCTAATTTCTCCGTCTGCATTTGAAAGCGTCCAGATGGCACTGCTTTCCATCGTAGCGAACGAGGTGGAGAGATATACTCAAGGGGAAAGCAGCTCGGTCCCGGCTGAAACAGCCCGGGATATCACGCGGTCGGTCCTTTATGGCATTGATTTCGAATTAAAGAGCCTGCCGGATCCTGACTCGTGCCTTGAGGCGCTTTTGAAAGAGCCATTGCCCTCGCTTCACGCCCAGGGTATCAAGCGGATTAAAGCCTGTTTTGAGATGAGCAAAGAGCTTCTTGAGAAGGTGAAGACCGGCAGGTTACCCATTGAAATGCACGCTTACAACGATACGATTGATCAGTTGCCCATCTTTTTCTCCTCATATGACTGCGAGTTTTCCGCCCACGAAAGCGAAGGGTCGATAGACTACCCCCTTTGCGTGGATCGGATGGATTCAGTTGGCATCGAGTATATAAACGGATATCTGCAAAAGTTATACTGGGAGAACGAGTTCTGCCGCCTCTTCTCTGTGAAGAGCATTTTGGGTCTGCTGCGCGGGATGAGCCTTCGATACGGTTTTCCTTATCAGGACATGCTGGACAATATTTTTGAGTTGGTGTTGATTAACGCCCTAGGGGCTGCGCTGCTCAAAAGGAGTCCGCGTGAGCTTGCCCTGTCTTTCGCGGATTGCGGAGGTCTTCAGGACATTTTCAAAGACAAGCCAGTGGGAGAACGGGGAGCCCTGCTGGCAGGCGCAGCCCGCCGGATGATGAATGATCTCGAAATTGACGCGTCCTCTCCCTTTGTCCTTTATTTTGCCGAGTGCCTTGCCAAAACAGGCGAACGGTTGGAGTGCTTTGCCGCAGATGGACGCCTGTCCTCGCTTTTTATCCTCACAGGCGGGGATCTGCCAGAGGCCGACCTGTACTATCAGGATGGTGACAGGATGGATGATGATCGGTTTCGATCTATCACCGATGACCTCCGGTCTTGCAACGGGATATCGGATAAAATTACTCTTATTCGATCAGAAGTGCACAGTATGGAGGATTTGGCCGATATCCTTGCCGCTTACTGCATTTTTGATGAAGAATACGCCTGCCTGTTTGATTCTCTCGAGGATACGGGGCTGGCCATGCTGCTCAAAAAACTCCCGGTGGATGCAGAAGGGCGCCTGACAGAAGAAACAATTGCGGACGAGGCGCTGCATCTGTCAGAATGCGAGGGAGAATGGCATCGCCAGTTATTCGATTATTTAAACAGTTTGGGTGAAGAACGTACGGCGACGTTATTGGCTCTGATGAAAAGAATCATATCATAGTTGTACATGAAAGCGAATATACCCCCCACCGAAGGTGGGGGGTATATGTAAGTGCTGCTTTATTTTTCCTCATCGTCAGGTGGGGCCGGCTCGGCTAGCACCCGAGTAATTCTTCTATCGTCAGCCTCAAGGACTGTAAATCGAGTGTTTTGCATATTGACTGATACCCCGTCCCCTGACTTTGGTAAATAACCAATAAGATCGGTGATCATCCCCCCCAGAGTGTCATAGCCGCTGTCTTGTGGAAGGTCGATATCCAAGGCATGCTCAACCGTGTCGGGCGAGATATTTCCATGGAAAATAAAGATCCCCTCGGCTACCTGCAAAATCTCCTCATCCTCGTTATCAAACTCGTCCTGCATATTTCCGACGATGGATTCCAAAAGGTCCTCCATCGTGACAACCCCATAGGTACCCCCATATTCGTCGACGACAACGGCCATCTGGGTTTTCTCGTCCTTAAAAAGTTTAAACAAATCGGTGCATTTTGTGGATTCGGGGACATAAAGAGGCCTTCTCATCTCCGCCGCCATATCAAAGCTATCTGGATCTGACAGGTATTTTAGCAGGCTTTTGGCATACACTATTCCCACTATGTCATCAAGATCATCTGTGTAGATAGGTATGCGCGAGTGGCCGCTTTCGATGGCAACTTCGGCAAGCTCACCCAAGCTCGAGGTGACCGGCGCGGCACAGATGCCGGTGCGGTGTGTCATCACCTCGCCCACGGTACGGTCATCGAATTCGAACACGTTGTTGATCATGTCCATTTCCTGTTCCTCGATCTCGCCGCTTTCTTCTCCAACGCCGATCATTTGGCGTATATCCTCCTCAGTTACCCGTCCCGGTTCTTCATCGGGCTTTTTTCCTGCCAAACGCAGAATAAGCGAGCTTACCCCAGTCATGAGAGACACGATGGGGGCAAAAAGCGCGCATACAATCCACAAGAGGGGAGAAAGAGAAAGAGCCAGGTCTTCCGGGTGGTAGGCAGCCATACGGCGAGGCACCATACCCCCAAAGATGAGAAGGAGAAGGATACAAAGAAAGAGGACCAGCGCCTGTCCAATCCAACCTGAGATCCCCGTATAGTGAGAAAGGGCGTTTCCTGACAGGGTACACAATAGCCCGGCAACCATAGCCAGAGAAATCTCGGCTGCCCTCACGGAAAGAATGAGTTGCGTGGTTCTGGTACGAAGCCTTCTCAGCCTGCGCGCGGAATGGTTGTCCTCTGTTTCATCAAGGAGCTCAAGCCGGTTGTCCGACACATAGCTTGCCGATGCGTCGGCCATACTGATTAAAGCGCAGGAAAAGATTATTGCAGTGATAGCAAGAATACTGGCGGGCAGTCCGTCATCGGGAATCATGGTACATCTCCTTAAATTTGGCGGGTGTAACCGCCTACTCAATCATAAATATAGTCTTTTTTCAAGATACTGTCAAATGAATTGAGAAATTATACTGGAAAAAGTCATAGCAATATGGGGGCAAAATCGACACTTTGCACAGAGATAGTAAAATTTATGCAAGAAACCTTGCGAAATTGCAAATAATATGATCTAATATTATCTACAGATATTGTACCATGCCCGGAAAATGGGATAAAAGTAGGACAAATCTTGTAATGATAGATTAAAACCCAAAAGGGAGGAAATAAAAGATGTCAAGAAAGATGAAAACAATGGACGGCAACAATGCCGCCGCGCATGTATCGTATGCGTTTACCGATGTAGCAGCCATATACCCCATCACCCCGTCATCGGTGATGGCTGAGGTCACTGACCAGTGGTCGGCTAACGGCCTGACAAACATTTTCGGCGAAAAGGTAAAGGTTGTTGAGATGCAGTCCGAGGCGGGTGCTGCGGGAACCGTTCATGGCTCTCTTGCCGCCGGTGCTCTGACGACCACCTTCACTGCTTCACAGGGGCTTCTTCTGATGATCCCCAACATGTACAAAATGGCCGGCGAGCTTCTGCCCGCGGTGATTAACGTATCGGCCCGTGCCCTGTCGACCCACGCCCTGTGCATATTTGGTGACCACTCGGATGTTTATGCCTGCCGCCAGACTGGCTTTGCCATGCTCTGCTCAGGCAATGTGCAAGAGACCATGGATCTGGGCGCCGTCGCTCACCTGACCGCCATCAAAGGAAGCGTACCCTTTATTCATTTCTTTGACGGCTTCAGAACATCCCATGAGATTCAGAAGATCGAGACCTGGGACTATAAAGATCTGGCCGACATGCTGGATTGGGAAAGTGTCAACCGCTTCAAGAAGAATGCCCTTCACCCCGATCATCCCGTCCTTCGCGGAAGCGCCCAGAACCCTGATATTTTCTTTCAGGCAACTGAAGCGTCCAACCCCTACTACGACAGGCTTCCCGCCATGGTCGAGGAGTATATGGGCAAGGTCAACGAGAAAATCGGAACCGGCTATAAACTCTTCAATTATTATGGCTCCCCGGATGCCGAGCATGTGATTATTGCGATGGGCTCTGTTTGCGACACGATCGAAGAGACGATCGATTATCTGGTTGCTAATGGTCAAAAGGTTGGTCTCATCAAGGTGCGTCTCTATCGTCCCTTCGCCGCCGACCGCCTAATTGCGGCTATTCCCAAGACTGCCAAGACGCTTTCCATCCTCGACCGCACCAAAGAGCCCGGTTCTCTGGGCGAGCCCCTTTATCTTGACGTGGTTCTGGGCATCAGAGAGTCCCAGTTTGGCACTATGCCTGTTTACGCCGGCCGCTATGGTCTGGGCTCGAAGGACACCACCCCCAACCAAATCGTCGCCGTTTATAAGAACGCCGCCTCAAAAACCCCGAAGAAACGCTTCACGATCGGCATTAACGACGATGTTACCTATCTTTCCCTCGACACGGCCGAGTCCCCCGACACCACCCCCACCGGTACCACAAGCTGTAAGTTCTGGGGTCTGGGCTCTGACGGCACCGTCGGCGCCAACAAAAACTCCATTAAGATCATCGGTGACCACACCGATATGTATGCGCAGGCTTATTTCGCCTATGACTCCAAGAAGTCGGGCGGCGTTACTGTTTCCCACCTTCGTTTCGGTAAGAAACCCATTAAATCCACTTATCTGATCAACAAGGCTGATTTTGTCGCCTGCCATAACCCCTCTTATGTCACGAAATACGATATGGTTTCCGACCTCAAGAAGGGCGGCACCTTCCTTCTGGGCTGTGGATGGGATATGGACGAGATCGAGGCCAGACTCCCCGGCGATATGAAACGCTTTATGGCTGAGAACGAAATCAAGTTCTATACCATCGACGGTATTACCATCGCCCGCGAGTTGGGACTGGGTGGACGCATCAATACAATTTTACAGGCTGCATTCTTTAAACTTGCCAACATCATCCCTGTCGAGGATGCGCTGCGCTTTATGAAAGATGCCGCCACCAAGAGCTATGGCCGCCGTGGTGATCAGATTGTTGCCATGAACCACGCTGCTATTGACCGCGGTATGACCGACGCCAAGAAGATCGAGATCCCCGCGTCCTGGAAGAATGCTTCCGGCGCGATTACCTATCCTGTTGCCACCGGAGACCGCAAGGATCTCGTCGATTATGTCAATAACCTTCTGACTCCGATGAATGCGCAGAAGGGCGACAGCCTGCCTGTTTCTGCCTTTGCCGCCGCCGCTGACGGTACCCTCCCGCAGGGCTCGTCCGCTTATGAGAAGCGTGGCATCGCTGTGGATATTCCCTGCTGGAACACGGAAAACTGTATCCAGTGTAACTTCTGCTCGTATGTATGTCCCCATGCCGTCATCCGCCCGGTAGTGATGAATGCCGAACAGGCTGCCGCCGCCCCCGCCGGAATGAAGATGCTGGACATGACCGGTATGCCCGGATATAAGTTCGCCATGACCATTTCTGCCCTCGACTGTACCGGATGTGGTTCCTGCGCCAATGTCTGCCCCGGCAAGAAGGGCCAGAAAGCTTTGGTTATGGAGTCCCTGGAAAGCCAGATGTACGCACAGGAGGCCTTCAATTACGGTCTCAGCCTGCCGACGAATCCTGAAGTCTTTGAAAAATTCAAGGAGACCACCGTCAAGGGCAGTCAGTTCAAGCAGCCGCTGCTCGAGTTCTCCGGCGCTTGTGCCGGATGCGGCGAGCCCCCTTACGCCAAGCTGGTCACCCAGCTGTTCGGCGACAGAATGTATATCGCCAATGCCACAGGTTGTACTTCTATCTGGGGCGGCTCCGCTCCCTCCACCCCCTATACCGTGGGCAAGGATGGACGTGGTCCGGCTTGGGCCAGCTCACTCTTTGAAGACAACGCTGAGTACGGCTATGGCATGTATCTTGCACAGGCCTCGATGAGAAACACTCTGATCTCCAAGATCGTAGCGCTGAACAAGGAAACCTCGAAGGATTTTATCAGAGAAGCGACTGCCGCCTATCTTGAGACCGTCACCGACGGCACCAGGAACAAGGCCGCTACCACTGCCCTGATTGCCGCACTTGAGAAGAGCGCCGCTGAAGGATGCCCCAAATGTGCTGAAATTCTTACTGGCAAGGAAAACCTCTCCAAGAAGTCCGTTTGGATCTTTGGCGGCGATGGTTGGGCCTATGATATCGGTTTTGGTGGCCTCGACCATGTGATTGCCTCAGGCGAGGATGTAAACATCTTCGTGTTTGATACCGAAGTATACTCCAATACGGGCGGACAATCTTCCAAGTCCACCCCCACCGGTGCAGTCGCTCAGTTTGCTGCCGCCGGTAAGGATGTTAAGAAGAAGGACCTGGCCGCGATTGCCATGAGCTATGGCTATGTCTATGTCGCTCAAATTGCCATGGGTGCTGACTATAACCAGTGCGTCAAGGCCATTGCCGACGCGGAAAGCTATAATGGCCCCTCGCTTATCATTGCTTACGCTCCTTGTATCAACCACGGTATTAAGGGCGGCATGGGCATGGCGCAGACCGAGATCAAGAATGCGGTTGCTGCCGGTTACTGGCATATGTTCCGCTTTGATCCCCGTCTGGCCCTTGAAGGCAAGAATCCATTCCAGTTGGATTCCAAGGCTCCTACCGCGAGCTATAAGGATTTCATCAACGGCGAGGTTCGCTACAGCTCCCTTGTTCGCGCCTTCCCAGAGCGTGCTACAGAGTTGTTCGATAAGGCAACCAAGTCGGCTGCTGACAAATATGAGCATTTGGTGAGACTAACTAAGCTCTACGATGCTGAATAATTAACCGAAATTCCCCCGCCGTCTGGCGGGGGAATTTTTATGTTGCACGACAATTTGCCTCTTTTTCCCCGTGTTGCAGGGAATGTAAATAGATTGTTATCTCCCTCCGTCGAAGGCGGAGGGAGATAACAAAGCTTTATGTATGGGGTTTATTGCGTCTTGGGGGCAAGTCTGCGTTATTTTACTTTTGCAAGTCGGTTTTCCCTAATTGCCAGTGATCGCATCCCTTGGTATCGGTCCACCGATTCTTCACTCGCGGAAAAATACAGTGTCCCATCTGCAATTCATGAAACTTGTCATCGATTTTGATAAAGTGCCTTAAAAAGTGCTTGCAGTTTCCGCATGTCTCCTCTATTGTAATCACCTCAGTATAATTTAGCTCAATATGGTATAAATAACAATATACCATATTGAGCTAAAATACAATATGGTTGGGGTGATTATAGATGAAATATTGCAGAGTTAAAGATCTTCGTGAGGATCAGGATTTAAAGCAGTGGCAGCTGGCTAAATATTTAAATATCTCACAACGCGCCTATTCCAGCTATGAGATAGGAAACAGAGGAATTCCCAGTGAAATTCTTGCCCAGATCGCCGACTTTTACGGGACAAGCGTCGATTATCTCATGGGGCGCACTAATGAGAAAGAACCCTATCCTAAAAGCAGATAAAAAATTGTAAGATTTTAACTGTTAAAATTAATATTCGGCTGCAATATGTCGATATATCACTTGTAAATATGGAATTATTTGACAACAAGGAGAGGCAGATATGCAAATAAGCGGAGCATCCGGTGCGGCATATAATTCGATTGAGCTAAATCCAAACAATTCCTCGAATTCCACGTTAAATGCATTGCGAAAAGAAAAAATGCAAATTCAGGATCAGATCAAGAAAACGCAGGAGAGTAAGCTGCCCACCGAAATAAAACAAGAGAAAATCAAAGCGCTTCAACAGAAGATCAGTGAAATCGAAAACCAAATTATTGTGGAGCAAACAAAAAAGCTGAGCGAAGACATGGCCGCAAAAAATGATAAGCAAACAGAAAAAATGCGGGTGAAGGATGAGAAAACACAAGGTTTAACCCAAATTGAGATGACGGGTATTATTTCAGCCTCCAGCCACTTGGAAATAGGGGAAACAGCATTTTCTGTCTATGCAAAAGCCAGTACAAAAGGTGACAGCAGTACTATGAAAAGGGCTTTATCTTATGCAATGCCCGAAATAGAAGAAGCTTCGCAGGACTTAAATAAGACTGCGCAGGCCATACAAGAATATAAGGAACAAGCAAGCCGGTCTGGTGAGGCTGACAATACTGCCTCTGATGAAGAAGAGAATATGGTTGGTCAAACTGTGAATGCTAATGAAGCCGCAGCCGTTTCTGCAAAAGATGAGTCTGAAAAGCAGAAGGAAACTGTCGGCAATCAGGTAGTGGATCAGCAGAAATCCGAACAAATTGATTTGAAGGCATAAAATTTTTAACCATTATACATAAAAAATATTAGGATTATTTTAAATAGGAAAAAGCAATCGGCTGCCATAGCTATAGTTGATTAACTTGAAAACAAGCTTGTGATTTCTTCCCCCGCCGAAGGCGGGGGAAGAAAATGACGTTTTATATATAGCCAGTTTTTAAGTTAATTGGCTATATAATTCCTTTCATAAAAAACTTGTGTTATGATAGAAACAAAATGTATAAATGGAGGCTGCCCTTATGGAGATTACCCTGAAAAAAGCAACCCTGTCCGACTTGGATGAATGTTACAGGGTTGAGGCGCTTTCGACCCCCAAACTGCAATATCTTCGCGATGTTTCTGATCTTTACTTCAAAGAAAGCGTAGGCGACTTGACCTGTGCCTATGTTGATGGGGTATTGGCAGGTATCGGAAAGCTCACCCAACTTTACGACGGTTCTGTCTGGCTGGAAACCTTGCGAGTTGATCCCAAGTATCAGGGACAAGGGGTGGGTAAAGCCATCTACCGACGGTATCTTGAGGAGGCCAAAGAACTCCACGCACCGTTCGCACGGATGTACACCGGTGTTACCAATCAGGTATCCGGCGGACTGGCCGCCTATAACGGATTCACGCTGGCCTATCGCGGACGCGGGATGCACCTTCCCATTGATGTGAACGCTCCGATGCTACAGGGCTTCGTCCAGGCGGATGGAAAGAGAGCGTCAGCGCTTCTTGCACCCCTTGCAGAAAGCTATGGAGGCTTTATGGTCTTTAACCGCACCTTTTACGCCATGAACGATGCCCTATACAGCGCTCTGTCCGACAAAGGCTGGGTCTGGGAGAACAAAGAAAGTCAAAGTCTTGTAGTTCTCGGCGCACGCTTTCAACCGAAAACAGCCCTTCACATCGGTGTGATAGAGGGGGACATCGATGCCTGTTTGGGTCTTGCACAAAATTTGGCGAAAGCGGCAGGTGCTCAAAAGCTTAGCACCATGTTTGTCTATAACCACCCTGCTCTTGAGGAAACGCTTACCACAGCCGGTTTTACAGCCGACGCCACCGACTGTATTGTGATGGAACGGCGCTTCTAAAGCTGAGCTTTGAACTCTCCCCCGCCTCCGCTGGGGGAGATAACGTCTGTTCTTATTTGAAATTACTATAATGTTTACAAAATACTGTTGAAGTCATCCCCCTGTGCGAATAGAATTATAGCTATCATCTGTCCGTCGAGAGGAGATATTACCTTGCAAAATCTAATTGATATAAAAGATATGTTTAAAATCTACAACCCCGGTGAAAACGAGGTTCGTGCGCTTGATGGCATCAATCTTCAGATCGACCACGGCGAGTTTGTAGCCATCGTCGGCCATTCAGGTTCTGGAAAGTCAACCCTGATGAACATGCTTGGTTGTCTGGATGTTCCTTCGGAGGGACAGTATTTTCTGGATGGCAATAATGTGGCGGCTCTCACCGAGGATGAGCTTTCTGACATCAGAAATAAGCAGATCGGTTTTATCTTTCAGGGCTTCAACCTGATTCCCAGCCTGACGGCTTTTCAGAATGTACAACTCCCTCTGGTCTATCGCGGCATGCCCGCGCATGAGCGCGAAAGTCTTGCTGTCGAAGCCCTCACCCGTGTAGGCCTTGATCACCGTATGGATCACAAGCCTTCTGAGCTTTCAGGCGGCCAGCAGCAGCGTGTGGCCATCGCCCGCGCTATTGCGGCTCGCCCCCCAGTCATCCTCGCCGACGAGCCCACGGGCAACCTGGATTCCCGCTCTGGCTCGGACGTAATGGAAATATTGACCGAGCTTAAGCGCGAGGGGAGGACAATTATCCTCATCACCCACGACAACGACATTGCTGCATTTGCCGAACGTGTCGTGCGCATCAAGGATGGCAAAATCGTAGAGGATACCAAATTTGCCTATGAAGACACCCCCGAGGTATAACGCCATGTCAAAGGACACGTCAAATGGGCGCAAATTAGCGGGAATCCGTGATTTGGCCTTTATCCTGTTGATTGCACTGGCCGCGCTGCTGGCCATATGGGTTATGCATGTGCAAAGGGATAAGACGGGTTTTAACTTTGCTGTCGTTACCCTGGATGGCCGTGAAATCATGCGCATAGACCTCGCTGATTATAAAGGGCCAGAAGAAAAGTTGATCAGTCTTGAAAAAGACTTCGGTGTACCTGTCCACTTTCAGCTTAAGGATGGCGCCATCCGTTTTTATGAGGTGAATTGTCCAGATCACCTATGCGAGGGCTTCGGTTTTATTAAAAAAGAATATGAATCCGCTATCTGTATTCCAAACCGTACGGTCGTGGTCATCTATTCGCGAGAAGAAGTGAAACAACTCAAGATTGTCAGCAACTGATCCGTATATAAATTAAGGAAAAGCCGCCCGGCCTGAAGTGCACCCCTAAAGTTAGACAGTATGATATACTGAAATAACTTTGGGGGTGTTATTCTATGCCAAAAGGGACTCCGTTTAGCGGGGAGTTTAAGCAAAAAGTCGTAGAAGATATGCGAACAAATCATCTAGGCTTTCGAGAAGCAGCGAAGAAATATGGACTGCCAAATCATGAGCCGGTGAGGAAATGGGAGCGGATATATCTCGAAGAAGGTCCTGAAGGTCTCTATGTAGATAGGCGCGGCAGGGCCTGCGCTGGCAGCGGTACGCGAAAAGGGCGTCCGTCAAAGCTGGACAAGAAGGTAGAAGAAGATCTGATCGCCGAGAACCAGCGTTTAAGAGCAGAGGTTGATTACTTAAAAAAATTGAATGCCTTAGCATCCGAGAGGGTACAGCGAGAGAAAAATCACAAGTCGTAACGGAGCTAAGGCAGAAACACAAACTCGATGTACTCCTCGACGTAGCGGAGCTATCGCGCGCCACGTATTACTATCATCTTAAGAAACAAACAAACCAAGATAAATATAGTGAAATCAAAGTACAGATTAAATTGATTTATGCGGAAAACAAGGGCCGGTACGGCTATCGGAGAATTACGTTGGCACTGAGGAATCGGGGTTATGTTGTAAATCATAAAACTGTTCAGAAGCTGATGAAGGAACTAGGTATCATTTGCTGCGTCAGAATGAAGAAATATCGCTCCTATAAAGGCGAAATCGGCAATGTCGCGCCGAATCTTCTAGATCGTGACTTTAAGGCGGAAAAACCGAATCTGAAATGGGTTACCGATGTTACAGAGTTCAATTTGTTTGGTCAGAAGCTTTATCTGTCACCAATTCTGGATTTGTGTAGCAGTGATATCGTCAGCTATACGATTTCGGACAGGCCTGTTTTGTCCATGGTGACTTCCATGTCGGAAAAGGCGTTTGCGACAATTCCGGATGGAACAGGCCTCATCCTCCACTCGGATCAGGGTTGGCAATACCAACATAAAACATTTCAACGGGTACTCAAAAAGAAGGGTATTCGCCAGAGCATGAGCCGTAAGGGCAACTGCTTGGATAACGCTATGATAGAAAATTTCTTTGGTCTGCTCAAGAGTGAGCTCCTCTACCTGCAAAACTTTGAATCTATAGAGCATTTCATCAACGAACTCATTGAATATCTTGATTACTACAATAATCACCGTATCAAGGCAAAACTGAAAGGCTTGCCGCCCGTTTTACACAGACAGCAAGCCCTCTCGGCCGCTTAAACTAAATATTTGTCTAACTTTTTGGGGTCATATCACCAGGGCGGCTTTATTGCAATTGCTAAGCATTAATGGTATTATTTGTTAATCACTAAACGGCCAATTATTTATAAAGCTCTGTGGAGGTTTTGTATGATAAAATCAAACCGACTTAAGTTAGTCCCGCTAGATTATAAATATTCAGATGATTTATTGGAAGTATGGAATGATTTTGAAGTGATTAAGTATACATACTTAAACCTTATTCAAACAAAAGAACAGTGCCATGAAAGAATAGATATGCTTATAAATCGCACTGACGTAAATTTTATTAATAATTTTGTTGTACTACTGGAAGACAAGGCAATAGGTATTGCTGGTTTTCCTATTAGAAAACGAGATGATTTTGAATGTGGATTTTATTACCATTATGGAAGAAAATTTTGGGGCAATGGCTATGCATCTGAGGTTGCAAATGCATTGAAAGAATACATCTTTTTAGAGTCTCCAAATGCAACAATATATGCAGATGCTACATCAGTCAATCTTGCAAGTATTAAGGTTTTGAAAAGTACAGGATTTTGTCAAACGCATATTACAGAGAAGGGCTTTCAAAACAATGGACTGATATTAGATTTGGTTCATTTCACATTGAAAAACTAATTTTCAATTATGGAGGTAACGCTATGAATCATTTGGGAACAAAAACTCTCGAAACTGAACGGCTAATATTACGCCGTTTCACGATCGAAGATGCAGAGGACATGTATCAAAATTGGGCAAATGATCCCGAGGTCACTAAATATTTACCATGGCAGGCGCACAAGAATGTGGATGTAAGTAAATCCGTTTTAGCGGATTGGATAAAACAATATTCGGACCCTGAATATTACCAGTGGGCTATTACGCTGAAATCGAGCAATCAACCAGTTATTGGATCAATAGGGGCTGTTGGCAAAAACGACGATCTTCAAATAGTGCAGATCGGATATTGCATCGGTCGTAAATGGTGGCATCAAGGCATTACGTCCGAAGCATTAAGGGCGATTATCAATTTATTCATAAGCGAAGTAGGCGTCAACCGTGTTGAAGCAAAGCACGATCCGAATAATTCAAATTCCGGAAAAGTGATGTTAAAGTGCGGAATGAAGTACGAGGGGACAATGCGACAAGTCCATCGGAACAATCAGGGGATTGGCGATAGCGCGTGGTACGCCATTCTTGCATGTGATTATTCTAAGTGAGCCAGGCTGTGTTAAAACATCGGGTCAATTATTTATTAAATGGGATGTGAATTTTTGATTAACATAGCAGTATTCGCCTCACACAACGGTTCGGATATGCAGGCTCTGGTTGATGGCTGCAAAAAAGGAACTATAGACGGTAAAGTTTGTGCTGTAATCAGTAATAATTCGGACGCCTTAGTTTTGGAAAGAACTAAAATTGAAGGAATTGATCATTATTGTGTTAATGAAAAACTCTATCCTCATTCTGACGTACTCGATAATCAAATATTTAAAATACTTTTCAGCCACAATATCGAATTGATTTTTCTTGCAGGCTATTTGAAGAAAATAGGAAAGCCAATTTTACAACAGTACAAGAACAGAATATTTAATATTCATCCTGCCTTATTACCCAAATTTGGTGGGAAAGGAATGTATGGAATAAATGTTCATAAAGCTGTTATAGAGTCAAAAGAAAAGTTCTCCGGCATAACAATTCATAGAGTGAATGAAGAATATGATGATGGAGAGATTGTTGCTCAAGCCAAGGTAAAAGTCGAAGAAGGAGATACTCCAGTGATACTTGCTGATAAAATATTGGAACGAGAGCATATATTTTTAGTTGATGTCATCAATCGGATTGTTTCTGGAGATATCAAGCTGGGATTTTGAGAGACAGTGTGAAAACCTAAATATCAGAGTATTAAGTAGAAAATAAATTGCCATTAATCTGCTTAAAGCCCCATCTCTATTTGATGAGGTGTCGATAAACCATGAAGCAATAGAATTTAGCAATTTACCCCCAATCGTAGTTTTATTTACCTACGATTGGGGGATTTTCTGCAATAAACACTTTTTATAGCCAATTAACTTGAAAACAAGCTTGTGATTTCTTCCCCTGCCGAAGGCGGGTAAAGAAAATGACGTTTTATATATAGCCAGTTTTTAAGTTAATTGGCTATAGAAAGGTTTATCTGTTAAAATAAACAACAAATAGTGATAAGTGTTTAATTTATTCCGTATTGGAATAAATGAGCGAATAACAGAATTGCATTACGAATTTCATTGACGATATAATTACGACAGATTCCTATCGCTATTTAAAAAATAAAGGTGGAAAATTTAAAATTTATCTGACTGGCCAGTTGCGGAGCAGACAGAATGAAAGAAGACCATTATATTTGGAAAAATGCGATAAGAAACACATGCTTTATGGCCGAAAGCATGAATACTAAAATAAGATGAGGAGAGTTAAAATGAAAAACAAGAAAACAATGATCACTATTATTGCTCTTGCTTTTATGTTCGGACTTAAATTAGTCCCGCCGATCACGGGATTAACTACACTTGGTATGAATATTGCGGGAATTTTTATCGGAACTATTTTGCTGTGGCTGTATGTGTCAACCACCTGGCCTAGCGTACTTTGTATGGTTGCGCTGATGCTGACCCCCTTGTATACTTATTCACAGGTGCTGTCCGGTTCAATGGGCAACTGGATTACCTCATTCGTTCTGTTCAGCTCAATGGTTACTTATGCACTGGGTCAAACGGGATATCTAAGAAGACTTGCTGTCTGGTTTATCACAAGACCGTTTGCCAAGAAGAACCCATGGGCATTTCTTGGATTGTTTTTCCTAGCGCCGCTGGTGATCGGTTCCTTTATGTCACCGATCCCTACCTTTATGATCTTTATCCCGATCGCCGAGCAAATTTTTAAAGAGCTTGGTTATGAAAAGGGTGACAGGCTCCCCCAGATGATTACATTATCGGTGCTTTGTTTCGCATCGATTTCGACGATCACAACTCCAATTGCGCACACGGTTCCCTTACTTAGCATGTCTCTCTTCCAGAAGGATATGAAAACGGGTATTGATTTTCTTTCCTACTCTGCATTTGGCGTGGTGTCCGCTCTAGTCATGTATGCGCTTATTCTGTTATTCCTCAAGTATGTATTCCGCCCCGACCTTTCAAAACTCCAAAACCTTGACATCGACAAGCTGAGTGCAGGTATGGCTCCGATGTCTGTGGAAGAAAAAACAACCCTGAGTGTATTCGCCTTTGTTGTGGCCCTATGGATGGCCCCTGGTATTTTAAAGTATTCTATGCCCGCTCTCGCGACCTTTATCAATAATCTTGGAACGCCCGCGCCCGCCATGATCGGCGTTGTTCTTCTCAGCCTGATCAAAATTAAGGGCAAGGCCTTGATGAAATTTGACGAAGCGATGAGCAAGGGCGTTTCGTGGGCAGCCGTTATGCTGGTTGCGGCTACGATGATCCTAAGCAGTGCTTTGGTGGATGAGAAAGTCGGAATAACCGCCTATATGGTGAAACTGATCTCGCCGTTGATAGGAAACCTGCCTCCAATGGTTTTTGTTTTAATCGTAGCGCTGTGTACGGTCGTGATGACCAACTTTGCATCCAATACCGTCACCGTTACGCTTATATACAGCATTGCCATGCCACTTGTTCTCAAAAGTGCCATCGTTGGAGTCAACCCTGCCGCTTTGACCTGCGTTATTGGTGCAGGCGCCTGCGTCGCAATGGCAACGCCTCCATCGACCGCACACGCAGCCATTGCTGCCGGTACCGGCTGGCTCAATACAGATGTGATGTTCAAATATGGTATGCCCATCTCTTTAATCGGCGCGCTGGTATTAACATTCGTCGGCTATCCAATTGCGGCTGCCCTGATGTAACCGTTATCTGTTATTTTTAAAAAAGTTAAAAAAAGCTTTAACCTGTACCGGAAGGTTCTTGTCATTACGAATAATAATCTGCGTATCGCGCACCAAGGGGCGGCTAAGGGGAATCAAGACAATGTTTTCATTTCCCTTCGCCACACGGGAAGAGAGAAGAGCCACTCCGGTATTCTCTGCAATCAGCCCCAGCATGGTACGGATTGAAGAGCACTGGAGAATGATGTTTGGACGATAACCTTCCTTTTCAAAAAGTTTATAGAACGCATTATAATAAACGCTCATACTTTTATCAAAAATCAGAAACTTTTCATCTTTCAGTTCATCATAGTCTACCGATTCTCGATTTGCCAGCGGATGATTTTTACTGGTGACAAGATAATAGTCATCCTTGGCGATGGAATAGGAAATAAGCCTTTTATCCAGGCTGTAATTCGCGGTGGCATCTTCACTGTGGGATGGGTACATACTTGACACAAATGCCACATCCACAGAGGAATCGAGAACGCCATCCACCAAAGGAACGGTGGTACCTTCGACAATTTCAAATTTAATTTCGGGAAAGGCCTTCGCAAATGCGGCAATCTGTGATGTAATGCCCGAATTATCTCCAAAAATGATACTGCCGATGATCAGGTGTTGTTTATCCGTATTTTTATACTTTTGGAGAGATTTACGGAGACTTTGATAGCTTTCCAGCATCTGTGCGCCATATTTGACGAACTCTTCCCCGGCGGGAGTTAACTCAACTGACCGGGTATTCCGTTCGAAGAGCCTCACGTTCAGTTCGAGCTCCAGCCCCGAAATGTTTTTGGACACTGCTGATTGAGAAAGGGCCACATCATAGGCCGCTTCGGTAAAGCTGTGATGCTTGGCGACAGCCAATACGCATTCTATCTGGGCGATATCCATTTCACCATCCCCTTCCCTTACTTACCATTATATGGCGCTGGTGATAATACATCAAGAGAATGAGAACCAATCTAGTGTTTTAAAAGCAAATGGCTACTAAAGAAGAAATTTCGAACTCTATCCGCCCTGCCGCAAGCGGGGCAGAAAGATAGAAATAAAACGCACATATATAAGGATTGTTAGTACTTTGATGCAACTAAATCTTACATGACAACGGGTTAAATGCGCTTGTATATTCCCCCGCCTTCGGCGGGGGAATATACAAGCTTAAAATGAGACAATATACTGGTAAAAATCATGGAGGTATCCTATGCTAATTCGCAACAATTTTCCGCTATATGGTGAATATGATGTCATCGTAGCGGGTGGCGGGACAGCCGGTTTTACCGCTGCGGTAACTGCGGCGAAATCCGGTGCAAAAACCCTTGTTATCGAGGAACAGGCTTTTCTGGGCGGAATGGCAACCGGGGGAATGATCAGTCAGTTCATGGGCTTTTCACAGGGGGAAAAGCGTGAAGACCTAAAGGGCGTATTTGCTGAGCTGTTGGAGCGTCTGATTGCGAAAAACGCCTGTCCCGGCGTTGAGACGATCTATCTGGCAGGAATTAAGGAAATGGATGTCGGTGCAGCGCCTTATGATTCCGAAACGCTGAAATGCGTAATGGACGAGATGGTCAAAGAAGCCGGCGCCCATGTGCTGTTTCATACCAGGGTGATGGGGGTCGAAGTCGAAAACAACGAAATTACTTCGCTTTTAATTCACAACAGCCAGGGTGTTCAATCGGTTCAGGCGAAAGTCTATATCGACGCTACCTTTCATGGAAGTATCGCCAGTGAGGCGGGCTGTAAGTGGAAAATCGGCGATGAAAAAGGTGTGCTCCAACCCGGAACCCTGATGTATAAGATGGTGAATGTCGATGGTGGGCGCTATAATACCCTTACCAGCGCGGATAAGGCCAGGATAGCTCAAAAGGGTATTAAAGAGGGTGCGCTGTTCGTCAATACACTGTTGGCGAGGCCGCTGCCCAACAATGTGTTTTATTCCAATATGAGCAGAATATACGCCGATCCGTTTGATGTTCCCGCCTGGAGCCGCAGCGAAGCAGATGCAAGGGCTCAGGTGCAAAAGATCAGCCGCTTCTTCATCGAAAATGTTCCCGGTTTTGAAAAAGCGGTCATGGTATCAACAGGCAGCTATCTGGGACTTCGAGATTCCAGACGTATCATAGGGCAATATACTCTGACCGCACAGGATGTGATGGACGGTACAGAATTTGATGATGCGATTGCCAAAAGTTGTTATCCGGTGGATATTCACGATGCCAACGGTTATGGCAGCACTCTGATCAAACCTAAAACCGGCGCATTTTATGTTCCATTTCGCTGTATGATCACCACGATTAAAAATATGGTTTTAGCAGGGCGCAGTATCTCGACCGATTGCGAGGCACACGCTTGTGTCCGGGTAATGGTGACCTGTATGCGTATTGGCGCGGCCGCTGGATTGGCCGCGGCTGAAAGCATCCGGCAGAACATTGCTGTCAACGAACTGGATGGTTCGATTCTTCTGAAAAAACAGCTTCTTTAAAATTTGCGGTGTGTGTGTCAGTTGCACTTTAGTACATATCGGCAAAGCCTTATCGCACTAAAATGCAGCAGGTGTCCCTAACATTTATACTATTTGAAATTTTTAATATTCATATTACAAATAGTATCTTTTTAATCTTCCGAAGATTTTATAATATTAAAAAGCGCCTGGACACAGGCGCTTTTTTGCATGGTATAGGACAGTATAGTTGATTGATTTGAAAACAAGCTCGTGATTTCTTCCCCCGCCGAAGGCGGGGAAAGAAAATGACGTTTTACATATAGCCAGTTTTTATGTTAATTGGCTATATGATCACTCGTTCACTTTTTTCGTTTGTAAACAGTTAAACTGTCAACATTCCGTCCCCTGTATCGATCAGGATAAGAAGCTGCTCTTCAGCACCGGTCAGGGCATTGACATAGATTAATAGCTGTTCTCCTTTTCGTCCGGTGGCCTTGAACTCATAGCACAAGCGCTCCGAGAGGCCGGTGCTGGGAATAAGAGAGAGCTTCGTGCCTTCTACGGTCAGTCCCTTCGCCAGACTTTTGGCTGCCTGTGCCTTGGTCAGGGTGGGCTTGGGCAGGCTTCTTTCGTGGTGGTTGACGATATACCCCCTGCCATCGTAAAAAGAAACCCTGCCGTCATCCAAGGATACGCCCACCTTGATCAGATCGGTATAACAGACAACATCCCCTTCCTTATGGGCGAAGTTTACGGTGCAGATATTGCTGCTGACTTCGTAATAAGTGGAGGTCAGTGATTCAACCCCCAACTTTTTCAAGTATTCCGTACCGATTTTTGTAGCGTCTTCAGGGGTGAGCTTTCTTTCTGCCGCACCACGGCTGTCTACAAGATAGGCGAGAAGACCGCCGTATTTTGTCACCGCTATATTTATTTCTCCCCCTTGAAAACAGTAGCAAGGCATACCCGATTCTTCCATGCCGGAAAAGGTGAGGCTCTCGGGATTAAGGCCCGAGGCTTCTGCCGCTTTATTTCTGGCGTCCTCTTCTGTGACCTCAGGGGCTCCCTTTGTCATTTTGGGCTCAATTTCAAGCATGTGATCGGAGAAGGGACCGTCATAAATCAGTTGACCGTAGTCATCAATCTTTCCCGCCTGATCCCAAAGTCCACTGCCGGTATTGGCCGCGGCGCTGACGCTTTTGGTGGTGAGGGGCTTGTTGTCACCGATAAGACTTCTGTGGCCTGTATTGATCTCATCTGTTACGTTGGAAATGGTGGCGTTAAGCTGGTATGCATAATCCAAAAGCGTCTCAAGGCTGGCATATTCCTTTTCACTCAAAGTCTCGCCGGAAGAGACCTTTTGCGAAAGTGCCATTGCATAGTCACCCACCTGCGAGAGGAATCGGTTGGCATTGTCCAAGTCCACCTCAGTATCTGGCAGGGAGGTAAGAGCCACCTTCGCCGCGCCCGAATCGCGCCAAAGCTTTGCAGAAAGGAGGGAGATCTGCAGGGGCGTGCCCGCATAGACCCCCTTGTTGAGCGTGTTTACAATGCTGGTCGTATAAGAGGAGAGTTCCTGAAGGGACTGCATGTAAGTGTACTCGAGCTGTTCGCGGTAGTAAGCCGCACGGGTATAATAGAGGGCGGAGCTTGCACCCAGCGTCATGATGGCTGCCATGGCAAAGGACCAGAGCCTGATCATTCTTCGACGTGAGAAGGCCTTTTTCATAAGCTTTACCTCCAAGAAAAAATCATAAGATAAACTCTATCCTTTCCAAAGGAAGAAAAAATATGTGAAGAAAGGGGCTTTCCTTTGAAAGATTTGGGATTTTGATATATAATAAAACAAAGTAGGTTAAACTGAGATATTATACGCTATGATATAGCAAAACAGGAAAATAGTTTTGTGTCTCCCCCGCCAAAGGCGGGGGAGACACAAAAGACAATTATCTATTGCAGAGCAAAAAAGGAATGGTCATATGGAACGGTTTTATCTTGACAACAGCGCGACCACCCGGGTTGATCCGCTGGTGGCTGAGGAGTGTCTTCATGCGATGCTGAAGAACTATGGAAATCCATCCTCGCTCCACCGCATGGGTCTGGATGCCCAGTTAGCGATAGAAAATGCCCAGAAAAGAATTCTCGCCGCGATGAGGGGAGAAGGACAGGTGATTTTTACATCCGGCGGTACAGAGGCCAATAACTTAGCTATTTTTGGTGCCGCTTTTGCGCTGCGACGCAGGGGAAATGGAATTGTAACAACAGCTTTCGAGCATGCCTCTGTCCTTGCTCCCATGGCAGAACTCGAAAAGCAGGGTTTTCTGGTAAGGCGGGTGAAGTCAGATACAGCCGGACTTATCGACCCTCTGCAAATCGCCGAGGCATGTGATAAAGATACAATTTTGGTTTCGGTGATGCTTGTCAACAATGAACTCGGCTCAATTATTCCGCTGGAAGAGACCGTGCGTCTGGTGCGAAAAAAAAGTCCACTGGCTCTCATTCACTGCGACGCCGTACAGGCCTTCGGCAAGCTCCCCTTCAGTGCTTCTGCCTTGGACCTTGACCTGGTCAGCATCAGCGGGCACAAGATTCACGCCCCCAAAGGCGTTGGCGGGCTGTATATCAAAAAGGGGGTGCGCATATCCCCAATGATCTTTGGCGGGGGTCAACAGAAGGACCTTCGCCCCGGCACCGAGAATGTTCCCCTGATCTGTGGCTTTGGTCTTGCGGCCTCTCTCGCATCCGGTAAGCTTTTAGAGAATTATGCCGCTGCCGCCCACCTGAAAGAGCAGCTGATCGCTGGCCTTGCCGGGATAGAGGGCGCGGTGGTCAATTCACCCGCTTCGTCTTCTCACTATATATTGAACTTCTCCATACCGGGCTACCGTTCCGAGACGCTGCTTCACCTGCTGGAGGGAAAAGGCGTTTATGTTTCCAGTGGTTCAGCCTGCTCAAAGGGCAAGCGCAGTCATGTGCTTCTGGAAGCCGGACTGCCTGATGAGCGCATCGACTCGGCCATCCGGGTGAGTTTCTCACGCTACAGCAGTGAACAGGACGTGGATGCACTTCTTAATGCTCTCGTCATCGGGCTTCCGACCTTGCGCCGGAGTCGGTAAAGGGGGGATTTATACACACCCAAAATAAACGATTGGCAGATGTATCCTGCCACCGGTAGCGGGGAAAAGATACAATGAACGCAGGCATGATCAATGTGGTTGCGTGACCCAACAATAAAGGAGAGAAAAGATTGAAAGAGGTAATCCTGTTAAAATGCGGCGAAATCGCCTTAAGGGGGTTAAACCGCTCAGCTTTTGAGCAGGTTCTGATGAAGAACGCCCGCCGGGCGCTAAAGGATATAGGAAACTTTGAAATCAAAAGCGCACAGTCAACTATTTATGTTCAACCCAAAGGCTCGGCCGATATGGACGAGGCAATGAATAGACTTAAAAAGGTCTTTGGTGTGGCCGCTCTCTGCCGCACAGCCCAGATCGCCAAGGACTTTGAAGAGATCAAGCAGACGGCAGGGGATTATCTGGGAGCAAACTTACGCGCCGCCGGCACCTTTAAGGTAGAGGCTAAGCGGTCTGACAAGCGTTTTCCGATGATCTCGCCCGAGATCTGTCGGGAGTTGGGGGGGTATCTCCTCTCTCTTTACCCCCATCTGAAAGTTGACGTTCATCATCCTGAGGAGACGGTTGTTGTGGAAATCCGCGATTTTGGCGCCTATATCCACGGTAATCAGATTCCCGGCGCGGGGGGAATCCCCGCAGGTTCCGCGGGGATCGGCGGTCTTCTCATTTCGGGGGGGATTGACTCACCGGTGGCGGGATATATGATGGCACGCCGCGGTCTTGAGATCTTTGGCATACACTTTGCCAGTCCTCCCTATACAAGCGAGCATGCGCATCAGAAGGTGGTCTCACTTTGCCAGAAGCTTTCTTTGTATACAGGCCGTATCTCCCTTGCCACTGTTCCCTTTACACATATTCAGGAAGAGATTGGCAAGCGCTGTCCCGAAGAGTATTTTACCCTGATCATGCGCCGCTTTATGATGGAGATTGCAAGCAGGCTTGCTGTTGATAACGACTGCGGTGCCCTGATCACGGGAGAGAGTTTGGGACAGGTTGCCAGCCAGACCCTGCAGGCTCTCGCCTGTACCGACGCGGCTGCCGCTCTGCCCGTATTCCGCCCGGTAATCGGCATGGACAAGGAAGACATCATTGAGATTGCCCGCAGGATCGACACCTTTGAAACATCGATCCTCCCCTATGAGGATTGCTGTACCGTATTTACGCCCAAGCATCCCCGCACCCGCCCACAGCTTGCCATGCTGCTGGAGGCCGAGAAGGCATTAGACCGCGAAGCCCTCATCAGCGAGGCACTTTGTTCGGTTGAGTTTCTTGGCATAGAACCAAGTCTTTGACAGCCGGAAATCCTTTTTTGGAGGTCCCCCATGAAGGTGGAATTGATTGCCCTGTCCGGCGAAAATCAGGAGATCGTTAAACAAATCGCTGCCGCTCTTGAGGGGGTGGGGCTTGCCCTGCACCAGTTTTATGAGGTGGAACGAGCGGCGGAGAAGATCGCCTGTCAAATGAACGACATATGGGACAGCGCTGATATCATCATCACTCTCGGCGGGCTTGATCCCAGAGAAAGCGATATTATCAAGCGTTTATTTTGTCATGGCCTTGGGCTGATGGCGGAGGAAAACCAGGCTGCGCTTCAAATGATCAACGATGAAGCAAAACGATCGGGAATCGAGGTTGACGAGTTTCTCGTCAGGGCTGCATATCTGCCCGTGGGCGGAACTGCTCTTGATCCTTTAGGCGGTTTCATACCCGGCTGTGCTATTTTCAAAGAACGCCAGTGTATTATCATGCTTCCTCCTCATCCCACTGAAGCCATGCTGCAAGGTTCTTTTGCCGGATATGCCGCTGATTTTGCCAAAAGGGCCGGTTTTCTTCCGGCAAGTCATATCGGTGAAGACAAAACGATGGCAGCAGCCGCACATATTCTCACCTCTCCGGTATCGGACAAGCCCACTTCACAAAAAAAATTTCATCCTTACAATCCTGCCATAATCAGACGGATTATTGCTGCCACGCTGACCGTATGCACGGGGCTTATGATATTTACCGCATGGCTCGTTTACGACCGTATGAGCCAGTCTCCTGCCTCACCGGTGAGCGGAACTGCCGTCTCAAGCGAGTCTTCCTCACAGCCGGATGTGTCTTCGGCGAGCGGGGCAGTTTCCTCCTCAGAGGTAAGCAGTTCCTCGTCCAGTGAGCCATCCTCAAGCGTGGCAAGTTCTTCCTCCAGCAAGGCAAGCTCTTCCTCCAGTAAGGCAAGCTCTTCCTCCAGTAAGGCAAGCTCTTCCTCCAGCCAGGTGAGCTCTTCGTCCAGTCAGGTAAGCTCCTCGTCCAGCCAGGTGAGCTCCTCGTCCAGCCAGGTGAGCTCTTCAACCAGTCAGGCGAGTTCCTCGTCCAGTCAGGTGAGTTCCTCAACCAGTCAGGTAACTTCATCCTCGAGCGAGGTCAGCTCTTCCAGTGAGCCAGGTTCTTCCTCGGAACCACAATCAAATAACGGTGATGCTGCCAATGAGACACTTTATTATTCTGTCGGTGGTACAGGTTATTCGATGGATGCCTACAGCCTCATCTGTCAGATCGTGCAGAATGAAATGGGCACTAACCTCCACATCGAGGCCATTAAAGCCCAGGCGGTAGCTTGCTACAGCTTTATAAAATACAATAACGAGGCCGGGTCAGCTCCGGCGGTGACGCTCAAAACGACTGTGTCTGACAAGGTAAGCCAGGCAGTCAGTGCGGTCATCGGAGTGGCCGCATACTACAATGGCAGTTATATTAACGCTGTCTACCACTCGACAAGCTGCGGAGCCACAACGACAGCACAGTCGGTATGGGGCAAAGCTATTCCTTATCTTGTATCTGTGGACAGTCCTGATGATGTCAATTCGCCCTATTATAACGGCAGCTATACGATCAGTGAAGAAAATCTTCGTTCACGGGTTCTAAGTACATATGGTATCTCTCTTGGCGGCGACCCGGAGGACTGGATTTCCATTGATGAAAACGCCCTTAACCCGGGGGGATATGTGGGAAAAGTAACGATAGGCGGCCACGACTATTCACAAGGCGGGACCGTAGGCACGGCGGCAATCACCGGCCGCAATATTAGAGAAAAGCTTTTAGGCTTTGCCATACGCTCAAGCTGCTTCGAGGTCAGCTATCAAAATGGGAATTTTACCTTTACCAGCCGTGGTTATGGTCATGGTGTGGGAATGAGCCAATATGGCGCGCATTTTATGGCGCAGTCAGGTTATAGCTATAAGGATATTCTTACGCATTACTTTACCGGTGTGGAAGTGCATTAAAAAGATATGCACAACCTCGCCTTCGGCGGGGAAAAAGCACGAATCAATTCTACAATTCGATTGGGAATGCTGAAACTATAGCCAATTAACTTAAAAACTGGCTATAGTTAAAACGTCATTTTCTTCCCCCGCCTTCGGCGGGGGAAGAAACCACAAGCTTGTTTTCAAGTTAATTAACTTGAAAATAATATTATATTTGCTTTGCAGCAAAAGCGCATAATACGATATCCTTTTAAAAGCAACTCATTTTATATCTGTTTTTCCCCGCCACAGGCGGGAAAACAGATATGGTTTATTACCTTTTAATATGAAATTAGTATAAGATGGACACAATAGATTTTGAAGGAGCCGGGAATCTGAAAATTGGTCAGATTTTCTAGCCAAAACAACCCATTCGTGGTATAATTTCGAAAAAAGACAATGATGAGGTGAGACGGTGGTAAAGCCAGCAAAAAGCTATGCGCGCATGACCTTTCTTTTGACACTGGGTCTGGCCGCGGCTGTATTTGTGCCATTTATGATCTACAACAAAGGGTATATGCTGTTTTTCGGCGACTTTAACGTACAGCAGATTCCCTTTTATAAACTTGCCCACGAGGCGGTGCGCTCTGGGTCGATATTCTGGAACTGGAAGACCGATTTGGGGGTAAACTTCATCGGGTCTTACAGTTTTTATCTTTTGTTTTCCCCTTTCTTCTGGCTTACGCTTCCCTTTCCCACAAGCTTCGTCCCTTATCTGATGGGCCCGCTGCTGATTTTAAAGACCGCTTGCGCCTCTCTGACCGCCTTTTACTTTATCCGCCGTTTTGTCAGGGATGAAAGCTATGCCGTCATCGGGGCGATACTCTATGCCTTTTCAGGTTTTACGGTCTATAACATCTTTTTTAATCATTTTCACGAGGTTATTATCTTTTTTCCTCTTTTGCTGATTGCTGTGGAAGAACTGGTACAAAATGATCGCCGAGGGCTCTTTGCAGGGGCGGTGGCCATCAATTGCCTGGTAAACTATTGGTTCTTTATCGGCGAGGTCGTCTTTGTTGCCCTCTATATCGTCGTGCGGATTGCGACCGGCGGCTGGGGAATCACCTTTAAAAAGTTTTTTTGTGCTGTTTTCGAATCGGTAGTGGGGTTGGGAATTGCCATGTTCCTGCTGCTTCCCTCGTTGATGGCGCTGATGGGGAATCCCCGTACCACACCAGACAATTTTCTGAATGGCTGGTCACTTTGGATCTATGGCTGGAACCAGATACAGTTGGCTTCTTTCTCCAGCCTGTTTTTCCCGCCTGAGCTGCCAAGCCAGCCCAATTTTTTCCCTGATATCGGTGCCAAGTGGTCCTCGATGTCTGCGTGGCTTCCCCTCTTTTCCGTCAGTGGCGTTATCGCCTATTTCTCCGCCAGAAAGAAGGACTTTCTTAAGCGGATGCTTATTATATCACTCTTTATGGCGCTCATTCCTGCTTTTAATTCCGCATTCATCCTCTTTAACAACTCCTATTACGCCCGCTGGTACTATATGCCCATCCTTCTGATGTGCGTGGCTACTACGATCGCCCTTGAAGACAGGGAGAGCATCGACCTGATATTTGGGGTTCGCTGGACCCTTTATATCACTCTTTTCATTGCGGCGGCGATTGGCTTCACCCCCAGCCGCGTGGAGGGCAAGTGGAAGTTTGGACTTTATGAATATCCGGAAAGATTCTGGCTTTATGTGGTGATCTCTCTGTCGTGCATTCTGCTGGCGGCAATGATTATCCATTTCTGTAAGGACAAGAAAACATTTCAGCAGGCGACGTTGGTGACTCTTTCGGTCATTTCGGTTGCCTATTCGGTAATCTTTATCGCCATGGGAAAGAACGCCGACGACAATGACAAATGGATCATTGAAACAGCCCTTGAAGGTCGCTATAAACTTGAACTGCCGGATAAAGGCTTTGTGAGAAGCGATCTGTACGACAGTATGGATAATCTGGGCATGTTCTGGGGTCTGCCCAATATCCAGGCCTTCCACTCGATTATTCCCACCTCAATTATGGAGTTCTATCCGAAAATGGGCGTCAAGAGGGACGTTTCTTCCAAACCGGATCTGCATTATTATGGATTGCGCACCCTGCTGTCCGTCCGCTGGCTGTTTGTGCCGGTGGGCAAGGGGGAAGAGATGCTGCCGCTCGGCTATAAGTTCTATAACAGCCAGCTTGGCTACAATGTTTATGAGAACACCTATTGTCTTCCCATGGGCTTCGCCTATGAATACAGCTTTGGCAATGATGTATTCAAAGTACTTGGATCGGATCAGAAGGGCCTTTTCATGCTGAAGGCGATGTACCTGTCCGATGAGGCCATCGAACGCAATCAGGACATCTTAACAACGGTCAGAGAAGTGAGCGCGGACAGTTTTGAAGAAAAAACCTATAATCGCAATGTTGGCAATCTGTCCTCTCATGCCGCCAAGAGCTTTAATATAGACAACCGGGGTTTTACCGCTACAATCAATCTCCCCAAAGAGATGATGGTCTTTTTCTCAGTCCCCTATGAAAAGGGCTGGAGTGCCACTGTAAACGGTAAGACAGCAGTTGTGGAACGAGCCAATTTGGGATTTATGGCCGTCAGGGTTCCTGCCGGGGAAAGCACAATTCGCTTTAACTTTACGCCGCCCGGTCTGCTATATGGCCTTTGCATCACAGCGGGAGCCCTTATTCTTTTGATCCTTTACCTTCTCATAGGTGCTAGAAAAAAGAATGTTCCGGTGTCAGCGAATCCGTCAATACAGAATCACATTTCTTCTTCCCTGCCAACGTCAACACCTGCGCAACCGGGACAGATGGACTATGAAAAGTATCTGAATGCTCTTGATGAGCTCCCTCCGCCGGCTGCAGAAAACCCCGACAGAGAAAAAGGAAATATACCACCATCTGCGGGAAAATGATAATATCACTTTCCCCAAGAAGCATTTGCTGCTCATCCCAAACGGCGAAGAGAAGTACAGGATGAAAGCAAATCTTAATGTTAATTCGTATAATTTACAATTTCGTTAAAAACCCGCGCCATTGTAAGACAAAGATTGAGGGTGCTGATCATGATAGACATCTTGTATATTGTAGTTCCCTGTTATAACGAAGAAGAGGTGCTGCCTGAAACCTCTAAGCGGCTTTTGCAAAAGCTCACCGCTCTGACCGAACAAGGTCTTGTTTCCGTCGAAAGCAGGATCGTCTTTGTTGACGATGGCAGCCGTGACCGCACCTGGAGTATGATTGCCGACCTTTCTCGCGAAGACGCCCATTTCGCCGGTGTTAAGCTCTCGCGCAATATGGGGCACCAAAATGCTCTTTTGGCGGGCTTGTCCATCGCTAAGGAGCACTGTGATATGGCCATCTCTATGGATGCTGATCTACAGGATGACATTGATGCCATAGATCGCTTTGTTGAAGGGTACATGCAAGGATGTGATGTTGTATATGGGGTGCGCTCCAGCCGTGAGAAGGATACTGCCTTTAAGCGTGGAACTGCCCAAGGGTTTTACCGCTTTATGAAGGCCCTCGGCGTGGAGATCGTCCATAACCATGCCGACTATCGACTCATGAGCAGACGTGCACTGGAAGCTCTATGCTCCTTTGAAGAGGCCAATCTCTTCCTGCGTGGAATCGTCCCCCTCATCGGTTTTAAAAGCAGCACGGTGGAATATGAGCGCGGCGAACGCTTTGCCGGAAGCTCGAAATACCCTCTTAAAAAGATGATCACCTTTGCCATTGACGGCATCACTGCCTTTTCAATCAAGCCCTTAAGGTTGGTGACATGGGCAGGCGTAGTGATTTTGGCCTTGTCGATCCTTGCCATGATGATCATGGCTTTGGTTGGCGTAACGGGTACATTGCAGTATCTGATCGCCTCTGTCTGGACGGTATGCGGGATTCAGCTTCTGGGACTCGGCATCGTCGGTGAGTATGTTGGCCGCGTTTATAAAGAAACAAAGCACCGTCCTCGCTTTATCATTGACAAGGTGGAACTGCGCTGATACCCTTTGCCGGGATTTATCAGGCGCCTTCTTGAAGCACATTAGTCTGTCTTCAAGTTAATTGGCTAAAACGAATCGTCTCTGCATTTTATGGCATACAAAAAGCGCCTGTCATCAGGCGCTTTTACTAATTTCATTCTCATGTATATTCCCCCGCCGAAGGGAGGGATATACAAGTTTAAGATGAGACAATATATAGCCAATTAACTTAAAAACTGGCTATAGTTAAAACGTCATTTTTTTCCCCCGCCTTCGGCGGGGGAAGAAATCACAAGCTTGTTTTCAAGTGAATCAACTATACTAGAAAAAGAACCATTTCTTCTTTTCTGCCAGTCTTGTCTCTAAAAGCTCCGGAAGGACAACGGATGGTTTCTCTGCTGTCAAGGCTTCTGGAAAGGCTGTGCGCGCCATCGATTCCAGCACCTGGAACATATAGGGAGATTGACGTTCAAAAGCCGTCATATCCACTGGATAAAGCTTTTGATTTTTTACCGCAGAGGTCAGTTTGTAATAGTTGCTCGCGGTAATTTGAGCCACATCCATCCCGCTGTGATAGAAGATGATATTTGGGTTTAGATCGGGCTCTTTCTCTTTGGGATAGCTCCAGGAGCTGTAGTTAGCTGCCTGGTTTTGCAGGCCCATTTTGGCGAGGATCTGCCCCTCAAGGGTGTCGCCGGTAGCCATAGTAAAGTTCAGCTTCCGCAAAAGGATGGCGGTGGGAGCCTCGCTTGCGCTAAGGTTGGCTGATACGGCTTTAGTTACATAGGAAAGGACAGTGTCACCATAATAGCGAAGCTGTTTAGCCTTAAAAGCGCCCTCGTCCTCACCGACGAAAACTTTTAGCAAGGGTCTCGTAGTTTTTATAGATTCCCTCAAGGTCGTTCGCCCTGGGGACTACCAAAACGTTGATATCCAACTGTTGAAGAGCGATCAAATCGGCTTCTGCCAACGCCGCAGAGGACAAAATCAGCTTGGGGGCAAGGGCCTTGATGGCGTCGATGTCGGGTGCCAGCGCGCTTCCGCACCGTTTAAGCTCACCGGTGACGGTTGGGCGGTCACAGTAGTTACTCACCCCCACAAGCTTGCTTCCATAACCAAGGGCATAAACCGTCTCGGTCAGGGCAGGAGAGAGAGATACCAAAGACACAGGGGGTTCTTTAAAGGTGAGGTTTCCTACGGTTACAGGATAAGAGGACTTTTTTTCTCCTCCGGTTGAGCAAGCAGTCAATATGATCACACCTGCAAGAACAGTGAAAAATATTTTTAAACTTTTCATGAATGGTAATATCTGAATAAATTCAGACAATCCTCCCCTTAAGCGGTTTCGTTTTCTATAATTGTTTCGATATACTCCAGAAATTTTGAACCAAAGCCATTCTAACATAACTGCACCTGCAATGCCACCCGGCAAACGGGCCATGGGCGCAAGGTGCTTCTTCGAATGATCTATAGGCAGCGCACCGAACGGTAAAGCCTGGGCAGAATTGTTGCGTGTGCTTTAGCGGTTGAAAAACGAATAGAAAGAAGTCCAGACTATTGCAATAAGCTGCGAAAGCTACACCTATTCTAACTCCCGTGTCAAGCGCTGTCAAATAGTGATACAAAAACCAGTTTCACTGGCACTTCATTTTCGCTTCTGTTTTCTCCACCTTAGGGGGTAAACAGCAGCGATGATTGCCGTTAAATTTGAAATTAGGCTTTGCTTCGCAAAATTTGGCTCTGTTGCCTGTTAAGAAAGTTTTAAACCCTTTTTTATTGCGCAAAAGTAGGAAAAAGGGTATACTTAAAAAAGTAGAAATCAGGGGGTATTTGGCATATGACAGGAGCATCAGCCATCGTGGAAAGCCTGAAAGCCCAGGGCGTTTCGGTTGTCTTCGGATATCCGGGAGCAGCGATTTGCCCCTTTTATGACGCCCTTTCCCAAAGCGGAATACGGCATATTCTGGTGCGTCAAGAGCAGAATGCAGGCCATGCAGCGAGCGGCTATTCACGTATATCGGGCAAGGTGGGGGTCTGCGTCACTACCTCGGGTCCGGGCGCGACAAATCTGATTACCGCCCTAGCCACCGCCTATATGGACAGCGTGGCCATGGTGGCTATCACCGGACAGGTTCAAAGCTCCCTTTTGGGGCGTGACGTCTTTCAAGAGGCAGATATTACCGGCGCAGCGGAGCCTTTCACCAAACACAGCTTCCTGGTGCGGCAAGCGGAGGATATACCAAGGATCATAAAAGAGGCTTTTACCATCGCCGGAACGGGGCGCCCCGGGCCGGTGCTGATTGATATACCCATCGATGTACAGCTTGAACAAATAAAAAAGTTTTTCTATCCTGTAAACGCGGAAATCAGAGGCTACCGCCCAGTTGAGCGGGGACACGCGATACAAATTAAGCGTGTGGTGTCCGCGATCAAAGATTCCAAGCGGCCGTTGGTCTGTGCGGGCGGCGGAGTGATTTCCTCGGGAGCCCAGGAGCTTCTATTAGAGTTCTGTATCGCGGCGGGAATTCCTGCGGTGACTACGATGATGGGTTTAGGCTCTCTTCCTGTGGGGCATCCTCTTTCTGTCGGTATGATCGGTACCCACGGATTTGCCACCGCCAACCAAGCGGTGAGTGAGGCGGATCTTCTTATTGTTCTAGGTGCGAGGGTCGGGGACAGGGCAATTAACAATCCCCATCTGGTCGGGGAATCCTGTACCATCGTCCATATCGATATTGATCCGGCGGAGATTGGAAAAAACCTGGGAACAGATATCCCTGTCGTCGGCGACGTTCGTACCATATTGGGCCAGCTTTTGGAAAAATCCCCCCGAGCTGACAGCGCCCAGTGGACCCAGACGCTAGGCGAAAGGCAAAATGCTGTGCCAAAGCCACATCTGAGAACGGACTTTGTCAATCCTGGCCGCTTCGTCAAAGAGCTTAGTGCTCACATGGAGAAGGGCGGTATCATTGCAGCCGACGTGGGACAGAACCAGCTTTGGACGGCCAGAGGGTTCTCGGTGGAGGAAGGAAGGCTTTTGACCTCTGGTGGAATGGGCACAATGGGCTATGCGCTGCCCGCCGCTATCGGGGCCAAGCTTGCCGCTCCCGGCAGGCAGGTGGTTGCTATTTGCGGGGATGGCTCCTTTCAGATGGAGATGATGGAGCTAGCCACCCTCTGCCAGCATGATATAGAGCTCTGTCTGGTGGTTATGAAAAACAACCGGTTGGGCATGGTTGGTGAAATACAGCAGCACTCTTATCAGGGGAACCGCACAGCCGTCTCGCTTGACGGAGGGCCAGACATACTGGGGATCGCCGCTGCCTATGGCATTCCGGCCGTCAGGGTCGAAAACGATGCCGAGGCGGATGCCGCCATACGACGCCTTGGCTCCGAAAAAGGTCCGCTCATCATTGAATGTGCCGTTTATCCGGAAGAAGCCTCTTTGCTATAACTTGCCCCTTAACCGCCTCCGCGACTTATTCACATGGCCTTGCCCTTTTCTCTAAATCGTGGGAGAAGACCATGAAGCTCTTATCATTCCTTTGCACGATAAGAGCAAATATTTCATTTTGCGCCGACGCAAAGCGGCGGAATGGAGCGACTTATGAAGCATACGATGTCGGTACTCGTTGAAAACAGGGCGGGCGTCCTGTCGAGAATCTCCGGGCTTTTTTCCCGCAGGGGCTTCAATATTGACAGCCTGACGGTGGGCACGACTGATGATCGTACCATTTCCCGTATGACCATCGTTGTGGATTGTAACGAGTATACGGTTGAGCAGATGGAAAAACAGCTAAACAAGTTGATTGATGTACTCAAGGTCAAGGAGCTTTCAGCCGATGAAACTACCCGCAGGGAACTGGCGTTGATCAAGGTGGGTATTACCGCCCAGGCGAGAGGTGAGGTCATCGACATTGCCCGCGTGATGAATGCGAAGATCGTGGACATATCCCACACTACCCTGACTGTCGAAATTTGTGACCGGCCTGAGCGTGTGGATTTGGCCGTAGAGCTTTTAAGTTCCTATAAAATACAGGAACTGGCCCGTACTGGCGCAGTGGCCCTGGAGAAGGGCTCTGGAACCATCGGGTATAAAGAAAAGAACGGTGAAGCTAAAAAACCAGCAGGAGAAGGGATTTAAAAGCGATGGCAGTGTTAATACGCCGTATGAGCGGCGAACCGAGATATGATTCCATTCCGGTGGCCAAGATTACCGACTATCCGCTGGAGAAAGAGAGCTATATGCCCTTCGCCCAGTGTCAGCTTTGTTTGAATGGAGAAGGCCTTACGATCCGCATCTGGGCATTTGAGGTAGACCCTCCAAAAGAAAGCGCCTTACGCATCAGCTTTGGTACAGGGGAACATTATCTCACCCTTACCGTTTATTCTGATGACCGCTATGTGTACGCCGCCGATGGCAGCCCCTGCGAACTTCCTGTTTCTCATCATTCCATTGCGGGCGAGGATCTGCAGGGAATCTACTGGGGCGCTGTACTCTTTATTCCCACGGATGCTCTTCTCTCCGTTTTGGATGTCGCTCAAATCGACACTGATACGGTCATCAGAGGGAATCTGTATAAACTGTCCGATGCCGAAGGGTGGTCGCACTATGGAAGCCACTATCCGGTTGATTTTACCTCGGCTGATCCCTATGGTCCTGCTTATTTTGACAAATTCTCTATTTTGAGTTATTGAAAAAGTAACAGTCAATGCCAACCTCAATGTGTTTGTATATCTCCCCTAAAAATGCGGGAAAAACAAACTATCCCGCCATCGTTACTTTTTTCTGTCTGTCTGCCATACTGCGTGGGGCAGACAGAGTACAAGCTCTTCTCTTTATTGGCTATATATAAAACGTCATTTTCTTTCCCCGCCGAAGGCGGGGAAAGAAATCACAAGCTTGTTTTCAAGTGAATCAACGATAAGTTTTAACATTCGTTAAGGAGACGGAAGGGGTGAAAGGGATGAAGGCATTGATCAGAATTATCATGGTACTGGCGTTCGTCATCGCGGCGCTGCTGTTCATCGAAAGACTTATACGACAGTGTGAGCGCCTTAGGTATGTGAGTCATGCAACGGCGATCTATCCCGACTGATTCGTGGCGAGAAGAACAATCGCGAACATTCCCTGTGTTGGGTATCATTGTTGCCCGCTCGTTTTCTTAATAAAAGAATTTTAGTGCCTTGTCCCTTTGTATCTTACAGGCCTTTTGCTTTCTCGATGAACGTTTGATACCTTATCCCGAATTAAACGATGCTCGCATTTGTAATTACCACCGCTAGGGGCAAGGGTGCAGAGACAAAAAGACGATCCTGTTTAAATAAGATGAAGTTAGCTTTTGATTTATGTATAGCCAATTCACTTAAAAACTGGCTATATATATAACGTCATTTTCTTCCCCCGCCGAAGGCGGGGGAAGAAATCACAAGCTTGTTTTCAAGTTAATCAACTATATGGCTACTTACGTCGATTATTTTACAAAATTTCAGGGCCACCCGTTACGGGTGGCCCTGATTCTTTTGATGATAAGTGTTCATCAGATTCTATTTTTCTCGCTTTAAGCGGGGAGAACGAATCATATAGCCAATTCACTTAAAAACTGGCTATATATAACGTCATTTTCTTCCCCCGCCGAAGGCGGGGGAAGAAATCACAAGCTTGTTTTCAAGCAATCAACTATAGTTGGTTTGAAAGCTTTTATGATGCTGTACCATTTATCGAAACAAACGTGAAAACCGCCATCAGCAGGATAAAGCCAGCTATGATCACATAGGTCATGGGACGGGCAAAGTTAGAAGTCCAGCCAATACCAAAGCGCTTCTCAACAAAAAGCGAGGGGTCATCGGGATTAAAGTAAAAGACGCCCAATTTCCAAAAACGGTCATCATCCCTTACGTTTAGCACTTTGGAATTAGAGGGGCCGGATACACGGCTGCCCCCTTGACCTATTTTCACGGCGAGATAAACAGACGCTGCGCAAATAGCCCCCGTCATACCCAGCGTAAAGTATAAATATGTGCTTGCGGATAGGACACCGATGGTTAAGAAAGGAATCCCGGCGAAAAGTAGAAGCATCAGCGCCCCGCAGAACAGAATAAACTGACCCCAGCTTCTGCGGAATATTGTCACCTGGTGTCTGCTTTTTTCTGGATTTTCCGGATCAATCTGCTTGCGGGCGGTCTTGATCACAAAATAGCAACCTGTAAAAATAATCGTCATAAATGCTTGGGCGAAGACAGGGAAATAGGCGGTCATCAGAGTTTTATTGGCGTAGCGGTCCGCAATACCGGCAAAATTGAAGTGCATTGGAATGCGGTCGGGCATGTTGGGATAGGTGGATGCAATAAAGGCGATTGTCATCAGAATCATGACGGGATAAACCAAAAGCCAGATTGGGCTGGGATAATCCGCCTCGTCGGGGGAAGTATCCACCACAACGGTACCAGACATGTTCTGTGCCCAGCCGGTGGTATTTTTAAACGCCTTCATACGCCTGTGAAAAAGATAATAGACACCAAAGTCCACGCCGATGAGCGGAAGGGGTAAAATGGTCCATATCATTACGTTCGCAGTGCCAAACAAGAAAACGGCAGCGCAGGTGATGAGCCCAATCAGCACGATGTATAGGGCATAACTTTTTCGCATAGCGTTAATATTGGGATTGTGAAATTCCGACTGGGGAATGGATACGCCGAAGCATTCGCTTTTTCTGGTGACGAAGGGGGTATACGCTTGTATCAAGGTGAGAAGTATGATGACCGGTAACATGCTCAGAGCTATTTCGTTCATAAAATATCCTCCTTAGGATTGCCTGTCAGACTTAGTTGATATGCTTTTTGAGACATTTGCAAAAACTCTTTTTCGTCAAGCCCTCTGGCGCAGGCCTCTGCGGCTGTGGATAGAAGGGCTGACATGATCGCTTCAAAGCTGTCTTTGTGGTATTTTTGTGCGGAAATGACTGCGCCGCTTCTGCGGTTAATTTCAATATATCCATCCTGCCGCAGCATATTGTAAGCCTTGTTTACCGTGTGCATATTGACACCGATATCCACAGCCAGCCGTCGCACGGATGGAAGCTCATTCCCGGCCGCCATCTCCCCTGCGGCGATAGCTGAGATAATAGCTGACCTTATTTGGAGATAAATAGGGACCTGCGAAGTGAGATCAATACGAATAAACATAGTGGTCCTCCTTGTTATACATATAATATAACAGATATAACAAAATTGTCAATAGCATTTTACGATAGGAAGAATGCTCATTAAAAGAATTGGCAATGCGGTATTACTCATCTGCTATACTGACCCTATGAATCGATCATATGCTTCAAAAAGGTTTTACCACAACGAATCATGGATATTTTTTTAGGGAGATACATATATAATATCGCGTGTACATAGTATATGACTAATTACTGCATTTCTGGATAAAGGGTAAAAATAGCATAATTACACGAAATCTGCAAACATAAAATGGCTTTGGCAAAAAGTTAAAAATACACTTGCTAATTAGAGGGAAAACGGTTATCATAATTGTCATGGGACGGGAAAACCGATCTGTTTGGCGCACTGCGCCTTTGTAAATTGATGATAAGAACACCCTAAGGAGGAAACACAATGGTATTTGAAAAGGTCAGGGCTATTCTTATGGAGCAGCTTGATCTGGAAGAGGATCAGATCACGCAGGATTCTTCAATCGCGGAGGATTTGGGTGCTGATTCACTCGATATTGTCGATCTGGTCATGAGCTTAGAGGACGAGTTTGACACCGAGATACCCGATGAGGCAATCGAAAATTTAAAAACTGTTGGCGATGTTGTAAAGTTCATTGAAGAAAACCTGATGGCCTAAAGCATCAGTATACACCCGGCCCTAGGCCGGGTGTATTTCTTTTATAGCAAAAGAAGATGAATCATAATAAACTGCAACCTGATATAGCCAATTAACTTAAAAACTGGCTGTATATAAAACGTCATTTTCTTCCCCCGCTTGTTTTCAAATCAATCAACTATAAAACGCTGATGCTGCAAATGGCTGACGATGCAGCATGGTTCATTTATCCTTTGATTTTACAAATCTAATGAAAAATTCTTTAGATCACCGTTGGCAGGCAAGCTGATAGAATAAAGTCACGTTTATTTAGAAAGCTGCTATAATTATAAAAGTATCATCAGAGGCACTATTTCTTGCATTTTATTTGATCGTATACTATAATGACAGAGATATTATCGTCAGTAGTGACTGGCGGCCAGAATGACTGGTCGGGTATACAAAGCCCACAGACGGAGGTTAATACAGTGGCCGAAAATAAAAAGCTTGTTGAAGAGATCACATCAATGGAGCAGGATTTTGCCCGTTGGTACACCGATATCGTAAAGAAAGCAGATCTGGCCGACTATTCATCGGTGAGAGGCTGTATGATTGTGCGACCCTATGGCACGGCCATTTGGGAGAATATCCGCAATATACTGGACGGTATGTTTAAAGAAACCGGCCATGAAAACGTCATGATGCCTCTGTTTATTCCCGAAAGTCTTTTGCAGAAGGAAAAGGACCATGTTGCGGGCTTTGCCCCCGAAGTGGCCTGGGTCACCCACGGCGGAAATGAGAAGCTTGCTGAAAGGCTTTGCATCCGCCCCACCTCTGAGACCCTTTTCTGCGAGCATTTCGCCAAGATCATCACTTCCTATCGTGATCTTCCTCTTTTATATAACCAGTGGTGCTCGGTAGTCCGCTGGGAGAAAACCACCCGCCCCTTCCTCAGAACAGCCGAGTTCTGGTGGCAGGAGGGCCATACCATGCATGAAACGGCGCATGAAGCCATGGAAGAAACAGAGCGGATGCTGAATGTCTATGCCGCGCTCTGTGAAAAATATCTCTCCATCCCCGTCATTAAGGGACGCAAAACAGAAAAAGAGAAATTCGCCGGCGCCGAGCGCACCTATACCATCGAGGCGATGATGCACGACGGAAAGGCGCTCCAAAGCGGAACCTCACACTATTTCGGCGACGGCTTTGCCCGTGCGTTCGATATACAGTTTACCGGGCGGGACAACACACGTCAGTATCCCCACCAGACTTCTTGGGGACTTTCCACCCGTATTATCGGGGCCATTATCATGACGCATGGCGACGACAGCGGACTTGTACTTCCGCCGTCTATCGCCCCCGTGCAGCTCGTGATTCTTCCCGTAGCCCAGCATAAGCCCGGCGTTCTTGATGCCGCTCAGGCTGTCAAGACAAGGCTTTCCGGTGTCTGTCGTGTCAAGCTGGATGATTCGGACAACTCCCCGGGCTGGAAGTTTGCCGAGTATGAGATGAAGGGTGTCCCCCTCCGCCTTGAAATTGGTCCGCGGGATATCGAAAACGGCCAGTGTGTCATCGTCCGCCGTGATAACCGCCAGAAATATTTTATCCCCCTCGCAGAGCTTGAGACGGAAGTCCCAAGGCTCCTCGAAGAGGTCCGCAAGGGTCTTTATGAAACCGCCTTTGCCCGTCGCGAGGCAAATACCTATTCTGCGGCCACCATGGACGAGGTCATTGAACTCGCCACCAAGCCCGGTTTTATCAAGGCTATGTGGTGCGGGGATGAGGCGTGTGAGCTTGCCATGAAGGAGCGCGCCGGGCTTTCCAGCCGCTGCATGCCCTTTGAGCAGGAAGAAATCTCCGCCGTCTGCCCAGTCTGCGGTAAGAAGGCCAGCAAAATGGTTATTTGGGGCAAAGCGTATTAAATTCTATGTTGGCATATGGCCCCCGCCATCGGGGGCTTTTTCTTTCCAATACTATATGACATTGCTTTGCTGTATTCAGTGGAATATAAAACGTCATTTTCTTCCCCCGCCTTCGGCGGGGAAGAAATCACAAGCTTGTTTTCAAGTTAATCAACTATATGAATGCCATATTAACGAGTATTTCCAGGTTCTTTGCGGCACACAACCGGATTGAAATTTTTGTCACGGCGCGGAAAATGACTTCGTATTGCGTAAGCAAGCGTATAATCAGTTTTAAAAAGGTAAAAATTTTAACAGTTGGATAAATAAAGATAAAAAAGACGACCTGCTATTTTAGAAATTTTTATTTCGATGTTTAGCCAATTAACTTAAAAACTGGCTATATATAAAACGCCATTTTCTTCCCCCGCCTTCGGCGGGGGAAGAAATTACAAGCTTGTTTTCAAGTTAATCAACTATATCTAGTGACTTGTAAATTCTAAATCTTTTATGTCAATGGGTTAAATGTTCTTGTATATTCCCTTGTCCAAGGTGGGGAAATAAACAAATTTAGGAAATTAAATTGTACTTGAATCCTTGATTTGCAAAATTATCATAAAAATGCATAAAAAAATGTTGCAAACCTTATTCGGCTATGCTAAAATAGTTAAGCGTGACTGCACAAGATATGCGTTGATGCGGGAGGTTGCCGCCAATAGGCGGGTTATTTCCGCGGAGTATGTCCGATTTTAAACCGGGCGACTTATATTCCGAACAGATGGCCGAAGGGTTTTACCCTTCTCGTCGAAGTGCCTTATGGCGCTGCGGAACCCGGGTAAGCTGTGCTTTAAACGGTATAGTTTAACCGGTTTTTTATACGGGAACGGAAGAAACACACGGCGCAGTGTTAAGAAAAAGGGCGTCGCTAACAAGAATTTTATAGGAGGCGATGAATGTGGCAGTCAAGGACAAAATAAGGATCAGACTCAAAAGCTACGACCATCAGCTGGTGGATACCGCTGCGGAGAAAATCGTTGAGACAGCAAAAAGAACAGGTGCGAAGGTTTCCGGACCGGTTCCGCTGCCCTCACAAAAGGAGATCGTCACCGTACTGCGTTCGCCACACAAGCACAAGGACAGCCGCGAGCAGTTTGAGATGAGAACACACAAAAGGCTCATAGACATCTTGAGGCCCTCCAACAAAACTGTTGAAGCGCTAACAGGTCTTGAGCTCCCCGCCGGCGTAGAAATAGAGATTAAACTCTAAGAAGCGTCAGCGAAGGTCAAGTTGGTAAAGTCCAACCAATAACCGTAGGAGGTAGAACAAATGCAAAAATGTATCGTGGGCAAAAAGCTCGGTATGACCCAGCTTTTTGACGCAAATGGCTCTTTCATCCCTGTCACGGTCATCGAGGCCGGTCCGTGCATCGTCGTGCAGAAAAAGACAATCGAAAACGACGGATATGAATCCGTGCAGATCGGTTTCGGCGAGGTTTCGGACAAGCGGGTGAACAAGCCGATGAAGGGCCATTTCAAAAAGGCCGATGTAGCGCTTAAGAAGGAACTGCGCGAGTTCCGTCTGGATGACTGCAACACCCTGAATGTAGGTGATCTGATCAAGGCCGACACTTTCGCCACCGGTGAAGTTGTTGATGTCTGCGGAACCTCAAAGGGTAAGGGCTTCGCCGGAACGATCAAACGTTACGGCCAGAAATCACTGAGATCTACGCACGGCACCGGTCCTGTCGGAAGGCATGCCGGCTCCATGGGTGCAAACTCTGATCCGTCCCGTATCATGAAGGGAAAAAGACTTCCCGGACACATGGGTGCCGATCGGGTGACCATCCAGAACCTTGAAGTCGTCAAGGTCGACGCAGAGAATAATCTCATCGCCCTGCGCGGCGCCATTCCCGGCCCTAAGGGCGGTATCGTTTATATAACCGACAGCGTCAAAGCCAAGGTTTAAGGGAAGGAGGAATTAGAATGCCTAAGGTTACCGTATATGACATGGCTGGCAAATCGATTGGTGAGATTGACCTTTCTGAAAGAACATTCGGAATTGAGCCAAACAAAGCCATCATGCACGCCATGGTGAAAAATTATCTTGCCAATCAGCGCCAGGGTACCCAATCCACGCTGACAAGAACCGAAGTTCGCGGCGGCGGACGCAAACCCTGGAAACAAAAGGGCACAGGTCACGCACGTCAGGGTTCTATCCGTGCTCCCCAGTGGAGACATGGTGGAGTCGCTCTCGGACCCAAACCCAGAGATTATCGTTATTCCATTAATAAGAAGGCAAAAAGACTTGCCATTAAGTCCGCCTTCTCCTCCAAGGTGCTGGACAACGATTTTGTTGTAGTTGACAATATCGCTATTGACAGCTTTAAGACAAAAGCCGTTGTCGACATGCTCAGTGCGCTCGGCGCAAACCGCAAAGCACTGATTGTCATGCCAGCTGTGTCTGAGAAGCTGATCAAGTCCGCCTCTAACATTCCCGGTGTCAAGACAGCTCTGGTGAACACCCTGAACGTCTATGACATACTGGCATACGATAAGCTCATCGTTGCCAAGGACGCTATCGCCAAACTCGAGGAGGTGTATGCGTAATGAATAAGACTGCGTATGATATTATCGTCCGCCCGATCATTACTGAAAAGAGCATGGCGGCCGCCCGCGAGAGGAAATTCACTTTCGAGGTTGACCCTAACTCTGGAAAAATCGAAATCGGCAAGGCGGTAGAAATACTATTCCCTGGTACCAAGGTCCTAAAGGTGAACACCATGAACTATAAGGGCAAGCTGAAGACCATGGGTAAAAACTCCGGCTACCGTTCAGACTGGAAGAAGGCAGTCGTCACCCTGACCGCTGACTCCAAGGGTATAGAATTCTTTGAGACCATGCTGTAAGCAGCTGCCTTTACAGGGGACAGAAGCGAGAAGCTCTTTCCCCGCCAAGAGTTTATGAGGAGAGTGAGACTCAGATGGCTATAAAAAGCTACAACCCGACAACGCCCGGCCGCCGTCAAATGACGGTTACCGATTACTCCGGCCTCTCAAAAGTAGAGCCTGAGAAGAGCCTGCTCGGTGTTATCAAGAAAAACGCCGGCCGTAACAATACCGGCCGCATCACCGTTCGCCACCGTGGCGGCGGCAACCGCAAGAAGTATCGTATTATCGATTTTAAACGTGACAAGTTCGACATGCCGGCAACCGTGCTCACCCTTGAGTACGATCCCAACCGCTCGGCTCACATCGCCCTTGTTCAGTATGAGGATGGCGAGAAGCGTTACATCATCGCCCCCAACGGCCTGCAGGTAGGCACCGTCGTTATGAGCGGCCCGTCTGCCGACATCAAGCCGGGCAACGCACTTCCTCTGATCAACATTCCCGTTGGTACCTTTATCCACAATGTTGAGCTTTATCCCGGCAAGGGCGCGCAGCTCGCGCGTTCGGCTGGAAATCAGGCACAGTTGATGGCTAAAGAGGGAGCATACGCGATGGTTAGACTTCCCTCGGGCGAGCTGCGTAAGGTTCCCGTCGGCTGTATGGCCACAATCGGCCAGGTCGGCAACATTGACCACGAGAACGTATCTCTGGGCAAAGCTGGCAGAACCCGCCACCTTGGCATTCGCCCAACTGTCCGCGGATCGGTCATGAACCCCGTCGACCATCCACACGGAGGCGGTGAAGGCAAAAGCCCGATCGGCCGTTCCGGTCCGGTTACCCCCTGGGGCAAGCCGGCGCTGGGCTACAAGACCAGAGATAAGCACCACCGCTCGGACAAATTTATTGTCAAGCGTCGTGGCAGCAAGTAATGAAGGAGGCAGAGCTTAATGGGTAGAAGTATCAAAAAGGGCCCATATGTGCAGGAAGTCCTGCTCAAAAGGATCAAGGACATGAACGCTGCCGACGAGAAAAGGGTGCTTAAGACCTGGAGTCGGTCATCGACCATCTTTCCGGACTTTGTTGGTCACACCTTGGCTGTGCACGACGGACGCAAGCATGTACCGGTCTATGTGACCGAAGACATGGTGGGACACAAGCTTGGCGAGTTCGCCCCCACCAGAACCTTCAGGGGTCACGCCGGCTCCAAGAAATCCAACACAGGTGGCAAGTAAGTTGGCCAAAAAGGAGGAATACAGATGGAAGCAAGGGCGTATTTAAGGGGAATTAGAATTGCCCCCCGCAAGGTCTCAATCGTGCTTGATCTGATCAGGAACAAGCCTACGAATATAGCGCTGGCTACACTCAGGCATACCCCCAAGGCCGCCAGCGAGCCTGTTGCCAAGCTTATAAAGTCGGCGATGGCCAATGCGGAAAACAATCACAACATGGACAAGAATCATCTTATTGTGTCTGAGTGTTTTGTGACACCGGGTCCCACAATGAAGCGGATCATGCCCAGAGCGCAGGGAAGGGCTTTTCAGATTTTGAAGAGATCATCCCATATCACAGTTGTTGTCAAAGAGCAAGAATAGCTGAAGGAGGAGGTAAACTATGGGCCAGAAGGTAAACCCACATGGACTTAGGGTTGGCGTAATTAAAGATTGGGATTCCCGGTGGTTTGCTAGTGACAAGACTTTCGGCGACACTCTTGTCGAAGACTACCAGCTTAGAAAATATTTAAAGAAGAACCTCTTCGAGGCCGGTGTACCCAGAATCGAGATTGAAAGAGATGCTGCAAAGGTTCGCATCAGCATCCACTGCGCCCGTCCGGGCATCGTGATCGGCCGCGGCGGCACCGAAATCGAAAAGCTTCGCAAGTCCTGCGAAGAACTGGTCAACAAAAAAAGAGACCAGAAGCTGAGCGTATTCGTAAACGTGGTTGAGGTTAAGCTGCCGGATAAGAACGCGCAGTTGGTTTCCGAAAGTATCGCCGCACAACTGAAAAACCGTGTGTCCTTCCGCCGCGCTATGAAGCAGGCTATCGGACGCGCTATGAAGTTGGGCGCCAAGGGCATCAAGGTACAGGTTTCCGGCCGTCTCGGCGGTGCTGAAATCGCCCGTACCGAGCACTATCATGAGGGAACGATTCCTCTGCAGACTATTCGCGCTGATATCGACTATGGCTTTGCCGAGTCCGATACAACATACGGCAAGATCGGCGTTAAAGTCTGGATCTATGCTGGAGAGGTGCTGCAGGAAGTGAAGAAACCTCGCCAGGAAGGGGGCAGCAAATAATGCTTCTGCCTAAGAGAGTAAAGTACCGCAGGGTACATCGTGGCCGCATGACCGGCAGAGCCACCCGTGGCAACACATTGTCCAATGGAGAATATGGCTTACAGGCTCTTGAGCCGGCTTGGATCACATCCAACCAGATTGAGGCCGCCCGTATCGCCATGACCCGTTATATCAAGCGCGGCGGTCAGGTATGGATCAAGATATTCCCTGACAAGCCTGTCACTGAAAAGCCGGCCGAGACCCGCATGGGATCTGGTAAAGGTTCCCCTGAGTACTGGGTAGCGGTTGTTAAGCCGGACAGAATTATGTTTGAAATAGGCGGCGTACCCGAGGCAGATGCCCGTGAAGCCATGCGCCTCGCCGCACATAAGCTGCCAATTAAATGTAAATTTGTGATGAAAAGTCAGGATGGTGAAAAGTAATGAAGGCTTCAGAGATCAGAGAGCTTTCCCTGAATGAGCTGAGCCAGAAGCTGGGCGACCTCAAAGCCGAGCTTTTCAACCTGCGGTTTCAGCACACCGTTCATCAGCTTGACAATCCGATGAGATTAGCTATTGTTAAGAAGGATATCGCCAAGGTGAAGACGGTTATCAGACAAAAAGAGCTTGGCGCCAACTAGTCGTGGGAAGGAGGAACTTTAGCGTGAGTGAAAGAAACCTAAGAAAGACAAGAAACGGCGTGGTTGTCAGCGACAAAATGGATAAGACCGTTGTTGTGGCCGTGCAGGACAATGTCAAGCATCCGCTTTACAAGAAGATCATTAAGCGCACCGTAAAGTTTAAGGCCCACGACGAAATGAACGTATGTGGTGTCGGCGACAAGGTGGAGATTATGGAAACCCGCCCTCTTTCCAAGGACAAGAGATGGCGCGTGACCGAGGTTCTCGAAAAGGCGAAATAAGTACTTTGAAATAAGCCGGTATGAGCGTCCGTGTAAACGGTCACGGATAGAGATCAGCCAAACTGATCCGGGCAGATCGGCAGTAACCGAAAAGGAGGAATCCCCCAGTGATACAGATGCAATCCTATCTAAAGGTAGCTGATAACACAGGCGCGAAAGAGCTTATGTGTATCAGGGTACTTGGCGGAACAAGAAAACGTTATGCCGCCATTGGCGATGTGATCGTTGCCTCTGTCAAGAAGGCAACACCGGGTGGCACCGTCAAGAAGGGTGAAGTAGTGAAAGCTGTCATTGTGCGCTCGGCCAAGGGCCTGCGCCGTGAGGACGGAAGCTATATCCGCTTCGACGAAAACGCAGCGGTTCTCATTAAGGAAGATAAAAACCCCAGGGGCACGCGTATTTTTGGACCGGTAGCCAGAGAACTTCGTGAGAAGGACTACCTGAAGATTTTAAGCCTTGCTCCCGAAGTACTTTAACGGAGGTGACGAACGGTGAATAAGCTTCATGTCAAAAAAGGCGACACGGTCGTCATGATATCCGGCAAGGATAAAGGTAAGTCTGGTAAGGTAATGGAGGTCAGCCCAAGCGAAGGAAAGATCATTGTCGAGGGCGTCAACATTGCAACCAAACATGTGAAGCCACGTAAAATGGGCGACCAGGGCGGAATTATTAAGGTTGAGGGCGCACAGTACGCTTGCAAAGCGATGCTGATCTGCCCCCACTGTAACAAACCCACAAGGCTGGCACACAAGATTTTGAGCGATGGCAGCAAGCAGCGCCTGTGCAAGGCCTGCGGCGCGACATTCTAAGGTGAGGAGGATTAAAACATGGCAAGGTTAAAAGACCTTTATAAAAATGACGTAGCCGGCACCCTTTTCAAGAAGTTTGGCTACAAAAGCGTCATGCAGATCCCTAAGCTGGAGAAGATCGTGGTGAACGTGGGCTGTGGCGAGGCCAGGGACAACCAGAAGATTTTCGAGGCCATAGCAAGTGATCTTGGCAAGATAACCGGCCAAAAGGCACTCGCCTGTAAGGCGAAAAAGTCGGTAGCCAACTTCAAGCTCAGAGAGGGCATGACAATCGGCGCAAAGGTAACGCTGCGCGGTGAAAAGATGTACGAGTTTTTGGACAGACTTTTCAACGTTGCGCTTCCGCGTGTTCGCGACTTCAGGGGGATCAACCCCAACGGCTTTGACGGAAGAGGAAATTATTCCTTTGGACTCAAAGAGCAGCTTGTTTTTCCAGAGATTGAATTTGATAAGATCGACAAGGTCCGTGGAATGGATATAGCCTTTGTTACCACGGCAAAAACAGACGAAGAAGCGAAAGAGCTGCTCACCCTTATGGGTGCGCCCTTTGCGAAGTAAGGAGGAGAATTTCGATGGCTAAAATGTCTTTGAAAATTAAGCAGAAGTTGGAGCCTAAGTTCTCCACCCGTGCTTACAACAGGTGTAAGATCTGCGGCAGGCCCCACGCATATCTGCGCAAATATGGTGTTTGCCGTATCTGCTTCAGAGAACTGGCACACAAGGGCTTTATCCCCGGCGTAAAAAAGGCAAGCTGGTAATAGGCAAAGGAGGTTGACGGCATGAATATCACCGATTCCATCGCGGATATGCTGACTCGTATCAGAAATGCGAGCGCAGCCAAGCACGACACGGTTGATGTCCCTGGTTCCAATATGAAGAAGGCGATTGCCCAAATTCTGTTGGATGAAGGGTATATAAAAAGCTTTTCCGTCGTTGAAGACGGCAAGCAGGGTATGGTTCACATCACCCTGAAATACGGACCCAGTAAGTCCCAGGTAATTACAGGCCTTCGCCGTGTATCCAAGCCGGGTCTTCGCATCTATGCCAGCTGTGAGGAGATACCCCGCGTCATGAAGGGTCTGGGCATTGCAATACTTTCTACATCGCATGGTGTGATGACCGATAAAGAAGCTAAGAAACAGAATGTTGGCGGCGAAGTGCTTGCCTTCATCTGGTAGGGGGGAAAGAGAAAATGTCTCGTATAGGAAGAAAGACAATCTCCATACCCGCCGGTGTTGAGGTGAAGATCGACGGCAATCATGTTACCGTCAAGGGACCGAAAGGCACCCTGAACCAGAGCTTTGATCCCTCTATGGCGATTACTATGGAGGATGGCGTGGTACACGTCAACAGACCCTCAGAAGATCTCAAGCACAAAAGCCTTCACGGCCTGACCAGAACGCTTGTTGCCAATATGGTGGATGGCGTTTCCACAGGCTTTGCCAAGGATCTTGAGATTCAGGGCGTTGGCTACCGTGCCGCCAAACAGGGGACTAACCTCGTGATGACTCTGGGATATTCCCATCAGGTGATTATGCCTGAGATTGACGGCATCACCATCGAGGTTCCCGCCCCCAATAAGATCAGCATCAAGGGCCCAGATAAGCAAAAGGTAGGCCAGTTCGCGGCCGAAGTTCGTGAAAAGCGCCCACCCGAGCCATATAAGGGCAAGGGAATCAGATATGTCGGCGAGGTTGTCATCCGTAAGGAAGGTAAGGCCGGCAAGGGCAAGAAGTAGATAAAGGAGTGAGATAGACATGATCAATAAGCCTAACAGTAATGAAGGCAGGCTGAAGCGGCACATCCGTGTCCGCCAGAAGGTAAGCGGCACAGCCGAGTGCCCACGTCTCAATGTATACCGCTCCGGAAAGAATATCTACGCCCAGATAATTGACGACGTAGCCGGTGTAACCCTGGCGGCGGCGTCGACATTGGACAAAGATTTTGACGGATGCGGCGGTAACAAAGAAGCTGCTCACAAGGTTGGTATAGCGGTTGCTAAAAGTGCCCAGGATAAGGGAATCAGCAAAGTTGTATTTGACCGTGGCGGCTATGTGTACCACGGACGTGTAAAAGAACTGGCAGAGGGCGCCCGCGAGGGTGGACTCCAATTCTAAAAGGGAGGGATAGATTTGGTTCGAATAGATGCATCGACACTCGACCTTAAGGAGAGAGTAGTAGCCATTAACCGCGTATCAAAGACGGTTAAGGGCGGTCGTATATTCAAGTTTGCGGCCCTTGTGGTTGTCGGCGACGGCAACGGCACAGTTGGCTTTGGACTTGGCAAGGCTTCCGAGGTTCCCGAGGCCATCAGAAAAGGCATCGAGGATGCGAAGAAAAACCTTAAGAAGGTGTCACTGAGGGGCACAACGATACCGCATGAAGTAATTGGTATTTTTGGAGCAGGACGTGTGCTCTTAAAGCCCGCTCCCCAGGGAACCGGAGTTATCGCCGGCGGCCCTGTTCGCGCTGTTTTGGAAGTTGCCGGTATTAAGGACATCAGGACAAAGTGCCTGCGCTCTAACAATCCCTGCAATGTCGTTACAGCGACCATCAATGGACTTAGCTCCCTGAGGAACCTCGATGAGGTAGCCGCTATGCGTGGTAAGTCTGCCAAAGAAATTATAGGTTAGGAGGGTATGCTCCATGGCAGTTAAAATTAAGCTGGTAAAAAGCCTAGTTGGCCGTTTAGACAGGCATATAGCCACAGCAAACTCCCTTGGCCTTCACAGGATCGGCGATGTCACGCTTCAGCCGGACAACGCCGCCACAAGGGGTAAGATTGCTAGCATAATCCACCTCGTCCAGATTACCGAAGAGTAGAAGGGGGTGCGTAAAGGATGAAACTACACGAGCTTTCACCGGTTCCCGGCTCGACCCATAAGTCATATAGAAAAGGCCGCGGAACAGGTTCAGGAAATGGCAAGACCGCTGGTAAGGGCCACAAGGGCCAGAACGCCAGATCGGGCGGCGGTGTCCGTCCCGGATTCGAAGGCGGCCAGATGCCTCTTCAGAGACGTTTGCCAAAGAGGGGCTTCAAGAATATTTTTGGTACAAAATATGCTTCCATTAACGTATCCGACCTCGAGAGATTCGAGAACGGAACAGTGGTAGATGAGAAGGCGATTGTCGACGCCGGAATTCTGAAAAAGACCTACGATGGTATCAAGATTCTGGGCCGCGGCGAAATCACCAAAAATCTCACAGTCAATGTGAAAGCGTTTTCCGAGTCCGCCAAAGAGAAGATAGAAAAGGCGGGCGGAAAGGCCGAGGTGAAGTAGATGCTTGAGACCTTAAGAAACGCGTGGCGGATTGAGGACCTCAGAAAGAAGATTATCTTCACGTTGATGATTATCCTCTTTTTCAGAGTCGGTTCAGTCATACCGGTTCCATTTCTGGATCCCAGCGCGCTCAAAAGCATGCTGTCCAGCGAGGCAGGAGCTGGAAACCTGCTAGGATATATCGATATCCTCTCCGGTGGTTCCTTCGCCAAGTGCACGCTGTTCGCCTTGAGCATATCACCTTATATTACGGCTTCGATCGTGATTCAGCTTCTCACCGTCGCCATCCCCTACCTTGAGCATCTTGCCAAGGATGGTGGCGAAGAGGGTAAGAAAAAGCTGGATAAGATTACACGCTATACTGTCGTCGCACTGTCACTTTTACAGGCCACCGCATACTGTGTCATGCTTCGCAATATGGGCGCGGTATCCTATAAGAGCGGTTTGACCGGGTGGTTTGTCGGGCTAGTCATAGTCTTCGCCTTTACGGCAGGCGCCATGCTTGTTGTTTTCCTCGGCGAACAGATTGACAGAAAAGGCATCGGCAACGGTATTTCATTAATTCTATTCATTGGTATTATTTCCCGCGGCCCAGCGCTCGTAAACAAAGTAATTGCCTATTTAAAGCAGGCCATGAGTGGAGAAACCAAATACTTCTTCTCTCTTCCAGCCATGGGTTTTGTATTTGTAGTGCTGATCGGCTTCATCATCCTGATGACCAATGCCGAGCGCCGCATACCAGTCCAATATGCCAAGAGAGTTGTTGGGAGAAAGATGTACGGAGGCCAGTCCACCTTCATTCCCATCAAGGTCAACATGTCGGGCGTTCTACCGGTTATCTTCGCCTCTACCCTGCTGTCTGTACCTGGAACAATCAAGAGCTTTACGAATATAGCAGAAACCTCATGGGTTTATAAGTTCTTGAATGCGTTCAACTATAACACGGTTTGGTATGCGCTCTTCTATTTTGTGCTGATTATGGCCTTCAACTACTTTTATGTAGCAGTGCAATATAATCCAATAGAAATTGCCAATAATATCCGTAAAAACAGCGGAACTATCCCCGGAATCCGCCCCGGCAAGCCCACTTCCGATTTTATCGGAAAGGTTGTAGCCAAGACCACCTTTATGGGCGGTATCTTTCTGGCGGTTATCGCCATCCTTCCAATCGGACTCGGCGCGGTTACAGAAATCAACATTGCTTTGGGTGGTACCTCAATCATCATTATTGTCGGCGTTGCACTTGATACAGTCAGACAACTGGAATCCCAGATGATGATGCGCCATTACAAGGGCTTCCTTGAATAGAATGAGTTGATTGAAATGAAAGTGATTATTTTAGGAGCTCCGGGTGCCGGCAAAGGTACCCAAGCCGAAATTATCAGCAAATTCTTCAACATTCCCATTATCGGCACCGGTGCCATGATTCGTGAAGCGATGAAAAAAGAAAGCCCGTTGGGGCAAAAGGCCAAAAGCTTCATGGATCAGGGTCACTTGCTGCCCGATGAACTGGTGGTTGGACTTGTGGAAGAACGCATAGTCCTCGAGGACTGCAAGAACGGTTTTATCCTTGATGGCTTTCCGCGCACACTGTCACAGGCCATTACGCTTGAAAATCTTGGAGTTTCTATCGATATTGTGATCAATGTTGAAGCTGATGATGAGACAATCAAAGAACGTCTTATCGGACGTATCGTCTGCGAAAACTGTCGTGCAAGCTATCATACTGAGCATAAACCTCCTGCGGTGAAGGGAATCTGTGATCGTTGCGGTCACAAGCTGACCCGCCGTAAAGACGATACACCCGAGACAATCAATGAGCGTCTGGAGGTATACCATGAGCTTACCGAGCCACTCATACATTATTATGTGGACAAAGGGAAGCTTCACACGGTGGATGCAACAGGAACGATTGATAACACCACACTTCAGACAATAAAAGTGCTGGAGGCGTTCCATGGTAATCCTTAAGACAAAGAACGAGCTTAAGACGATGCGCCGTGCATGTCAGATTTCGGCCGAGGTGCTGGCACTGGCTGGCGCCGCGGTAAAACCTGGCATTACCACAGGCAAACTTGATAAGCTCATCTACGACTACATCCTATCCCAGGGCGCAAAACCATCCTTTTTGGGATACGGCGGTTTTCCGGCAAGTGCCTGCATATCCATCAATGATGAGGTTATCCACGGCATTCCCTCCCACCGCCGGGTGATTGAAGAAGGGGACATTGTAAGCATTGATGTTGGTGCTGTTTATCAAGGTTTCCACGGAGATAACGCAGCCACCTTTGGTGCGGGAAAGATCTCCTATGAAGCCCAGGCCCTGATTAATGCTACAAGAATCTCTCTTTACAAAGGGATTGAAAAGGCGGTTGTTGACGGAAGAATTGGGGATATATCCCAGGCCATCCAAGTCTTTCTCGAAGAGCAAGGCTACTCCGTTGTCAGAGAATATGTGGGACACGGCGTAGGTAAAAGCCTGCATGAAGCGCCGGAAATTCCAAACTATGGGGTTGCCGGACACGGGCCGAGACTGATCTCAGGGATGACCCTGGCTATCGAGCCAATGGTCAACATCGGCGGACCGGATATAAAGGTGCTGCCTGACGGGTGGACGGTGAAGACAAAATTTGGTGGACTTTCCGCTCATTTTGAACACACCATCGCCATTACCTCCCAAGGCCCGGTGATATTGACCGAACCGTTGGGAGGTGTATAGCCTTGATGACCCGGGGAAGCGTGGTAAAAAGCGCTGCAGGGCGTGACAAGGACCGTTTCTACCTGGTCCTTCGGCTTGAGGGCGACTACGCCTATATTGCCGATGGCAAGGTGAGGCCGCTAGAGCGGCCGAAAAAGAAGAGGATAAAGCACCTGAGGCCAACAGCCGACGTCATGAATATGGACCTTTTTGTGGGGAACCGTTCGCTTTTGAAAGCGCTTCGGGCATATAATGGCGGGGACTCGTTATCAGAGGGAGGGTACAAACTTGTCTAAGGAAGATGTAATCGAGATAGAAGGCACGGTCGTAGAATCGCTGCCAAATGCACAATTTATGGTTGAACTGCCCGGTGGGCATAGGCTATTGGCTCATATTTCCGGCAAGCTCCGGATGAACTTCATTAAAATATTGCCGGGTGACAAGGTTACGCTGGAGATATCCCCTTATGACCTTACCAAGGGACGTATAACCTGGAGATCAAAATAAAAATGAAACCAATGTATGACCGATTAAAGGGGTCTGCCAAGGATAGTCTGAAACAGGCACCTTGCGGCGCAAAGTTGGACATAGCAAAGAACTTCTAAATTTACTTGCTGTGTGCAGAGGTTTCAAAACAATTACAATGTGCGGCGCTGGACGCCGACGAATGGAGGTTTAAGATGAAAGTAAGACCTTCTGTTAAGCCCATCTGCGAAAAATGCAAGATTATCAAGCGCAAGGGCCGGGTCATGGTGATTTGCGAGAACCCCAAGCATAAGCAGCGCCAGGGCTAAGAGAAAACAGATGAGATGGAGGTGTAACTTAATATGGCTCGTATAGCTGGTGTAGACCTTCCCCGCGAGAAGCGGGTGGAAATAGGAATCACTTATATCTTCGGTATAGGACGCACGACGGCAAGTAAAATACTCAAAGCCACCGGAATCAGTCCTGACACACGTATCAAGAACCTGACCGAGGACGAGGTTTCCCTGCTGCGTGAATATATCGATAAAAATGTTCAAGTGGAAGGCGACCTTCGAAGAACGGTTGCTTATGACATCAAGCGTCTGGTTGAAATTGGTTGTTATCGTGGTGTCCGTCACAGAAAAGGGCTGCCTGTAAGAGGACAGCGCACAAAAACGAATGCCAGAACCCGCAAGGGACCGAAAAAGACCATCGCCAACAAGAAGAAGTAAGAGGGAGGGATATAGCTAATGGCAAAACAGCAGGCAAAAAAAGGCGGGGCCGCCGTTCGCACACGCCGTCGTGAGCGCAAAAATATCGAGCGTGGCGCGGTGCATATCCAGTCCACCTTTAACAACACCATTGTCACAATTACAGATACACAAGGCAATGCTTTGTCCTGGGCATCCTCGGGTGGTTTAGGCTTCCGTGGTTCCAGAAAGTCCACTCCTTATGCGGCGCAGACAGCTGCTGAAACCGCAGCTAAGGCAGCTATGGAGCATGGTCTTAAGTCTGTTGAGGTGTATGTAAAGGGCCCCGGATCTGGTCGTGAAGCGGCAATAAGAGCTCTTCAGGCCGCCGGACTCGAGGTCAACCTGATTAAGGATGTAACCCCGGTCCCACACAATGGATGCCGTCCTCCCAAGAGAAGGCGCGTCTAATCGTTTAAACATAGGAGGTGTAATCATGGCAAGATATACAGATTCTTCTTGTAAGCTCTGCCGCCGCGAGGGGAAAAAGCTTTTCCTTAAGGGCGAAAGATGCTATACAGATAAGTGCGCAGTTGTCAGAAGAGCAACTGTTCCCGGCCAGCATGGCAAGGCCAGGAAAAAAGTTTCAGAGTATGGTTTACAGCTTCGTGCGAAGCAGTCGGCCAGGCGTTACTATGGCGTTTTGGAAAGCCAGTTCGAGACTTATTTCGAACACGCCGCAAGTGCCAAGGGCATGACAGGTGAAAACCTATTAAGAATCCTTGAGTCGAGACTGGATAATGTCGTTTATCGTCTTGGCTTCGCAAGCTCCCGCAAGGAAGCCCGCCAGCTGGTTGTGCATGGTCATTACACTGTGAACGGCAAGCGCGTAAACATTCCTTCGTATCTGACCAAGCCCGGCGAGGTGATTGCCGTTTGCGAAAAGAGCCGTAATTCAGACAAGATCAAAGCAATTGTCGAAGCATTCGGTTCCCGTCCCGTTCCCGCATGGCTGGATATCGACAAAACTGCTCTTACCGGCCGCGTTGTCAACCTGCCTAACCGTGATGAGATCGATCTGGATGTTGAAGAGCATCTTATCGTCGAGCTTTACTCGAAATAATGACGCCAACAAATCAGCAAGGGAATGCGAACGACAAGGCGGTCTAAAGCCGCCGAACAAGGAGGGTTTTTATGGTAAAGATAATCGAATCCAAAATCGATATAGCAGAGCTTGCGCCTGACGGAAGTTATGGACGTTTTGTAATCGAACCACTTGACCGTGGTTTTGGAACTACTCTAGGTAATAGCCTGCGTCGTGTACTGCTCTCCTCGCTTCCTGGTGTGGCGGTTATATCGGTAAAGATCGATGGCATACAGCATGAGTTTTCCACAATCGAAGGGGTTAAAGAGGACGTCACCGAGATTATTCTCAACATAAAGGGACTAACAGCCAAGCTCTACACTGACAATGTCAAGACGGTTCGCATAGAAGCCGCGGGCGAGTGTGAGGTTACGGCCGGTATGATCATCTGCGACACTGATGCGGAGATACTCAGCCCAGATATGCATATTGCCTCGCTGAGCGAGGGTGCGCGGCTTTCCATGGATATTACCCTAAAAAAGGGTCAGGGCTATGTCTCTGCCGAGCGCAACAAGCATACAACAGAACTTGAGCGTGCTCCCATCGGCACTATACCGGTGGACAGTATTTACACACCTGTTCTCAAGGTCAACTATATTGTTGAGAATACCAGAGTCGAGCAGATCACCGATTATGACAAGCTCACCCTGGAGGTGTGGACAGACGCGACCATCTCTGCCAAAGAGGCGGTCAGTCTCGCAGCCAAGATCCTCAATAGGCAACTCAACCACTTCGTCGACCTATCCGACGACACCTCTTCCACCGAGATACTCGAAAAGGTCGAGGATACCGGCAAGGAAAAGGCCCTTGAGATGACGATTGAAGAGCTTGACCTGTCCGTAAGGGCGTTCAATTGCCTGAAGCGCGCGGGTGTCAATACGGTTGGTGATCTCGCATCAAAGTCTCCTGAAGAGATGATGAAGATCAGAAACCTGGGCAAAAAATCCCTCGAAGAGGTTATCGCGAAGATTCAGTCTTTGGGATTCGACCTCAATAAGGAAGAGGAATAAGCTAAAACAAGTGTGCGCCGCCGAGATGATGTGGATTCAACGATTTTCCGCACCAGTGGGGAAGCGGATAAGGATCATTTTGGGCGCACTGAAACTCTAAAGTACACAGGTAAGGAGTGAAATAGAATGCCAGGTAGCAGAAAGCTCGGTCGGTCTACCGCTCATAGAATGGCAATGCTTAGAGCTATGGTGACCTATCTGATGGAAAACGGTAAGATAGAGACCACAGTCACTAGAGCAAAAGAGGTGAGATCGGTCGCCGAGAGTATTATAACCACGGCAAAGAAAAATGATCTCCACTCCAAGCGTCAAGTATTCTCCTTTATCACAAAGGAGACCGTGGCTAAGAAGGTAATGGATGATATTGCTCCCAAGTATATGGAGAGAAAGGGTGGCTACACCCGCATCATTAAAACCGGTCCCCGCCGTGGAGACGCAGCAGAGATGGCCATCATTGAACTCGTCTAGTCTTTTATGATTCTATCTCTTTTTCCCGCCGGAGGCGGGGAAAAGAGATACTCATTTTACACCATTTTAGCACAAACGCCCCGGACAGCCGTCCGGGGCGTTTGTGCTATAGCCAATTAACTTAAAAACTGGCTATATATAAAACGTTATTTACTTCCCCCGCCTTCGGCGGGGGAAGAAATCACAAGCTTGTTTTCAAATGAATCAACTATATCAGGCAAACAATACACATATGCAAAAAAATCATAGCCGCCATCCTTGACATTGACATCAGAGGTACTTATGATAAATACGAATACGTATAAATGAGCAAGGGCAAACCAACTCGAATACTGCATGAAAAAGCTTGAATTTTAATCCTTTAAGTTCACACCAGGCTTATATAGCCAATTAACTTAAAAACTGGCTATATATAAAACGTCATTTTCTTCCCCCGCCGAAGGCGGGGGAAGAAATCACAAGCTTGTTTTCAAGTTAATCAACTATATGATTGCATTTTTTAATAAAACGCCATTATTATCCTTCTGTCTGACCTGCCTATGGCGAGGCAGACAGAGTTCAAATTTCGCCCAATTGTTATGACGTATGATTTCTCTATGCTATAAGCGTGTTTGTAAAAATAATTTAACAGATTTATATGGAGGATTTCATGAAAAAGAAGCCAGTGATACTTCTAACCACAGGACATGCGATTTCCAAAATGGGTATGGCCCAATATGCAGTCAACAAAACCTATGCTAAAGCCATATCAGCGGCGGGCGGACTGCCTGTTTTGGCAATAGACCCAAATGAGGCATTGGCTTACAGCCAGTTCGCCGATGGACTTCTTTTAACAGGTGGGCCCGATATTGCACCAGAGTATTATGGTGAAAACATTTTAGATAATACTGTTTTTCTTGATGTTGACCGAGATCACCTTGAATTTCCAATATTCGATTCTTTTAAGGCGGCAAAAAAACCTATTATGGGGATCTGCAGGGGGTTTCAAGTCATTAATGTTGCCCTGGGTGGTTCCTTATGGCAGGATCTGCCTTCGCAAAAGGGGGTCAATCATGCCGATGGAGTATGTCACAGCATTGCTATTTCGAAAGGTTCGCAGATGGAACGCTGGTTCGGCAATGAAATGATCGTCAACAGCTATCACCATCAGGCAGTAAAAAAGGTCGGCGATGGGCTTGTGATCACCGCTATGAGCGGTGAAATTCCAGAGGCGTACGAGCATGAAACCCTTCCGATTTTCGCTTTGCAGTGCCACCCCGAGCGCATGACAGGCGGGAAAACAAATCCTCCCGATGGGGTTGATACCAATATCGTATTTCGGTATTTTGTCGATCTTTGTGCCCGCTGAAAGACTGCTTTACCCGAAGGACTGGCGCACAATAAAAACACAGCAGAAAACTACATAAAAGATTCTTCGATGATACTTAAGAATCACAACATAACTTGAATCGTTTATAAAAGATGGCAGCCAAAAAGCTGCCATCTTTTGTTTATATATCTTAGGCTAGTATATTCCCCCACATAACTATTTCCATACAGGCGCTAATGCACGATTGTGCTGATAACTTTTGCGGCCTCTGAGGGAGAGATGCAGCTGACGTCTACCCTATGGGTATCCATCTCTTGATAAAGCTTAATCCGCGCAAGACTTCTGTCGATTACTTCTTCTTCTCTTACACCCGCAGCTACGTCACCCATCAGACGTTCTTTTAAAGCTTTCGGTGAGCAAACGAGTGTAATCTTGTGAGAAGTGAAACTACAGTCAGCCAGACTGTGTAAAATTTCGTCAGTGATATTCTCCTGATGCAGCACCCAACAGAATATGACATATTCATAGCTTGAGTTGGAAAGAAAAGCACGCAGCAGATGAACGATATTGTCCATCACCATATGCTTATTCTCCTCATTGACCACAAAGGGGTTCATATACCAGCACCAATCTCCGTCGAGAAAAACGCTGGGGGTCAAAAGCTTCATAAGCTCCCGGCATGTAGTGGTTTTTCCAACGCCCATGGTTCCATTGACTATGATCAGCTTTTTCATGGTGTCCTCCGGCTCACTAAAATATTGATATGCTTCAGAACAATGCTAGAACATATCAATTTTTAAAGGGGAGCCACAAATGATGGCTTCCCTTTCTTGGCTGTTTTTATATAAAGCGAATAAATTCTTATATATACATTATTGTATTAGAAAATAATGTGTGTATTGTTCCCATATGGTGTTGTTCCGTCAAAAGTATTTTTGTACGAACACATCCAAGTTGGAATAAATCCGCTTCTATATGCAACAGATTGTGATGCTATATTTGATGAAGCAGTTCCATAATAAGGTACTATCCCTCGTTCCATAATCATCATTGCAAGATTACTTACTAAATTTGTAGCAAGTCCTTTATTTCTGAACCGAGGTAACACATCAATCCCTATTTGCCACATTAAGTTACTATCGGCTGATGCTCCTGCCATTGCTACAATTTCATTGCCATACATTGCATATATTGCAATTACATCTGGCCGAGGGTGATTTATGTCATATTGAATTGCATTTTTAAAACCTGAAACCTTATATAATTCGTGAATTTCTTCTTCCTCTTTTATGTAAATGTCAAAACCATCAATCGAAGGTAACTTCTTTATCCTTTTGCAATCAGGAATATAATAAAGAGAGTGTCCTAATATAAATGGGGCTACAAATATATCTTCTCTTGTTTTATTTTCTAATAATGGCTTTACCTTTGTTAAAATATCACTATCTGCTGAAACGACTATACTTTTACCCATCGTAGCAATTTCGAGAAAAGGAGTTTGTCTATCAAACATTCTTCTTCCTTCATTTAATTTTGCTTCACAAAATACTATCCCGTCTTTAACAAAATCATTTGTGTTGCAATTCATATCTATTGCTAATTGTTTTCTAACAATTTCTAATATATTAGATTTATTAAATTCCATAATTCCCACCCATATAGCCTAAAATATGAAGGAACGAGTAGTCGTACGTTTCTCTAAAAAAAGTTCAAGGTATTCATATTTAAATCAGTGATTATTTTATTTTGATCTATTTTCCCGCCTTTTGGGGGAGAATAGATACAGAGTAATGAATCAAAAAGAGAATAGATCAGCATAGACGGATTACTTAGCAGACAGGACCGCCCCCGAAAAATCGATAAAACCTGTGTATGGAGAGTAAAAGGCACCGCTTATACGATCACCGCTGATAAAATAAAGGGGTGATGTGTAAAGTGGTAAAACCGAGTAAGAACCGATCAAAAGCTCCTCAGCCTCCCGGTAAAGCTGTGCGGCTTGTTCTGAACTGCTTGCCCCGTTGAGCATTGTCCAGAAGCGTATCAAAGCGAACATTCTGATATCCAATATCACCTTTCCTTTCACTGCGGTAAAGTGAGAGCAGTGCACCGGGGTTTTGACTGACAGCGGACGGGTAGAGCGCCATATCATATTGACCCGAAGCAACAATGCTTTCCAGTTCGCTTATCGGAAGCGGAGCAATATTCACAGAAGCGGAAAGCTGCTGTTGCCAAAGATGTTGAAATAGGCCCGCCGATTTTGCGACCGATGACGGTATCAGGTACATAAAGTGTGGACTTGGGCAGCTTTTCCTGTCCTAGCTTCGAAAGGGCTGTGTAAAATGCGCCTCGTAAGTCGGCAGGGGAAGTTGGGGCTGAAGGTGTCCCTGCCAACTCGCGATAGTTGAAGCCCATCAAGGCGGATGTCTCTGGGACAATACCTTGATAAGGCTTCAAAGCAGGCGGCAGATTTTCTTTCAGAATACTAGTTTCCAAAACGCTGGATAGAGAGGCTCGCACCCTCTCATTTGCGTAAACAGGTAATCGCTGGTTGAAGACAAGAGACCACACCTGATTATAAAAGCGATTGGAGGCGTCAACCTGTCTGTCACCAATATTTTCATAGGGAAGAAGACAAAAGTCGCTGTCCCCTTTGGCAAAAAGTCCGGCTGCATTCCCCCGGCCGATATGCAGATCAACGCCGGCGGCCGCGACCTGTCCGGTATAGTACTCATTTTTGCGAAGGCTTACAGAGCTGCTGCTCCAGTTCTTTACCGTAAAGGGTCCGTTAAAGAGAAGCGTGCCGCCAGCCAATCCGTATCGGCCTTTCTGTCCAGTAAAATAGCTCTCCCGGCAGGGCATAGCGGCTGTAGTTGTCAGTTGGGAAAGGAAAAAAGAATTTGGAGCATCAAGCTCTATCAGAAGTGTGAGATCATCCGGGGCAGAAACACTAAGGCTATCTATGCTAAGCTTTCCGGCAAGGATCTGTTTCGCTCCTTTAATTGAACTGAAGTCCTGCGCAAAGGGGGATGACGAAGAGCTAAACAACCTGCGAAGCGCCCACAAAAAGTCATGTGCGGTAAGCTGACTGCCATCCGACCAGCGAAGACCGCTCTTCAGCTTAAACACATACTTCAGTCCGTCATCGGAAAGAGAATAAGACTCTGCGGCGGCTGGGATGATTTCACCCTTTGAAGAATATTTCAAAAGGCCTTGAAAGCAGTTGCTGATGATCATCTGGGCATCGGCGTTTACGGCGAACTGCGGGTCAAGACTTTTAATGGCAGCAGAAATGTCATACCGAAAGATGGTGATGGCGCTATAATTTTGCCCGCAACCTGTCAGTATCAGCAGTAAGCATATACAAAAAGATAAAAACCGGTATTCTTTGAACATGGATCATTACCTCAATAATCTAGTATATTGTCTCATCTTAAACTTGTATATTCCCCCGCCGAAGGCGGGGGAATATACAAGCGCATTTAACCCATTATCATATAGGATTTAGTTGCAACAAAGTACTAGGCTGATCAATATTTTCTCTATTACTTCCCCTGCGAAAGAGGGGAGGGCGAAAAGATAGAATTAACACATTTTTTGTTTAAAATCAGACGATACTTCATTTTATCATAGGCAGATTTGATTCACAAGTGGAACCTCTAGGATTCTGAATTCTGTTTAAATAGTACTGAATTATCGCCTCTGTTTTCACCACAATCGGCAGTGAAAACAGAGGCAGAATGCTCACTTGGTTTGGCAATTGTATGGTTATTCTGAGTAAGTCAGTAATAGCTGTGATTTTATAGCCTATTAACTTAAAAACTGGCTGTCGATAAAACATTATTTTCTTCCCCCGCCTTCGGCGGGGGAAGAAATCACAAGCTTGTTTTCAAGTTAATCAACTATACTGGTGATTGCGATATCTTATCATATTTTACCTTGTTTTAAAACATATATAAATATATCCGCATACAAAAAGGCCGTTTCGGCAAAGCGCCGGAACGGCCAAGATTTATCGATCATATAAAACGATGCTGTTGCCGCCACGCGTAGCCTCAAGATCAATCACCCGCTGATTACGGCTTCCGGCAAAGCGAAGAGTGAGATCTCTTTGGTCAAGTACAAACCGACCATCCACCAAGATTGAACTGAGAGATAAAAGCCTGCCTACCGAGGGCTTCTCTTTTGCGATTTCCAAAAGCTGCTCGTAGGTATAGCCTGAATAGGACACGATATTTTTGCCAGCGGTCACAACGGCATCGGCCAGTTCCACAAGTGCTTCTGCCTGTTCAAATGGCTCTCCCCCAGACAAGGTAATTCCTGCAAGGAGAGGGTTTTTAAAAAAATTCAGTCAGAATTCTTTCGCTCGGGCAGTCATAACCTCCTGCAGGGGTCCCACGTCTCCGGGTT
>CAXXEO010000001.1:0-64019 GCA_963664585.2 Oscillospiraceae bacterium | reverse complement strand
AGAGACGCGGCCCCTACAGCGGGCGCCGCGTCTCACCTATAGTGAGCAAAACTTGAGAAAGAACGTTTTAAAATGATTTGACCAAGTCTTGCTGAAAAGTCCTCTATAGGAATATTGTATAGCCAGTTAACTTAAAAACAGGCTATATATAAAACGTCATTTTCTTCCCCCGCCTTCGGCGGGGGAGAAATCACAAGCTTGTTTTCAAGTTAATCAACTATATAATGCCAATAAGGCGTATTGGACTTGCGCCCTAACCTTACATGGTATTATTCTCATAGGGAATTGACATTTATCTTTATCATTTTTCTCTGCCTGTTGCGGGAAATAGAAATAAAGATAATAAAGGACATGGTAAGACATAATTGAAAAGAGGGAAGAACAATGGATAATATAAACACATTTACATGCACCGAGCCCTATCCGGGGATACTTCGTATTCTCTGCCCCGGCTACAATCCGGGGCCTGGTGACATGCCGGGATTTGGCCGCGTCATTGTAACACTGGTGCTTGGTGAGGATAAGGCGCTGCTTTTTGATACCGGCTATAGCCACTATGATGTCAAAAGCTATGCCGAGACTCTGACCGGCCTTCCGATGACAGTAGTCCTTTCTCATGGGCACATAGATCATGTGGGCGGGAACAGGCTGTTCAATGAGGTGTGGATCAAGGCTGAGGATGTCCCCCTGATGCGCCAAAGCGAAAAATTACAGCCGGAGCTGTGGTGCGATGCGGTCAAAAAGGCTGACATCAACTATAAAGTAAACCTGCTTGAGGATGGGCAGATCTTTGACCTTGGCGGACGTCAGGTTGAGGTAGTGCCGATCCCGGGACATACATCCGGCTGCATAGGTCTACTTGATCACAAAACCAACATTCTGCTCAGCGGTGACGCAATCCTCAAGCGAGTGCTTCTCATAGGAGGCACACCGATGCGGATATACCGCGAGGCTCTGGATGCACTGGATAAACGGGAATTTGTCAATATCCTTGGCGCACATTGGCCTGATCCGCTTGGCCGTGACTATGTTCGCAGGGTTATTTCTCTGCTTGATTCTTTCAAACCCGGTAAAGAGCGTTGCCGCACCATGGAAACACGGGGATACTGTTATTAACTATAAGATGTTCTATGTTGGCAAGTCATTCGAGGACAAGGAGTTCTGTGCCTTTGCCTATATAGAAGATAAACTTGACGAGCTGCTTGGCTAAGGAGAAGAAATAATGGCAATTATTGAAACAACCGTAGAAGGCGGAAAAATCCGTGGCACCTGCGCCGGTATTCAGAGCGTAAGTGTCTTTAAGGGCGTGCCGTTTGCCGCCCCCCCTGTTGGGAATTTGCGCTGGAAGGAACCACAGCCGGTTATTGCATGGGATGGTGTTCATAATGCATTCGACTATAGTCCTATCCCTATGCAGATGCGCGTACCTAAGGGCTCTTTTTACCAAAAGGAGTTTTTACCCTTATGACTTGCCGATGAGCGAGGACTGCTTGTATCTGAACATTTGGACGCCGGCTATAAAAAAAGACGAAAAGCTTCCGGTGATGCTGTGGATTTTCGGTGGCGGTTTTCGGCAGGGTTATTCGAATAAAATGGAACTTGATGGCGAAGCCCTCGCCAATCAGGGTGTTGTTTACGTTTCCATCAACTACCGCCTTGGACCTTACGGATTCTTGGCCCATCCGGAGCTTAGTGCAGAATCGGGCGGAAAGGGTTCAGGTAACTATGGTCTGCTGGATCAAGTAGCCGCCCTCAAGTGGGTACGGCGAAACATCGAGGCTTTTTGGCGGCGACCCGGATTGCATTACGATTTTTGGTCAGTCCGCAGGTGCAATGAGCGTGCAGACGCTCACCTCATCGCCACTGACCAAGGGCGATATTAAACGCGCCATCTTCCAAAGTGGTGGCGGTATCCGCGGCGCCGGCACAGATCTCTGCGTCACCCTGGACACGGCGGAGCGGGAAGGGGGAAAACTTTTTGCAGGAGCTCGGGGTCACGGATATTATGCAAGCGCGAAAGCTGTCAGAGCATGCTGTACTTGATGCCTTTATAAAAAGCACTGCAAAAGCCAATGGAGCCATCTTCTTCAGACCAAATGTGGACGGCTATTTACTAACCAAGGACTCCAGTACGATTGCGCTTTCGGGTGAGCATCATGATATTGATTACATGGTCGGCAGTACGTCGAACGAATCAGCCACATCCGCAAATAACACACTGCCACTGGAGCTTTACCGTAAAAAGCTCCAAGTACAGTTAGGTGATCAGGCGGAAAAGTATCTGGAGACAGCCGGAGTGCACACCGAAGAGGACGCCTCCGCACATCAAAACACCCAGATGACCGATGATATGCTCTATGGCACTCTCGCCTGGTGCGAGCTGCAAAACAAGAAAGGACGCCGCCCCAGCTATCGGTACTTTTTCGATTATAATCTACCTGGCGATGATAACATGGGTGCCTTCCATTCCTGTGAGCACTGGTTTGTGTTCCGCACCCTGCAGCGCGCCTGGCGTCCATTCACAGGCGTTGACTACGATTTTGCCCTTAAGGTGTCTGCCTATTGGGTAAACTTTGCCAAGACTGGCAATCCGAACGGCAAGGGCCTTCCCGAGTGGACGCCGTTTACAGTCGGTTCTCCAAAGACCATGTGTCTCAATCCGAATATGGCCATGCAGGAGCTTCCCATTGCCCCAAGACCCGTCTTATGGCGGATTTGGCATTGGGCAGCAAGTAGGACCGGATTCTGGACTGTAAAAGAAGAGGCTGCAAACAAACTCCGTCCAAGGTTTATGTACAACACCAGCGTTGACGGACAGGAAATAAAAAAACCTCTTGGAACGATCAAGAAAAACTGGACACAAAGTTAAGCATTTTTAATAATTTTGAGCCTCAAATTGGGTGGGACTTAGCCATCCCATGGCTGAATGGATTCGGTTTGTGTTGTAGTAGAGTTTAATATATCCGAATATGTCCTCCCGAGCTTGTTCAGGATTGTCATAGTGGGCATCCTGAACAAGCTCTCTTTTTAATGTGCAATAGAAAGATTCCATGATTGCATTATCATAAGGATTGCCTTTATGACTTATGCTTTGATGAAAGCCATAGCACATTAGTAATATAGCCAATTAACTTAAAAACTGGCTGTATATAAAACGTCATTTTCTTTCCCCGCCGAAGGCGGGGGAAGAAATCACAAGCTTGTTTTCAAGTTAATCGCAACTATATAATGTGTTTAAGCTTGACGCGAGAATCCGCACGTATCGTTTTTTTGATGGCTGCTTTTCTGGGCCAAAACACATAAATAAACCAAAAATCATATTATGATATATAGGCATTCGGAAGGAGTTGAGCAATTTGCGCAGAAGGTGCCCTTGCCCTGATAATTCTAATGAAGACCACATGGTTTTTACGGACTATGGATCTGAACCTTTTGTCATAAATATTGACCAAGCCACCAAGCAAAACAATACATTCCGCACCACGCTGTGGACGGGAAACCATTTGCAGCTTACCCTTATGAGCATCAATGTTGGGGAGGATATCGGGTTGGAGAACCACCCCAACCTCGACCAGTTTCTACGGGTTGAACAAGGCCAGGGGCTCGTAAAAATGGGGTACAGCAAAGAAAACCTGAATTTTCAACGAAGAGTCACCGATGGCTATGCTATTATCATACCTGCCGGGACATGGCATAATCTTATCAATACAGGTAATAGACCACTGAAATTATACTCAATTTATGCCCCGCCACAGCATCCAAAAGGTACGGTTCATAGAACTAAAGCGGATGCGATGGCTGCAGAACATAATCACTGAGATTTATAAAGGGGCTGTAGCAAAATAAATTTCTAATAGCAACTTGCACAAACAAATAGTGTTTATCGCATTAAAATGCGCCTTGAAACGGCTTTTAAAGCCAAATCAAGACGCATTTTTTGTGAATTATTTTCCGGCGAAGCTGTTTTGTAACAGCCTCTTTACTATATAAATATATTGTGCGCTTTTCATTCGTCTTAGTTGAGCCAATATCCCATATGAACTGTATGCTCTCCCGAATTTTAACATAGGCCTTTTTTTACCACATTAGCGCAGCCTGTTCGGTTTAATAGAGTATACAAAAAACCCAACATATATTAAGTCTGATTATGTCTAGGCTTTCGTCAAGGCTGTATCCAACATCAAGATCATTACTTCCGCTTAGCGAAACGCTCTTTCAGTTAGTATAGGAAAGCTGTGTAGTCTGAGCCAACTTGAGTTTCACCTTCTTTGTCGGCCATGATGTAGACATGTCCAATTTACTGTAGACATTACAAGATTACACACTTAAAATCAACTTCTCATAATATGTGTAGGAGGGGGATGATGTTATTTTCAATCCAATGAATTACGATTGTATTAGTCATAATAATTTCATAATAGATCATGTACAGGACGGGATAAAAGTTTGGAAATATAGAGATAAATGTATGGAATGTGAAGAGAGAAATTGTAATTATGAATATCAACAATGCTGTTGTTGTCCACAAGGGCCTACCGGACCCAGCGGAGCATCCGGACCCAGCGGTGCATCTGGAGCATCTGGACCCAGCGGTGCATCTGGAGCATCTGGACCCAGTGGTGCATCTGGAGCATCTGGACCCAGCGGTGCATCTGGAGCATCTGGACCCAGCGGTGCATCTGGAGCATCCGGACCCAGCGGTGCATCTGGAGCATCCGGACCCAGCGGTGCATCTGGATCATCCGGACCCAGTGGTGCATCTGGAGCATCTGGACCCAGTGGTGCATCTGGAGCAATTGGAGAGACCGGCGCAACAGGGCCCAGTGGAGCATCCGGAGCATCCGGACCCAGCGGTGCATCCGGAGTGTCCGGACCCAGCGGTGCATCTGGAGCATCTGGACCCAGCGGTGCATCTGGAGCATCTGGACCCAGTGGTGCATCCGGTGCAATCGGGGAGACCGGCGTGACAGGACCAGCCGGAATAGCCGGAGTAACGGGAGCAACAGGACCGAGCGGTGCCGGCGGAGCAATCGGAGAGACCGGCGCGACAGGACCAGCCGGAGTAGCCGGAGTAACGGGAGCAACCGGACCCAGCGGTGCCGGCGGAGCAATCGGAGAGACCGGCGCGACAGGACCAGCCGGAGTAGCCGGAGTAACGGGAGCGTCCGGACCAAGCGGTGCCGGCGGAGCAATCGGAGAGACAGGCGCGACAGGACCAGCCGGAGTAGCCGGAGTAACGGGAGCGTCCGGACCAAGCGGTGCCGGCGGAGCAATCGGAGAGACAGGCGCGACAGGACCAGCCGGAGCAGCCGGAGTAACGGGAGCAACAGGACCGAGCGGTGTCGGCGGAGCAATTGGAGAGACCGGCGCGACAGGACCAGCCGGAGTAGCCGGAGTAACGGGAGCGTCCGGACCAAGCGGTGCCGGCGGAGCAATCGGAGAGACAGGCGCGACAGGACCAGCCGGAGCAGCCGGAGTAACGGGAGCAACAGGACCGAGCGGTGTCGGCGGAGCAATTGGAGAGACCGGCGCGACAGGACCAGCCGGAGCAGCCGGAGTGACGGGAGCAACAGGTCCAACAGGAGCAACAGGACCTGCTGCAGGAATACTAGCCTATGCAGATTTTTATGCGTTAATGCCACCTGATAACGCTGCAACAGTAGCCCCCGGATCAGATGTAGAATTCCCGAATGACGGACCGAACAGCGGCGGGACTGCCATTATACGCACTGGTCCGGACTCATTCCAACTTTCCGCAATTGGCACTTATCAAGTCTTGTTTAATGTGGGGACGGATGCAGCAGCCCAGTTGGTTCTGACTCTCGATTCTGGAGCAGGAGCCAGCGAACTGGCTTATACAGTAGTTGGCCGGGCGACCGGTACGACTCAAATCATAGGGATGCAGCTTGTGATGACGACAGTGGTCAATTCAATTATCACCGTTCGAAATCCAGCCGCCAATCCCACAGCACTGATCATTACGCCAAATGCCGGAGGAACGCAGCCTGATTCAGCACACCTTGTTATCATGCGCATTGCTTAATTGTAAGCGCCGTCTTTTTAATCCAGGATTATTTTTCTTATTAAGAAAATATTTTTGATCATGATGATGGCACTGATAGAAGCTTAAGATAAAGATCGGCCTTCATATAGCTTTCGCCGTATGAAGGCCTAACTAAAATATTTCAATTAAACCATGGTAAGAGGGGTAAAATATGACAAAATTACGATTTCACTTTTTAGGGCTGGCTCACTTAGAAACGCACAAACGGAACTCTTCCTGTGCATATACTCAGAAAATAATTAAATTAGCTAAAATGATAAAAGATTATGGCCATACAATATATTTTTATGGTGTGGAGGGATCTGAAGTAACCTGCGATGAGTTCATCCAAGTATCGACACAAGAGGTCCTTAAAAGCACTTACGGTGATTATGACAGATCTAAAAATTTCTTTAAGCAGGATCCTAACGATTTCGCACATCAATATTTCAACAAAAATGCTATAAACGCGATTTTGGAAAACAAGCAAGACCGGGATATACTTCTATGCCCCATGGGCGCATACCAAAAACCGATTGCGGATGCGGTGAAGCTTCTTACTATAGAGCCCGGAATAGGCTATACAGGCGTATTTTCATCTCATCGTGTTTTTGAATCCTATGCTTGGATGCATTATATATATGGACTCCTCAACGTCGAGGATGGCGTTTGGTATGATGCGGTGATTCCAAATTACTTTGACCTTGCGGATTTCCCATTCCAGCCAAAAAAGCAGAATTATCTGCTGTATTTTGGAAGAATAATCAACAGAAAAGGAGTACAAGTTGCCTCTGAGATTGCAAAAGCAACTGGAAATCAGTTATATATTGTAGGGCAAGGTTCTTTGGATAATCCAAATGAGGGCCTTAATCTGAGTACTGAAAAACATATTATATATAAAGCGGCCGTCGGCACGGCAGAAAGGGCTGAATTATTAGGAAATGCCAAAGCAGTTTTGATGCCGACCTATTATTTGGAGCCGTTCGGCGGCGTCAACGTGGAAGCTCAGCTTTGCGGTACCCCTGTCATTACTACTGACTGGGGTGCTTTTCCTGAAACGGTTTTACATGGAGTGACAGGTTATAGGTGTAGAGTGTTTGAAGAATTTTGTTGGGCTGTTAATAATATTTACCGTATTAAGCCAACGGCTTGTAGGGAGTGGGCAGAAAAAAACTATTCCATGGAACGTGTAGGAAAAATGTACGAAGAGTATTTTCAAAGAGTTTATCATCTCTTTGAAAAGGGTTGGTATGAACCTGTCGAAGAGCGTAAAGAGTTGGCATGGTTGGAACGTTACTATCCCAATCAATTATCTGAAAAATAGCTCTTTCGGGGGTCTGTTAAACAAATGGAATCACTGTTTATCAGTGAGGAAAACCTGGTGCGTGTATAGCCAAACATGCATCGACGCCGGTGTGCTGCCGACCTGCTATGAAGGTACTGCGATTGAAGCTCAGAGAGCGGATGTGCCTGTCGGTACACCCCTTTGGCACGGTGAAACGGTACGACGGGGCGCATTGCCTGTTCTGCAAAGAGAAAACGAAAGCCGCAGCCGAGCTGGGGCTTAGTTTCCTTGCGTACAATTTGCGAAGAGCGATCAATTTGATAGGGGCAAAGCAATTGATTGAGGGAATAAGCAGATGATACCCGGTGAATTTCTTTGAAATCGCGTATTGTTGTCCTAAAAACGGCCGAAAGCCCACGAAAACAGTTCGTTTTCATGGGCTTTCGGACAAATTTTGGTGAAGACGAAGAAGATCGAACTCTCGACCTTACGGATGCGAGCTCTCCCGAGTTGTGCGCAAAGCATCCCCAATATTCCACATTACATGTTTGCAAAATTGGTAGTTCGGTTCTTTCATTGAAAGCTTTCTCCAAGATAGGAAACATAAAATGCTCTTTGTTCAAGGAGTAAAAATTCCAAACCGCATCTTGTCGCTTTATCAGCAGTTTATTGTCTGAAAGTATTTTTAAATGATATGACAAAACTGACTGTGATGTTTTAAAGTATTCAGTTAACTACATACACATTTCTCTTGATTTTGATAAAGATAAATTATTTTCTTGCAAAATTTTCTTATCATTATATAATATCTTTAACGGCTATGATAAAAACTAAGGTTTATGAATCTCCCAGAGAGCCGGTGGATGGTGCGAACCGGCGAGAGGATAAGCCAGTCCATTTTTGGAGCTGTCGGCGAAGAGTCGAAGGGAGTGCCCTTTACAGCACGTTTAAGTGGTCAACTTTGGTTGACAATTTGGGTGGTACCGCGGATGCTTTCCGTCCCATATGGTTTGTATGGGGTTGGAAGGCTTTTGTTTTTCTAAACTCATACTGTTATTTCTATTAAAAGAAAAATTTATGAGGAGGAAAAAACAATGTTAGACATTAAGTTAGTGCGCACAAACCCTGAAATAGTGAAAGAGAATATCAAAAAGAAATTTCAGGATGAAAAACTCGTTCTAGTTGATGAAGTAATTGCCCTGGATACACAATTTAGGGAAGCAAAATCAAGATGCGACTTTCTCAGAAGCAGAAGGAATACAATCAGTAAAGAAATTGGCGGATTCATAGCTAAAGACAAAAAAGAGGAAGCTCAGGCAGCTATGACAGAAGTTGCCGCAATGGCAGATGAACTCCTCAGTCTTGAAAAGCAGATTAACGAGCTTGATAGTGAAATCCGTAATAGAATGCTTGTTATTCCCAACATTATTGAGCAGTCTGTGCCGATAGGTAAAAATGACAGTGAGAACGTTGAGGTTGAGCGCTTTGGTGAACCTGCAATACCCGACTTTGAGATACCTTATCATGTTGATATCATGGAGAAATTTAATGGTATTGACCTTGACGGTGCAAGAAAAACAAGCGGAAACGGATTTTATTATCTGTGCGGTGATATTGCCCGTCTGCATTCCGCAATTTTATCCTATGCAAGAGATTTCATGATAAACAGAGGATTTACTTACTATATACCTCCGTTTATGATAAGAAGCAATGTTGTAACTGGTGTTATGAGTTTTAATGAAATGGAAAACATGATGTATAAAATCGAGGGTGAAGATTTGTATCTTATCGGTACAAGCGAACACTCAATGATTGGTAAGTTTATTGACACAATTTTAGAAGAAGAAAAGCTCCCTCAAACTTTAACAAGTTATTCACCCTGCTTTCGCAAAGAAGTTGGTGCTCATGGCATTGAAGAGCGTGGTGTTTATCGCATTCATCAATTTGAAAAGCAGGAAATGGTTGTTGTATGTAAACCGGAAGATAGTACAAACTGGTTTATAAAGTTATATCAAAATTCAGTTGATTTCTTTCGCTCTCTTGATATACCTGTCCGTACACTTGAATGTTGTTCGGGTGATCTGGCAGATTTGAAAGTGAAAAGCATTGATATAGAAGCGTGGTCGCCAAGACAGAAGAAGTATTTTGAAGTTGGCAGCTGTTCTAATTTAGGCGATGCTCAGGCAAGACGTCTAAGTATACGTGTCAAAAACAAGGAAAGCGGTAACTATTTCCCCCATACACTTAATAATACAGTTGTAGCCCCTCCACGAATGCTAATAGCATTTTTAGAAAATAATTTAAACAAGGATGGCGCAATAACAATACCCGAATCATTACGAATGTATATGGGTGGTAAGGAATATATAAAATAAACATGAAAAGCAGAATATGATTTTAAAATAGAAATTCAAAAAGTGAATTACAATTGAAGGCTTAACCCTAAAAATGCTGTCACATGAGTGGCAGCATTTATTTTACAGAAGGAGTGAAAAAAGTGATGCAAATAATTTCTGGTATACTTGTTGGTATTGGAATATTTTTTTAGTCATAGACTTTTAAGAATACCTTATATACATAGCTTGGCAACCTTCTTTCATTCTTATGATTGGCTATCTCGCAAAATACAAATTTGTAGTCTAATTGTGATTGTACTATAAAAAAGAAAGAAGTCGACCGCATATCAGCAATCGACTTCTTTCGACATATTGTTTGGTGGAGACGAAGAGGATCGAACTCTCGACCTTACGGATGCGAACCGTACGCTCTCCCAGCTGAGCTACGCCCCCAAACCAATGTGCAACGATAGTTATTATAAAGGGAATGCACGGCAATGTCAAGTGTCCAAATAGACCACAACAGCTTGAAAAAGGATGCTAATTATTCCGACAGCACTAAGAATGATTGAGACACAATAATCACCAATTTAATCAAGGGAAGGGGGTGACCAATTTATGCAAAGGTTGTCGTTTTCTCTTGTATTCTGTATACAAAGCTTTAGGTGGGGACTATAAGATAATTACCTTTACATCTTAAATATGATAAACCATTCTCATCTATGTGAATACCTTCTAGTACCTTGTAATATCTAAATCTTTTATGGCAATGGGTTAAGTGTTTTTGTATATTCCCCGCCAAAGGCGGAGAATATACAAAATTAACATTTTACAATGTGCTAGTAATTTTTGTTTAGCTGTTAAGGCGCATTTGCTTCATCAAAATGATGCCTAAATTAGTATAAAATGCAATTCTTCGAATTTATCCAAATCAGCCAACAAATACATTTATTTGAAAATTTATTTATATTTTAGCTTTAAATAACGAAATAGATAATATATAATATTAATATTGAGAAGATTTCCCTGTTGTTTAGTAGACAAACTATTGCGAAACTTGTCGTTTGCAGCCAGTTATAAAGAAACCGGCTGGCATTTGGCTTGCATAAAGAGAAAATGGATCGTTCATTTGATGATGATGGTTGCAGCTCCATCAGGATGTCAGGGACACTCGCCCATCTTGGACAGAGGTGAATGATGTTTTACAGTGAAACACTGCGCGGGAAAACACATAAACGGGAGAAATGGGCAAGCACCGCGGGCGATCATGCAGTGGTGAGTGCTAGGGACAGTAGGGGTTCGGGGAAATATCTTGAGGACCTGAATAATGAAATGTCTGAAAGCATCCGATTCATGCCTGTAAAGCCCAGCGAAAAGCTTACAAGCGTGAAGCCCTCTTGCTGCGCAAACAGGGAGGAGCTGCCGGAGCTGACGGGGCAGATTCAACTTTCCACCGGCAAGGCGGAAATCGGCTATGACAAAAAGAAAAAAGATATCGTATTCAGCTTTGTTCGTCATGAAAATGATTCCCAGGGCAAAGAGGTATTGGAGAACAAAGCACGATCTCACAGCGTCTATGACAGTGATCTTTTCCGCAGCAATGACGAAAAGTTCACTGAAGGTGCCATGGAGCTCCGATGCAATGTGGCTAAATCTCCTAAGAAGGTTTTGCGCCAATTTGGTAAGATGTCTGGAGACGAGGGCGGCGACACCACTCTCGACCGTGTGATCCCATTTCATCGGCGCAATAAAGAGCTTGCTAAGGTACAGTCACTTCTGGATTTCAAGAGCAGCAATTACCAAGACAGAACCAATATTCACAGTGCAATCTCGGGAACCCGGGTATTGGCAGCAAAAAAGCAGCAAAAGAACATGGAATTCAATAAAAAGCTTTTCAAAGCTGTGGCCAGCGCCAAAGAAAATACCCATTCTGAAGATTACATGATTTACATAAAAAAGAAGTGGGAAATGATGAGACTGCAACACAGCGAAGAATTTCCTGAATTGGAAGAGCGATTACAAACCGACTTTACACCGGAAGAACCGGTTAAAGATAATTCGCAAGTGAAAAATATAGAATAGAAAGGAGCTGAAATGGTTCTGGACGAGAGAGGGTCTCTCTGCCGTCTATGAATCGAGACTGTATGGCTGAATACTTATCTCCCGGTGTTTATGTGGAGGAATTCGACAGCGGTTCTACTCCGATGCAGGGCGTCAGCACCAGCACGGCTGGTTTTGTCGGACTTGCAGAAAGAGGACCAGTCGTAGGAGCACCCGTATTTGTCACCAGCGCTTCTGACTTTGGTCGGAAGTTCGGAGGCTACCTACAGCAGAATGAATTTGGCGAATACCGCTATCTTGCACACGCGGTCAATCACTATTTTGCCAATGGAGGTTCTCGCGCGTTTGTTATGCGCGTGGCGCCATCCGATGCAAAAGTGGCGCAGATAGCCTGTGGCGATGCGCTGAACTTTAAAGCGAAGAATCCAGGCGCATGGGGCAATAAAATTGTGATCTTGTTCAGTGCGGCCAGCAAAGCTAAAACCCAGATTTACGAGGACACCGGTGAAGGCTCCTATGTGGTCAAAAACCCCTCTGATTTTAATGTGGGCGATGTAGTGGCTCTGGATAACGGTTCCACCAAGGAATACAACATGATCACCGCTCTGGAAGGCAGCAACATTACCTTTGCAAAGCCTTTTGCAGCCGGCGAGGTTGTCGACAAGGCACTGCTTCCCAAAATCGTCATCAAAACCTGTGAGATGAACATTGAGATCCGCTACGAGGATGCCTCAGAGGTTTATGAGTCCGTTTCTTTCAATGTTTCAACTCCCAACTATATCGAAAAACTTATGTCCAAGTCCGAGTTAGTAGATGTGACTGCGGTTCCAGGAACGGAAGCTGTTGCTCCCATTGATATTGTAAAAACGGCGATGGGAACAGATAAAGACTCTATTAAGCTCCAGCTCGCCGGTGGCCTTAACGGAACAGTAACAAGTTTGTCGGATGGCGATTTTATCGGCGTTGACAAAGGCCCCGGTTCCCGTACCGGTATTCAAGCGTTCCTTGATAACAGCGATGTCAGCCTGATGGCAGTTCCCGGCAACGTAAACGCCAATGTACAGCTCTCGCTGGTGGCTCACTGTGAAAGATTGGGCAGCCGCATCGCCGTTTTGGATATGCCCCGCGACGCCAAGTCCGTTGCAGACATTATGGCTCACAGAAACATCGTCGACAGCGATTATTGCGCCATGTATCATCCGTGGCTCGAGGCTTACGATCCTTTAGACAAAAAAAGCACCTTTATTCCTCCTTCTGGTTCGATCCTCGGCATTTATGCCCGCAGCGACAACACCCGGGGAGTGCATAAGGCGCCCGCCAATGAAACCGTTGCCAATTGCACCGGCTTGTCTGTCAGCTACAACAACGCCGAGCAGGACATGCTCAATCCCAATGGCGTGAACCTGATCCGGAGATTCCCTGGTCAGGGCATCCGTGTATGGGGCGCCAGAACCGCAAGCTCCAAGCCTCTTTGGAAATACATAAACGTACGCCGCCTCTTTATTTATCTTGAGGAGTCTATCAAAGCAAACACCAACTGGGTCGTCTTTGAGCCCAACGATGAACTGCTATGGATACGCGTCCGTCGCACGATTGAGGTGTTCCTTGAAGGAATTTGGAAGAGCGGAGCTCTTGCAGGCGCTACCACCGCCGAGGCTTTCTTTGTAAATATCGGCAGTACCACAATGACACAGGACGACATCAGCAACGGCCGACTTATCTGCGTTATCGGTATTGCTCCCGTCAAGCCTGCTGAATTTGTTATTTTCCGCCTAACCCAGAAAACGGGCGAATAGTATCTATAAAAGCATGATTGTTTTGCAAATAATGACAAATAAGGAGTGAATTTCAGGTGCTGCCATATAGAAATTTTAGATTCCGTCTGGAAGTTGACGGTTTGGATGCCGGCAGTTTCAGCGAAGTCAGTGGATTTGATGCCACATTTGATGTTGTGGAATATCGGGCAGGGGACGATCCCGTAATAACGCCCACCAAATTGCCGGGCCTCATTAAGTACGGCAATATTACCCTCAAGTGGGGCTCTTCCGAGAACATGGTGCTTTATGATTGGCTGATCGACATTACCGAAGGCACAATCGAAAAGAAAACCGTTACACTTACCGCCTTGGACGAGGAGGGCAACTCCGCAGCCTCCTGGCGCTGCATCAATGCATGGCCTGTGAAGTACACAGCCCCCGATTTCAACGGTACCTCCTCTGAGGTGGCGGTGGAAACCATCGAGTTGGCTCATGAAGGACTGACTAGGACAGAATAACAAATTTTGCTATAGTCTCCGTCCGCAATCTGCGGGCGGAGACTATGGTGAACTGGGCCCCGTTAAAAGGGGGCAGTTTGTTAATACGAAGAAAGGATGAAGACGTGAATGGAGTATCAGACCGAGTATTCATTCACCCTGCCGAAAGGGTACATGGACGATAACGGTGTTCTGCACAGGGAGGGCACAATGCGTTTTGCCACTGCGGCGGACGAGATCCTGCCACTAAAGGATCCCAGAGTACAGCAGAACCCAGCCTACCTAAGCGTAGTGCTGATGACTCGTGTCATTAAGAAGTTGGGCAGTCTTTCTGCTATCGATAATAAGCTTATAGAGAAGCTTCCTTCGTCGGACATGGCCTATTTGCAGAACCTGTATCAACAGATAAATGCCATAGAGCCAATCAGAGTCGAAGTGACCTGCCCTGGTTGTGGAGAGAAATTCAAGGTGGAGGTACCTGTTCTGGGGGAATAGTTAAAAGCTACCCCTCGGACAGAATCTATGAGGAGATAGCTTTTTTAGCTTATTACCTGCACTGGAGCTACAGTGAGATCATGTCGCTGGAGCATAGAGAACGTCTTCGCTTTTGCCGGGAGGTATCCGGTATCAACAGCCGCATGAATCAGGAAAATAAGGGTAAAAACATTTTCGATATTTCTTGAATTTTTCGGGGGTGTCCCAATGAAGCTGCCATTTTTTGTATCTCGAAGCTCAAAGCATGACCCTTTGACTTCCATCAGGTTTTTGGTGATGTTTAACATAACCACCTTGGGGTTCCAAAGCGTCTCAGGCATCAGCAAAGAGAGTTCGTTTGAATTTATCAATGAAGGCGGGCGCAATGGTTACCAGATTATGCTCCCCAAGCCTCAGAATTCTCCGCACAAGCTGACCTTTAAACGCGGCTATGAGATTCACAAACTTGGCATTGCCAGTTTGATGGGAAACTATGTGGGCGTTCGGGCGATTGAGGCAAAGGGAGCCTTGGGTACGATTTTAGTGCTTGACGAAGAGCAGGATATAAAAGCAATATATTCTTTTGTATCCCAGGGCGTTATCGAATGGGAACTCAGTGATTTGGATGCAAGCAAATCCAATCTGCTGATTGAGACCTTTACGATTACTCATAAGGGCCTCACTAACGTACCTATTCCGCCAATGTTTTAAAGCGCTTTTTTGGCAATAAGGAGGTGGTTGCAACGATAGGAAACTTCAGGACAGCCTGCGGCTGCATCAAAAACGACATAGCGGGTTTTGCATTGCCCGGGAATAATGCGGGCTTTTGCAATTCTATCCTGAATAAGTCTGTTGGTAGTGCACCACTAAGACTGGGATCTCTTACCTATGTGTTGCCCTCTGGCGAGAGCATAGAAAATACTGGTGCAGTGCAACAACAGGTAGTCGTTAATCTATTGTTGCAGCTCCGCGCTTTTTTTGATCAGAATAATGGTTTTATTCAAAACCGTTTTTCTATGGAGGAGCAGGTTTCTCGTCAGCTTCGCTATGTCCTAAGTCAGGTTGACCACGGTACCAGAGTACAGGCAGAGGGTATCGAGCATTCAATCCGCAAAAAGCTTTATCAGGATGGCGAGTTCCGAAAGGCCGTTTCCCATCTTGAATCTACTCTAAAAAAAAAATAGGTTTTTCCGCTGAAAGTGAGAAGCTTCCACTGGGAATGTCCCACTTTTTTATTGCGGATGCAAAAGCCGGGGCGGAAAGGCGGTCACTGTCCCGCATAAAACAGGATCGTCAGCCTATCAAGGGAAACCATGCGAGGCCCTCCGGTGTGGCGGATGCAGATATGGCAACCGTTGGCAATAGAATTTACACGGTGGCAGCCCCGACGGGGGACGAAACACAGCGGATGGAGCCGCTTCCGGCGAAAAACGCAGGGAGCATTGTGCAAGGAACCAGCCTTTCCTATTTTCCGGGCAAGCGCCTCACCGGCAGGCTCCCACGGATGGGGGAAAATGATGCATCCGTCAATATTGGCGGGTCGGTGTTCCATAGCGTTTTAGAAAAAGAGTATCGTATCATTTCATCAATTACCAATCCGATCGCTCCGTTAGCAGTTGATCGATGGACTAGCCGGACAGCGCTTCACGTTGCCGCGTATAATCAAACGGCGATTTTTCAGTCCAAGGGGATGATCTTCCGTCAGCAGTCGCAGGAACCGGATGAAGTTGGCAAACCTTTGCATGGAATGTCCCGCGATCTTAACCCCTTGATTGGTGTGAAAACCCAGGCAGGGATGCAAACGCCAGCGCGTACGAAAGCAGATTCTCGGCGAATCGTGGCAGAACATGATGAGGCATCGGTCCATACAAAAGCAGATCCTCGTCGAATCATGGTAGAACATGATGAGGCATCGCCCCATACAAAAGCAGATCCTCGCCAAATCATGGCAGAACATGATCAGGTATCAGCCCATACAAAAACGGATCATCGCCAAATCATGACAGAACATGATCAGGTATCAGCCCATACAAAAGCAGATCCTCGCCGAACCATGGCAGAACATGATGAGGCATCGCCCTATACAAAAGCGGATCCGCGCAAAATCATGGCAGAACATGAACAGGTATTGGCCCATGTAAAAACGGATCGTCAGACAATCATGGGGGAGCATGCACGTCCCATTGGCACAGTTGTCACAGATGCTAAGTCCGGTAGCGGTGAGATTTACCGGCAATCTGAAACCAAAGTGCAGACAGGGGGCAGAGCACTTCCGTTTGAAGTGCTTTCTGAGAAAAAGGCCGAAAGTTTTCGAAGAGGGGCCAACCTGTCTGATTTTTTATTCATGCGCCGCATCGGTAGGTTCTCACGCATGGAGGAAAATCGATCATCCGCAGAACACATCAGTACGGTATTTCACAGCATTTTAGAAAAAGATTATAGCACCTTTTCGATAATTACGAATCCGTTACCTCCAGTGACAGTCAATAGATGGATCAGAGAGGCAACGTTTTTAGCTGCTACATATGATCAGAAGGCAAACTTTTCTATTGGGATGGTCTTTCGTCAGCCAACGCGTAATTTGACTGAAAACGGCCAGCTTTCTCTCGAAATGCCCCGCGCTTTCATGCCCCTGACAGGTGCGCAAAACGAGACGGGGAACAGGATGCCGACCCGCGCAAAAACGGATCGTCAGCCAGCTGCGGGGGAATATAAACGGCCCGTTGGCACAGTGGTCGCAGAGACAAAGTCCATCATCGATGGGAATTACCGGCAGTCTGAAAAAGCACCTCTAGCAAGTGGCAGACTACAGCCAAACCAAGAGCTTCTTGCGAAAAACGCAGGAAGCGTAGCGCGAGGGGCAAGTCTGTCTTATTCTCCGTCCATGCGCCTCATCGGCAGACTTTCTCGGATAGGGAAAAGCCTTGTAGCCACCGAACCTGTCAGAACGATATTCCATAGCATTTTAGAAAAAGAATATAGCACAATTTCAGCGATCACGAATTCAATGGCTTCGGCGACTGCCGACAGGTGGATCAGTCGTACAGCGCCCGATGCTGCCGCTTATGAGCAGAAGTCCAATTATCCGGTGGGGATGAATTTTCTTCAGTTGGTGAGTAAGCCGTCAGAAAGCGGGAAGCTTCCGTTCGGAATATCCCGCGTGTTAATGCTCCAGATGGGCGTTCAAGACGGGATGGGTAAATGGGCGCAAACCCGTTCAAAAACGGATCGTCAGCCAATTGTAGGGGCGCCAAAGCAACCCATTGGTATGTTAAACGCAGATATGAAGTCTGGCAGCGATGAGATTAACCGGCAGTCTCAAACGGCAGTGATGGTGAATGGCAGACCACAGGAAAACCAAGAGCCTTTTGGGGAAAGTGCCGGGAGCTTTACAAAAGGACCCAATCAGCCTTATTATCCCGCCGTACGACTGATTGGCAGGCTCTCACAGATGCGCGAGGAAAAGGACCACCAACAACAAGGCTTTTTCAAGTCATTAACTGATTTTACACTGCATGGCGGAAAGTCACGTGCTGCCGCCGGACAGGTTATTTATCGCCAAAACCCTCAAATCACCCAATTGCGTACGGTGAATCGCCCGGGCAAAGATACCGTCATAAACGCTGCCACCACCAGACAGGATACTTACCCGACTAAAAACAGTTTTCACTTATTGAGGTCTGCAAACTGGCCCGGCAGAGTTTCAGCCTTTATCAATGACGTCGCCTGGCGTGATGTTGCCCCGGGAATAAACCAAATTCGCTTATTGCGTACTGTAAACTGGCGGGGCAGAACCTTAACCTTAAGAAGTTCGACCGCCAACAGCGAAGTCTACACGGCGGATATTGCAGGTACCCAAAGCGATGTCAAGGCTGTACCCTTCATAGTAAAAGCAACAAGACAGAACCAGTGGTGGACAAATGTCCATGAGCAAATAATTGTTCAAAGGCACCAGAATACCAGTAATCTCAACCGGATCAATCAAATGAAAGAGCGGCCGGTTCAAAGGTTGAAAAATGGTATTCCCCAAAGCCACATGATGACTTTTTACAAGCGAATTTTTGAAAAAAGCGGATCTGATTTTGCCGAAAGCTCTGGTATAGAAAACCGGCAGAACACGACGATGACATACTTTTTTGATACGGCTGATGGTTTGGAGAGCAGACTGATACAGCAGGTTCCGATAGACACCGCCGCCTTGCAGGCGGACGGGGGCCAGTCGGCAATCATCTACAAAAAACCGATCATCCTGCCACTGCAACAGCGGCCAGCGGAGGGCGGTGGTGAAGACGTTTTTGCTTCTCAGATGGCAAAGACATTGCCGTCTGTGGCACAAAATAAAGCATGGTCTTATGAAAGAAGCCAGACCCAAAGTATGCCTGCCACCGGGCGGAGCTTGGGCGCGGAGGAAGAGGAACGGCTGATGGATATCTTCCTCAATGAGTTCAACTATGACCGTGTAGCCGGCAAGCTCCTTGACAAGATGGAGCGAAAATTGAGGGCAGAGCGCAGGAAATTTGGCCTGTAATTGATATTGGAGCTGCAAGGGGGGACTGGACATGAGTTTACTCGGCGGAAGATTTGGAACCGTTGATAAGGCGGCCTTTCGCGTTGGTAAAAGTCAGAAAAGCGACGGTGCGTGGGAATATAATAACCCGGTCGAGGTGCTTTTGAATCCGTCTTCCATCAAGGTGAGCGCCAGCACACAGATGAAGAAGGAGGAGGGCGTTGCCAACGACTCCACGGCTAAAACCGTCAGCGTGGATGGCAAGGTGACTCCAAAGGGCATCACCGAACAGATGGTTGATATGACCCTTATATTCAATGTGGTTGAGGCCTATAACAGCAAAACTGAAAACTCGGATTTTAAAGCGCTCGCCTCTGCCGCCACAAGTGTTCTTTCCACTGTCGTCAGCGGTGGAAATCTAACGGACGCTGCCGAGAATGCACTCACTGATCTGGTCACTAAGACGGACTATACGAGTCTGAGTATACTCAATTCAAAAATATGCTGCTATTCACCGCTGCTAGAGGCATCGCACAAGCAGGTGCCGGTGATATTCTATTGGGGAAACATGATTTATGCCGGGCTTATTTCTAAATACGTAACAACCTTTAATTATTTCTCCAGCCAGGGTGCTCCTCTGGGTGCGGAGGTAGCACTAACCTTGCATTCTGCCATCAACGATGAGGAAAAGCTGGTGAGCGCATCCACTCAGTCCCTTTTGGGGTTGATTAAGCAGGGAGGAAAGCTCCTTCGGGAGCCGCCCGGCTGATTCAGGATTGAGATAAGCATAAGAAGGCGGTGGAAGGTTCTGTGACTTTAAAGGAATATGAACAAAAGTGTAACGGGTTTGACAGACCGGTGGCACGGTTCAAAGTCAATGGGTCCGATGTGGACGGGGCCTCCCTTATTTATCGCAACGTCACTGTGACACTGACCAGCGGCTTTGAGGCAAGTGACTGCACCTTTGAAGCTGTCGGACAGTATTCCCGCTTCGAAGCGGGAGAACTGAAGCTGGATGCGGCGCTTTCCTCTTTTGTTCTGGGCGGAAAGCTAGAGGCATTTTTGGGTTACGGTGAGGCAAGCTCGGCTGAGTCGGCGTTTGTGGGTTATATTTCTGCCATTGAGTTGAACATGGAGGGCGAGAGTACAAGCATGACCGTCACGGCGATGGATGCCAAGCAGTTTATGATGAACAGCTTTCGTTCTGAGCGGAAAAAGGATATTAAAAAGTACTCCGATGCGGTATCCGATGTTTTAAAGAATTACAGTTCGGTCTATGATGGTACCGTTGTGGAGGCCACACAGGAAATTGCTGCCCCTATCGAGCAGCACAACCAGAGTGATTACGATTTTGTGGTGAGCATTGCAAAAAAACTCAACTATTTATTTTATGTGGTCGCGGGAAAGGTATATTTCGTCAGCTACAAGAAGTTTACTGACAGTGTGCTTACCGTTGAGCCTGGAGGTAACCTTTACTATCTGCGGCGCGAGGTAACCCTCAATAAGCAAGTAAAATCCGTTACCGTGCGCAGCAACGATCAGTTAGATCCCCAAACGCCCTTTGAAGGCAAAGCAACCTCGGTTACGGCTGTGGGGGGTGGAAGCAAGGCGGGCGGCGAGTCAACCAAGCTGATCAACGATACGATGGAAAAGATAGTGGTCGACAATTCCATTAAATCCGCAGCTGAGGCGAAGGAAAGAGCGCAGGCGCTGCTGAATGAGCTGTCCATGGATTTTGTGCGGGGGGAAATGGAGATTGCAGGGATTCCTAAGATCATTCCAGGTCGCTTTATCACCGTCGCCAAGGTAAACAAGGACATGAATATGGACTATTTCATTACCCATGTGGTTCACCATCTGGACAAAGATGGTTTTACGACGACCATTGGGTTCGGCGGGAATAAGATGTAAGGGCGGTTAGGGTATGAGCGTCTATGAAATGCTGACAAATGATTTAAAAGAGCAGGCATTCTGTGGCATAACCGTGGGCATCGTCACCAGCCTTGATGATACGGAAAAACAAAACCGAGTGAAGGTAAGGCTTTTAAATCGAAGCGATTCCATGCAGGAGACGGATTTCATCCGGGTGATGACCCCTATGGCCGGAAAAGGCTTTGGACTGTTTGCCTTTCCTGAGGTGGGAGATGAGGTGCTTGTGGGCTTTTGTGACGGGGATTTTACCAGCCCGTATGTCCTGGGCTGCCTTTGGAATAAAAACAGTGCCGCGCCCCTCACCCTGGAGGGCGGAAAAAATGAAGTACGCACCCTCCAGACAAAAAGCGGACATAAGGTAGTATTTAACGATGGGGATGACCCCAAAGGCATTGACCTGATCACATCCACAGGGCTAAGTCTCAAGCTGGATGATAAGAACAACAATATAACTGTATCTGACAAGAACGGTAAAAACAAACTTCTGATTGATGTTTCCAAAAATGAAATAAGCGTAATCGCGGATGCGAAAATTACACTCAAAGCAGGAAGTGCATCCGTTACAATAGATGGCAAGGGTAATGCTGTGAACATTACCAGTTCAGGCAATGTTAAGATATCCGGACAGCAGGTCAGTATTGAGGGACAAAGTGCTGTCAATATCAAGGCGAGCGGACAGCTGACGTTAGAGGCAACCGGTATGACGAACGTCAAAGGGGCCATGGTAAAGATCAACTAAAAGGTGGTGATTGATTTGGCAGGCCTTAAGGGATGGGCTTTTCCTGTCGAAGTAGACGAAGCTAGCGGCAGGATCAAAATGACCGAGGACAATGAGAATGTGCGCCAGTCTGTACGTTTAATTTTGCAGACGGATAAGGGCGAACGCAAAATGCGACCCAATTTTGGGACAGGAATGAACCAGTTTATGTTTGCCAATGTGGACCTCAGGCTGGTCAAGAGCATGTCCGACGCCATCGCCCAGAGCATCCGGCTTTGGGAAAGCCACGTGATGGGTGTCACGGTGGCTGTCCAGCAATCGCAGGACAACAATGCCGCTGTTCAGGTTGATATTCAGTATATCACTGACATTTCCCCTACACAGGTGGACGCAATCACCGAGGAAATGGATCTTAGCCGAATGGCTCATTGATGCACTAATTATAATCCTTCGGCTTTGCCCGGTCTTTTTACTCAGATGGCCAAAGTCCGCGGGCTGGCCGCATAGTAATAGCCAATTAACTTAAAAACTGGCTATAGTTAAAACGTCATTTTCTTCCCCCGCCTTCGGCGGGGGAAGAAATCACAAGCTTGTTTTCAAGTTAATCAACCATAGTTCGATCGAAAGGGGGGACGCAGTGTGGAAATGCCGAAAATAGACCGTCGAGATAAGCAGGATGTTCTGGAGGAAGTCAAGGCGCTGGCGTCCAGTTATGTGCCGGAGTGGAGCTGGGACGACAAAAACCCCGATGCGGGTGTAGTGCTTGCCCATGTGTTTTCCGCCATGATGGAGGGAACCATCAGCCGGTACAACCGTACCCCTTATAACCACTACCTCTCATTTCTTAACATGACGGGGACGAGGCTTTTACCCCCTGTGCCCGCGGAAGGAATGGTCTCTGTTGGTGTGATGCCAGGATACAACGGGGCCTATATTGACAAGGGCACTGCGGTCTACGCCGCTGCGGATAACGATAACGGGCGGGTTTTCTTCCAGACAACCGAGGCCATGCAGGCGCTGGATACGCAAGTGGAAAAGGTTTTCTTCACCAGCGCGCAAAAAGACAGCATTGTCTGTGCCTATGATCGTGTAGGGTTACTGACAGAGCCAATCCGACTTTTTGGATTTGACCGCTATCCCGGGATTCAAAGCCATACGCTTTACTTCCGGGACGACGCTGTATTTTATACAAGGGACAGGACGGATATCAGCATCTCGCTCATCCACAGCCGTTCGCGCAAAATAAGCCTCATGTTGCCGGCATGGTTCAGCGACAGTGAGGCTGTGACATGGGAATACCGGCATGGCGGGCAGTGGTGCGCAGTTGAGCGGGTTGTAGAGACAGAAAGTGGCGTACACCTCTGCTTTGACAGCGGGAACGAGCCGCTTCAGCTTGAAGATGGGCCGGCCTGTCTTTTGCGTTGCCGCCTGCATAAGATACCTTCCGGCGGACTTTTCATAACTGATATTAGTTATACCGCCCGGGGCAAAGAACTGAAGGCGGACACCCTCGCTACTGGTGATGCTGAACTGACTATGGAACGTTTTAGTCCATTTGGTGAACAACTTATTATTTTCAGTAATTTTTATATTTCCTGCCGCGAGGCATTTGTGAAAAAGGGCTCCGTCATCGACATCGATTTTGAGATGGAGTATTACAAAGCTCCCATCCAAGCCGTGGTACAGACGGTAGAAATTGACTATCGCCTGATTATGACCGAAGAAGATTTCGCGTCCATCCGTGAAAGAGATGTCCAGATTGAGCGAGTTATCTGGGAATACTGGAATGGGTTTGGCTGGGCTCGTTTGTTTGGTACAGGGGAAAACGAGGATTTCTTCACCCCTGCCAAAGGTGGACTTTCCAAAAAGCGCCTGACTTTTAGCTGCCCGCATGATATGGAAACAGTTGTCATGGGAGCCGCAGAGGGATATTTTATCAGAGCAAGGCTCGACAAGCTTTCCAATATGATGTTTACCACCGGAAACTATATTGCTCCATTTGTACGCCATTTGGAGATAGGTTATCACTATGACAAAAGCCCTGTTGTCTGTTTTCAGGTGCAGGTGGAATCCAATGTGGAACGGCAAAGCTTTCAGTTTCCCACCGAGGGAAGCGTACCGTTAGTGACGGCTAGCCTTTGTACAAACCCCGCCATGTATCTGTGCCTTAGTGGCCCACTCGTCGGCGGGCCTATTAGGCTGCTTTGGGACATTGAGGACGGCCTTCATCCCAATCCCCCTTCCCTGAGATGGGAGTACTATGGGCTGACAGGACAGGGGCAGTGTGGTTGGAAGAACATCGAGGTAATGGATACTACGGCAAATTTAAGTCGCAGTGCCATCGTAACGCTCGTAGGGAAAAAAGACTTTGTCCGTGCGCGCTTTTTCGGCGCCGAGGGCTATTTTATACGGATCGTGAATCCGGACGGGCGCTATGACCGGGAGGACTCGCGAAAAAGCCCTGTCATTCGGGGCATATGGTTTAATACTGTGCCGGTGGTGCAGCGTGAAGATCGGCTGCCGGAATTTTTCTACATTAAGCAGGGTGAGGAAAATAAGCGCTGTCAATTCTCTGTAAAAAATGTCTGTGAGGCCCGTGTCTGGGTCAATGAGCTGGGTGCCCTGTCCGTGAAGGAAGAAGAAATCTTCCAAAGTGGGCGAGAGGACGTGACCATCCAACGTGATGCGACGGGAAAGATTACGGCCTTGTGGATTGAATGGCATGAGGTGGAAAATGTTGAGACTGCCGGTGCTGAGGAACGCGCCTTTTCAGTAGATTACGCCGGAAGCGGCATACGCTTCGGTAATGGACGGCACGGACGGATACCGACAGAGCGCGATGACGAAAGCATTATGGTTCGCTATGTGGTTTGTGATGGAGTTTATGGGAATATGCCGCCCCACTCAATTCTGGGTTTTGCAGCTACGCCACCCGGTGCTTCATGGGTCACCAACCGCAAAAGTCTAAGTGGCGGGGCCGACATGGAGACTGTTGACCAAGCGTCCGCCCGCAGTACGGGAGAGCTACTGGGAATGAACCGGGTGGTTACTCTCGAGGACTTTCAAAAAGCAGTCATAGCGTCTAACAGGAACATCTGGAAGGTAAAATGTGTACCGCATACTGACCGGTACAGCCAGCCTGCGGTGGGAACGCTGGCGGTGGCCGTGCTGCCGAGGGAATATAATCAGGGCTTTGAAAATTTTACGGGAATCGCTAAAAATGCTCTGGATAAGATTCGAGAAAAGGCATCGCTTCTATTGACCGGTTCCTCACATATTGATGTTTTCGAGGTTCGCTATGTGGAAATTTGCGTCAGTGCAGAGGTTGTGATTTCGGACTACAATCTCTATCACGAGGTATATCAGGCGATTAGCTGCCGCTTGGGGGAGTTTTTAAACCCCATCTCCGGCAACTTTAACGGTCAGGGCTGGAATATAGGCCAGCTTCCAGGGCGAGAACTCATTTATAACAGCATCAAGACGATTAAGAATATCAAATGGATCAAGAGCTTACATATGTTCACCTATGTGGTGACTGAAAATGGCAGACAGGCCGTGGAATTTACCCAGGTGAAGCGGGATGGCTTCACAGTACCGATTTTTGGCGAACCGGAGATCAATTTAACGGTCGAATAAGCCGTGAAGGAGAGGGTGTTGGCTATGCTGGAACTCGAAAAGCTGAGCGACCAGAGCTTTGATGATATCGTGCGATCCGCAGTCAAGAATATCGCCCACTTTGACACGGATTGGAACAATCTCCAACTCCAGGACCCGGGTATGACACTGGTGGATTTGTTCAGTTGGCTTAAGGCGATGCAACACGAATACATGTCTGTGATCGTTCCAGAAAGTCAGCGCCGTTTTTTAAGGCTGCTAAATATAGTGCCTCAGGTTAACTTTGGCTCCCGTACGCTGATTGAGCTTTCCGATATCCGGCAGGATGTTGAGATACCTGCTGAAACCAAGTGGCTGGCGGGGGACATGGTTTTTGAAAATCCTGCGTGTAAGTTTCTGTTCGTGGCTGGTCTGCGCTCTGTGTGCTTTTGCGGTGGCAATAAAGAGACAGTGGAAGCAGCGCGGTTTGACGGCAGACGGATCTTCGATATCTTCCCCGGTTTGGGGAAAAACCCGGCCAGCCGCCCGAATTCAAGTTGTACCCTTAATTTTGACCGTCCCATTCCGGCAGACAAGATATTCACACTTTATTTCGATATATTCACCGGTGATACCGAGCGTAATCCCATCGGTGATGGGGCTTTTGTCCCCATGGCCAGACTTGCATGGGAGGTCTATGGTACAGAAAATGGCGAGCTCGGTTGGCATGAGGCAGATGTCGTATCCGATAAAACGCATGAATTTCTTTTTTCGGGTACAGTGGAGCTGAAACACTCGGCGGAGATGGCCGAGAACGGTGAAGGCTATGCCCTAAGGGCAAGACTTCTTGAGGATGACTATGACCTGCCGCCTCGAATGACCAGGCTTCGCTGTAACGTCATCGAGCTGGTGCAGCAGAATACACTGTGCCGCTGCGATATACTGGAGGGCGGCAAAGAACTTGTTCTTATGAGCGATCTGGGGCTCAGGGGGGAACACAGGGTTTTTATCCCCGAGGGGGAGACTTGGGTTGAGATCAAAGAATTCGAATGCCAAAGACAGCCTGAAAAAGGCTATGCACTTCTTAGTCTTTCTGGAAGCCATGAAAAAGTCATGGTTCTATCCTTTGATGAACATGTGGTGAATAGGCTGATTTTAGGCAGCGGCACCGGCTTTTCCGGGCATACGATCAAGTTTGAGCAAAAGGAAATTTGCTACGACAGTTTCCGCTTGATGGTGGGCAGACAAAAGGATGGCAAAGTTAAGTTCCAGGAATGGGAAAAGAGAGAAGATCTTTTCTCCTCTGACAAATACGCAAGACATTTTGTACTGGATATGGAAAACGGGGTCATCACCTTTGGGGATAACGAACGGGGTAACTTGCCGCCCAAGGGGGATGGGAATATCCTTCTTATGGGACTCAAACTGACAAAGGGAAAGAACTCGGACATTAAAAAAGGCATGATAAACAGGGTGCTCAGCGTAAACCCATTCCTGTCGGATTTAAACATTCAACAGATCACTGCAGCCTCGGGTGGCACAGATATGGAAAGCCTCGAGGACATGTCGCGCCGTGCCATGTACAGCCTGCAGGCGGGGGGCAAAGTGGTGACCGAAGAGGATTATAATGCTGCTGTGCATTCAGTACCGGGCATTGCGGTGGAAAACTGTCGTGTCATCATGGGCTTTAACGGTGCCGGGGACAATCGGATCACAATTGTCGTACAAGGTGCCGGGCGTGCGAAAATAGCCCCACACAACGCGTATGAGAAAAACATCATTCGAACACTTGACAAAGCAAGGCTTATTAATACAAAAATAGAGGTCGTATGGCCACGGACCGTAAAGATCGTCATCAGTGGGCGTATCGTCACTGCGCCTTACTACTACAACGCCGAGGAACTGGTGAAAGAAAAGCTGAAGGGCTTTATCCAAGGACTCAATAAAAGCTTTGGCACGCCTTTAAGCTATGGTGAGCTCTATTGCGCCGTTGAGCTTTTGGAATGTGTCTCAACGATTGAGTCGCTTTCGGTCGAGCCAATCAGCAGCTTTATTACGAAAACCCGGACGGATGATATCATCGTACCGCCCAACTGCATATATGAGATCGAGCGTTTTAATCTAAGTTTTATCAGCAGCCTGTAAAAAAAGCCGCGGAAAGAGGGTGTTGCGGTGTCTCTGGGAACCAAACACTTTATGTTAAATCGAAGCGATGACTGGGAGAATCTCGGAACCATGGAGGGACTTGTCACGCAGGAAGATCATCTGTTGCTTAAAGAAACGGGCAAGGGGATCTTTATCTCGTCGGCCCTCGACAGTATGACGCCGCGAACCATCTGGAATCGGCTGCGTATGTGTGCTAAAATATCCAGCAATACACATCTTCGTCTTTACCTGTACTGCAGCGACGATGATGAAATACTGCCGCCAAATGACCCGGAGGCTGGGGTTTTACGTCTGGATGACTGGATAGCGGACAAACGGGTTCCGATGCGCTTCAAAGAGCAGTTCTTCATGGACAGGGCGCAGAAGGCCGTTGACAATCCCAAGGATCTGCTCCTCTATGAATACACCGGACGGTATATGTGGTTTTGCCTGGTGTTTTTAAGCTTTAGCGGAGACGAAATATCTGTGGATAGCTTAAAGCTTGAATTTCCCCGGGTTGCATTTATTGACTACCTGCCCCAGATATACCGGGGCTCAGAAAGCCGTAATTCGTTTTTAGCCCGGTTCATCGGGGTGTTTCAGTCTGTCTATGTGGATTTAGAGGATAAAATTGATCTGGCTCCCGCCTATTATGATGCCTTGGTGGCAGATCGCCCGTTTTTGGACTGGCTGACGAATTGGCTTTCCATCTCCGAGAGCTTTCTGTGGGATGAAAAAAAGCTGCGTTTGCTGGTGCAATGCGCAGCAAGGCTTTATAAGATGAAGGGTACAAAATCCTCTTTGGGAGAAATTATTGCACTCTATGCGGACGCCGAGCCGCTTTTGATAGAACAGTTTGAAATTATGGAAAACGAGCTGTGGCGCGAAGACAGGGCAACACTTGCCAGCCTTTTCGGAGAAAATGGGTACACATTTACTGTTTTATTGCCGCGAAGCACCGTCGGTGCGGATGATTATGTAAAGATACTCAAGGTGATTGACCGATTCAAGCCCGTGGATGCCATATGCAATCTGGTATTTCTTGAGAATGCGATCAACCTCAGCCATCACTGTTATCTGGGTATGAATTCATATATTGTACAAAGCGAACAGCTTGTACTGGACAGCAGGGGACCTGTTTCTAGCGCACCTTATCTTGTTGAATAGGAGGATTTTCCATGAACAATCAGCAATACAGCTCCGGTGAGAGAAATCATTATTTCTATGGAAAACTGATGACCGTGCGGGACTTTGAAAGCGAGCAGGGCTATTTCAATGATAAACGCCGTTTGGGGAACCGCATGCTTCATGGAGCAGGAATCGTCTCAGGGCTGGGGGTCCTCCTGATGGACAATCAGACCTTCTCGCTTGAGGCGGGCATGGCACTTGATTATTTGGGAAGGGAAATTGTGGTCTCTGAGCCATGCGTCAAGCATCTCAGCGTAATTAAGGGCTTTGACGACATCCGTGAGAATGGTGCGGTTTATCTTGGAATCGCCTATAAGGAAGAGCTCAAGGAGGTCACCTTCTCTGTGGCAAGCTCCGGAAAGAACAGCGGAGTCAGCCAAGAATTTAACCGTGTGCAGGAGGGATATGAGTTATTTCTCACCACGCGGGCGCCTAACCCCGCCAACCTCGGAGTGGACAATATTCTTTACGACTTATGCCCGGTCTATGATGACGGCAGCGTATCCATTTCTCTCCAGATTCCCAAATTTGTCAACACGGATAATCGCTTTTTCGCAACGGTTATTTTTGAAAAGCGCAATGTGGCCGCACCTGTTCATTTTTCCTTCTTGATCAAAAGCGATTTGTTCAAGGGTGACAGTGGGGAAAAATCAGTCCGGGTGGAATACGCCGAGACCGAAGTCAGCACCTATAAGAAATTCACTCTTGACTATTCCATGGAGTGCGGTTCGGTGTCTGATGATTTTGCAGATATTACCATACCCAAAGAGAGCTTCGCTCTGTCTTTTGGCAGCAAAAAGGGGGGAACTCTTGAAAAGGACATCACCCGTCCGGTGGAGGTTACTGCCCGTCCTCTGCGTGACGTGGTTACAGAGGCGTATTATGCTTGTCATTTCGACGAGCTTCTCAGCGCGAGAGAAGATCAGGCTATCTATCTCGCCAAATTTCACCTTATTACGAACCAGTCCACCTATTTCATTGAAAAGATAGAGCGTAACCCATTTCATCAGTATTTGCCCAGCAGTCAGCTGTTAAGCCTGCTTCAGACTATTGAGAAAGCTTCTGTGCACAAGGAAGCGACGCAAGAACCACTGCCGCAGGTGACCGAGTCCAATGCCGTACGGCCGTCAGGAACTCCATCACAGGTGATCACCGGTGTTGAGAGCATCAATCTGGGAGTAGCGCCAAAGGTAGGCAGAAATTATTACTCACATGAATTTATTCACGGACTGGGAGCCGGAAATGTCTGTGTCATCGTAGCAGTGGAAAACTCGGGTGGACAGGGCACGGGTGATACGTTAATTTTCGGAGGGGAAAACCTTTTCCCCTCGGGCGAGTTTTCACTTGCGGCTCCGTCAGCCGTGGCGGGCGCGATGGTGAACGCAAGAAAAGGAACCCTTCAGCTTGGCATTAGGCTTTTAGAAAAGACGAGCCAACAGATCCTGAAGGTGCGCTGGTGGGCCTTTATGCCCTCAAACGAGCAAGCAGGCGGGAATGAAAATATAGCCGACGGGTTTATCCGTGTAGTCGTGCAGCCGAATACTGCAAACCTTGAGCCACTTCAGCAGATCCGTTTCAGTGCTACCATCGAGGGAACCTCAAGCCAGGAGGTAAACTGGAGCGTGGTGGAGAAAAACGGCGGCACCATAGACAGAAACGGGCTGTACACGGCGCCGACAGTGGAAGGTGTGTTTGAAATACAGGCACAAAGTGTCAAATATGGCATGTACAAGGCGTCAGCCTATGTTGTGGTTGGCAAAGAGTAAACAAAAAACGCCTGTCTCAAACAGCATGTCCTGCGGTTTGAGACAGGCGAAAAAGAAAAGCGTTTTATTTGGCGATGAAAGCGGAAAGCTGATCCTTGGACGGCAAACGGAGGATGGCACCGGCTTCGGGATTTTCCCCTTGGGCTAGGCCGTTAAAAGCGGCAACCGGCTTTTCATAGGCGGCGGCACCGTATTTTTTAGAGCAAATCGAGGCAAGCGTGTCCTCAGGCTGGACGATGTAATCCTCAGAGTTTAATTTTGTATCAGGACTTATATTGTTCAGAAACGCTGGCCCGCTGCCAGATGAGGAACTCTCGCTTATCTTAACGCTGTTGTCCTTCTCACCCTGTGCGGCCACATATGTGATGTTCCCGATATCGGTGATGGAAATAACCGGTACAGTATCAGCATTCGAGAGCGTGTCCACCAGATAGATGGCGAAGAATACCAAAAGCACGGCTGAACCAAGCCAAGTTATCTGTGCGAGCGCGGCTTTGCGGGATAAAAAAGATTGTTTGACGCTATAAAAGAGTCCGGTTTCATGAAGGCCTTCAATGGATTTTTTCAAGTCGCTGATCAGTTCCGAGAAAGAAGAGTATAAGCCGGCAAGGCATTTTTTGTAAATGTTTTTAAGTTGTTTGTACTGAGAAGATGAGAGCTCTTTTTTTAGCATGAATTGAAGTAGAGACGCTGCTTGACGCCAGATCATGAGCTGATCGTGCGTGTCAAGAAAATCAGATTCCAACCGATAGCTCAGGTGTATCGCTCCACTGTCGCCGACAAGGATGTTTTGAGGCTGCAAAAGGCTGCACACGACGGCATGAGGCATCGAAAGGTTCCCATTAACACGCAGCAGCGCTGCAATCAACACCTGAAGACGTGTCGAGGTGCTTCCCTCCCCGGAGCCATAAAGATCTGTAAGGCTGGGTGCCTGATAGTATTTAAATACCGCGAAAAAATCCTGATCGATATTGAAAAGTTCAACAAAGTCCGAGTGCTCTGGCTTTTCAGAGGAATAGAAAAATAGTTCGCGGAACAATCTCTTTGTTTTGCCGGAGTGTGTAACCCGATTAACTATCAGAAGATGGTCTGAGTCTTCTTCACTGGCTGCCCTGATGGTCAACTCGGGAGTGTCCGTGAATGTACCAAGATACTTATATGCGGGAATCGTCATAGTACCGTCCACATTTCTGCCCCCCAATGATTCTATAAGATGATTAAATTATACCGATAAGAATTTGAATTGTAAAGTGAATGCATCATCATTCCGACAATTTACCGATATGGAGGTCGCCAATGAAAATCATTCGGACAGCAGCCATACTTATTGTCAGTGTGGCCGTCACCATATTATTTGCTGTCAATTTAATGAGGGTTGACGCCGGGACTCCGGCTGCCTTTACTATTGATGCAAACGGCGATCTTACAATTTTGTCCGAGAACGGTGTTTTGACAAGGACGCGCTCTGATGGCACCCTCGTATGGCAACATACTCTGCCGGATAAAAGCGGTGAAAATGAACTTCGCTATGTGAGCCTTGTCGGAGACAGGAATGGTGCCATTTATGTCCTTTCTCAGGAGCATAAATACACCATTGATACCACAGGCGTAGTGCAGGATGCCATTTTTAAAGAAACAATATACGTATATAGCGACGATGGTAAAGCGCAGAAATCGGTGCTGTCCGTTGACAAAGATACGCTAACGGGTTACAGTACCGAGCCATATATTCAAAAGCTGCAAATGACGGGAGAGACCATGACGGCCATCTGTCGCACCAGCGGAAATTATGATTTGCTGAGAATCAAGCCTTATGGCGATGCAGCACCTCAGGTTTTCAAAAGTTACCGTCCATCGGCTTCACAGGATTATATAGAGGATATGACCATCCTTTCTGATGGCAGCTTTGTTTATTCGGCGGACGGCGGACGGCTGTTTATGATTGACCCTAATGGAAAAGAAACGAAGCTGAGTCCCCTGGTGGGGGAAAACTCGGCGGTCAGTGGTCTCAGCGTGGACACAAAGGACCATATATACTATACGGAACTTATGGGTGGCGGGTTTTATTCTCTGGATGTTGCCAATAACCGGATTGAGAGGCTTTATAATCCCAAAACGGAAATGGGTTCGGAAAATAAAATTTATTTTGATCAGCTCCGGCGGACATTCTGCTCTGAGGATGGCAGCTTTTGTGCTGTTTCTATCGCCTCTGATCATCCATTTTATGTACGCTTTGGCAAAGCCGAGCTTGTGATTAAGGCGCTGGGGCGAGGCTGGGACACTTTATTGGCAGCAAAGCTTGTCGGAGTGTTCGCAGGAACGGCTGCGTGCATGATTATTTTGCTCTGGCTTCTATCCATGATCGGGCGGCGATCGATGCTGACAGGAAGGATACTGCTTAATTATATTCCCGTGTATATCACTGTCATGCTGGCTCTGGGCACGGTATTCATGTCAATATACATGCAGAATTTGAGGCAAATGCAAAAGGAGAGCTTGTCTGCCGCAGCCAGGGTGGCGGCCGGGGTGCTCGATGCTAGTGCAGTTTCAAAAGCGACTATGCAGGCTGATAATTTTGAAAAGCAGCATGCCGCACTTCAAAAGCAAATGACCGCAGCGGCCCAGTACGCATGCTCAATATCGGACAGGGATGACATCGGACTGGTGTTCTATCTCCTTAGCGACGACAATCTTTATTGCACCCATTATACAAACTCCCGCGACAGCTTCTTTACAACGATGGGTCTTGTTCCGGTGGCATACGAGCTTGATGCTGGGACCGCGAAGGCAATCAGTGCCTTAAAAGATTCCGGCGGAAGCGTCAACTTTTTCAAAGATGCAGTGGAATACACCGGTTGCTTTGAACCCGTGAAAAACGCTGAGGGTAAAGTTGTCGGTCTGATAGAGGCGAGGGCCGAGAAAAGTGCGGCTTTGGGCAAAGGGCAACTGAGTGCCGTCGCCTATATCCTTATCCTGCCGCTCGTTGCTGCCTTGTTGACGATCATATGGCTTCTACTGACCCTAACCCGCGCTTTTCGTCCTCTTCAGGAGCTTGGACGGTGCATTGGCGAGATCAGCACCGGCAACTGGAGCGTCAAGGCGACGATTACCTCTCATGACGAACTCGCAAACATCGGGGCTTCCTTCAACCAAATGACCGAGAAACTGAACCAGTACATTTCCAATATGGTGTTGCTCAACAATCAATACATCAAATTCATCCCACGGGAGCTGTTCCAGCTTTTGGGCAAGTCCAAGGTTACGGATTTAAAGCTGTATGACAAGAGCGTGCGCGACATCAGCCTGCTCTATGTTAATTTTACAGCCGAAGGCAGCACAGTGGATAATGAAGCGTATTTTCAAATGCTTAACGAAAATTCTGATAAGGTTTTTGAAGTCGTGGAGAAAAACAGGGGTATTATCGAACGATTTGATGGTTCCGGTATGTTTGTCCTGTTCCCATGGCAGGTACAGGATGCGCTGAGTACGGCCATAGCTTTAAAAGAAATCCTGACCGTCGATGCGCTTTCGGGCGGGATCAAGATGATTATCAGCACCGACGAAACCCTCGTGGGAGTGGCCGGCAACCAGAAACGTCAGACAATTACGGTCATTTCCAAGACGGTTATGGATATTTATCTGATTAACAGCCTGATGGACGACATCGGAGTCAGATATGTGCTGACCCGCCAGGCGCTCGAGAAGCTCGGAGAAAACTTCTACTTCAACTATCGCGAAATAGGAAGCGGCGCATCGGGTAAAGAGACACTTTTCGAATTCTTGGACGGCATGGAACCCTATGAGAAGAAGCTTCACATTGTCACAAAGACAGAATTTGAAAAAGGTATCAAGGAATATCAGACGAAGCACTTTGTGCAGGCCAGAAAGCATTTTGTCAATGTTTTACAGATCAATGAAAAAGACAGAGTGGCAATCTATTATTTGATGCTCTGTGATGAGAAACTTCACGGCCCGGCCCGAAAAAACATTGAGACAGTCGTTTGTGACTGATATCGTACCGAGGAGAGGAGACTTTAGACAAATATGGATATCTTTGAAATGATCTCCAAGGTCATCAGTCGCCAAGTGGCTAATATATCCAAAATAGTGACTCGTTTAGCTAAGGTGGCCTCAAAACCCTTTAAGCTCATCAGCACTTTTGTCCGTGAACAGGTTAAATCCCTGTTTCGCAAGCCGGCAAGCCAAAAAGACTATGTACGCTTTTGGGGACTGTATATCTCTAAACGCTTCTTGGCGATCAGTTTTTCGGCGGCTGTTGTCGTAACCGTCGTTTTTACAAGCTATGTTTACCCGTGGTTGGAAGGGCGGCTGTGGACGCCTACTATCGCGCTTAACAGCACAAAGCTTGCGAACTATTCCGGCCCGGCCAGAGTAGTAAATAATGTGGGCGTCCTCGTATATCGCGGAGATGTGAATAATGGTAAGCTTACGGGCAGCGGTTATCAATACGATACCAAGAGCACCTTGGTATATGTGGGTGCATTTAAAGACGCCGCTTATAATGGCTATGGCTCGCTTTATGCGGATGGCATACTATGTTACTCCGGCAATTTTCTGGATAATCTTTATGAGGGCACTGGCATGCTCTATAGCAAGCAGGGAATCCTCACCTATCAGGGCAGTTTTTCAAAAGGCATGAGAGAGGGCACCGGTATTGCCTATGAAGGGGATGGTAAGACGATCCGGTACAGGGGCAGCTTTTCTGCCGATTTGTATAACGGTACGGGTAGCTTTTATGAGAAAGGCACCCTTGTATATACCGGTAATTTTACCAATGGCCTTTATGAAGGGCTGGGCATTCTCTATGATTCTAAGGGCAATGTTGTTTATCAGGGCGCATTTTCAAAGGGCTCAAGGCAAGGGGAAGGCACCGTTTATGATTCTATTGGCTCTGCGCTGTATACGGGAGTATTCCTCAGTGACAGTGTGAACTACGTGAGCTATCTTGGCATGGCTCCTGAGAACATCACCGCCGCTTTCGGAAATCCGGGCTACACCGTGGCGATCGGAAACAAAAAGGTACTGACATATCTGAATCTGGGTACGTCGTTTATCTGCACCGACCTTGCCGGCTCTGGAACGTTTGCCTGTGATAAAATTGTTGTGAACATTGAACAGGGCTTCCTCCATCTGACACGCGAAAGCAAAAAGAAGGAGATCGAGCAGCTTTTGGGCAAGGTCTTTTCTTCCCTGACAATTCCATTAAGCGAAGATCGAAAGCTAGCTTTTGGACAGCTATCCATCCCATCGGGGGACGGTGTGTTGACGGATAAATATCTGATGAGCACATACTACATCAAACTGTATTATGACTCCAGTGGAGAATTTTTGACTGCTATGGAATGTGGAAGCTATTAAGAGGGAGGGTTCATCATGAAGAGGCAACCTGTTGGGCGGGCAATTCTCTCTATAGTGATATCACTTTTTCTGACGTCGGCACTGTGCATCGCACCGCTTGCCGAAAATCAGGATCAAAGTTCGTCGCAGTCGGCTTTTGTGGGTAAGACGCTGGAGCAGCTGCGGGACGAGTTTATCACGTTGACTGGGGTTTCTGATGGATCTGCGGAACTGCTGGCGCAGATCAACCGGCTCATCGCGCTTGGCGATGCAAACGGCACCCTGCGAACCTATCTTGAATCTAAAATTAAGCTGTATCAGCTGCAATATGAGATGAAGTCGCTTGAAAGCTCGCTTACGAAGATGACAGGCGCTGACGCCTATATTGGAGAGATTGCCAATATACTGGATGGGCTCGCCGATTCTTCTGGTACGTCTCTTGCAGATATCAAGACAAAAATCGGTGAAGAGGCGGCTGGGCTGCTTAAAAACGCGGACTATACCAAATCCAAGACATTGCCTTTGGCGGTAGCGAGCGCACTTAAATATGCTGATGGGACAGAGAATGGTAAAAATCTCGCATCGGTCATTCTTTTCACAGCCATGATGGCCAGTGGCGAAATGGCCGAGGCCGATGCCAAGACTGCCCAGACGGCCATTGAGCAAAGTTTTTCCAATCTCGAAAATCTCAATAAGTCGCTTAGTGCAGCAGAAACCTCCAAGATGACGGCTGCTTCTGCATCCATCGCTGCCATCACCAATAACGCCCAATCGGCATCGCCGGCGGCACTTGTCGTGGTAGAGCGGAAATTCGCTCCTAAAGTCCCCATTTTTACCTATAACGGCCACATGATGATTTCTATAAGCGATGCGGCCGCACTTTTGGGTGGAAAAGTGGTGGAATGGGAGGACAGTAACACAGTGGTGATTCAAACGCCGGAAATGGTACTTGAAGCCATCAAAGGCAAGAGCAGCATCTATGTAAATGATAAGCTGCAAAAAATGGAAGAACCTGTGCTTAATTTAAATGGCGTCTGCTATATCCCTTTATCCGGTGTGGCTCAGTATGGGGGGATGGCAGCTTTAAATGTCGGAAACTCAATATTAATATATGGGGTTCGGTAGCTAATCTATTAGAAAAAGCAAAAGATAGCAGGCTGCAATCGATGAGTGGCGTCTGTGGGAGGTATAATCCATTGGCTAAATATTCGGTAATTTCTGAAATCAGCAGAACCGTTGTGGAGTTACTCAAAGCGGAACTGGTACCTGAGCCGGTGGCGCAAGCGGAACAGATCGGTGCCTGTGATCCCCATGACAGGGGCAATTTTGTTGTCGGTGTACATATTTATGATATTTCCGAAGCGGGAGAAGTAAGACAAAGCGCACCTGTGGCGCAGACGGACGGTACTGTTCGCAATCCGCCCATGTACTTAAACCTGTCGGTGATGATATCGGTCGCCAGTAAGGCGGAAAAGGAAAATCGAACACTGGACGAACAGATGATCATGGGACGTGTTATGCAGGCAATTAACGATCATAAGCGTTTGCCCCAAAAATATATGCCCTCTGCGTTAAAAGCAGCGGGTGAGCCGATTCTGATCAGTCACGTTCCTATGGAACTCGAAGAAAAAACGAAAATATGGACGATGTTCAGTGAGTCCTACAAACTTTGTGTGTTCTATAAAGTCGGTCCGGTGCAGCTGGAATCCACCGTTATCACCGCGCCCGCTACCCGCGTGGCCGAAATTCGGCTTGGCAGTGAGCAGAAGGATGTGAAGCGATGAGGACGCTCACCCGCGTATCCGCTGCATTTCTGCTGCTGGATGTGTGTGACAAGCAGCCCCTCATGGGCGCATCCATTCTGGTGGACGGAGAACGAAAGCCCTTTATCAGCAAGGGGGATGGACACTATGTCTTTATTAACCTTGAGCCTATCTCCCATGAGTATGAAATATCTGCTCCGGGCTTCAGGCCGGTAAAGCGAAACATTCCGTTTCCACCCGGTGTGCTGCCATTCGTGCTGGCACTCCATTATGATAATGGCGGGGAAAAGATCAAAAGTATGCCATATTTCAAATTCGTGTTGCGCGCGAAGGGAAAGCTTTTGAAAAACACCCGTTTTTCCCTAACCATGGAGAGCAGCGTTCCCTCCCTGCGCGTGATCGAAAACGCGGAGAAGGGTGCGAGTTTTTTGAAAATCAGCAGTAGTTTTCAGCGTTCCATGCTGTATCAGGAATATATTTGCAGTAAGGATGGCAGGGAGCTGATGATCATGGGATATAACTGGGAAAGTGGCATGTATGAGCTGCAAAAACCGCTTGAGGAAGCTGTCCAGCAGGGCAGCCTGCTCAAGCCCCGCTGGAATCTGGAGACGGACGAAGCTGGTGTGGTCGTGCTGCCTGTGATTGGCAGTTTCATACAAAAAGAAGAGATAGAGTTTTCCGCCCGACTGGACAAAAAAGAACAAAAGATTATCCTTGGGCCATCAGGACCCGGGTGCGAAATGGCCAAGGTGGATTTTTAGATAAACCACACGAATTAACTCTGTTTGCTACGTTGTAAGCGGGCAGACGATAAAAATATATATAAATAGCTTAAGGAGCAACACAATGGGATTTTTGGTCTGTATGGGCGCGATGTGCGCTTGTACCTTCGGAGTGGCACCTTCCAGCCTGATGGTGCTTCCCAATAATAAAACAATGGCATCCAATATGCCGGCGGCCAACATTATGGACAACAAGCCCATGGTTAATATTTTGCCTTTCGGTATGTGTCAATCCATGGCGAATCCAACAGTTGCGGCAGCCACAGCGGCGGCCTTAGGCGTGCTTACTCCGATGCCCTGCGTACCGATGACGACCGCACCATGGGTGCCGGGCTGCCCTACGGTGCTCATCGCCAACATGCCCGCTCTCAATAATTCCAGTAAACTCATTTGCAACTGGGGTGGCGTGATCAGCATCAATAATCCGGGCCAGCAGCAATGTCAAACGCCGTGAGATGATCCTGCCAACATCGCGAGAAAGAGGGGCGAATATGGACACAATCTTCAATATGCTCTTCCCACAGGATCTGTTTGGGCGTGCCTATGCCTCTCATGAGGAATATCTGGTTGATTTATTAAAAAAGAACATGCTTTTAATATCCAGCTATCTTTCCAGTTTGGGGTCAAGCATGCAGCAGCCGCTTGATAAATTCAAGTGGATGGTCATCACGCCTGGTCAGGTGCGCGCTGCCCTTGAGGACGCTCCCGAATTGAAAAAGGCGAAAGAGCAGACCCTTTACCGCATGGGAAAGGCGGATTTTTATATCAAAAGCCGCCTGGAAAAGCCGCTTGAAAAGGGTGAGTTTTTTGCGGTGGAATATTTAAAAGAGGTATTGAAGCTGTCAGAATTAGAACTTTTTTGCCTTTTACTCGCCCTAATGCCCCGCTATGACGAGCGTTTTTCCAAGGTCTTTGCATTTTTGCAGGATGAGGCGGGCAGGACGACGCCAGACTATGACCTGATGCTGAAGCTGTGGCACTTTGAAAAAGACGCGAACAAAATCCCCGGTTATCACAAAATGAGGCGGAGTCTGCAAAAAAAAGCGGAGATGGCTTTCTTTGTGCCCGGTCATGTCGATTTGGACAATAGACTTTGTGAATTTATTTTGCAAAACGGAAGTACTGATCTCGAGCTGAATGGCGCAACAACTTGTCTTCCCGGTAAAGTTGGTCCTCTGACGGTTATGGAGGAGGAGGCTGCGAGTCTGGCAACGTTGATTTCTGACGATGTCAGCAGTGAAGCGCTGTATATTTGCCTGAAAGCCGCCGGGGGCTGTGGACGACGCACCCGTGTGAGGCGGGTGGCAGAACTCTTGGAAACGCCGGTTATTTTTTTCGATTGCAGGGTTTCTTCAGAAATGAAACGGGAAGAATTTTTGGCCGCCCTGTACACCCTCGGCAGAGAAGCAGTCCTGGTGCAGGGTATGTTGGCGCTCACCAATTTTGACGCTCTCATTGAGGAGCTTGCAACTGCTAAGATGGTTCTCTCCGTGGCGGGAATGTTCTCGGGCGTCGTGTTCGTTCTCTGTGGCGAAGATACGGTAATGGCAACGCTTTCAGAAAATCTTCGCTGGATTGAATTTGAAATCCCTATTCCCGCAAAGGCACAAAGTATAGCCCTGTGGACGCACTATCTGGACGGACTGCCCCTGACCGAACAGGTTTTGCCCTCTGAGATGGCCAACAAGTTTTCTTTTACACCGGGACAAATCGCCGGCACCGTGCAGACAGCCCACAGGTTGGTACTTTATAACGGCGGCGTCAGCGTCCGTCAGCTCACCGAGGCAGCCTACCAACAGGTGTCCCACAAGCTCAAAGAGCATGCTACCCTGATCTACGCCAAGCATACATGGGATCAGCTGGTTTTAGGCGAGAGCGAGAAAGAGATGCTGAAAAACGCCTGTGACCAGGTGCGATTTAAACACATTGTCTATGAGAAGTGGGGCTTCGATAAGAGAATTTCCTATGGAAAGGGCATCAGTATGCTATTCGTCGGTCCACCCGGAACGGGTAAGACGATGGCCGCTCAGGTTGTGGCAAACGATTTGGGTATTGAGATGTATAAGGTGGATCTTTCCCAGGTGGTTTCAAAATACATAGGTGAAACGGAAAAGAACCTGAATCAGGTGTTTACAGAGGCGAAAAAGAGCAATGCCATATTATTGTTTGACGAGACCGACGCGATATTAGGAAAGCGCACCGAGGTTAAGGACTCACATGACAAGAATGCAAACCTTGAAACGGCATACCTTCTGCAAAAAATGGAGGAGTATGACGGGATAACAGTTATGACCACGAACTATAAAGAGAACATTGACAGCGCCTTTTTTCGGCGCATCAGTTATGTGATTCATTTTACCTTTCCGGATACAGCGGCCAGACAGTGCATATGGGATGGAATCTACCCAAAAGAAACACCAATGGATGTGGATGTAGATTTTGGCTACCTTGCCTCTCAATTTGAAATCACCGGCGGCAGCATTAAAAACATAGCCTTGGTTTCTGCCTTTATGGCAGCAAAAGAGGATGGAAAAGTGGAAATGCGGCATATAATTAAGGCCGCTAAATATGAATTGGAAAAACAGGGTAAGATAATGCTGCGCGACGATTATGGTGAATACGGATATCTTCTCAGGTGAAGCATCTATAGCAACTTAATGATAAAGAGAAAATTCATGCTCTGTTTATCCCACCGTAAGTGCGGCAGATAGATAGAAAGAAGTCCCATGAATTGCTATAAGGCGGCCGCTAAAATTGAAAGGAGTTTTGTATTATGGATCAGCAAACAGAAAAGTATTGCATACAGGTGATGGATGAGATTAAAGCTGCCGCAGAGGAACTGGGCTTTTGGAGCAAAAGCTTGGAAATTAAAGAGACCAGCGATGTACCAACAGTGCTTATCGGCTATTATAAAAACTATCGCGGCGAGGAATGGACGGTAACCTGCAATGTTATTCCCATGAATGTCAGCGACAAAACGGAGTTGTTTACCCAATTTCATCTCTGCATCTCCAATGATATTCCGAAGGAGAAGATTTCGGTACTCGATGAATTTGTGAAAAGTTGTAATGAGAAATTTATGTTGGGTAACCTTCTGACCTATCAAAACCGTATTTATGTTCGGTATTCTCAAGCCTGGGAACCAGGCCTGGCCTTGGATGATATTCTCTTCCAGAGGGCGCTGGCCATATTCCTGCGGCAGGGCGATGTTTATGCGAAACTGGCTGATGGATTGATTGCGGGGTCAACGACTCTGGAAGCGATACTCAACGGCAGTTCTGCTAAATAATACAAGGGAGGGATAATCATGTTCAAGCTTGACCGTTCTTTTGAGAACGATATCAAAAAACAGGGAGACGGCCTATTCAGACAAGGCGAGGAGCTTGCGGGTTCGTCCGGAAAAGGATTCGAGTCTGTCGGAAACACCGCTCTGTCCGATTACCTTTCCTATCATGTGTCCAGCCCAGATGACCCTTCGGAAATACAGGCCGAACGGAAAGCGGATCAGGTTATGAGTGGCGGCGATATACAACGGGATGCCCAGCCCGGCGCGGGGGGCGGGGAAGTGTCAATGCCTTACTCATCGCTTGGTGGCGGAGGCGAGTCCCTTTCAGGGGGCTTACAGGAATCCATGGAAAGCTCCTTCGGTCGCAGCTTTTCAGACGTACGGATACATAATGACAGATCTGCTGACGATCTAAGCCGCGGCATGCAGGCCAAGGCCTTTACCAGCGGCAGCGATATATTCTTTAAAGAGGGTGCCTACAAGCCGGACAGCAGTTCGGGACAGCACCTTATTGCCCATGAGCTGGCACATGTGGCGCAGAATGATGCAGGCCTCTCCAGAACCTTTGACCTGGACCCAATAGATACTGACCCGCCACCCAGCACTGACGTAGATAAAGCTACTAAAAATGAAGCCAATAAAATTATCATAGAGGGAAACGAGAACAAACTAAAAAACGCTACACTAGAAATCGGGAAGGTTCCTGCGCTTCTGACCGCCCTTAGCACAGACACCAGCGCACCCAAAGATAAGCTTCATAAGTATGAAAAAATCAAGGATACGATTGGTGACGGAAAGTACGTAGAATCTTCCATGACATATTTCAAGTCAAGGCTGGAGGCTTATGCAGTCGCATATAGAACGGCTTATTCGCTGAAACCCACGGATTCAGATGAAGTGCTTAAGGTTGTTGGCGCTGCAATAGCTGAAATAACAACGTTGGCAAAAACATTTGAAAATGATGCTCTTTTGCATCTCGAAAATTCTGTAGACGGTGAAATTACTACTTTAAAAGCAGACACCACACTGCAGTCAGACAGTGCAGAAATGGTCACGCTTGACGCCGGCGTCAAAAGCACGCTGAGCGAAGCCGCGTTTGTGTCCTTCACAAAGGCTGCGGACAAGGTAAAAGGGATCAGCAGTTTGGATGGGTCGCCGTCCGACGTGTTTGAGAAGAACAAAGCAGATATTGTCAAGCCGGAGGAAGAGATGTCGACCGCTAAAAAAATGGTTGCGGGCGCAGGCGTTCTGAAGGGTGTCGCCGGGGTTGGTATAGGTATCGGAGGAAACGTTTCGGACTTTAAGGACGTAAACAGTACCGATAAGACTGAGTCCGATGCTACTGGTGGTGTTGTAAGCTTGGCTTCAGCCGGGGTTGATGCAATTTCCATGGGAATGGAAGCCAAAGAAGTGCATGAGAGCGAAACTAAAAAGCAGACAAAGATAGATGCGTTAGGACTTAAAGGAAAAGTCCGCTCAGAACAGCATGCCGACAGGATTGGCCTTGCAGGCCAGGGTGCCAGTGTTTTAGGCGGAGCTACCGGAGCGGTAGGTCAGTTAATGGGTGGGGATGCCGGAGACGCGACACAGATTGCGGGAAGCAGCATGGGCGTTCTGGGGGATACATTGGGCATGGGCGCCGATTCCTACAAGATCGCCAAGCAGAAAAGTCAGGACGCAGCCGCCAAAGCTCAGATGGCCGGTCTGGCCGATAAGCTGGATTTAAGCACCCATCAGACCCCTGCCCCTCCACCACCTGCTACAGGAAAGGCATCGCCGAGTACGGACTTGCAGGCTTTATGCGCAAATATTAAAACGGGAAAAAAACTGTCTACGGCAAAAGATGTTGCAGCGGCCATTAAAGGGATTATGGATCAGAATACTGCTAAAAAATATGATCCTGAGCTCAACGACAATCAGAAAAGCCTATTAAAGAGCATCAATATGCTTCAGGTCGCCAGACAGTCCAGTCGCGGCAATGCAAAGGAAATGCGGTTTGATATCGCAAAGGATGTCATAGGAACAGTAGGTGACCTTGCCAGCCTGACCGCATCAATTTTGAAGATTTCGGATAATAAACTGGCTGGGGCGATCGTAGGCGTTATTGGCACACTTCTGGGAACCGTACGAACAGCAATGGAAACAGCTAAGACAGCAAAGGATTTGAAAAGCAAAGATCCGGCGAAAGCGGCGCAGGATACGGCTAAAAAACAAGACAGCACCGGTACGGTTACTACCGGATTGATTGAACAGCTGCGGGGACTGCCGCTCTTTCCTGCGGCGGCCTTGGCAACGGGCCCCGGAAAGGTTACAAAGAAAGAATCCCAGGATGCGACAGCGTATGCTGACGCATACAAGATCACAAAGACCACGCTTGCCGCGGCCAATATGGATATGATCAGTTTCCTTTATGCTTGCGACCAAAATAATAAACCTGACACCGGAACAACACCTGTAACCGGTCACGGAGACAGGATGAAAAACATTTTTACCCGTATGGTGGATTAAAAAATGCCTTGGGTGCGAAAACTAATTTCCGCACCCAAGGCAACCCGGATGATAAGTTTAAAGTCCCTTTGCCTCACGCAGCTCTTCAGGCGTAAGCTTCCGCCCCGGAACAGCCAAAGGAAAGCCTTTCCCTTCCTGTTCGGCTGCTGCTGCCTGATGGGCCTGCGCCACCATATCAAATGCAGCTATAGGGTTTTCCTCGGCCATCTTGGCAAACTCGCTGTCGTCAAGGCAGCGCTGGCTGAATAAATCGAGTACTGTATTGATATCGCCGTCGTTGAGCGCCACGGGGTTCACTCCTTTCATTTGGCTGATGCAAGCCGCTTCGTCTGTTTGGCTCATATAGCTATTGGGTAAATTTCAACTCTGTCTACCCCACAACACGCGGGGCAGACAGATAAGAAAGATCCTTCTGTTTTAAAAAATGCTCCAGGTAAGGTAAGCGTAAGATAAATACCAGGTTGGAAAATAAAAACAACTATTGCTTCATGATATATTGAATCATCTGGTTATTGTACGGTATAATTATAGCTGAAATTGCGGCATTTGCAATTATAAAGGAGAAAAAAGTTGAAAAAAGTAATTACATGCTTGCTGTGTTTTGCCTTACTTATGACTGAGACGGGTTGTTCCACCGTTCACAGTGGCAATAATAACCGCTCCATCGTAATTGCCGTTATGGATACGCAGCCTGTGTACAGTTCAGACGACAGCTATTTAAACGGCATCAGCATGGCCATCGAGGACACCAATCTTCTCTATGGTGATATGGGCTATGACATCAGCTATGAGTTTCATAATGATGCATCCATGTTTCAGCAGGGTATGGCGATCGTCAATCAGCTTGCCGACGACGACCGAATCACCGCTGTTTTGGGCACATCATCCCTGAACATCCTGGGCGTTGCCGCCGATGTGCTGGATTCAGCGGGTAAGGTGCTTGTCACCTATTATGGATCGTCGGACAGCCTTTTCGATAATGGCTATACCCATGTGTTCCGCAATACTTATGGCGCAGGGCAGATGGGGGCCGCTGTTGCGGCATATGGCGCCAAACAGGGAAACATGTCCCGTATTGCTGTCTATCACAGCGACACCGCTTATGAGAAGGAAGTCGTCCGCGACTTTATGCGGCAGGTCTCTAAAACGGATATGACAGTCGTGGATGTGGCCTCTTCAACCACTCTGGAGGGCGAACTGGATACCCTTCTTAAACGTTGGAAGGACTTGGATGTTGATACGGTTTTCATCAGCCAGTACTATGCAGAATACGCCTTTGATATGCTCAAAAGAGTGCGGACGATGGATCCAAATATGAATGTTCTGGGCGATTTTTCTTTTGATTATACAGATGATTTGAAGAATTATATTGATGTTAGCAACAAAATATACATAGCCAGCCTGCTGCCTATCGACAAAAGCGAAGAAGTAAACAGCTTCTCGGCCCGTTACACTGAAAAATATGGAGTGGCACCCAGTCTATGGGCGGTGCAGATGTACAATTCGGTGCGTATGGTAGTTGATACAGCGGTGAAAATCGGCAGTAACGACCCCGAAGATATTGCAAAGGCACTTCATGGGGCCGACGGATATAACGCAGTGGGCGGGCAGATTGTGTTCGATGCGGCAGGAAAGCTGACAGGGAGTTCGCCGCGGATACAGGTATCTAAAAACGGCTCGTTTGAATATGTGGAGGAATAAAAGGATATGAGCACAAGGGAGATTTTTACCCGCAAGCCTTCCGAGGCGGATGAACCGCTGCTCCACCCTTATGCAAAGGTTGCCGCTCCGGTTACGTGGGGGCTTTGCATCGCCATGCTGGCTGTTATCCTTGCATCACTGATTTGGTGCTTTTGGGGTACAGTGACCAGAAGCGTAGAGATATCCGGTGTAGTGTTTCCCGAAAACGGAATACGTCAGATGAAAAGTGAGGTTTCCGGTCTTGTCTCCCATGTTCAGGTCCAGGTGGGCGACACAGTTAAGGCAGGAGATCTGATTGCCATTGTGCCACAGCAGGAAATTATGGCTAAGATCGAGGCACAAAGAACCCTATCCGGCGCAGATAAGAAAAAGCTGGAGAAGCTTTATGCCGATTATAATACGACTTCGCTGATTTACGCACCTGTCTCAGGTCGGGTGGTTGAGCTATTGCACAAGGGAGACAATATCAAGGCGGGCGATCTTGTCGCCAGCATCACCAGCGCGGATACTTCTTCCAACGAGGCCGAAATCCGCGCCTATGTCGCCATGCCTGTAGCACAGGACCTGAAGCAAGGGATGCAGGTGCGTGTCTACCCTCAATTCAGTTCCGGTGGGCAGTATGATTATATCGAGGGTCTTGTAAGCTACATCTCGTCCTATCCGATTACAGAGACCGATATTGAAGAGGATCTTGGCCGCTTTTATCGGAGCGAGAGCATTCCCAAGGATGATAACATCATAGAGATCAGAGTTACGCTCATGGTGGATTCCAGTTCGACAAGCCTGAAATGGACCAGAACGAAGGGCGAGAGCCTGAGCATTGATATTGGCACACTTTGCGCTATGAAGGTCATTATCAGCGAGAAGAGTCCATGGGAAAAGTTGCAGTCGTAGTAGAATGATGTCGCAGCACATCATCCAAGATACTTATCTGCATATGCATAACAGTGAAACACGGGCGTAAAAGGAGCAGACCATATGAAGCATGTAAAACTGATCTTGCAGGCCAGTCCGGAGGAAAACGGGGCGGCAGCGCTGGCAATGATCCTTGCGTATTACGGTAAATCCGTCGCGGTGAGTGAAATGGTAGACTTGGGTACCGCCAACGCCGGGGAACTGCTGAATACCGCCCGTACACAGGGACTATATGCGCAGGGTTGCCAAATGAAATGGCAGGAACTGAGAAAAGCGCCGCTTCCGCTGATCGCTCATTGGAGGTTTCATGAATTTGTTGTGGTTACGGCGATAGGCAGCAAACACATAACGATACAGTCGCCTTCAGAAGGGTGCATAACGGTAAGTCGTGGGGAGTTTGAAAGGCAATTCACCGGTGTGGCCATTTGCTTTGCCAAAACGGATTATTTCACTGCCACTGACACTGGGACTCGGTGGAACGGCCTGTTTAGGGCGTTTCCAGCCGCAGGGATACAACTGGCCATCGCAGAACTGTTTTTTTGCCTTTGTAGCATAGCTTTGGTAGTGTCTCATCGAATGTTCATCAGTACCGCTCTTGTAAAAACAGGGGAGGGAACAGGCATGCAGTCAATCCTTATGATGGGGTGTGGCTGTACTACTGCAGGCTGTTGCAATTGCGGTGCAATACCATCTGCTTAGGCAGTGCGGGGAATCGCTTTGTCTGCGTGACACGAGAGTCTATTTAAAACAGATTTCTGATAGACCCCCATCTTTTTTTGATAAAACGTCCCTCTACAGACTGGCCATGGGCTCCCAAGGCTCTACAAAAGTGTCTACAGGGTTTGTGAGAGCGGCATTTTTTGGTTTGCATCTTTTGTCTTCGGGCCTTTGTTTGGCCGTTTTAGCGGTTTTTGATTCGTTTATCGCTGCCGCAGCCGTGTTGCCGGCTGCGGCTTTTGCAGTCATGATCCTGAGGCAAAGAACTTGCTTTTACAGTGATGAAAAAGTGTGCAGCCGTGATACATTTTTACTGGGACAAAAGGCAGCAGACGACATGGAAAGGATTGATGAGCTGCGCCTTGCAGGACGAACTCGGCTGGAAGCAGAAGCTTGGATTGGCGGATGCAACAAAAAGGGACTTCGCGATACGTTGCCTTTATGTTCGCGGTTGTGGGCAGGACTGGCGACAGTCTCCTATGCAGTTGCGTTCTCTGTAGGCCTTTGGAGGCTGTCAGCGGGAGCCATGTCAGAAGATACATTGCTGGCCTGCCTGTATCTGCTTCTGATGATTGTCGCCTATATGGGTGTGCTGCCCGCCTTTTTGCTGGAAAGGGCATCTGCAAGGGCAGCGCAGGAGGAGTATGACGCTATATTTTCAAAAGTAACGAATGAGGATAAACAACATGTCTGGCTGGGGATAAACCCTTTAACACTGACATTGCAAAATGTATCCTTCCGCTACGTTGACGGAAAAAAAGTGATACACAACGTGACTCTTTCTGTAAAGCGCGGAAGCGTTGTCGCTGTGGCAGGATGTAAGGGCAGTGGTAAAACAACTCTTGCGCGGCTTTTTGCTCTCATTGAACAGCCTTCACAGGGCACTTTGTATCTTGACAGCCGCGAGGCCGGAGAGTTTGCGCCCGAAGAGATATATGCAAACGTAGCTCTCATCGGGCAGGGTCTTCCTTTTCCGAATGGCAGCCTAAAGGAGAATATAACTGCTGGCTGTGGTCCACTTTCTGATTCTGCGGTTGCCGAAGCTGCATCCGATGCTTTGCTTCATGAGAGAATACTGCTGCACCGCGAGGGATATGGCACAACCGCCAACGCCCTTTCACAGGGTGAGAAGATTCTGCTTCAATTTGCCGGCGTTTTTGCACGTGGTGCGGGTTTTATCATCTCTGATGAGGCCACCCTTGGACTTGACCGTGATATTGAGGCGGCACTGATTATCGCGATGCGAAAGCGAAATATTGGATGCATCCTGTTGACGGAAGATCCGCAGCTTCTACAAAAAGCGGATATTGTTTGCCGCCTTGAAGACGGCAGGATTACCATGAAAGAGAGCATCGACTTTATTGACAGGAAGGTGTACGGGCTTGTTTAAAAAAAAGCGTGTTTTACTGGGAACAGACGGCCCCGAGCAGCTGCTGTACTTTTTTGGGGTAAAAGCGGTTTTTCCACCAGAGGCTAATGATTTTCATAAAAAGGTACGATATATTAATGACGAGAGCAAGCTTATTTTGATGCCAATCGATCTCAGCGGACGTTGGTATCTCGATGCAGCAGGTCCCATTCTTGCCAGAGACAAGGATGGAATTTCACATGCCCTGATCCCGGATTTTCGGGGAAGATATTATTTATTTGACGAGGGTCTGGGCAAAAATATGCGTATAAACGCCAAAAACAGCACACTCTTTATTCGTGAGGCATACAGCGCCACAAGAAACTTTTCCAGAGAGACGGTTTCTTTCAGAGATGTGGTTATGATAGCGGCAAAAGAACTTACAGCATATGAAGCAATGATCCTTGTGCTGTTTAGTTTGCTGGGGGGCGCACTTCTTTCAGTATTGGCCGCCATACACCGTACTGTTTTTTCGACGATGATCATAAAGGCCGATAGTACATCGTTTTTTGAAGCCTCCTGTGCCCTTGCTGGTGTTATGCTGATTTTGCTGCTGCTTCTGTGGACAGGAGAACGCGTGCTTAGAAGGGTTGCCCAAAAGACTGCTGCCAGCGTGCTGCCAGCGATGGTTTTGCGCCTGTATTCCTCAGGCTGCCGTTCAAAGCCTGAGATGGGTGCAGAGATGGCATCACTCTCCACGAATCTGGAAAAAACTGCTGCATGGATACTTGGCTGTGGCTGCGGAATTCTCTTGATAATCGCGATGATTCCGGAACTCTTCTTCAGTTCTTTCAAGGTCTGCATAGCGGGAGTCATCATTACTTTAGTGCTTTTTGCCTTTGCTGCAATTCAATTCCATATCCAACGCAGCAAAGAAGAGGATGATGGCGAGACAGAAAGACGTTCCTGGCTGCGTAGCCGTAAAATTGACAAACTTTTGGGTATAGACAGACGATCGCCAATCAGTGACGGCAAGTCAGCTATCGGCCCGTTACCAGGCCTCATTTACCTTTTGCTGCCGCTATTGATGCTGCCGTTATATACCTTGTCGGCAAAAAATGCGGCATCTGCCAGTGGCTTTGCATCTCTTGCCGTACTCTATGTACCGCTGGTGGTGATTCCTTTATGGCTTCTGTCAGAGGCTGCCCCCGCAGGGCACCGCTTTGCAGAGATCAGTCTTCTTCTGCCTTTGATGGAGAAAAGGCAAAGATTCAGTTCGAAACTTCCTCCCGAGGGTAGCGAGCTGGTGCTGAAAAATATTACTTTTCAATATCCTGGCTGCAGCGAGCCGCTGTTTTGCGGCCTCAATCTGCACATCAAGCAAGGAGAGTGTCTGGGCATCTATGGACCCACCGGTTCTGGAAAGACCACTCTCGCGATGATCTTGTGTGGAGCTTTGTCGCCGGGCAGCGGGTTTGTTTATTATGGTGATGGTGAATTACAGAACTACAACCCTGAATCTCTCAGCCGTCGAATTGCATCAGGGGGCGACGCCGATATTCTTCTCCTTGAGCGGGTTGCACTTTCGGAGGAAATAAAGGGCCGCACTGCAGTCGTTTTTTCAGCACGCGAGTCAGATCTATCTTCGTGCGACCGTATACTGTCACTTGTGGAGGGACGGCTTGTCTAGGACAGCATTTTTGCTTTTGTATCACATAGAAAGAGAGAATAGAGAATAGTGATAGATTCATTTTTGGAAAGGTTGCAAGCCGAGTATGGGTTTCGTCCTGCCAATGCCGAAGATAGAGAGCTGTTTTCGGAATATCAACAGGACAATTGCTTTTTTGATTTGTCATTTACGAATTTCTGGTGTTGGAATGAGTGCTTTCACTACACCTATCGGATGATAGATGAAAATGTAGTGGTTATATATAGAGGACTTCAAAATTCAGTGTCCTGTATCCTGCTGTCAAAACCGGGACATGAGATAGAAAAGACGGTTGCCGTACTGTATGAACTGTTTTCAAGAGAGCGCATGCAGCTCGTCTTTGAATATGTACCTGAACAGTGGCTTCCCCTATATGAAAGTCTGTGCTGTGTGAAAGACATATCCTCCGATAGAAAATGGAGTGACTACATATACGATACCGGACAGTTTGTTGATCTGAAAGGAACGGTAAATAAGAATAAGCGCCATGAACTGGCAGCTTTTTCTGAAAACGGGGGATGTTCCTTTCGTCCACTGACCATGGAGAACGCACAGGACTGCCTCAAGGTATTCCAGAATTGGTGTAATGATCATGAATGTCGTGACTGTGTATTCGGTTGCGAACGTCGGGCATTTGAGCATTTTTTGGAAATCTATGAGCCAAAGCGATATTTTGGTGGAATCGTCTACAGGGGTGATCAGCCACTGGCATTTGCCGTGGCAGAGCAGGTAGGAAATGATTGTGTGTGCTATTCTTTTCAAAAAAACAGCGAAAAGATACCCGGATTGACCTATTTTCTCCACTATCACTGTGCTCTCACCCATCTTCATATTCCATTGATGAACTGGTGCGAGGACATGGGGCTTGAGGGACTGCGACAGAACAAACTAAAATATCATCCCAGCAAGATTCTGAACAAATATACAATCAAATTAAAATGCTTGCAGCCGGTATTCGAAAGCTGCAAAGCGGGTGCTAACTGATAAAAAAGGAGGATGAACCGTAGTGAAATGGTTGAAAGCCCATAGCGTTTTGACATGCTTTTTGATAGGTGTTCTCTGCACATTCTTTATTGTGTTTAATTTTGATGTTATTAAATTGAATCCACTGAACAGTTCGGTTTCTATTGAAGACCCCACTTTGTATTATCAGGCGGATTCGAACTGTGCCTATATAGTTGCCGACAGCGGCAAACAGATTATTGCTGTTAACGGGGACTATGAGTATCTCTATTCCATTAAAGGGGGCAAACGAAAACAGGATTTCTACTATGCGCAAGAGGTCGTTACCGACAGCAAGGGTAATCTCTATGTACACGACCGTCTTCTGGATGAAAATGGAAAAAACATTACAAGCGAGCGCATTATGAAATATACCGGCAGCGGTGAATTCTCTGCCTATCTTCATGAGGAACCGCTAGATAACAAGGAAAAGGAAAACCGCAACCAGATTTATGGACTTACTTGCTTCGACGACAGCTTATACTTCATCAAAGTGGATTTGGCTTCCTTCTCCCTTTGCAAGATGGATATCGGTAATGGGGCTCTTACAGAGGTCAAGAAGTTTTCCTATCCGGATGCGTATAGATACTTGACAAGCTTTACGATCAACTCAAATTTTGAAGTGCACTTTACGGATAAATATGGATCGGTGTGGACTGCCGAAGAATCCGGCGTACACAGATGTAAATACAATGCTAAAACCAACGGAACCGATGACTTTTACAGCATTGCCGCCAGCGTGGACTATGACAACGACGGCAACATCTATTTCAATGACGTCGGACTTCGCGAGATTCGCAAGATCGATACTAAGGGCGAGTGGTCTGCCTATATTGCCACAGGCGAGCCTATGAAAGATCGACCGGAGAGCTTTAATGAGCTGCCCATCTACTCTGCTTTTTCTGTTGGCGGAGACGGAACTGTCACCATAGCATATTCGGACAGCTACTATGATGAAGCGCTGGGGGAACAGATATACACCTATAACCTATATGCCAAAGCCGCCGATGGCAGCATTGCCTTTAATGGGAATACTTTGACAAAGACCATGTCCGTCCGCATCATCGGCTGGCTTTGCTGTCTTGCCATTCTGCTGTTGGCTTTATGTTTGGGATTCCTCATCGTAAAGGGAATCCGCAGATTCTCATTCTCTGCCATTTCCTACTCCGCGAAGCTTCAGATCGCGGTAATTATCACGGCTGTCGTAATCGCCGGGATTGTGGCCCCCGTCATCATCAACAATGTAAATGGGCGCTATATGGATGAACTGATGAACAAAATGTCCAACCTTGCCGTGCTCATGGCTCGCGATTTTAACGATGAAGATTTGGAAAATATCAATACGCCGTCTGATTATCAGAACGAAAGCTATCGCAGTATTGACGCTTCTGTCCAGGAAGTTTTAAAAAGTGATTTAAATGCCGACACCGGTATTTATTGTGTGCTTTATAAGGTGCAGAAGGACATCGTCTATGCCATGTACTCTGACGAGGGTGGCAGCGGAACGGTGAATCCCATGGAGGGCACCTTTGAGGGCTCTGCTGAGCAAAACATCTATCTAACCGGTGAACTGCAGAAATTTCAAACATTTAGCAGTGCTGCGGGCAGTTATATGTTCGTTCTTGCGCCTGTCCTGAACGATGAAGGCAAGGTAATTGCCCTTATTGAGATGGGCACAGACCTTTATGCTTTCAGTAGTGCCAATTCCGCCCTTATCACGGATACTGTTCTGAAAGTTTTAATGATGATCATCACCTTAATCCTTTTGTTCTCTGAATCCTTAATTATCATGGGCGTCTTCAAGGAGCATCGGCGGACAAAGCAAGGCGGTCTTATGCAGGACGTGGGTATTATCCGTCCTATCGCCTTTATTGTTTTCTTTGTTGGTAATATGTCCACCTCATTTCTGCCTGTCTATGGAAAACAGCTTTGGACGGCTGCAATGGGCATTCAGGAAGAGATTGCCGTTGCTCTTCCCATCTCCGCAGAGGTGCTCTGTGTGGCGGTGGCCTCCCTCTTTGGGGGATTTCTAGCCGACCGTATTGGCATTAAGCGTCTGAGCGTGCTTGGCGGCATACTGTTTACCGCTGGGCTTACATTATCCGGCGTGGTACCCACTCTTTGGCTGCTCATCGGCACCAATGCTTTATTGGGTATCGGTGAAGGCTTTATCCTAATATCCCTCAATACTTTTATTACCGGATATGCCAATGGGGAGCATCGCAGCCGGGGCTTCTCCAACTATAATGCGGCATTTCTCTCAGGTATGAACTGCGGTACTGTAATAGGCTCTTTGGTGGCGGAAGCATTGGGATATAGCCGGGTGTTCTTTGTCGCCGGTGCTATATCTGTCATTGCGGTTTTGTTCGTTATCATATTCCTTGCCAGCCGCAGCGCTGACAATACTGTCAAGGTTGATAACAAATTCCAAAAGGGTATGTCAACACTTAAATTTATTTTTACGCCGCGAGTGCTTACATACTTCTTGTTTCTGTTTATACCATATCTCATCTGTGCCTCGTTCCTCAATTACTTTTTCCCCATATTTGGCGAACAGAATGACCTAAGTCCATCCTTCGTTGCGCAAGCCTTCCTGCTAAGTGGTGTCATTGCCATCTATCTCAGTCCGACGCTCGCCAGAGCCGCGTCAAAATATTTAGGCCCTAAACGCTCTGTAATTACCGCAACTGCCATTTATGTAGCGGCCTTTCTACTCTTTGCCATAGAGCCTTCCGTTCTTGTCTGCTTTGTCGTGATTGCCATGCTGGCTGTAGCGGACAGCTTCGGACTCGCCAGTCAGTCGGTTTATTTCACCTCACTGCCCGAGGTACGGGAATACGGCGACGGGAAGGCCATGGGCATCAACAGCGCATTTGAGAATATTGCTCAAACGGCCGGACCTGTGGTATTCGCATCCATGCTGCTTCTTGGAACAGAGCGGGGCATCCTCTTGATCGCTGAGTGTATGGGCGCACTGCTTGTCCTGTTTGGCGTCAGCACTTTCCTTTATAAGAAAAGCGTTGCTAAAGAGGAGATCGTCAAATGATTGAGGTAAGAGCGGCGCTGGACGGAGAGGCCGAAAGATTAAGGGAACTTTGGAGACAGGGCTTCGGGGACAGCAACGCATTTATCGACCTTTATAATGCTTCTATGTTTCGTCCGGAAAATGCCCAGCTACTCCTAGTGGATGGGCATGTAGCCGCGATGACCATGATGATCCCGGCACAGCTTCGATTTGCCGGCGGTGAAATGTTGGCGGCGCACTGCATATACGCTTTGACCTCGCTGCCTGAGTATCGGGGGCGTGGCTTCGGCACCGGCGTTCTTTACTCGGCAATGGAGCGGATGGGTCAAAGCGGCATACCATTTACTCTCATCAGTCCAGATAGCGAGAGCTTATTTGATCTTTACAGAAAATGTGGGTTTAAAGATGCCTTTTACGTCAGAGAAGCACAGATGGATGTCTCTGACACAAGCTTGATCAAACCATTACTGCGGCCAGCTTCCAGTGCCGAATATACAGAGGCAAGGAATCATTTTCTGAATGGCAGGGAATACGTTGTCTGGGATGAGCGTGCCACCGCGTTTCAAAAGGCGATTTGCCAAAGTGCCGGCGGCGATCTCTATGTGGTTGAGAAAGAAGATCTTTTATGCTGTATGGCAGCTGAAGTATCTGAGGATGGGGAATTGATCGTCTTAGAACTGCTGGCATTGGACGATGAATGGATGCTGCCCTGTCTCACCGCTTTGGCGCTTCTGTTTTCGGTAAGAAGCTGCCTTGTGCGGATGCCTGCCTTTCTTGGTGAAAGTTTGGGCGGTGAGATCAAACATTTCGGTATGATACACCGAAATGGTAACGATTTCGGTGCTATCGGCATCAACGGATATCTTGGATTTGATTTTTGTTAGAAATAATTATTTCGCAAGTTGATGAAATAATATATTCTAAATAAGCGAGTACAATACAACATCTTAAACTTGTATATTCCCCCGCCGAAGGCGGGGGAATATACAAGAACATTTAACCTTTTGATAAAAAATTGGATTTTACAAGGCACTAGAACAAATGGAGCTTTAAAAATATGATCCAAGTGTCAGCGGCCATCATCCATAATGATGATGGAGAAATTCTCATTTGCCAACGTAAAGATGGTGGAAACTGCGCCTTTTTATGGGAATACCCCGGCGGTAAGCAGGAACTAGGCGAAACACCGGAAGGATGCCTTGTTCGTGAATGTAAAGAAGAATTAGAAATTGAGATCCAAATAGATGCTATTTTTGCAAAAACAACGTACACTTATCCGGATCGCGAGATTGCCTTTTCATTTTATGATGCCCATATTATTGAAGGCACTCCTAAAATGAATGTGCATAATGATATGAATTGGATACGGCCAGGGGATCTGCACAAGTACCCTTTCTGCCCTGCAGACGCATGTATCAATAAAAGAATAGAAAAGTGTTAAATGAATTTTAGCAGATTACTATTAAACACAAACCGAAATGCATGCCGGAAATTTGCCGGTTGCATTTCGGTTTGTGTTTCTGCTTTTTATACCAGTGTTCGCTTTATATAGCCAATTAGCTTAAAAACTGGCTATAAATAAAACGTCATTTTCTTCCCCCGCCTTCGGCGGGGGAAGAAATCACAAGCTTGTTTTCAAGTTAATTGGCTATATCATTTTATGTTATATGCAATAATAATCTTTTTTCGCCTTAGGCGGGAGAAATGAACACAGTATGAAAGCCATTTCTAATGCCCACTTATAAAAAAACACTGATATACTGAAGTGCAATTGGTCTTCCTGGTTGAGGCGCGTCATCTGTTTTCAATGTGAGGCGACCGTCTTGAACCAAATAATTAACATCCGGCTGAATTACACCGTTGATAAAAAGGTTTTGATAAGAACTTAGTTTTGGATCAATAATTCCCTGGTCACCATACATCGTTAATTCATCTATATTTGTATAGATTTTATTCCCGTTTGAGTAGGCATTATATTGATAAGTTTCTGCTTTGAGCAGTTGGTTGTCTGCATCTTTGATAATAATGGATTCAAGAATAATCGTGGCTTCGTTGGGGGGAATATCAACTGTGGTGAGCTTTAAAAGCCCTTTTTCTACGGTGTAATTTATTTTTGGTTGTAACTCGCCGTTCACATAAAGATTAAAATAAGAGACTTCATAGGGAGCAAGAATACCTTTATCACCATACATGATTAACTCATCAGCATTGGTGAAGTCTCTTCTTGTTCCATTTGAAATGCTATTATATTGATAATTTGTTACATGAATCAATTGATTGTTATTATCTTTCAAAGTAATAAACGTAATAATAATTGTCGCGCCGCTTGGTGGAACATTCACTGTTTTTAATTCCAAATGTCCTTTTGTGATTGTATAATTTACTTTTGGCTGCAAAACGCCGTTCACGAACAGATTATAATAAGAAACATCGTCAGGCGAAAGGATGCCTTTATCCCCAAACTCCGTCAATTCATCTGCGTCCGTATAATTTGTCTTTACACCGTCCGACAGGGCATTATATTGATAAATCTCCGCCTTTACCAATGCGTCATACTCTAAACAAGTTTCACTATGAAAACAGACGGAGTCGAAAATTCTATTTACATTGATACACACTTGACTGACTTCTGAAAGCACAGGATCGACCACCGGTACAGTGATATCCATGTTCACTTCGGAATAGGCGATCGTATCGATACTGATACATATTTTAATTTGTCCGGTTGCTATATCTTCTTCAGTATATACTGGGACAGCGCGGCAAATAAAATTGGTTGTTTGAAAGTATAAAAAAGCATCTTTAGGAGCATAAAGGCAAATGTGATTCATTATACGAAACGGAATAGGCGGAGACTTAGTCCCCCTCTCGGATAAAACAATGATATAGCCTTTGATTGATACGGTTATCATATCTTTCATAGCGGTTTTTTTTCGTTGGAGATCCAATCTCTATTTGGCAGTGTCTTTTAGGTGAACACAATTCCGTATAAGTAATCGCATTCGGCTTATATGGACTGATGAGGACTTCCGTATTTGTCCGATAAACAGCAGATGTAGTTAGGCAAATTGTATTTTGACCATAGCAGTCACTCCGGTGTTTCAGCATTTTTTGAACAGATTATATTCTATAGATAGTAAAGCGAATGCTTTACAGATTTTTTAAATATGAGGCTGTAGCTCAATAAGCCAAAGATACATCCATATGTAGCAACAGCTTCAGGTATGAAACCATGCCTGAAGCCGTCACTGCAAATATCTGCGGACTTAAATACTTAAGCTCGCTTGAGACACCTATAAAAACAAACCGTTTACGTTCGGTTATGATTAACCAGTAACTGTAGGAGCTGTAGTATCTGGATCGAAATTAGTGACAACCAGACTGATTACTTTACCCGCATCGATTGTAGTTGCGGCACCGAAAGTGATCGTCACAGCGCTGGCAAGGACGGTAGTTACTACGTTGCCTTCCTGTAATTGACCGTTGATATATAGCATATAATATCCGTTATCTGCTACTGCTGGGATAAGACCGCCGACAGCTACTGCTGTACCACTGTCGTTGAGCCAATCGATATCGTCGATGGTATAGGTGGCAGACCCGGTGTAACCTCCCACCGGCGGCCCGTGTTAAAGTATCTTAACGCTGTTTGGTTTAGCTGTGGTTGTCGGTTGTGAAGCAGTCATCGTCAGCTTCAATAATGATGTTGCCATATTATATATCCTTCTCTCTTTTAATTTCTTAATACCAATGGTTAACATCCCTTAATGCAGGAGATCAGTATTATTGTATGTAGCATTAAACGTATATTGTGATTTTAAAAAAAGCATGCCAATCATCTATTGACGCGGATTTTTAAACCATTAGAATAGTTTAGGATATAAGAGCATCGATTTATATTTAAAACCTTCTTAAAACAGTAAGCCTCGCATATACAGGAGGCGATGGCTATAGAAGCAGGTGATTTCATTTGCCATTCATATAAGCTGTCACAGTATTTGTCAGAAAGTACGGGGCGTAATCAATTTATCTCCAGATAGCTTATTAATATAGTTGATTAACTTGAAAACAAGCTTGTGATTTCTTTCCCCGCCGAAGGCGGGGAAAGAAAATGACGCTTTATCTATAGCCAGTTTTTAAGTTAATTGGCTATAATCGTGTATACGGATGGGAATCCTTTTAAACGTCTGAAATCCCTTGAAAACAAACCGTTCTCAAGGGATCTCAGACTAATTCCATATGAAAAGGCAATAAAGCATATCTATTTTTCCCGCCACAGGCGGGAAAAATAGATATAAAATTAGATGTTTTTAAAAAAGGAAATAGTATCAGATAAATGAACGAGGTCAATTTATCATACAAAAAAAGTCAACAGCAACTCCATTTACCGCTCAACAATAGGTTCCCATAACAGTTCCTCAAAGCTTTCGATATAGCGGTCGGACAGCGATGAGATCATGGGCTTTTCCAAGGCAGAATAGCTGTCATAAACGGCGCATACCCTCATACCAGCCTCTTTTGCCCCCAAGACCCCTGCAAGAACATCCTCGAAGACAACACAATGCGAAGGCGCTATCCCCAGCTTTTTGGCAGCTAAAAGGTAAATATCAGGATGCCTTTTGTTGCGCGTGACTTCGCTAAGAGTTGCAAATTCGTCGAAAAGTGTATAGATTCCATTGCTTTTTAATACCGCTTCATATAACTGAGTTGCCGCGGCGGTAGCAAGTGCAATTTTTGTATTGCCAACCTTTAACATCTTAAGATATTCTCTCGCCCCTGGCTTAAGCCGGATATTATGACTATATTCATACAGGGCCATCTCATTCCACTCGCGGATAATATCTTCGGGTGACTCCTTGAGTGCGAAAAAAGATATGGTGTACTCTGCCGCGTCGATGAAGCTCATAGCTTTAACCGCTTGCACATATTCTGCTGGAAGTAGTATCCCTCTTTTTTCAAGGAAGCGGATATCAATCTTCTCCCAAACGCCCATTGAGTCAATGAGAGTACCGTCCAAATCGAAGATTGCCCCTTTGCAGACAATTGATTGATTGTGCACCTCGCCGAACCTGCTTTCTGCTGTCTTGTACAGCGGTATTTTCTGCATCATACCCCAGAGTATCCGGCAGAGTCAATAGAGTTCAGACGATAAAGATATATAGTTGATTAACTTGAAAACAAGCTTGTGATTTCTTCCCCCGCCGAAGGCGGGGGAAGAAAATGACGTTTTAACTATAGCCAGTTTTTAAGTTAATTGGCTATAGTGTTTGATCATTCGCACTCTTTCCCTTACACGTGTGGGTAAAAAAGTGCGAGTAAAAATTTTTTAGCTTCAAAGGTATAAGTTTACACCAGTTTAACCTGCTTGAACATCTGCTTCAGTTGGTTTGCAGAGGCCGCTATATTCTGGTTGGAGATAATGCCCGATACCACGGCAATTCCATCAATACCGGTTTTGTAGAGCATGGGAAGACTTTGCTCGTTGATACCGCCGATGGCGACCACAGGGATTCTAAGGCTGCGCTTGATTTCGCAAAGTTCTCCGATGGTGACGCTTTTGGCATCGGTTTTTGTGCCTGTCGCGAACATGGCACCCACGCCTACATAATCCGCGTCGTCCAGCTGGGCCTTGGCAGCCTCTGCAAGAGTGGAGGCGGAAACGCCCAAGATCTTTTCAGCACCGATGATGCGGCGCACCTCACAGGCAGGCAGGTCGCTCTGGCCGACATGGACTCCGGCGGCGTCAACGGCAAGGGCGATGTCCACCCGGTCATTGATGATCAGCGGGATAGCAAGGCTGTCTGTAAGGCGTTTGATGGAAAGTGCAACCATATAGAAATCACGGGAGGAAAGGTTCTTTTCCCGAAGCTGTACAAGGGTGCATCCGCCACGGATGGCCTCCGTCACAGCTTCCTCCAGAGACGTGGTGCTCATCAAATCGCGATCGGTGACCAGATAGATGCTTAAGTCAAAGTTTGGCTTCATAGATTCGCGCCCTCCTTAAAAAGACCTCCGCATTCATTTGGCTTGCCGCATCTATCAGGGCAGTGCGAAAGCTCCCCGTCCCTTTTTCACCGGCACTCTCAAAGGCCAGTTCACCGGTAATGCCCATAGTAGAGACAGCGGCTACAGTGGCGGTAAAACAGTCGGGTGTGCTGCCACAGCAGGCGGCAATGAGCGATGTACACATGCAACCGGTGCCGGTTACATCGGACATCATGGCATGTCCGTTTTCGATACAGATTACCCGACTGCCGTCGGAGATTAGATCCACCTTCCCTGTAATGGCGACGATGCAGTGAAGGTGTTTCGCAAGGCGGGATGAAATGCCAAGCCCTTGCATTCCGGAATTTTTAGCGTCTTCATCGGACACATCCACCCCACGGGTAGAGGAGCCCAATCCTAAAATATATTTGACTTCGGACATGTTCCCGCGTAACACGCTGATTTTCAGCTCTGAAAGAATCTTTGCCGCCGTCCGATTTCGCATGGTTGATGCCCCTGCGCCAACCGGATCAAACACAACGGGGATTCCAAGCTCATTCGCTTTTTTTCCAGCGAGAAGCATTGACTCCACAGTTCTCTCATTCAGGGTTCCCGTGTTTAACAGAAGAGCGGAAGAGATAGCGGTCATCTCCTGCACTTCTTCACGGTCATCCGCCATAATTGGTGAGCCACCAATGGCAAGAACGATATTGGCACAATCGTTAACGGTGACATAGTTTGTGATGTGATGGACAAGGGGCTTTTTTTCTCTTAGCGCGGTCAGAATTTCCGCGGCATTCTGAATATAAGTGGCAATCATCATGAACTCCAATCTTCGGCGGCAAAAATAATCGTTACCAATGCCCCTATCAAGCGCTGCCTATAATGATAAGGGCTTTCAATTTCCTTACGAATATAAGGCGGATAGGATATCTTTCTAAATCCTGTTTTGGTGACATTTGATTTTCATCCCTTCCACTTCGCTTTTAGCAGAGCGGCAAAGGGAATTCGTATCAGGTAAGAGGGATAGTCAATCGTGTATTTCCGTTTCCGTGCATACTTCCTCATGATTCATAATCTTGTTCATCGTATTCATAGCGCACATTTTGCCGCACATCGAACAACTGTGTTTGTCTGCCGGTGGTGCGCTGTCAAAATACCGCTTTGGTTTTTCGGGGTCAAGTGCAATAGAAAACATCTCATCCCAATCCAATCTTCGCCTTGCGTCACTCATCCGGTTGTCGATTTCCCTTGCACCCTTTATGCCTTTGGCAATATCAGCGGCGTGGGCGGCAATTTTGGCTGCTATAATTCCCTCTTTGACGTCGCTGATATCTGGAAGACGAAGATGCTCGGCCGGAGTGACATAGCACAAGAAATCCGCGCCGTTTGCTGCTGCGATCGCTCCGCCTATCGCAGAGGTGATATGGTCGTATCCGGGAGCGATGTCTGTGACGATAGGCCCCAGCACATAGAAGGGGGCACCATGGCAAAGCCTCTTTTGGATTTTCATGTTTGCCGCGATTTCGTCAAGGGCCATATGACCCGGACCTTCAACCATCACCTGTACATCCTTTGCCCACGCTCTCTTTGTCAGTTGGCCCAGTTCAATCAGCTCGGTAAGCTGGGAGGCATCGGTGGAATCACTGATAGAGCCTGGCCGCAGGGCATCCCCCAAGCTGATGGTTACGTCGTACTCACGCATGATGTTGAGAAGCTCATCATAGTATTCATAAAATGGGTTTTCATGTCCGGTCATCTCCATCCATGCAAAAAGCAGCGAGCCACCCCGGGAGACGATGTTGGTCAAGCGCTTATTTTTTTGAAAAATCTCTGCCGTTCTGCGGTTGATACCTGCGTGGATGGTCATAAAATCCACACCTTCACGGGCGTGAATCCGAACCACATCCAAAAATTCTTCGGCAGTGATATTTTTAAGGCTTTTTTCCAGATATCCTATGGCGTCATAGATCGGAACCGTACCAATCATGGCGGGGGAGAGGTCAATCAGTTTTTCGCGAAAAGCATGGGTCTTACCATAGTTGCTCAGGTCCATGATGGCCTCGGCTCCATAAGAAAGGGAGAGCTTTACTTTATCAAACTCAGCCTCATAGTCGGCAAGATCACCTGATACGCCGAGGTTGACATTGATCTTAGTTCGTAGTCCCTCGCCCACCCCCTCGGCGCTGAGAGAGACATGGTTTTTATTGGCGGGGATGGCAACGGTGCCGGAAGCCACGCGCCGGAGAAGCTCCCCGGTATCCATTCCTTCTTTTTGGGCGACCAGGGCGATCTGTGGGGTTATGATCCCTTTTTTGGCCGCGTCCATCTGTGTAGTATAGTTCATATTTTTCTTTCTCCTTTGTTATTATAGAACTCGTGGAAGTGGTTGGTTGGTCCAGCCCCCTTGCCGATTTCCAGTGCATCGGCGATGGCAGCAGTGACATATTTCTTCGCTTTTTGGACCGCGGATGGCACATCCATGCCCAAAGCCAGATTTGAAGCAATTGCTGAAGAAAGGGTGCAGCCGGTACCGTGGGTATTTTTGGTGTTGATTCGCTTAGAGGAAAAGTATGTAAAATGTACTCCGTCATAAAGGATATCTAAGGCGTCGCCCACCGCGTGGCCACCTTTGACAAGCACATTTTTGCAGCCCATGGTATGGATGATCTTTGCTGCCCGTTCCATGTCGGCCTGCGAGTCGACACAGATACCGGCAATGGCTTGGGCTTCGGGGATATTGGGTGTAATGACAGTCGCCATTGGAACTATTTCCTTGATCAGGGTCCCGATGGCATCGGGATTCATCAGGGGATAACCGTTTTTTGCATACATTACTGGATCAAGGACGATATTCGACGGCTGATATACCCGCAGCTTGTTGACCACGGCCAGAATGGAGTCAACCTGTGAAAGCATGCCGATCTTCACGGCGTCGGGGCGGATATCTTCAAATACGGCGTCTATCTGATCCTGTATAATTTGGGGCATGATGTCCTGAATACTGATTACTCTTTGGGTGTTTTCCGCCACAACGGAAACGATCGCGCTCATTCCAAATACACCATGGGCGGAAAAGGTTTTTAAATCCGCTTGGATGCCTGCTCCTCCACTGCAGTCGGAACCTGCTATGGTCAGTGCTTTTTTCATATAAATCCTCTCCTTGTTCCTTATTTTCTGGGGGCAAACGCTTCTCCAGCAAATGCCCTCAGTTTTGATATTGAGTAGTTTTATCAGCTCGCCACAGGCGAAAAGGATACTGAAAACATGTAAAGAGGCTTAATTGGTTACAATCTTTTAATGTGACGGGTATCAGATTCAATTATTTACTTCTCACGGCATAGCTTGCAGATATAGCCAATTAACTTAAAAACTGCTATATATAAAACGTCATTTTCTTCCCCCGCCGAAGGCGGGGGAAGAAATCACAAGTTTGTTTTCAAGTGAATCAACTATAGATCATTATGTAATGCCTTAGGGAGAAGCAGCAACAGGAACATCATGGGTTTCAGGATGAATCTCATCCACAGTGGGTAGCGGGGAAAAATAAAAGCGCCCCCTGTCAGGGAGGCGCAGACTGGCAAATGTGGCTGCAAGCTGCTTCCCTACGACAGTGTT